>NZ_LSZP01000028.1 GCF_001580045.1 Cephaloticoccus capnophilus
GTGGCGCGCTCTTCTTTATCGAGCTTCCCGTCGCTATTGGCGTCGTATTTTTCGAGATCGGCTTGCCGCTTAGCATCTCGCTTGGCCTTGTCGGCGGCCTTGCCTGCAGCGATTTCGTCTTCGGTGATAATTCCGTCTTTATCAGTGTCGTAGCGCTTGGGGTATTTGGGGGCTTTCTTTTCCGTCTTCGGTTTTTCTTCAGGGGCCGACTCTTGGGCTTGAAGGGGCGCGGAAAGTGCCAGTCCGAGAACCAACACACAGGATAGAGAAGTGAGGGTGAAGGTACGGGATTTCATAAGAACGCGACCCTAAGCAGGCTTCTATTAATCACAAGTGGCGCACCGAGAAATTGAGGCGAAAGCATCGCGGGCTGTCTTGGTTTTAGGTGTTTAGCGTTTGGCAGATTTCGCAGCGGGTGCCGTCGCAGCCGCGTGCGGTGCAGTGTTCGCGGCCGTAGTAAATGATGCGCAGGTGCAGTTTACTCCAGTGGTCGCGCGGGAAGCATTTTTTTAGGTCGCGCTCGGTCTGCACGACGTTCTTTGCGCTGCTGAGTCGCCTGTCTTTTCCGGACTTACGCGGCTCGTCGCGGTTACCGTCGCGCTCGCGGTGGGTTCTCCGGGTTTTCAGACTTTTAGGACTGCTCTTACTTCTCGGGTTTGCGGGACTCTTCGCTCTTACTGAGGCGCCGCTCGCGTTCGCGCTCCCAGTAGTTTCGCACGGCCTCTTTGAGTTTTTCAAAATTCTCGTGCTGGTCGGGGCGCAGTAGGAGCGCGACTTGCGCATTCATACGATCGCCGATGGCGATGGCGTCTTGGAAGGAGCGGTTGCGCAACTCGCGCAGCTCGCCCTCTGCGTTGACGACGATGGGGTGGAGCTGATCGCGCTGCGCGTCGTCGAGCTCCAGCCGCACCGTGTAGCGACGCATAATCGACGGAGTAAAACGGTCGAGATCGGACGCAGTCCGTCCCCCTCGATGTTGCGCCTGCGGCTCGGGAGGCGGCCCACTCCGGCGAACGACGATGCCGCCAACGACGGCACCAGCGACAAACACGCCACAAAAAGCTAAAACCACAACCCAGCGCTTATTCATAAGTGCCCCCCGATTCGCCGAGGAGGAGTGCAGAGGGATCCTCGACTGTGAAAAAGAGCTCCTCATCGGCTGCGGCTACGCTTTTCGGCACAGAGAAATGCACGGCAAAAGCGAGCACCGCTGCGAGCCCGGCTAGGCCCAGCGCACGCAGCGAGAAAGACTCGAGCAGCGAGGGAGCCGCCCGCCGCGCCGCAAGCCCGAGTGCAGCCACTCGCACGGAAAAGCCGAGCGGTGCACTCGTCTCTGTATCATCAACAGAAGCGTGCCGCGCCGCGCGGATAAGCGTTGCCCAAGTCTCGTCGACAGAACGGCGAGACTGCGGGGCGTGGGGAGGGAGTGGTGAGCGCGAAGGGTTCATGACTGCTCCTTTCGTTCTAAGGTTTGGAAGAGCTTGCGTAGTTTTTGCCGCGCACGGAAAGCGCGCACTTTAACAAGAGTCGTCGGCCAACCCGTGATGGCACTGATTTCTGCACCGCTTTTTTGTTCCAAGTCCATCAAGCGCAGGACGAGTTGGTCTTGTGGTTTGAGCTGGCTAAACAGCCGGTCAATAAGTTCGCGCGCCGCGAGTGCATCGCCCGCCTCCACCTCGCCGCCGGGCGTCGCCGCGTGCTCGAAAACCCGCGCCTCGCCCTCCGATAAATCCGCCCAGCGAAATTCGGGGCGGCGGCGTTGTGCGCGCAGCGCATCGATGCAAGTCGTCACCGCGATGCGCGAGACCCAGTGCGTGAGCGGGACTGCACCTTGGTATTGGTCAAGCCGTGAGAAGACTTTCATAAACACCTCCTGTGCCAAATCTTCCTCGGTGAGGCGGCGAGGCACCCGTGTGCGGACGATACGAATGACGAAGGGGTAAAGGTAATCGACGAGTTCGCGCGACGCGCCTTGGTCGCCGCCGCGCACGCGTGCAAGACAGGCTGGCAAGTCGAAGGACTCGTCGTCGTCAGACATGGCGCGATGGTAACAAGGTCATACACGGCTGACAAGACGCAAGGCTGTCCCAGTGGTTACAAAAGCGCAAAACGCCGTGTGCCACAGTGTGCGCGCAGGACGCGCTTTGGCCGGGTGTCTTTGGCCGCTCGCGGCCGCGCCGCTGCCCTAGCTTGTTTATCGACACGCAAAATCCATAAACTGCGTTCCCCGCATGCATAATTTCGAGCGAGCTTGACCGCGCCATACCCAGCCCCCAGCGTCCGCCTCCACATGCAACACTGGCCGCAAGTCTCCCTACGACTTAAGAGCGCGCACGATCTGTGAATCGCCCGCGCTGCCTCTTGTGCCATACGCGGGTGATCGTGCGCCCCAAATCGTGTCTCGCTACACAGCAAGTGAGCTTAGCCTAGCTTCTCGCGTGCGCCCCCGTTGCCAGCGAGCAACTCGCAAACTAAAAAGCGCACCGCGAGCCTCTCGATTTCCTTTTCAAAAACGTATCTCCCACCCGCATTCTTTAGTCATGCAAGCACCGCCCGTCACCAAATACCGCGCCTTCCCGCCCATCCATTTGCCCGACCGACAATGGCCCTCGCGCAGCCTCGACCGAGCCCCCGCCTGGTGCAGCGTCGACCTGCGCGACGGTAACCAAGCCCTCGCCCAACCAATGAGCGTCGAAGAGAAAATCGACTACTTCGCCATGCTCGTAAAAATCGGGTTTAAGGAGATCGAAGTCGGCTTCCCCTCCGCCTCGCAAATCGAGTTCGACTTCGTGCGCCGCCTCATCGACGAACAGCTCATCCCCGAGGACGTCACCATCCAGATCCTCTGCCAGTGCCGCGAAGACCTCATCAGCCGCTCGCTGGAGTCGCTGCAAGGTGCCCGCCGGGCCATCTTTCACCTCTACAACTCCACCTCGCCCAAGCAGCGCGACTACGTCTTCGGCGCGACCAAGGCCGAGATCGTCGCAATCGCCACCCACGCCGTCGGCTTTCTTAAGGAGAAGATGCAGCCGCTCGTCGCCGGCGGCACCGCGATCCAACTCGAGTACTCCCCCGAGAGCTTCACCAGCACCGAACTCGAATTCTCCCTAGAGATTTGCGAAGCCGTGAGCGAGGTCTGGCAACCCACGCCCACCGATAAAATCATCCTCAACCTCCCCGCCACGGTCGAATACGCGACGCCCAACGTCTACGCCGACCAAATCGAGTGGTTTGGCAAACACCTCCGCCACCGCGACCGCAGCCTCATCTCGCTGCACACCCACAACGACCGCGGCACCGGCATCGCCGCCACCGAGCTCGGCCTACTCGCCGGAGCCGACCGCGTTGAAGGCACCCTCTTCGGCAACGGCGAACGCACCGGCAACCTCGACATCGTCACCGTCGCCCTAAACCTCTACACGCACGGCATCCACCCCGCGCTCGACTTTTCGCAAATCAACGAAATCCGCGACACCTACGAACGCTGCACCAAACTCGAAGTGCCGCCCCGCTCGCCCTACGCCGGCGACCTCGTCTTCACCGCCTTCAGCGGCTCGCACCAAGACGCCATTAAGAAATCTTGGCCCAAACAATCCGGCGAAAAACCTTGGGACGTCCTCTACATCCCCATCGATCCCGCAGACATCGGCCGCAGCTACAAAGCCATCATCCGCATCAACTCCCAGTCGGGCAAAGGCGGCGTCGCCTACATCCTCGAACGCGAATACGGGCTCGACCTCCCCAAAGCCATGCACCGCGAAGTCGGTCGCCTCATCAACACGCTCGCCGACCAGACGGGCCGCGAGTTGACCAGCCAAGAAATCCACGCCGCCTTCGCTGCCGAATACCTCGACCGCGCCGCGCCCCTCGCCATCCAGCACTTCAAATCCACCGAGACCGAGACCGCCGTGCGCTGCGAAGTCTCCATCAAAATCGACGAAGCCGTCCACGCCCTCCACGGCGAAGGTAACGGCCCCATCGACGCCTTCGTGCGCGCACTCGCCAGCACTGCACTCCCGAAATTTGAAGTCCTCTCCTACTCCGAGCACTCGCTCGGCAAAGGCGCGGAAGCGAAAGCCGTCTCCTACATCCAAATCAAAACCGCGCAGGGCCAGACCCTCTACGGTGCAGGGACGGACACGAACATCGAGCTAGCCTCCATCAAAGCCATCGTCACCGCCCTAAACCGTAGCATCGCCAAAACCGCAGACAAGTAAGCACCCCCCTCTTGCTCTCCCGAAAATCCCTCTTAAACTCCCCTCCTCTCCCCATGAAAAAAATCCTCTCCCAACTCCTCCTCGTGCTTGCGCTGCTCCTCAGCCCGAGTGCGCCCACTCTCTTTGCCCAAGGTAGGGCCACACTCCCTCCGCCAGTCGCTGAGCTGCAAGCTATTATTGAAGAATTCCAAGCTCGCGGGGGGAATGACGCAGATGTCGATGAATTCTTTGAGCGCATCGACCTACTTTTACGAAAATACGCGGGCGACCGCTCGGATGGTGTCGCCCAAGTCGCCGCCGCTCGCGCCTACATGACGCTCGAGATTCTTGGCGACGCAGAGCGCGCCCGCTCGCTCTTCGCAGCCATCCCCAAGGACTTCCCCGGCACCCAAATCGCCGCACAAATCCCCTCCGTACTCGAACGGCTCGACGAAAGGATCGCCCAAGCCGCCAGCGAGCAGGCCAGCACCGATGCGCTCATCGGCCAACGTGCACCCGAACTTCACTTCCAATGGTCGACAAAAAACGGCCTCAAAAAACTCTCCGACCTACGCGGCCAAGTCGTCGTCATCGACTTTTGGGCCACTTGGTGTGGCCCCTGCATCCGCACTTTCCCGCAAATCCGCGCAGAAGTCGCCCGCTTCGCCGGTGCGCCCGTCACCTTCCTCGGCGTGACCAGCCTTCAAGGCCAGGTGAACAACCTCCGCAGCCGACCCATCGACACCAAAAATGACCCGCAGAGGGAGTTTTCCCTGACGTCCGAGTTCATGGAAAAGCACGGGATGACTTGGGAAGTCGCCTTTAGCGAAGAGAACGTCTTTAACGAAGACTATGGCATCGAAGGCATCCCGCACATGGTCATCATCGCGCCCGACGGCACACTGCGGCACAGCCACCTGCACCCCGGCGACCCCAAGGCCAATGTCGCCGGAAAAGTGAGCGCCCTGCTCAAAGAATTCGGCCTCGCGCAATGAGCCACCGCGGGCCGGCATTTACGTGCGCGGACAGAATGAAGCCCGCACGGTTGCAGACCGTTTTTGTTGGGTACATCGACAACCGGGGCCTGACCACCGAACCCTACGCGCCGCGCATTCCGGTCAAGGCGCAATTGCCGCTACCCAACAACACCCCCTTGTCGCGCCCGTCGCAGACGTCGTTGGCGTTGAAGGCGCGCTTGGCAAGCCGTCCGGTAACATAGCGCCCTGCCCTGTCTTTCTTATCGGAGCCGCCATGTCTGCCCCCGCCGAGTCCCGCTTTGCCCGCGCCGTGACGCCCGTGACCTTAAGCGGCCACGGGGTGCGCCTTGCGCCGCTTGCTGGCGCGCACGCCGACGGCTTGCGGCGGGCCGCGGCCGACGGGGCGTTGTGGCATTTGCGCATTACCTCTGTACCGGCACCCGACCAGACCGAAGCCTGGATCGCCGCGGCGTTGCAAGGCCAGGCGCGCGGCCATATGCTGCCGTTTGCGGTGCTCGATGCCACCTCGGGCGAGGTGCTCGGTTCGACCCGCTATCACGACATCGTGCCGGAGCTCGCGCGCTTGGAGATCGGCCATACCTGGTACGGCCAGCGCTGGCAGCGCTCGCATGTGAACACCGCCTGCAAGCTGCTATTGCTGCGCCATGCTTTCGATACGCTCGGCGCGCGAGTGGTGGGGTGGCGCACGGATAACTACAACTTTGCCTCGCAGCGCGCGATCGAGCGGCTGGGCGCGAAAAAAGACGGCGTGCTGCGCGGCCACGCGGCCCGGCGCGACGGCACCATACGCGATACCGTGATGTACAGCATGACGGCGGGCGAGTGGCCGGAGGCGCAGGCGCATTTGCAGTATCTGCTCGCGCGCCATGCGGGCCAGGCTAGGGTCTGTTGACATTTACGCTGTGCATACGAAGGCGCTGACGCGGCAGATGAATGAGGCGAAGCGCTCAGCCAGCTTGTCCTAGCGTGTAGCGATGCGCCTGAAATGCTTGATTCTGCAGAAGAAGCGTTCGACGAGGTTGCGGTGTTTGTAGATGGCTTTGCTCCAGCGAATCGACTCGCGCCGATTGGCCCGTGGCGGGATAACTGCCTTGGCTGGCATGAGACGCAACCTTGGATGAGCCGCCCAATGGCATCGACCACAACGTGAATCTTGGTCGTCAGCCCGCCTCGGGATCGCCCGAGCGCCTGGGTGCCATTTTTTTTGGGGCACCAGCGGCATGCTGGTGGGCTCGCACGATAGTCGAGTCGATGAAGACTTCCTGGAAGCGGCGCTCGCGCGCCAACTGTGCAAAGACCCGATGCCACACCCCCGCGCGCGACCAGCGTGCAAAGCGCTGGTACACGCTGTTCCATGAACCAAACTCCGGCGGCAGATCGCGCCAAGGACTGCCGGTGCGGGCATGCATTTACGTCGCGGACAGAGTGAAGCCCGCACGGTTGCAGACCGTTTTTGTTGGGCGCGTCGCCGCTTCCCGACGCGTCTAAAATTGAAGCCTTTTCGGCGCTCCCTGCCAAAGGCAGGGAGCTGCAAAATGCACGAATACTCTGCCGGCGACGTAAGTGCCCGAGTCGCCCGCCCTCACTGACCGCGCCCGGGCAGCCACTTTAAAACAGACCAGCCGGCGGCACTCACGAGCACCATTACGACTGCGAGCGGTCGACCCGTGCCATCGTGAAATGCACCAACGAGCGACGCGCAAACACCGCCTAGCGCAAACTGGAGCATCCCCAGCAAGGCCGAAGCACTCCCTGCCGCCGCGCCGACTGGAGCTAGCGCGAGCGCAGTCGAGTTCGGGTAAATCAACCCGCCCGAAGCGATACACAGCCACAAAAACGGCAACGCCGCCCAAAATCCGCCCCAGCCGCTCAACACGACAGCCACGAAGCCTAGGGCCCCCGCGAGATTCGCAGTGTAGGCCGCGAGCAAAACTTGCCGCGTCGTAAACCGCTTCAAAAGCATCACGTTAAACTGCGAGACGAGGATCAAGCCCACCGCATTCGCTCCAAAATAGAACCCAAAGTGCTGTGCGCTAACCCCATGCGCCTCCATGAAAAGCGCGGGAGCCCCCGACACATAAGAAAACATCACACCCGACATGCAGGCCCCGCACAAGGTGTAGCCCAAAAACACCCGCTGCCGAAAAAGCCCCAGATACGTCCGCGCGATTTTCCCAAAGCCATGCCGCACGCGCTTGGTGCTCGGCAGCGACTCCGGTAGCGACCGAAACAAGGCCAGCCAGCAGCACGCACTCGTCACAACGAGTAAGCCGAAAAGCGCACGCCACGATGCGAGCAACAGCAATTGCCCGCCGACCAGTGGTGCAAAAATCGGGGCTAGGCCCATTACCAACATGTTGAGCGAGTAAAACTTTGCGGACTCTGCGGCATCGAAACGATCGCGAACATAAGCACGTGTAATCACCATCCCCGCCGAGCCCCCCAGTGCCGCTGCGATCCGAAACACAATCAACGACTCGACCGACCACGCCAGCCCACAGCCCAGAGACGCCGAGCAAAACAGAAACAGCCCCACTAGCAAGGGCCCGCGCCTCCCCAACCTATCCGCCAAGGTCCCATACATCAGTTGCCCAATCGCCAGCCCAATCATGTAAAACGACAAGGTAAGCTGCACCCGCCCGACCTCCACGCCCATCTCAGCCGCAATCTGCGGAAACGCCGGCAAATACATATCAATACTCATCGGCCCCAGCGCGGATAGCGACCCAAACAAGACCGCCAACCATACCCGCGACGGCATCGGCCTCTCCCCAGTCACACGTTTACTCATTGGGCAATGACTGAGAGCCTATCGCCCCCGCGCAAAATAAAAGCGGCCACTCCCCTGTTTCTACTTAGCCCTGCCGAAACCCAGAAGCCAAAAACGGACGCGGCACCTGACGGCGGCTCGCGGCGGCAGGGCGGCAAAGGCCGCCCCGCGCACGTCGTCAAGCGACTCGCCGAGTGAAAGGGGCTACGCCACCCCCGACACGCCTTCAGCCACGGCCATCGACAGAGAATTTCCCTGGCCCAGCAAACAGCACGAGCACCGCCGCCAGCAGATACATAAAGGCCAACTCGCCATTGTTATCCCCGGTCAGCGCTGCCTTGTGAACCGCGACGAAAGCCACCGTCAGATTGATACCGATGACCAAGGCTGCGAAGCGCGCCTTCAGCCCCAAAATGAGCAGGGCCGCGCAAACCACCTCGGCGAAACCACTCAACGCCACCGACGCCGTGGGCCCGACTCCGATGGGGTTGAGTCCCCACTGCGTCCACTGAGCGACCGTGTCGTTAAAGTGGGCGAGCTTCTTCCAGCCGTGCGCATAAATCAGGGTGAAGCCGGCAAGCACACGCACGATCAGCAGTGCCAAATCAGCACTCTGCGGGATGAATTTTAGATTAAGGAATTTCATAGGAGTAACGGGGTAGATGGAGATTCTGATATCCGTGCTCAATCATGTGCGGCCTGCCAGCACTGGCAAATAAAAGTAGCCAAGCGCAGCGGATCTCGCCCCATCCGCATCGCGGCCAGCTCGGGGTGGCACCAACAAAAGGACTGACAAGGGGCGCCGCTACGCCGGACACTCGGGGCACGCATTTATGAAACTCCTTGTTACGAATGACGACGGTATCGACTCGGTTTTCTTACATGAGCTTTGTTTCGCCCTAAAAGCCGCCGGACATCAGCTCTACGTCGTCGCCCCGGCTAAGGAGCAGAGCGGCATGGGCGCGGCTAAAACGACCACGCGCGGGCTGAAAACTGCCGTCGTCAACCCCGACCTAGGCGGCCCGACCTGGACGGTCGATGGCACGCCCGCCGACTGCGTAAACGTCGCCCTAGAGCACCTCATTGAGGACACGGTCGAAGGCGTCGTCAGCGGCATCAACGTCGGCTGCAACGCGAGCCTCGCCTTCATCATCGCCAGCGGCACGGTCGGCGCGGCTTGGGAGGGCGCACTGCACGGGCTGCCCGCTGCCGCGTTCTCGCTTGATGCCTCGGAGCAGGTTTACCGCAGCCTAAAAGAAAACGCGGGCGAGCCCGATGAGCGCATGTACCAAAGCCTGAAAACCGCTGCTCACCACGCCGCCCGACTCACTGGCGAGCTTTTGCCCGAAACGCCTCACGAGAGCTTCACCGTTCACAACATCAACTTCCCCGAAATCTGCCGCGCCGATGCTCCGCTGCGCCGCACCGTGCCCGCACACCTCTGCGCCCCCGGCCAATTTAGCCCCGCCGACGAAGACGGGGAACACCAGTTTAAGTGGATTTCTGGCCGCGACGTCTCGCCCGCAGGCTTGCCCACCGACTTCGCCACGCTCGCCGCTGGAGAAATCAGCCACTCAATCTTGGACTACTCCAGATTAGGTGCCCCCGCCTAAGGAAAACCCGTGCTATGGGAGCGGCCCCCTTCTTTACCTCAGTAGCGAAAACCCAAATCGCAGCGCGTCGCTGTGTTTATTGTAGTCGAGTAGGCTTTCGCCGTAGCCGCTCCAGTATTGCACCATTAGGTAGCTGGCAAAGTTGAAACGGCCCTTCAGCTCGATCGGCACCGTTAAGTCGAGCTGCACGCTCCCACGCCGCCCTTTGCGCCCCACGCGGCCCGTCGCCGAGAGCGCGACGCCGTCTCCGTGCTGGATCGCCACCTGCAACTCCACGTTACCGCGATAGTCGCGGATGTCGGGATTGTCGCTCGAATCACTCACATAAGCCCAAAGCCTCGGCGCGACGATACCGTGCCAACGCGCCAAATCGCCGAGCACAAAGGCCGTGCGAAATTGTAGCGTGTTGAGGCTGCGCGAGTCCGCCCCAGCCCGGCCATTGGACTCGTGCTTGATGCCGACTTGGTAGCCGAGAAAGGCGAACCTGTCCGCCGCCGAAATAGCCTGAGCGTCGAGCGTGCGAGTCGATTCAAAAAATAGCTCCGGCATATAGCTGCTGTCATAAAACGGGCTCGACAGGCTATCGATATCCCAAAGCGAGCGCTGCGTGTAACCGAAGAAAACTCGCCGCAGCGTCTCTGCCCCATCCTCGCCCACCGGCTCACGATCGCCGAGCACGCGGTATTTAAAACTGAACTGGTATTTCGCGCCCTGCGGCTCGTTACCGTAGATAAAATAAATCGGCTCGTGCAGCCCGAAGCGCTCCTCAAACGCCCGCCGAATCGCCTCCTCCGCTGTGCGCTTGCGAGCACTATCCCCCGACTCGCTGCCAAGGCGCACAGCACTCGAAGCCACCGCTTGCCCCGCGCTCGCTACGCGCTCCCCCGCCGCCGACTCTTGCCCCTTCGCACCCAGCGCAGCACACAAAAACAGAAAAGTTAAAACGAGACGGCAGATTGACACAGTCGCGCAATATGCGCTCCCACTTGAGAAGCCGCCAAGCCCCAATCCAGTCACCACAGCGCCGCCAGCCGGCTGCGCACATCCAGCCCCTCCTCCGCCTCCCATGATCGAAGTCCAAAACCTCACTCGCGTCTTCCGCACCTACAAAAAGCAACCCGGATTTTGGGGCGGGGTAAAAGGACTCTTTAAGCGCGAGTTTGAGGAACTCGCCGCCGCAAAGGACATCTCGTTTTCCATCTCCGAAGGCGAATTCGTCGGCTTCCTCGGCCCCAACGGCGCGGGTAAGACCACCACGCTCAAAATGCTCTCGGGCCTCATCTATCCCACTAGCGGCACTTCGCGCGTGGGCGGCTTCGACCCCAGCAAACGCGAAAGTGCCTACCGCCGGATCTTCGCACTCGTCCTTGGCCAAAAAAACCAACTCTGGTGGGACCTCCCTGCGATTGAGTCCTTCAACCTGCTGCGCGCCATCTACGCGATCCCCCAAGCCCAATTTAACGAAACCCTCGACGAGCTCCTCGACCTGCTCGACGTGCGCGCCAAGCTCAACGTCATGGTGCGCGAACTCTCGCTCGGCGAGCGCATGAAGATGGAGCTCATCGCCGCCCTCCTGCACCGCCCGCGAGTCCTCTTCCTTGATGAGCCGACCATCGGGCTCGACGTCATCTCGCAAAAAGCCGTCCGCAATTTCCTGCGCGAGTACAACCGCCGCAATAAAGTCACTATCCTCTTAACCAGCCACTACATGGCCGACATCTCGGAGCTCTGCGACCGAGTGATCGTCATCCACCACGGCCGCAAAATCTACGACGGCGCACTCACCTCGCTTGAGCACCGCAATGAAGGCTCCGCTTCGGGCGACGTAAGCCACAGTGCCGGAGTCGGGATAACCCGCGCGGGCGGGAAGAAAAAAATCATCACCTTCCTCCCCGAACTCCTCGCCCAAGAAACGCACAGCGCACATGGCAAGCCACAGCCGCCCGCCTTCCCTGAAAACTGGTGCTCGCGCTACGGCGAAACCTCCCGCACCTCCGACGGCAAGTTCACCCTACGCGTCCCCGCCGATGCCGTCGTAGCCGTCTCCCAAGAAATCCTGACCACCGGCCCCGTCGCCGACATCACGATTGAAGACGTGCCCCTCGAAGAAGTCATCGCCGACCTCTTTTCTGGAGCCCGGTGAGCCACCGCTGCCATTGGGGCAATGGCTGCCTCTGATAAATAAAATAGCCTGTGGCTGCTGCCCCCGACACAGTCGGGGAAGACCGAGATGCGTGCAGGATAGTGTCGGCGACGTGAATGTCCGAGGCGACACGCCTCCGTTTCCGCCACACGACTAGTCCGGCTCCGACTGCGCCAAGGATCGCCCCGTAGCTCGCCTGTTTAGGCGCCGCGAAAATCCCCCAGTAGGCGCTATTTGAATAAGCCGCGGGAACGGGGCGGAAATCGCTGCAGGCCTCACCTTGTTGGTGACGTGAACGGATGTGCCAGCGGCAGCTCTAGACGAAATGGGCCTTGCGAGTTGGACACGTTCGCGTTCTCTGCCTTCCGCAGAGACTGGCGCCCTTTTTCACTGCGCATATTTTGCCAATCCGACTCCCTATTTTGTTAATTTTCTAAAAATGTCCCTACTGGAAATCCGAGACCTCCACATCGCCATCGGTGAAAAGCCCATCGTCAAGGGCCTGAGCCTCACTCTGCGTGGCGGCGAAGTGCACGCCATCATGGGCCCCAACGGCGCAGGCAAAAGCACCCTTTCCAAAGCCATCGCCGGACACCCCGACTACACGGTCACTGGCGGCGACATCCTCCTCGACGGTCGCTCGCTGCTCGACATGGAGCCCGACGAGCGCGCCCGCGCGGGCATCTTCCTCGCCTTCCAGTATCCCAGCGAAATCCCCGGCGTCTCGCTCGCCAACTTCCTGCGCGCCGCCGTCCAAGCGCGCATCCCCGAGGGCGAAGAACTTGATGCGGTCGCCTACTACAAGCGGCTCTATGAGAAGATGGACCACCTCAAAATCGACCGAAAGTTTACCTCGCGCGCCATCAACGAAGGCTTCTCCGGCGGCGAAAAAAAGCGCTGCGAAATCCTCCAGATGATGATGCTCGAACCCGAATTCGTCCTCATGGACGAAACGGACTCTGGGCTCGACATCGACGCGCTGCGCATCGTCGCCGAAGGCATTAACTCCATGCGCGGCCCCAACTTTGGCGCACTCGTCATCACCCATTACCAACGGCTCCTCGACTACATCGTGCCCGACTACGTGCACGTCCTGTATGACGGCCGCATCGTAAAAAGCGGCGGCAAAGAAATCGCCCTCGAGCTCGAAGCCAAAGGCTACGACTGGGTCCAAAACGAACTGGCCCCCGCCGCAGTCGCCTAAGCCCTACCACCGCGCCACCGCACCGCGCCACCGCACCACTCGACCTCCTGCCCACTCGACCCATGTCCGCCTTTTCGCCTTCGATTGCCAGCGACGATGCGCCAACGAGCGCGTCGCAAGATAAAGGGGTCTTAGCCCCCAATCCCGTTGCGGGCATCGACCAAACGCGCGGCGACTTCACCTACGACGTCGAATACGAATACGACGCCGGTGTCGGCCTCAGCGAGGCCACCGTGCGCTACATCAGCCAAGTAAAGAAGGAAGCCCCGTGGCTCCTCGATTTCCGACTCAAGGCACTCAAAAAATTCGAGTCGATGCCGCTGCCCACGCACTGGGCGACGAAGGATTTAGAGAACATCCACTTCGACAAAATCCGCTACTACCTCGCCCAGGGCCAAAAGCCCAAACGCACTTGGGACGAAGTGCCCGACGACATTAAGGAAACCTTCGAGCGGCTCGGCATCCCCGAGCAGGAGCGCAAGTTCCTCGCGGGCGTCGAAGCGCAGTTCGACTCCGAGGCCGCCTATTCGAACATCAAGTCCATCGTCGCCAAACAAGGCGTCATCTTCGTCAACTCGACCGAAGGCCTCCGCGAGCACCCCGAGCTCTTCCGCAAGTTCTTCGGCAAAGTCATCCCCACCGGGGACAACAAATTTGCCGCGCTCAACAGCGCAGTCTTCTCCGGCGGCTCCTTCATTTACGTGCCGCCCGGCGTCAAAGTCGCCCAACCGCTCCAAGCCTACTTCCGGATCAACGCCGAAAACTTTGGCCAATTTGAGCGCACACTCATTATCGCCGATGAAGGGGCCGAGGTGGACTACATGGAAGGCTGCACCGCGCCCAAGTTTAGCACCTCTACCCTGCACAGCGCAGTCGTCGAACTCGTCGCGCTCAAAGGCGCGAAGATCCGCTACATCACCGTCCAAAACTGGGCGAACAACGTCTTCAACCTCGTCACCAAACGCGGCCTCGCGCACGAAGAAGCCGAGATTAAGTGGATTGATTGCAACATCGGCTCGCGCCTCACGATGAAATACCCAGGCGTCATCCTGCGCGGGCGCAAAGCGCGCGGCGAGGTCATCTCCATCGCCCTCGCCAACGACGGCCAGCACCAAGACACCGGCGCAAAGATGGTCCACGCCGCCGATGAGACCACCTCCAACATCATCTCCAAGTCTATCTCCGTCGGCCAAGGCCGTGCCACCTACCGCGGCCTCGTCCAAATGGGCAAAGGGCTAAAAGGCTGCAAAAACAACACCGAGTGCGACGCGCTCCTCATCAACACCAACAGCCGCACCGACACCTACCCGGCCATCACCGTGCGCGGCGACAAACACGCCACCCAACACGAAGCCTCCGTCTCCAAAGTCAGCGAAGAACTCATCTTCTACATGCAGCAACGCGGCCTCACCGAAGCCCAAGCCATGAGCCTCTCTGTCAACGGCTTCATCAACGACCTCGCCAGCCAGTTCCCGATGGAGTATTCCGTAGAACTCAAACGCCTCATCGACCTCGAAATGGAAGGCTCGGTCGGTTAAGGCAGGCCCCCCCACTGCAAACCCGCGCTGCCGCGCCGAAAAAACTCAGGACTAAGACCGCATGCCGCTCCCCGATTTGGAAAACCCACACCTTGCTAAGCACAGCGTATCGACACGGGCCGCCGGATCTGAACCACACATCGACACCGAGCCCGAGCTGCCGGAGTGGTGGTTGGCCGCCAAACAAGCCGCGTGGGAACGCTTCAATGAATTGCCACTGCCGACTCGCTTGGACGAACGCTGGCGCTTTTCCAAACTCAGCGGACTCGCGCTCGACAGTTATGCACTGACGCGCGAAGAGCGAGCCGCCCAGACGATGAGCCAGCGGGCTCACCACCCGATGGAGGAGGAAGCGCATGAGACGCCTTACCAGTGCCCGACACTGCCCCCCTTTGAGCGCGCGGCCACGCTCTGTTTCCACGGCCAAACCCTCGTTCACGGCGTCGAGCTCCCCGAAGAACTCGCCGAGCGCGGTGTCATCTTTGAGCCGCTCACTGAAGCCCTCGCCACACACGGCGACTTCCTGCGCGACTATTTCCATAAATACCCGACCGAGCTCGGCAGCGAAAAATTCACCGCGCTTAACACCGCGCTCACCAACACCGGAGCCATCCTCTATGTGCCCGCAGGCGTCGAAATCGCCGAACCCTTCCTCGTCGAGCACTCCGTCGAAGGCGAACACGCGGCGGCATTTCCGCATACGCTTGTGATTCTCGGCGAACGGGCGAAGGCGACGCTCGTTGAGCATTTTACCTCCGATACAGAAGCGCCTCAGCTCGTCTCCGCCGTAAGCGACCTGCACGCCGCCGCCGGTGCGCAACTCACCTATATCGGCGTGCAAGACTGGTCGCCCGCTGCGCTCGCGCTGCACAGTAGCGCAATCGCCGTCGAGCGCGATGCCCGCGTCCTCTCGATCAACCTGCACCTCGGCGGCGCACAAGTCCGCCACGAGTCCCACAGCCGCCTCCTCGCCCCCGGTGCACACAGCGACATGTGCTCGCTCTCCATCGCGCACGGCCACCAAGAGTTCGACCAGCGCACGCTCCAAACCCACGCCGCGCCCAATACCTCCTCCGACCTCCTCTACAAAAACGCGCTCCTCGGCCACGCCCACACCATCTTTTCCGGCCTCATCGTCGTCGAGCCCGACGCACAAAAAACCAACGCCTACCAGAGCAACCGCAACCTCTTCCTCAGCCCCGACGCCCACGCCGACTCGCTCCCCGGCCTCGAAATCGAAGCCAACGACGTGCGCTGCACCCACGGCTCGACCAGCTACCGCATCGACCCTGAACAGCTCTACTACCTGCTCTCGCGCGGCATCCCCCCCGCCGCCGCCAACGAGATGCTCGTCTTCGGCTTCTTCGAAGAAGTGCTAAACAAACTCAACGACACGCACCCCGCCCTCCGCGACGCCCTCTCCACCTTTACCCAACAAAAGTTTAAGGCCACCCAATCGGCCTAGCCATCCTCCCCCTTTAAAAAACCGGTTACACGACGTGCCACCTCGGTCTACGACCGCGAGCTACACGCCCCAAAACCGATCGAAGCCCGCGCAGCCATGAGTACCCCCGACACCAAAGAACGCGTCCTCTCGCGCGACGTCGCCGCCAAGCAAATCCCCTCCGGCGAGTCGCAAACCCTCGTCGCAGGCACCCGCCTCTTCATCCACCAAACCCTAGGCGGCAGCTACACCGTGCAGACCGACTTCGGCCTCTTCCGCATCGACGGTAAAGACGGCGACGCCCTCGGCGAACAAGTCGCCGACCACTCACTCGAAGCCGCCACGCTGGCCGATGGCTCGCCCGACCCCGCTGTCGTCTGGGCGCAGCTCCACAAAGTCTTCGACCCCGAAATCCCCGTAAACATCGTCGACCTCGGCCTCGTTTACTCAATGGACATCGAGAAAAACGAAGCGACCGGCGGGTACCGCGTCCTCGTCGCCATGACCCTCACCGCCCCCGGCTGCGGCATGGGCCCCGCAATCGCCGAAGACGCCAAAAGCAAACTCCTCCTCGTCCCCGGCGTCGACGAAGCCGAAGTGCGCATCACTTGGGAGCCACCGTGGAACCAATCCATGATCTCCGAAGAAGGAAAAATGAAGCTCGGCCTACTCTGAGCGTCGGGGCCGCAAGCCCTCTCCGTCTTGCCAAGCCAGCGCACACGCCCACTCTCGCCCGCCTTTATGCATTTCCCTAAATTCCAAGACACTGGCCTCCAACACCACGCCCCACGTGCAGACAACGACGACGATGAAGACGAAGACGGCGTCACCACCGAGGCCAAATCCCCGGCCTCCGTCAGCGCCCTCATTCAGAAAAAATTCCTCTCGCAGCGGAAAATCTTCCTCTGGGGTGCCGTCACCGACACGACCGCCAAAGATCTAACCGAAAAACTGCTCTACCTCGAAGCCACCGCCCCCGGTGAAGCGATCACCCTCTACATCAACACCCCCGGAGGCTCGATCAGCGCCGGCATGGCCGTCTACGACACCATGCAACTCATCAGCTCACCCGTAACCGTAGTCGTCACCGGCATGGCCGCCTCGATGGGCTCCATCCTGCTAAGCGGTGCCGCCAAAGGCCGACGACTCCTCTACCCGCACGCCCGCGTCCTCATCCACCAACCCCTCATCTCCGGCCACTTCAGCGGCCCCGCGACCGACATTAACATCCAAGCCCAAGAGATGGAAAAACTGCGCGCCGAGCTAAACCAAATCTTGGCCAAAGTCTCCGGCCAACCCTTGGAGCGCATCGAGCAAGACACCGACCGCGACTTCTACCTAAACGCACAAGAAGCCCTCGCCTACGGCCTCGCCGACCAGATCGTAGACTCGGTTTAGCCGCCGCCCGCCGCGTTTCGGGGCGCTTAAGGCAGCGGCGAGCGTGCGCAGCACACGTGAATGGCGAGCCGCGAGCCAGATGCCTCGCCTTTGAAACGCGAACAGACCCAGCGTCAGTAAAACACCTTAGCCAAAAAAAGCCCCTTGGCCGGCGCGGTTTGCACTGTCGCCGTGCGGTGGCGCGAAGCGAGAATCGCCGCCAAGTCCGCAGCGCTGAGTTTCCCTTCGCCCACCGAGACCAGCGCGCCCACGAGACTTCGCACCATCTTGTATAAGAATCCATCGCCTTCGCACACGATCCTCAGCCGCCGCCCCCGCTGTAAGACATCGAGCCTGTGAAGCATGCGTACGGTGTCCTCTCGGGCCGGACCATTGAGCGCGGTGAAAGCGCGAAAATCGTGCCGCCCGATAAGACGGGCTGCGGCCGCCCGTATCGCGTCAACATCAAGTGGCCTAAAAACCGTCCAACAATAAGGCCGCGCAAACGGATCCGCATCGCCTAGGTGGATGCGGTATTCGTAGCGCTTCCCTCGCGCATCGAAGCGCGCATGAAAGTCCGCCCGCACTGGCCGAGTACTCTTGATCTGAATCGTAGACGGAAGCCCTGTGCGCAACGCCAACAAGAGCTTCTCTTCCCCATGTGACCAAGCCGCATCGAAGTGGAAAACTTGCCCCAACGCGTGCACCCCCGCATCCGTGCGACCACTGCCCGCGATTCGCACCGGCTGCCCAAAAATCGCCGCCAGCCGCGCCTCAATCACATCCTGAATCGCAAGCCCACGCCCGGCCGCTTGGCTCTGCCAGCCGGCAAAGCCTGTCCCATCGTACGCGCATACACACTTCCGCCTTCGAGGCACAAAATCACACGCCCTCATCGTTGACCTCCTCCTCCTCATAAAACTCCGGTACGGGCGGCGGCACACGCTGGTTGAGAAAGTCTTGAAGGATGAGTGTCGCCGCCCGCGAGTCGACTACCCCACTCGCCCGAAACTGCCGCTGCGCACGCGCACCGCGCTTTGAAGGCCGCGCCTCCGCCTCTGCTTGGTAACTAGTAAGTCGCTCGTCCATGAGATGAACGGGCAGCCCGAAACGCGCCCGCAGCTCGGCAGCGAATTGGTCCACCTCGCGCGCTTTAAAGCCGACCGTACCGTCCATATTGAAAGGATAACCCAATACGAAATCAGTAAGCCGCCGCTCGCGCACGACGCGCTCTAGGGCCGCCCAACGCGCCTCCGCCTCGCCCTGCACGAGCGCAGGCAGCGGCGTCGCCACGCCGACCTCATCTCCAAAGCTTAGGCCGATACGGCGAGTGCCATAGTCGATTCCCAGGCAACGCATCATGACTGCGGATTCGAGTCGCCCCCAGCTCACCGGAGCAATTGCTAAACGTCGCTCAACTCATCTCTCTAATCCCTAAACTCCTATCTAGCCCCAACTCCTATTCTCCATGACTCAAAGCGCCACCGCCCCGCTCGAAATCAACGTCGCGCAAGCCCACACAATCCTCCGCGAAACACGCGAAGCGCCCGCTCTCCCGCTCCTCATTGATGTGCGCGAGACACACGAGTTGGAAATAGCCCGCATCGACACCGCGCTTCACATCCCGCTGCGCGAGCTTCCACAAAAAGCGGACACACTTCCACGCGACCGCCCGCTACTCCTCCTCTGCCACCACGGCGGACGCAGCCGCCGCGCCACCGAGTACCTCCGGCACCTCGGGTTTTCAAATGCGACCAACATCGTGGGTGGCATCGACGCTTGGGCCGAACAAATCGACCCGAAGCTCGCGCGGTATTAAAATTAAAACTCGGTCAGCACCGGCAGCGGGCGCCCTTCACAGCCGCTGCTCGGGATGCACCGCAACGTAGCGTGCGACGTAGTCGGAAAATGCCGCCTTCAGCCGCATCGTCACCGTGCGCTCGCCCACTCGGAAGTGCCGCCCGTCAATCTGCCCCACTGGGGCGATGTCGCGCGTCGTCGCCATTAAAAAACACTCCTCAAAGTCACTAAAGTCCTCTGGGCGAATCACCGCCTCGCGCATAGCAAAGCCCGCCTCGGGCGCGATTTTGGCAAGCATCAACTCACGTGTGATTCCCGCCAAAATCCCCGAACGCAGCGGCGGTGTAACAATCTCCACTGCACCCGACTCGCCTGCGCTTCGACGCACAAAGCCCAAGTTGCACACCGAGCTTTCCGCAACCTCGCCCGCTAGGTTAGTCATTACGACCTCGTCTGCCCCACGCCGCCGCGCCTCTCCCAAGCAAAGAATGTTGTTAAGGTAGTTTCCCGTTTTCCACGCAGGGTTGAGTGTCTCACTCGAATTGCGCCGAAGCGTCGTCGCTAGCGAAAGCGTATAGCCTGCGCGCAATTTATCGTCGGGGATGCCCTTATTCGCGCGGACAAGAATCACAAAACTCGCCCCATCCGCGAGTCCCGGGTCGAGTCCTATCGTCCCAGCTCCACGCGTGATTTGCAGCCGGATATACAGGTCGCTCGTATCACTCGTCGCCACACGATATGCCGCAGCAGTACGCCGGATCTCTCCAAACATTTGCTCTGGCGAGCACCTTAATATGAAGCCCAGGGCCGCCGCGCTTTGCTCCAAGCGTGCCCAGTGTTCGGCCCACGCAAACACTACCGAGTCATAAGTGCGCCACACTTCGTATACGGCATCTCCGTATAAAAACCCACGATCCAGCGGCGAAATCGAAGCCTCTCGCGCATCGTGCAAGTGCCCATTAGTGTTGGCCTGTATATAGTCCTGCATCCGCCCTTTCCTCTCAAAAAAAAGGGCGACGGTGCAAGCACACCGCCGCCGAAAGTGAAAAAAGCCGCGTGGCTGCCTCCTAAGAAGAGCCACGCGAAATCTCGCGCACGTTTAATACTGAGCAGGCTGCTCCTGAGCGGGAGCCTCTTGCACCGATTGTTGCACAGGAGCCGCTTCCGACTGGGCTGCTTTGCTGCCGCGTGCCTTCACCAAGCCGAGTTCTTTCTTAATCTTTTGCACGCTAGGTAGCGAGATACCGACGCGCGCAGCGATCTCGGAGCCCGACTTACCTTCGTTAAGAAGTTCAGCAACCTTAGCCTTTGCCTCGGGTGTGATATGCTTGCGCTTAGCCCCAGCAGGGCGAGCCGAAGCCGCGGCAACACCGCGTCCGACCTTGGCCGAGCCAACAGCAGACTTCAGTGCTTTGATAAAGGAAGCCACATCACCGAAGCCATATTTGGCAGGCAGTATTGCGAGCTCCTTGAGCCGCTCGTTAGCGATTGCATGTTCCAGAGCGGCCACTTTGGCACGCGCTGCATTTAGTTTTTGGATTTTTTTATCGATCATTTTGGGCAAAAGAAGACTCACGGATAGGGCTTCTATATTATTCTGCAACTCTTCATTTAACAGTATTACGAATAAAATCACCTCGTTCCCCAAGGAACTACGCATCACACGCCAGCGTCAGCTCGTTCATTATAGTTTATCGCGATCACTCTGTACTCTGAGTGCCAAGACAGCTCGCCCCTATAAAAACGCTTCCCAAGCGCGAGCAGCAAGCCATGCACTCCTCTGTCATATATGCCGCGTAAGCCAGTCAGCCGTGCATGACCTTGCTGCATAGTTGTGCGACTTATACGAAGTGCCTAAGCGTGCCGCCTGCTCCGCCAAAGGTGCATTGTACAACTCGCAATAATCGAGCCACGTACGGCGAAACTCCGGCACTTCGGGTTAACTGAATCAACTCTGCACAACGCTCCGGCAGCCCGAAAGCCACACTCATTGTGAAATGCTCACTCTCGATTCTGTCTCGATATCAAAGGCCAGTACGCAAATCCACGCCACCGCCTCCAGCGAAACACCCAGTCGGCTGAGCCGACCGATTAGTCCGCATCCCCCTCCGTAAATACCGACACGATGCGACGCATACGCGAGGACGCCACCCAAGCCCTGGAGTGGATTGCGCGACTGCGGCGCACAAATCCCAGAAAAAACGGCTTTGTATTCCTAAATCGAATACTCCGAGGAGGGTTAGAGACTGCGCCAGCATGGAGTTTCCCGCACATCAAATCGGCGCACGCGCCACCGAGCATTATCATCAACCAATTGCTCAACTGCCACTGGCGAGCCGCTAAAAAGCGGCTCGCCACACTGTCCGGGGCAGCGCGCCTTAGAACTTAAAGGTGACTGAGCCAGTCACGGCGGCAGGGTTTCCGACCATGATGTTGTTGCGCGAGAGATGCCCATAGTGCGCCTCATCGGTGAAGTTGCTCACGTCCACCCGATACACGAATGCGCCGCGCGTGTAGCTCACGTACAAGTCGGCGATCGTACGCGCAGGCAGGTAAAAACTCGGCTGGTAGGGGATCGGATTTTCCGGCGTCGATGCTCCGGTGAAGCCCGCACGCGGGATGTCGCCGGCCGCCTTGGCCGCGTAGTTCGCACCGATACCCACCGCAAGTCCAGCCAGCCGCCCCTGCGTCACCGCATAGCGCACGAAAGCCGCAGCCGTCTGCTCCGGCGTTCCGCGCAAGATAACTCCATTGGGGTCGCGGTTCTTCATGTCGTCGTAGCTGGCGATGACCGAGAGATTTGGCGTAATGTTTCCCGTGACCTGAAACTCCCAACCGCGCGCCTCGCGAGAAAGAATCAGGTCGGGCAACAGCGGCGAAGGCGCAGGCGAGACAAGGTTCGCGGGGTTGTACACACTATACCCTGTCTGCTCGATTTCGTAGTAAGCCACACTCGCAATCAAGCGCCCGCCAAAGAGCAGCACTTTCGCGCCAAACTCATCCTGCTTCCCCTGCGAGAACACGGGCGCATTGCCGCGCGACACTTGCTCGAAATTTTCCGCCGGGACGGCGTTCTCGCTGTGCCCATAATAGAGCGAAAGCGTGTCGAGCGGCTTCACGACGACACCGTGATTGTAAGTCGCCTTGTTGCCCGAGCCCGGAAACATCTGCCCGGCAACGCTGAATGGCGGATTCGCCGCCGAGAGCTTGTTGCCGCTCGTGCCGTTGTAGCTGAGTTGCGATACGCCGCCGGAAAGGACGAGCCGCCCTTCAAAAAGCTCCAAGGCCTCCGTTAAGTACACTTGGTAACGGCTTGTGACGTTGCGCGTATCGCGGCTAATCGGAAACTCGATTGGCGCTCCGGGCTTCGTCCAACCGGCCACCGTAAAGTCGGGAAGCTGCTCGTTACGGGTCTGCACATTGCCATGAAAGTAGTTGTACGCGAAGCCCACTAGCGTGGTCGATTTGAGCGCAGTGCCGTCCACGATATACGCCCAGTCGTTCTGGATGTCGCGCTCGCGGCGGTTGGCGAAGTTGTGCACACCAAAGTGCTGAAACGTCTCGCTCAGCGCGGGCGCAGGTGTCGCCGCAAAAGTCGGCGGATTCGGATCAACCGAGGTTTTTACCCAAATGACACCGCCTTCCCAATTGCCCGTATACGGATTGTGGCTGCCGCCAGGCGTCGAGAGTCCGAAGCCGAAACCGGCCTCGGACTGGTCAACATAGCCGATGCGTCCCGCCAAGCGCACCGAAAGCCTATCGGTAATCGTCGAGCTAAAGTGAAAACTCAGCGCATGCGTCTCGCCGCCGCGCACGCTGTATTTCTTGTCCGGTGCCGGGTTAAAGTCACGCGGTACACCCTCCAACAGCTTAAAGCCGGTCGTCGTGCCCACGCTCGGATCGACCGGCACACCCTCGGAGTTCGCCACATTCGCGTCGAGGTATTCGTAGCGCAGCGTGAGCAAGCTCTGCGGGGCGATCCTCCACGAAAGCGACGGCGAAACCAACACCGAATCGCGATAGCTGCGCTTCACATAGCCCTCGCTATCCTGCACGGCGGCCACCACGCGGTACGCCAAGTGACCCTTCGCAAAGGGCCCGGTCACATCCGCCTCGACCCGATTTGCATCGTACTGGCCCAGCTGCGCCTTCACGTAGCCGCCCGGCACAAACTGCGGCCGCTTCGTGACGAGGTTAATCGTGCCGCCCGGCACACCCGCAGGTTGGAGCACGGAGTCGGGCCCCTTGATAATCTCAATGCGCTCGACCGCCGCCGAATCGTAGTTCGCCTGCGCAAAGGTCGAGAAGCCATCAATGCGCCGACCTTGAGTTTGGAAGCCGCGAATGTTTACCCGATCGTGACCGTTGGGAATCGTGGACTCGGAAACGCCAGCGACATACTTCGCCGCATCGCGAAACCGCGAACTGCCCACGTCTTCCAAAAACTCTCCCGTGAGCACCGTCACACTCGAAGGCGTATTGAGAATGTTGGTACGAATCCGCCCGCCTGAAGCGGCGTCCGCCGCTTGGTAGCGCGCAGGCTGCTGGGCCGAAATCTCAAAGGGAGAGAGGATGATTGCTTCGTCTGTTTCGGCGCGAGCATCAGTGGCTGTGCGTTGCGCGAAACCACTCGGAGTTGAGGCGACAAGGCAAAGTGCCAGAAGCGGCAATGCGCTCACAGCACGCAGGTGCGTGTTACGTTTCATAACGATCTTTGGGGTGGGGTTAGGGGTAGTTCGACTGCCACTACGCGGCAGTCGGGGGGAGCAAAACGAAAAGTCCACCCACCCCCATGATGCAAGCAGCCTCAAGCAAACTGCGTAAACTCCCCCGCGATTCCTACGAGTCGCGGGCTCTATCGCGCCCCAGCATTAGGGGAAACGCCCCCGCCCCTCGACCTGCGCGCGATCGGGCGCACGCCAAATAAGAGCGGCCTAAGACGCCTCCGGTTCGGCGGTGCCTTCGGCGACCCAGTCGCGGGCCTCCGGCACTTGTTTGAAAAACTCACGCAGGGCCGCGCTCAAGTGTTCCGCGTAGCGGAAATGTGCGCCGAGCCCTGTCCGCAACTCCGCTTCGTAAATGAATTTGTCTGCGTGCGTGCTGTGCTCAAAGGGAGTCTGTGCACCGAGCAGGAGCGAGTAAACGTAGGCCGGTGAGCCGCGCTCCATCAGCTCGCGCGTCAGTGAGGCTTGCGCGTCGAGCAGCCGCTGATGCGGCCCACGCTCGACCTCCGCCGGCAGGTAAAACCCCGCCTGAATTAGCGGTGTGTAGCGATGCCCCGTGCGATGGCGGTTAAGGTCGCGCAGCTCGGCCAGTGCCATGTTATTCCACGCGAAGGCCACCCGCATCCGCCGCGTCACTGTGCCCTGATAGCCGTAACGATTCGCCCGATGCCGCAGGGCTTCGGCGACGGGCTGCTCCTCCGCGAGCCAAGGCGGCGTCGCGCGGTCGATGTGCACCCACACCTCATCGGCAAGCGGCGCAGTCGAAAGCCGCGCGAGCCCGAGTCGCAAACTCGTCGCCAGTTCTTGGGCAGCCTGCTCGCGATAGGACGCCTCGGCGTGCGAATGCCGCATGAGTCGCGGCGATTGCTTCAAAAGCTCTCCGCGAATCAGCCCGGCAGCCGCGCGGGCCTCCGGCTGCGGCAACGAGTCGAGATGTGCAACCGTCGCCGCCCACATCCGCGAGCTTTGCACGAGGGCGACGTTTGTCCGCGTCGCCAGCGGGATAAAGTAGCGCGCGCGGTCGAGCGCGTAGTTTTTACGCATCCGGCCAATCGCCGCCGCCGAGGCCGTCCCCTCTTCGGGCAAACGCACACGCTCGGGCTCAGCGACGCTCAGCGCGTCCAGCCGCGCGTATTCTGTTTCGTAAGCGGCAAAGGCCTCGTCCATCACCTGCGCCCAACGCGCCGCAAGGTCTTGCGGAACCCCAAGCGCCTCGGCCTCCGGCAAGTTCGTCGGCGCAAGCGCTATATAGCGCGTGCTCGACTCCTGCCCATCTGCCATTTGGGCAATTTCAAACAGCTTGTACGCCAGCCACATCGAGACTCCGTCGAGCGCAATCGCCAGCCCACCCGTGAGCCCACCAATCGACGCGTGCCCGTAATCCACAAACTTCAGGATTCGGTCAATCGACGCATCGGGATTCGCCAAATCGACCTTTTCGAGGATTGCTCCGATCCCGCTATTGCTGCGCGAGTAACGCGCGAGGACGGAAGCGAGCAACTCGGGCGTGAGCTTGGGCAAATCGGCAGCAGAGGGTGGCGGGACGAGGGCAAGACCAGTGATTTTCATGAGGGCGAGCGGAATGGGAACTGGCCCCCAGCGCGGCGGCAATGCGGCATTTCTCAAATGCGTGCGAGTGCTCTCAATGATGGCCTTCGCTTAAGGCAGACCGAACTTGCCTAAGGTGAATCGAAGCGTCCACGAACAAGCTAAATAAGCGACACGCACGAAGCTCAGGCGAGGCGCTAGCCCCCCCATTGAGCCACTCAAGGCAGAGCCGTTTTAGCCTGCGTGCCCGCCCTCATCCGTTTGGTTCCACGCCACGCAGTCGGCGTAGCGGACGCCTTCGCCGCCGAAAATGTCCAGGGCACTGCCTATCGTGAGGTCCACCCGCCCTTGGCTCAGCACGTCCACCCGCGCCAAGTCGGCGAGCGAGTTTGCCCCGCCCGCATAAGTCACGGGCATCGGCGCATAGGCGCCGAGGTTTTGCACGAGCTCTTCGTCGATGCCGTTTTGCTGGCCCTCGATGTCGGCGGCGTGGACGAGGATCTCGGCACAGGCACCCGACAGCGCGCGCAGGTTCGCCGCGTTGAGCCAGAGGTCGGTCGGCTGCGTCCAGCGGTTCATCGCCACAACCCAGCCGTCGCGCTCGCGGCGGCAGCTCAGGTCGATCACGAGCCGCTCGGCGCCGACTTCGGCGATTAGCGATTGCAGTCGGTCAGGCCGGAAGCGTCCGCGTTCGTCGAAAAGGTAAGAGGTGATGATCACATGGCTCGCCCCGGCGATCAGCCACACGGCGGCGTTTTCGAGCGTGATGCCCCCGCCGATTTGCAGCCCGCCCGGGTAGGCCGTGAGTGCGGCGCGCGCGGCCTCGTCGTTATCCTCGCCCGGGCCGAGCTTGATGAGGTGGCCGCCTTTGAGCCCGTCGCGCCGATACAGAGCGGAGAAATATTCGGCGGGCTGCTCGCTCACGAAATTCGTGCGCAACCCTGCCCCATCGTCAGTCAGCGTGCTGCCTACGATTTGTTTTACCTTACCCTCGTGGAGGTCGATGCAGGGGCGGAAACGAGTCACAACAGCACAGAGGCTTAGGCGATTCCCTAGCGCGAGAGCAACCAGTCACCGAGCGCACCTTGATAAAACCCAAAGAAAACGACTGCCGCCGCGAGCAGCCCGAGCGCCCACTTCACGGGCGTACACACGCACACGCCAGCAGCACTGCCGCCTTTGTTTTGCAGCGGAGTATCCTCCTCAAACTCAATCGACCAGCTGGGTGCGGGCTGAGACGCCGGCTCGGCGGCGACAAGTGCAGCAGCCTTGGCGGCGACCGGTGCAGCAGCGCGGTCGGCTGAGGCCGTCTTGCTCGCGCCATCGGGCTCCCCAAATAAGGCCGCGCGGACCCAGCCAAAGTAGTAGTAAATGGAGACGACCACCCCGAGCACCGCGACTGCGAGCAGTCCGTAGAGCTCTGCTTGGAACGCACTGATGAAGATAAAGAGTTTCCCCATGAACCCGACTAGCGGCGGGATGCCAGCGAGCGAGCCAAGCCCGATTACCAACACAAGTGCGAGGAAAGGCTGTGTTTTGGCGAGCCCCGCGTAGTCGTCGAGTTCTTGAATCGCATCGGCATCCGCGCCGTCAGCACGGGCGAGCAGCGTCATCACACCGAAGACTGCAAAAGACGCGAGTAAGTAGCCGCCGAGGTAAAACTGCACCGCGCCAATCGCCGCGGTGCTATGCAACGACGCGACCACGCCCAGCAGCAAAAAGCCCGCGTGCGACACGCCCGAAAGCCCGATGAGTCGCTTGACGTTATGCTGCGTGAGTGCGGCGAGATTCCCAAAAACTAGCGTCAACGCAGCGAGCACTGTAAGCACCGGAATCACCAGCCCCGCGTAGGGCGCGAAGGCCGTGTGCACGAGTATCAGCAAGATGGCGAAACCCGCCGCCTTGGAGCCGACGGCCAGGTAGGCCGTCACTGGAGTCGGTGCACCTTGGTAAACATCGGGCACCCAGATTTGAAACGGGAAGGCGCCAATTTTGAAGCACACGCCGCTGAGCACGAGCACGATGCCGAGTGAGGCGAGGAAGTTATCTGGATTGGCCGCGAGGAAGCCGCGCAACTCGCCAAAGTGCATTCCATTATCCGTCGAGCCTATGAGTAAGGGATTTCCCGATACGCCGTAGAGCAGCACGATCCCGAAAAGCAACAAGCCCGAGCTAAGTGCTCCCGTAATGAGGTATTTGAGCCCCGCTTCCAGCGACAGCGCACTCGTGCGGAAGTAGCTCACCAAAATGTAGAACCCAACCGTCACCGTCTCCAGCGCGACGAAAAGCATCACGAAGTGATTGCTCTGGGCCAAGAGCATCAGTGCCCCGCCAATCACAAGCACGATGCTAAAAAACTCGACACGCGGGAGCTGCCGCCGCCCTAGACTCACTACGCCGAGCACGCTCACGAGCAGCGAGGTCAGCAGGAAAAACACCCGCATAAACTGCCCGTCGCGCGTGTGAAGCAGCAGCCCATTAAAGGTCTCGGTGCCGAGATAAGCCCCGATACCGCAAGCCCCCGACGCACAACAAAAACTCGCGAGCAGCAGCGCGAGCAACACAGTCTGCCCCGCAATCGCCACGACCGGAATCGCCCGATGCGCCGCGCGCGGCAGCACCATTTCGAGAACGAGGAGCAGCAGCGCGAGACAGCCGAGTGAAACCTCGGGCAGGATGGCAGCCCAGCGGTTGGAGTCAGCGGCGGCGTGTAGCAGTTCAAAACTCATAGCGAGCGAAGGACAAAGCGTAATTAAGATTCGGATACGGCGACACTCACCGTCGATTGAAGTGCGTCGTTGACGGGCTCGGAAATCGACTTCGGCCAAAAGCCGACCGCAAGTAACGCGCCCAAAAGCAGCAGCGCGGGCAGCCGCTCCGCCCAGCCCAAGTCGGCAAGCGGCTGCCCGCCAACACGCGCGGTAAACTGCGCCGACGGACTGCCGAAGAACACCCGCGCCACCGCACGCAGCCCGTAAATCGCCGAGATGATGATCCCAGCCACTGCGATGACGGTAAACAGTTTGGAGAAACTCCACAGCGCGACGAAGATGGAGAGTTCACCCCAGAAATTCGCAAATCCGGGCAGCCCGATTCCCGCCATCGTCGCCGCGACAAAGAAGGCCGCGAGCACCGGCGCACGCTGCGCCAAGCCGCCCATTTCCGCCATGTCAAAGGTCTGCGTGCGTTGGTGGACACTCGTCGCCAGCAAAAACATCAGCGCAACCGAGAGCCCGTGCGCGACCATCAGCAGCACCACGCCGCCCGCGCCCACCGTGCTCAAACACGCGATTCCCAAAAACGCGTAGCCCATATGCATGACCGAGCTGTAACCGATCATCTGCTTAAGGTCGCGCTGCGCCATCGTCACAAAGCCGATCACGAGCACGTTCCCCACCGCAGCCAAGAGTGCGAGCAGCCCCACCCACTTTGCCGCGCCGAGCGGCAGTAGCGGCAGCGCGATTTGGATAAGCCCGTAGAGTCCGAATTTTTTGAGAACACCCGCGTGGAGCATCGCCGCCGAGCTTGGCGCAGCCCCGTAACCGAGCGGAGCCCAAGTGTGCAGCGGCCACAGCGAAACCAAAATCCCAAAGCCGAACATCAGCAGCCCAAACGCATAACTCTGCACGCTCTCCCCGAGCGGTTGCAGCGCCAGCGCATTGCGCAGCGCGATTAGGTCAAAAGTCTGCGCACCGCTCTTCACATAAATCGCAATCAACCCGACCAGCGAAAGCATCGCCCCGAGCGTCAGGTAAATCGTGAGCTTCATCGCCGCATAGTGCCGGTCGCGCCCGCCCCAAATACCGACCATGATGAAGGTCGGGATGAGGGCCAGTTCGTGAAAGAAGTAGAAGAAAAACACGTCCACGCTCGCAAACACGCCCATCAAGCCGGCCTGCATCACAAGCAGCAGCGCGAGATAGGTTTTGAGCCGCTCTGCGCCCGACTGAATCGCATAAAGCCCCGCCGCCAGCCCCACGACTCCCGCCATCGCAAATAGCGGCATCGAAATGCCGTTTAGCCCGAGGCTCAGCATAATCCCAAAGCGAGAAAGCCCCGTATCGTAAAAACTCTGAAAGGCATAGCCTCCCGCCCCGCCCACCCCACTCGCCGCCACCGCTCCGAGCCCGCTCGGGAAGTGATACCACGTGTGCAGCCCGAGCAGTGCAGGCAGCCCAAAGCCCACACAGGCCAGAGCGACCGAAGCACGCTGCGGCAGCCCGAGCGCAATCACTAGCGCCACCGCCAGCGGACTCAGGATTGCCAATAAAAGAGGATCAAAGGGAAGTTCGCTCATAGCAGGTTATGCCTCCGTCAAAAAACGCCCGACACGATTGCCCACAGCAGCACCACGCCGAGCAGGAACCAATAAACGTAAGCGTGCAGGCTGCCGGTTTGCAGCGCGCGCGCGCCCAGCCCCACAAGCCCCACAAGGCTCGCCGTGCCGCGCACAATCACGCCCGCAAGGAAGACTTTTTCCAAAAAGTTAAGCATCATCGCGAAGCGTTGCTGCACCTTCGCGACGTAGTAGCCGTAAGCCGAATCGAATACGCCCTGGAGCCCGACCAGCGAGCGGAACAGCGCGGGCGATTTGAGCGCAATCGCGTCATCGCGAGAGTCGGGCCGCCGGTACAGCAACCACGCGAGCCCGCCACCGAGTAGCATGACCGCGATACTCGTGACCAAAATCGTCGTGTGTGCCTCTTCGCTGTGCGGGATCAAGTAGGCAAGGTCGCCTGCGAGGCGTCCGTAAATATTCCCGTAACCGCCAACCACCGCGAGCAGTCCGAGCACGAGCAGCGGCACGGTCATCGCGAGCCCGCTCTCATGCGCACCGCGCGCGACCTCACTGCGTGCCTCGCCAAAGAAGACGATCCGCCACATCCGGATCATATAAAACGCCGTCAACACCGCGCTCAGCGCGAGGGTGCCGAAGACCGCACCGTTGTTTTGGTAAGCGAGCAGCAAAATCGCATCTTTAGAGAAGAATCCCGCCAGCCCGGGCATGCCGATAATCGCGAACACGCCGAGCGTAAAAGTCGCGTAAGTGACCGGCATCTTTTTCGCGAGCCCGCCCATTTTGGGCATGTCTTGCTCGTGGTGGCAGCCGTGGATGACCGAGCCTGCACCGAGGAAGAGCAGTGCCTTGAAAAAGGCGTGTGTGGTCAGGTGAAACATCGCCGCGCCTACCCCAGCGGCGATTACCAGTTCGGGCGCGCCATCCGGTGACACGAGCGTCGAGCCCAGCCCGAAGGCGGCGACCATGTAGCCGATTTGCGAGAGCGTCGAGTAGGCCAGCACTTTCTTAATATCGCGCTGCACGACTGCGCAGAGCGCAGCATAGAGTGCGGTAATCGTGCCCACCCACAGGATGACATTGAGGGCCTCCGCGACCATTAGCACCTCGACACGGCAGAGCATGTAAATCCCGGCAGCCACCATCGTCGCCGCATGGATAAGTGCGGAGACCGGCGTCGGGCCCTCCATCGCATCGGGCAGCCACACATGGAGCGGCATTTGCGCAGACTTGCCGAGTGCGCCGCAGAACAGCAGCAGCGGAATCGCGCTTGCACACGTGGCGCTCAGCGCGCCCGCCTCGCCGAGCGCACGCAGCTCCACTAGGTTGGTCGTCCCATAAGTCGCGTAGCAAAGGATGATTCCGAGCAGGAACCCGAAGTCGCCGACACGGTTGGCGATAAACGCCTTCTTCGAGGCATCCGCCGCGCTTTGCTTTTCGTGGTAGTGGTTGATCAGCAAGTAGGAGCTAAACCCGACCAACTCCCAGAAGATGAAAATCATGAACAGGTTATCCGCGAGGACGATGCCCAGCATCGAAAACATGAAGATGGACAGCCCGCCGAAGTAGCGCGCGCGCGCCTTGTCCTCGTGCATGTAGCCCACGCTAAACAGGTGGATAAAGAAGCCCACGAAGCTCACAACGAAGAGCATCAACGCGGCCAAGTCGTCGAAGAGAAAGCCAAGCGAGAGCGAGAAGTCCCCCAGCCGCAGCCACTCAACTGAGGTCGTGAATCGCGCCGCATCGCCCCCGAAAATCAAGAGCAGCGAAAGCGCGGCGAGTGCACCCGCCGCCGTGACGGAGACCGTAGTCGCCAGCCCACCGCGACGACGCAGGAACAGCGCGATCAACGCCGCCGAGACCAGCGGGACGAGGAGGACGAGGAGAGCGTTTTGAACCGGCGTCATGAGTAGAATGAGCGGGGCGAGTGAGGAGGAAGACAGCAGCAGTGAGGTAAAAGGAGGAGGCGCGAGGCGGGACTTTGGGCGGGCGGCTAGTGTTTCAGTGCGTTAAGCTCATCGACCTCGATGGTCGTGCGCTTGCGAAACAGGGCGACGATGATTGCGAGCCCCACGGCCACCTCCGCCGCCGCCACCGTGAGTATGAAGAAGACGAATACATTCCCCTCCATCGTCCCATTAAACCGCGAGAAGGCGACCAAGCCCAAAATCGCCGCCACCAACATGATCTCTAAGCTCATGTAGATGATCAGCGTGTTCTTGCGCAGCAACACGCCGAGGAAGCCTATCGCGAAAAGCGCAGTCGAAAGCAGAACCAGAGTATTGAGCGGGACGGTAATCATTTTTGGGCAGCCTGCGTTGCGGGTTGGGAATCAAGCGCTGGCGAAGCTGCGGGAGCCTCGCCCTGCGCAATGAATTTTTTGCTGAGCACGATGACCCCGAGCATAGCAGCCAAGAGCAGGAAGCCCATGACTTGGACGGGCAGTAGGTAGGTCGTGAAGAGCGCGTGAGCGTAGGCTTTGAGGTCGGCACCAAGCGCGGGAATCATCGCCGCCGGTAGCGAGTCGAGCTGGCCGCGAGTCGCCACTGCGAGGACACCCGCCACGAGGAGCCCCGCGCCAACCACGCCCGCCAAGGCGGAGATACCGCGAAACTTCCACGCCGAGACCTGCTTTAGGTCGAGCAGCATGATGATAAACAAGAACAGCGCGACGACCGCGCCCGCGTAAACGAGCACGAGGAGCACCGCCAATAAGTAGGCTTCGAGCAGGACAAAAATCCCCGCCACGCTCACGAGGCAGAGCAGGAAGCACAGCGCGGCATTAATCGCATTGGGGCTGAGCACCGCACCGAGGGCGAAGAGCAGCGCGAAGGTCGCAAAGACTGTGAAAAGCGTGTCGAGCATGGTGGTGTGCTGCGGAGCGTTGGCGTAAGGGTTTAGTGGGCGTTACCGTGTTCGGCGGCGGCTTTTTTCTTATCCCATTTAAAGTGGCGGTCCGGGAGGCTGCCGCCGAGTTCGTAGAGCCGTTTCTTGTCGTGCACCATCTCTTCGCGCGTCAGCCCGTTAAGCGAAAACTGGTTTTGCAAAAAGATCGCCTCCTCGGGGCAAACCTCTTGGCAAAGCCCACAGTAGATGCAACGCAGCATATCGATCTTAAACTCCTCGGGCGCTTTCTCGATGTGCTCGCGACCGCTGCCTTCGGGCACGCTGCCGGGAGTGATGCGAATCGCTTTCGGCGGGCAGACGAATTCGCAAAGCTGGCACGAGACGCATTTTTCGCGGCCATGCGGATCCGTTACCAGCGTCGGCACACCGCGATAGCCGGGCGGAATCTCCGGCTGCACTTCCGGATACTCCATCGTCTCATTCGGCGCGAAGATGTGCTTGAGCGTGGTCTTTAACCCACGCGCGATTTGCGGCAGGTAGCTGCGCTCGGAGAGCGTGAGCGGTCTGCGTTCGACGGGGAGAATGGCCATGACGGAAAAGAAAAAGAAGGAAGGGAAGGAAGTCGCCGTGCCGCTCGCTAGAGTCGCTCTTGGAGTAGCGCGATCACGACTAGGTAGAAGAAGAGATTAGCAATAGAGAGCGGCAGCAGCTTTTGCCAGCCGAGCACCATGACTTGGTCGTAGCGGAAGCGCGGCACCGTCCAACGCACCCACATGAAGAAGAAGATGAGGAAGAGGACTTTGAGCAGGAAAATGACAATCGACACCACCCCCACGACAAGGGGGTTACCCGCAATGCCGATGAGCGCAGAAAAGTCCGCCAACGACACCCACGGGAGCGGATTCCAGCCGCCGAGAAACAGTAACGTAAAAATGCCCGAGCCGACAATCATGTGCGCGTATTCAGCGACGAAGAATATCGCCCACTTAAACGCGCCATACTCGGTATGGAAGCCACCGACCAGATCGGCTTCCGACTCCGGCATGTCGAAGGGTTGGCGGTTCGTCTCGGCAAAAAGCGCGATTAAGAAAATCAACGCACACACCGGCATGGTAAAAATGAACCACGCGCCGCCCCAAAAGCCCGGCAGCGATTGAAACTCGACGACTCGGGCCAGCGAGAGCGAGCCACGCATCCCAGGCGAGTTGACCCACAGGAACACCGGCAGGACGGAAATCGTCATCGACAGTTCGTAAGAGATGAACTGAGCGGAAGCACGCACGCCGCCGAGAAACGGGTATTTTGAATTTGAAGCCCAGCCGGCCAAAATCAGCGCGTAGACGCCCAGCGACGAAACCGCGAAAATCGCCAAGAGCCCGAGATCCACATTCGCCAGCCCGATGGGCACGACCGTATCGCCGTCAAGCCACGCCCCAAAGGGCACAGCGACGACGGTCGTCAGCGCGGGGATGAGTGCCACCGCCGGAGCGAGGAAGAAGTAAAACTTGTTCACGTGCCCGGGCACGGGGTCTTCTTTGAAAAAGAATTTTAGGCCGTCGGCCAGCAGTTGGAAGAGCCCGAGCCGTTGGAGCGCGCGCCCGAGAAAAGGAATTTTCACCAGCCACGGAATCGCCGCGCGGTTTGGGCCCGGGCGGCCCTGAATCCATGCGCTCACTTTGCGCTCGGCCATCGAGCCCGCGCCTGCGAGCGGGAAGATGACCGCAATCACCGCAAGGCCCTTGAGCGTGGCTTGAAGCAGAGGAGGGAGACTGAGCCAAAATTCGATCATAACGAAGTCTTCGACCTTTTTAGTTTTGCGTGCCGGTGCGAGGCGCACGGCCCTTTGTTGGCGGCATGTCAGGCAGCGGTTGAGGTTGTCGCACGCTCATTGAGCGGACTGATGGGCGTGGTGGGTTTGTGGTGAAGCGTTTCGCCTTCGACGAAGGGGAGCGAGGCGTAGGGCGTCGCATCGAGCAGAAGCCCGTCGTCGGGGATTTCCTGATACGTCACGTTTGCAAACGCAGGGACTTCGGCGGCGAGGGCTTTCCACAGGGTCTCGACCCGACCATTTGGCACGGCGTTGCGGTCCGAGACCGGGCCGCCGCGTCCGCCGCCAGCGATCGCGATTAACGCGGAGAGCGTCGCGAGGTCGTCGGCCGCTCCCGCCGGGCCGGGCACGGCCTGGGCAAATTTTTGAATGCGGAATTGCTGGTTAACGAAGCTGCCGGACTTCTCGAAGACCGTGAGTGTCGGCAGCACGACAGCGGCGGCCTGGCTTGTCGCGTTGGCATGGGTGCTGAGGTAAATGACCGACACTTTTGCGAGCTGCTCCGCGCTGAGCCCCGCTTCGGCGAGGTCTTCGCCGACGGAAATGACAGTCTTCACTTCACCCGCCTCAATCGCGGCAGCGAGTGCGGCCAAGGGCGCGTAAGTGGGCGGCAGCGCTTCAATGAGTCCGGTGATGAGTGCGCCACGCAGGTTCGGGTTGCGATCAGCAGAAAGAAGGAGCCCGTCGCCCTCGCCCACACGGGAAACCACCGAAACCGGTGCCCCCACTTTATCCCCTAAAGCCTCCGCAAGTTTGCGCGTGAGGAATTGCTCTTCGACCGAGCTGCGGCCCGAGCCGACGATTGCGACCGTGCCCGGCTGGGCGCTGCGCAGCAGTTCGGTGGCCGCGTCGAGCGCGGCATCCGCCGTCACAGCCACGCCGCGAACGAGGGGGCGTGTTAAGCGGTTCTCGGCTTGGACTTCTTTGTAGAGCATCCGGCCACTATCGGTCATCCAAGTGTCGTTAACGGCATCGTTTTGACGCGGGGTGATCCGGTAAATCGTGCCTTCCCGCGACCAGACAACGGTGTTCGCCCCGACCGAGGATTCGGTGCAAATGCTGTTGGTCTGTTTGAGAAACCAGACCCGCATTTTGAAGCGGAAGTCTGTAGAGGTGAGCGCGCCAACCGGGCAAATATCGACGGTGTTGAGCGAGTAATTATTGGCGAGTTCGCGGCCCGGGAAACAGGTGAGCGTTGAGTAGCTGCCGCGCTCGGTGAAGCCGAGCACGTCGTCCTTGGCGATTTCGCGAGAGAAGCGGATGCAGCGCGAGCACAGGATGCAGCGCTCGTCGTCGAGCGTGACGCGCGGGCCGAGCACGGTGCGCTTCGGCTTCACGTTCTTCGGCTCGATGTAGCGCGAATAGCCGCGCCCGTAGCCGGTCGCCTGTTCTTGGAGTTTACACTCACCGGCTTGGTCGCAAATCGGACAATCAAGCGGGTGGTTAATCAGGAGAAACTCCATAACGCTCTCGCGGGCATCCTTGACCATCGGGGTCGTGGTGCGGATGTGCATGCCCGGGCTCACGTTGGTGCCGCAGCCAATGACTGGCTTGGGTATCCAGTTTACTTTTTGCTTACCGGTCGCCTCGTCAATTATCGGCGCCTTGGTCGCGGGATCGACGGCGGGCATGCCCATCTCGATGAGGCACATCCGGCAGTTGCCCGCGACGGAGAGCTTCTCGTGATAACAGTAATGCGGGATATCGACTGCGAGCTTGCGCGCCGCCTCGATCACATTGGTGCCCTTGGGCACGGCGATCTCCTGGCCGTCGATGTTGACGGTGACGAGGTCTGGGCTGGGGGCGGTTTGGCTCATAACAGCTAGAGAAAAAGGCTTGGGGAAGGACGCTTCAGGTTAGACAAGTTGTAGGGCTTCGGGAGCGCGGGACTGCTTCGCCTCGTAGTAGGTTTCAAACTCGTCCTTGAACTTGATGAGGAAGCTTTGCGTGGGCCACGAACAGCCCTCGCCAAAGGCACAAATCGTGCGCCCGGGGATTTGGTCGGCCACGCTTTTGAGCAGCGCGGCATCCTCCGCGCGTGCCGCGCCATGCACCATCCGCGAGGAGATTTTCTTCATCCAGAGCGAGCCCTCGCGGCAGGGGGTGCATTGGCCGCAACTTTCGTGCGAGTAAAAGGCGTTAATGTTGGCGAGTGCCTCGACCATGCTGACCGAGTCGTCCATGACGATGACGCCGCCGGAGCCGCCCATCGAGCCGATGGCGGCCAGCGAGTCGAAATCCATCGGCACGTCCTCCACGCCCCAGTCGTAGTCCACCATGTCGGCCCCGAGCTTGCGTTTGCCTTTAAAGCGTTCGCCGAAGCGCAGCACTTTGGCCGACGATCCGCCGGGGATGACCGCCTTAAACTGCCTCCCGTCGAGCGGGCCGCCGCACACGTCGTAGAGCAGTTCGCCCATCGTGATTTTGCCGCACTCGAATTCATAGTAGCCGGGGCGTTTGACTTGGCCCGAAACGCAAAAGATGCGCGTGCCGGTGTTGCCCGGTGTGCCGGTCTTCGAGAACGCCTCGCCGCCCATGTCGATGACGTGGCGGACTTGGCACATGGTCTCGACGTTGTTGACGATGGTCGGGCACTGGTAGAGCCCGAGCACGGCAGGGAAATAGGGCGGCTTGATACGCGGGTTAGCGCGCTTGCCTTCGAGCGACTCGATTAGGCCCGTCTCCTCGCCGCAAATGTAAGCCCCCGCGCCGCGGTGGACGTAGATTTCGCAACTGTAGTCGCTGCCGAGGATGTTCGCCCCAACGAAGTTTTTCGCCCGCGCCTCGGCAATCGCCCGTTCGAGAATCTGCGCGCCCTTTGGAAACTCACCGCGGATGTAGATATAAGCCTGCTTCACGCCGTTCGCGAAACAGGAAATCATGATGCCCTCGATGAGTTGATGCGGGTCTTGGTGGATGATGTAGCGGTCTTTGAAGGTGCCCGGCTCGGACTCGTCGGCGTTTACGATTAGGTAAATCGGTTTGCCACTTTTGCGGTCAACGAGCGACCACTTCACACCGCAGGGGAAACCCGCGCCGCCACGCCCGCGCAGGCCCGACTTTTTGACCTCTTCGCGCAGGTCTTCGGGGCTTTGAGCGACCGCTTTCTTAAGCGTTTGGTAGCCGCCGTAACGCAGGTAGCAGTCGATGTCGTTGGTGTAGCCGACTTCGTCGATGTGCTGAAAAATGAGGCGTCGTTCTGCGGGCATGACTTTTAGGCGATTCTTAAAAACGGGTTAAGCACTGGCGGCGGCAGCGGACGCGCGAATGGCGGATTCGGCGCGGATTTGCGCCGCGAGCTCACGCGCTTTTTCGGGCGTGAGTCGCTCGTGCAGCTCGTCATCGACCATCGCGACCGGGCCCGAGCCGCAGCTCGCAAGACACTCGACAAACTCGATGGTTACTTCGCCATCGGGTGAGACCTCGCCGAGCTCGGCGTTAAACTCTTCCTTGAGTGTATCGCAGACCTTGTAGCCACCAGTAAGCGCACACGAGAGCGTGCGGCATACGCGGATGTGCCGCCGCCCAATCGGCTTCTGGCGAAACATTGGGTAAAAGGTGATCACGCCGTGCACGTTGATCGGCTCGATTTCGAGCTTCGCGGCGACCCACTCCGCCGTCCCTTCCGGCAAGTAGCCGACGTCCTCTTGGATCAGGTGCAGGAGCGGGAGCGTAGCACTGCGTTTGACGGGGTAATGGGTAATCACCTCGTCGATGCGTTGCAGGGTTTCGGGCTTGAGATTCATCGGCGTTAGCGGCGCGGCGGTGAGTGGGGAAATTTCGGGAGTGAGGGCGGCGGCGTTTCGTTTAGCGGTCGCACTCCCCCATCACGAAATCGAGCGAACCGAGGATTGAGACCACGTCGGAGATCATCGCTCCGGCGCAGACTTTGGGCAAAATCGAGAGATTGCAGAAAGAGGGGGCGCGGATTTTCAGCCGGTAGGGAACGCCTCCGCCTTTGCTCACGATAAAGAAGCCGAGCGCGCCCTTCGGGTTCTCCGCTTCGAAGTAGACCTCACCCGCGGGCATCTGCGGGCCCTCGGTCACAATCATAAAGTTTTGGATAAGCTCTTCCATCGAGCTGAGGATTTTGTCCTTGGGCGGCGCAAAGATCCGCCGCGCGTCACGCGCATACCAATCACCGCCCGGGAGTTGCTCGATGGCTTGGCGGATGATGCGCACGGATTGGCGCATCTCCTCGCCGCGCACGAGATAGCGGTCGTAAGAATCGCCCGTGGAGCCTACCGGCACATCGAACTCGTAGCGTTCGTAGCCACTGTAGGGACGATCTTTGCGCAGGTCCGCAGCGACGCCCGAGCCGCGTAGATTCGGGCCGGTCAGGCCGTAGCTCAGCGCGTCTTCCTTGCTGATGACGCCCACCCCCACCGTGCGATCCATGAAGATTTTATTACGGGTGAGCAGCGAAAGGATCTCTTCGAGGATGGGGAGAAACTGGTCGCAAAATTCTAAAACCCGCCCCGTCCAACCTTCGGGCAGGTCGCGCGCTACACCGCCGATTCGCGTATAGCTCGTGGTAAAGCGTGCACCGGTCAGCTCTTCAAAGAGCCGGTAGAGCTTTTCGCGCTCGGTAAAGGTGTAGAGAAAAATCGTCCACGCACCGGTATCGATACCGAAGGCACCGAGCCCGATAAGGTGCGCCGAGATGCGCGCAAGCTCGGCAGTAATGACGCGAATCGCCTGGCAGCGCTCGGGGACTTCGAGCCCCGCGAGTCTCTCGACCGCGATTGCGTAGGCCATGTTGTTCGCCAGCGGGGCGAGGTAGTCGAGCCGGTCCGTGTAAGGCACGAACTGGTTATAAGTCATGTTCTCGGCGATCTTCTCGTCGCCGCGATGCAGGTAGCCGATGACTGGCCGCGCCTCCGTCACCACCTCGCCGTCGAGCTCCATCTGGATGCGGAGCACGCCGTGCGTCGAAGGGTGAGAGGGCCCCATCGAGAGCGACATCCGCTCGGGCTCAAACTCCTGGGGCGGCAACTGCGCTGAGTCGCCTCGCGCCACCGCGACACGCGGCGCAGCACTCGCGTTTTTTGCAGCAGTATCGGGAAAGTTAAATTCAGTCGGCATGGGTCGTCGTGCGTGTGGGGCAGCGGGAGTGGCGGATTAAGCGACGCGTCAGGCTGGGCTTTGGGGTTTCTCTGAAACTTCGTTCCAGCTCTCGTCTTTTGCGCGCGGCTCGGCCTCGCTGAGATTCATCGTGCCGCTGGAGGCGACGAAGGGGCCGCCCGCCATCGGCGCGGGCTTTACGCTGATACGCGTCTCGGCAGCGACATCCGCGTCGGGCCATTCGGTCTCGATTCCCGCCAGCGGAAATTCTTTGCGCAGCGGATAGTAAGGGTAGCCCTCCCACATGAGAATCCGGCGCAGGTCGGGATGTCCCTCAAACCGGATCCCAAACATGTCGTAAGTCTCGCGCTCGTGCCAATCCGCCGCCGCCCAAAGGCTCGTCACGCTTGGGACGCTCGGCGCGTCGTCGTCCCCCGTGCAGGCCACGGCGACGCGCAAGTAATCGTGCGCTGTCGTCGAGTAGAGGTGATAAACAGCAGTAAAGCGGGGCTGGGCAGCGGACTCGGCATTAGCCGCACTCAAAGCTACGCTCCCGCTCGCTCCCGTCCCCCGCCCTGCCCGCTGCGCGCCCCAGTCAACCGCCGTCACATCCGTTAAAAGGTCATAGCCATGCGTATCTCGGAGAGTGCGCATCAGCGCGAGCAAGTCACTCGCCGGCACATCCAACGCGGGATGGTCAGCGCTCGGGCGCACACTCGCCTGCGGAAACTGGGCTTGCAGCGTGGGGAGAATATCGGCGTTGGCAGGCATTGCGTTGTGAGAGGGCTGGGAAAACGGCGGTGTGCTTCGTCGAGTCGTGGCAAGGGGTGCGATAGGTGCCTTTTGCCCTCACTGTGCGCGCAGCAAATTACGCGTCGCGGGCTCCTTGCGGATTTTGTTTTGCAAAGTCATCAACGCATCAAGCAGTGCCTCAGGCCGCGGCGGACACCCGCTCACATAAACATCGACCGGCAAAATCCGGTCCACGCCCTGAAGCGTCGCGTAGCTGCGATACATCCCTCCCGAGGAGGCGCAGGCGCCCATCGCGATGACCCACTTGGGCGAGGCCATCTGGTCGTAGATCCGGCGCACGACCGAGGCCATTTTGTAAGTCACCGTGCCCGCGACGATCATACAGTCGCTCTGCCGCGGCGAGAAACGCATCACCTCCGAGCCGAAGCGCGCGATGTCGAAGCGCGAACCGCCCACGCCCATCAACTCAATCCCGCAGCAGGCCAGCCCCATCGGCATCGGCCACACCGAGTTGCTGCGGATCCAGTTGATCACCGCATCGGCGCGAGTGACGACGACCTCGCCCTCGATTTTACTATTATACGCCAACTCGGAATTTGGTGTGACCATAAGCGCAAAAGCCCAAAACAAAATCAGCGCAGACCCTTACGAGGGCGGCCGCAGAGCGCAAGCGCACATTTTCTAAAATATTGAAGGATAAGAGAAAGCGTAATTTTTACTGAGACTCAACCTCACTAGGCAAGATACGCGCCACACTGCACAAAATCTGCCAAGTTTCGCCAGCCGCACACTGCAACGCGCAGCCTCAAGCACTTAGCGATTTGGAGCACTGCCCTATTTTGAACGCGGCGGCCTCAGCGCTTCACAGGCCCAACAGCATAAACGAGCTTGACCGCCACTCGCCCCCCTCGCTCTCTGTGCGGTCTCGCGCTCACCAAGCAGTCATGCGCCTCAGGGCGTGTGCCCCGCACACTATAAGGAGAGGTGGCAGAGTGGTCTAATGCGCTCGCTTGGAAAGCGGGTGTAGGCTTAAACCTACCGGGGGTTCGAATCCCCCCCTCTCCGCCACACTCGTAACGCGAGGTAAATGTCAGAGGTCACAGAGCTCCACTGCGCGTGGGGCGGCGGTCAGTGACCGCTTCCATTTAATTTGGGAATTGGCCTCGTCGCTTCGCGACGAAACCAATTCCCAAATTTGAAAGCATTTCTCCCTGTCGCGTTGCGACAGGGAGAGGAGTAAAAGGGAAAGTAGAGTGATAACCCGTTTGGGCGAGGTGTGGAAAATCACCAGTAAACTCCCGCCTCCAAGTTTGGGGGCCTTTTCAGATTTTGGTTTCGTTTCTGCGCGTCGCGCAGAGGCGAAACCAAAATCTAAATGGGTGCAGCGACACGCTGCCGCCCCACGCGCAGTGGAGCTCTGTGACCTCTGACATTTACCTCGCTTGACGAGTGGCCCAGAGCATACCGCGCCGGAGGATTTCCCTCATCTGCGGCACCTCAAACTCCTTGGCGTCGTGTCCGAGCGCAGAGTAAAACACGCGGCCTTTACCAAATTTACGCTTCCAAACCACGGGCATCACGGTCCCTTCGATCCAATAATCATGCTCACCAGTAAAGGTAGTCGTAGCCAGCACCTCGTTAGACGGGTCTACATGCATGTAGTATTGCTCAGAGTGATAAACGAAATCGGAAATCCCTGACACGATCGGATCGTCGGGGCGTGTAATATTAACGGCGTAGTCTATATGACCGCCCGGATGTGAAATAAACTGCCCGCCAATCATATATTGGTAGCCGAGATTTCCGCGGAAGCTGTCGCCCGCTCCACCGTGAAAGCCAGCAAGCCCGACACCGTTTTTTACAGCCTCGAATAGCCTAGCGCCCTCCTCACTCTCCAGCTTCCCCATTGTGACAATGGGGACGATGAGGTCGAAGGAGTTCAGATCGTGAGCCGCAAACGCTTGTGTGCCTTCTTCGACCTGAACTGCGAAGCCTTCTTCTGTTAAGATCTTTTCTACAACGTCCGCACAGGGCTTGGGCTCATGACCACTCCAGCCTCCCCAGACGATGAGGGCTTTTAAAATAACTTGGGGCATTGGGGTAATTTAATTTGAGGTTATACAATACTGACAGGGGCACAGAAACACGCTCAATGCCTCCTCCTCAGGAGGCAATAAAGCGCAAAAGCGGCAAAGGCCGCTGTAAATACATTATAGTCGAATGCAGATTTTGGGCCCAAAGAAAAGGTCATCGCCACTGCAAAGGTCAAGAGGAGGAGCCCGCTAATAAAGGCCACCTCCTTCGTTTTCCATTTAGTAAAAAGCAGTATGGCCAAGGCAATCTCTAGGCCCGTTATAAAGTAGGAAATTGGGGCAGCTAAAACCTTTGGAAACCAAGGATTGATAAGCCTCGTGTAAGCCACGAAATTTTCAAAATTGCCCCAAAAAACACCTTCGCTACCCGGCGCGCCCCACAAGCCAAAGCGATCTGCCACAGCACTTAAAAAGGCAAGAGCTAGGGCAATTTTCAGACACCCAATCATGGCTTAAGGAGGCGTAAGACGCATCTAGTATTTAACGTGCAAAGTGATCACGCAGATAGCGGAAGCTTTCAGCAGCCGCCTCAAACTCGTCGCGACCGTAACTGTTATCTTGTTCGATGATATACGAGAGGCAGCCTCCCGCTTCAGCCGCCGCGATGATGGGTTTAAAATCAATGCCTCCGGAACCTATCTCGGCAAACTGCGCGACCGGGCTTTTGCTCTGCGCATCGACGCCGATACGAAAGTCCTTGAGGTGAATCAGCGGCAGCCGCCCAGCCTCCGCGCAACGCTGCACCCATGCCAAGGGGCTCTCACCGCCGGCCTGAATCCAGTACGTGTCGATTTCAAAAGCCAAGGTCGTCTCATCGAAAATGCGCTGTTGTATACTCTTCCCGCGACTGCGCATGAACTCCAAGTGGTGGTTGTGGTAGCTGAGCGTGATGCCCGCCTTTTTATAGGCTTGGTTTGCCGCCTCCAGCTTCGCAAGCCAGCGGTCGACCGCGGCCTCATCCGTAAAATCCACACCCGCCGGATACGCGTATGCGTCTTGCGTAACACCGAGCTTGCCAAGCCGATCAATACACCGCTGCGGCTCATCCAAATCACCCGTCCCAATCAAGTGCGTCGCGGTGATTGAGATCCCGACCTCGCCGCACACACGGACAAAGTCGGCCTCGCTCATCATGTCGAAATCGACACCGCTCAACTGCACCGACTTAAAGCCGATATCGGCGAGCGTCTTCATGCCTTCGACAAAGGCTTCGGGGGTTTTCAACCTCTCTCGCTGCGAATAGAGATTTACGGATATTTGATTGGGGTTCATCGGCGCGAAATGAGGTCGCGCCCCTTCCTCAACGCAAATAGGAACTGCCCGCGCCGCCCGCTTTTTCTACTTATCTTATAAGTAAAAATAGCAAAAAAACTACGCGCCGCCCACGCAACACTCTCTGCAGAGCACCCTCGACGCTGCACCCACCGCTATGCTAGCGTCGCCCCGTTATGAAAACGATCCTCGCGCCAATCGACTTCTCCAATGCGAGCAATGCCGTCATCAAAGTCGCCCTCGCTCTCGCTCGTGCACACAGTGCCCGGCTCAGCCTCCTCCACGTCGTGCAACCGCCCGTCCTCATCAGCGAGTACGGCGCGATTATGACCAACATCCAGGAAATCGTCGCCATCAGCGAGCGCACCAGCGCAAAGGAACTCGCCAAGCGCGAGCGCAGCCTCAAACGCAGTGCAGGCGTCCCGGTCGAAGCCCTGCAAACTACCGGCGCACCTGTCGCCAGCATCATTGAGCAAGCGAAGCAGACAAAGGCAGACTACATCGTCGTTGGCTCGCACGGTCACTCCGCGCTCTACGACCTCTTTGCCGGAAGCACCGCCTCGGGGCTCATCCGACGCGCCCCCTGCCCCGTCGTGGTCGTCCCGCCGCCCGCCACACCAAAAAAGAAAAAAGCGTCCAGAGTGCGCTAGCGCTTCCCTGCTGGCGCAAGCGCAAGGACCCACGCGACAATACCTGCTGCGCGACACGCGGAGTTGACGGCCGCGCGGCGACCCTTATTCCCTCCACGCTCCTGACCACTATGACCGCACCCAAAAAAACGGTAACGCCTCTCGGTGTCGCAATCGACCTCATCCTCGTCGCGGGCTTCTTTCTCTTCCTGTTCAACGTGGTGCAATCCCACGTGCCCTCCAACAACCCGCAGATGATTTTGTTGTGGAGCGCCCTCAGTGCGGCTTGCCTCTCGGGCACCTTCTGGATCGCGATCCAGATGTTCCGCGTCGTTCTAAAAGCACAACTCGCGCGCAACTCCGGCACCGATAGCCCCGACCGCGATCTTTAAGGAAGCCGCACTAGGGTCTGTTCCCGTTTCAAACGCGAGCCGCGCTGCTACTTACGGCGCATCCCGAAGGGACGGGGCATCTGGCTCGCGGCTCGCCACTCACGTGTGCTGCCGCACGCTCGCCGCAGTGAGTGCCCAAAACGGCACTCTTTAAAAAGACTGAACGAGGTCGGGATCTGGGCCGAGACGGTTGCCGGAGTGCAACGCGTCAATGGCCGCCATTTGCTCGGGCGTAAGCGAAAAATCCGTCACTGCAAAATTCTCTGCGATTCGGGCCGGCGTCGCCGTCTTCGGGATCGCCACGCGCCCCTGCTGCAAGTGCCAGCGTAGCACGACTTGCGCAACCGTGCGCCCAGTTTCCCGAGCGATTCGCCCCAGCACTGCGTTGTCCAAGTGCTTTGCTTGGCCTAGTGGCGACCACGCCTGCGTCACCACGCCCGCTGCCGCGTTGGCCGCCACAGTCTCGCGTTGCTGAAAAGTGGGGTGATACTCGACCTGATTTGCCGCAGGCACGACCGAGCCATTTTTCAAAATCTCGCTCAGGAACTGAGGGGTAAAATTCGACAATCCGATTGAGCGGATCAGCCCCTTGGCGCGCGCCTGCTCCATCGCCGCCCATGCCTCTACACGCTTGTCCAAACCCAACTTCGGCCAGTGGATGAGATACAAGTCGACGTAGTCGAGGCCCAGCCGCTCTAAGCTCTCCTCCAACGCCTCACCAGCCCGCTCGTGGTCGGTATTCCACAGTTTCGTCGTCACGAAAATCTCCTCCCTCGGAAGCCCTGACTCGCGCACCGCACGCCCCACACCAGCCTCGTTGTGGTAAGCCTTGGCGGTATCGATATGCCGGTAGCCGACCTCTAGGGCCTTGAGCACTGCGGGGACGACTGCCTCGTCGGAAAGCTCAAAAGTACCAAACCCGAGCTGCGGCATTTGGTATCCATCGTTGAGGGTAAGAGTGGGGGTACTGTTGGGGTGACTCATGATTGCGCAGAGCAGAAAGCCCAAACGCAGCCGCTCCGCAACACGATCGGCCACAAAAATACGAACTTCAGTCGCCCCGTGCCGCTAGGCGAAATAGAGGAACTTAGCATTCACACCGCCGCGACAGCGTAAATGAGATTGGCTGCCCGCCGCGTGAGCGAAGCCGGTTAACGCGCCGGATTTGGAAAGCGGGTAGGCGCCTATGCGGCTCCGCCGAGTTGCACAAAACGCCGCCGCGAGAGTCGAGCGCGGGGGCTGGGATTGGGCAGCATAGCGGGTGGATTACGGACTGAGGTGTTTGCCAAAAAACGCGCCCAGCTCCGCGAAAGGGATGAGCCCCACGCGGTCGTAGAGATCTACATGCCCCGCACCCGGAACGCGCAGGATTTGCTTCGGCTCCGCAGCCAGCTCGTAAGCCCGCTCGCTAAACTCGCGCGAGTGCGCCTCCTCGCCCGTGACGAAGAACAGCGGGCGCGGGCTAATCGTCTCGATGTCGCTAAACGGGTAAAAATTCATGAACTTCGTGTTACTGCTCAAGGTCGGGTGCGTAGTGGTTTCTGGACTACTAAGGGCGGGGGTAAACTCGCCGCGCGGCGTCCGGTAAAACGCATAAAACTCGCGCTCAATCGGGTGAGAGTCCGCGCGCAATTCGTGCACGCTACCGCTCGTGTAACGCACCGCGCCGCCCTCCGCCTCGACCCAACGCTGCCGCGCCGCCGCTTCGATAATCGCCGCGCGCTGCGCGAGCGTTTGCGACTTACCCAGCGCGTCGCGATTGGCCGCGCCCATGTCATACATGCTCACGGTCGCCACCGCCTTCAGGCGCGGGTCAATCTTGGCCGCGCTAATTGCGAAACTACCGCTGCCGCAAATCCCTAAAACGCCGATTCGCTCGCGATCAACCCGCGCATCCAGCCCAAGAAAATCCGCTGCCGCACTGAAGTCTTCGCTGTAGATATCCGGCGCAACGACGTTGCGCACGCCCTCGCTCTCGCCCCAAAACGACAGGTCGATGGCCAGCGTGACAAAGCCCTGCTCGGCGAGTTTTTGCGCGTAGAGGTTACTCGACTGCTCCTTCACCGCGCCCATCGGATGGCCGACGATAATCGCGGGTAGGCGTGCTACGTCCGCAACGGCAGCGGCGCGGGCCTTCGGCACGAACAGGTTTCCCGCAACCTTCATGCCATATTGGTTGCGGAAACGCACCTTCTCCACAGAGAGCGCGTCACTCTGGTAAAAGTTATCGGCATCGGCGGGAAGAGCGGGTTGCTCAGGAATCGCAGCAGAGGGAGCGTTGTTCATGGCCTGTGTTATCGGAGTTGAGAGGAGAGCGAGGAACGGCAGAGCGGGGAGAAAACGGGTGAATGACTTCATGAGCTTGAGGGCTATCTTTTGAGTAAGCGGGAAATCGGGGATTCCCTAGTCCCGCCATAATACCCGCCGCGCTCGCCCAATCGGTAGATCGATCCGCCGATCTTCTTGCCTAATCCGATGAGACGCATCCTTTCCGCCACCATGATCGCCCAACGCGGAACCCGCCCTAGCCCACCGAACGCAGGCAGCAACGCCACCGCACTCGCCCCACTCGTCGACATAGTTGAGCGCGCCACACGCGGCGTCGAGGAGCTCTCAACGCCCATTCCCGGCCTCCGCCTCTTCCGCCGCAACTCCATTACCCAGCCCAGCTACTGCTTCATTAAACCCAGCCTCGTCCTCGTCCTCCAAGGCGTGAAGCAGATGGTCGTCGGCACCGCCACCTACGTTTACGACACCTCGCGCTTTCTGCTCACCTCGCTCGAGATGCCGGCCCGCTCGGAAGTCCTCGCCGCCAGCCCCGACGCGCCCTGCCTCGGCCTCAACTTCCAACTCGACCTCCACACAATCACCGAGCTCCTCGCGACAGGAAGCCTCCCAGATCCGCGGCACGCCGCGCACGCCCAAGATGAGAAAAACAAAGACGCGCGGCCAGCGAGCCTCACGCAAAATAAAGAGCTCGAAGAGCTCCGCAGCATGGGCATCGGCGAAGTCACCCCCGCGCTTCTTGATGCAGTTTCCCGCCTCCTCGCCCTCCTAGACGAGCCGGCGGCCATTCCCACGCTCGCCCCCCTCATCCAACGCGAAATCCACTATCGGCTCCTCACCGGCGCGGCGACAGCCGCACGACTGCGCAAAATCACCTCGATCGACAGCCAAGCCCACAAAATCGCCAAAGCCATCGACTGGCTTAGCGAGAACTACGCGGCACCGCTCAGCATCGACGCACTCGCCGCCCGCGTGCAAATGAGCCCATCCAGCTTTCACCAACACTTCCGCGCACTCGTGGCCATGAGCCCGCTCCAATACCAAAAACGCCTCCGCCTCAACGAGGCGCGCCGCCTGATGTTAAACGAACAGCTCGACGCCGCCACCGCGGCCTTCGAAGTCGGCTACGAAAGCCCCTCTCAATTCAGCCGCGAATACGCCCGCCACTTCGGAGCTCCGCCCAAACGCGACATCGCCACCCTGCGCAAACACTCCACCTCGCAAACTTCATAAAACACTGCGCGTGGGGCGGCAGCGTGTCGCTGCACCCATTTACAGAGCCGCTTGGCTGCCGTGCATTCGCACAGCAGCCAAGCGGCTCTGTAGAAAGGAACCCAAACTTTGGGATGAAGGTTTACTGGTGATTTTCCCCACTTCGCCCGAGCGGGTTATCTCTCTACTTTCCCGTTTACTGCTCTCCCTGTCGCAACGCGACAGGGGGGAATGCTTTCAAATTTGGGATTTTGCTTTCGCGCGATAGCGCGATGCGAAATCCCAAATTAAATGGAAGCGGTCACTGACCGCCGCCCCACGCGTAGTGGGAAAGTACCCCACGCGCAGTGGAAAAAAAGCGCAGCGCACGAATAACCGGCTGACGGGCGGCCAACCCGTGGCCGGCAAAGTGGCAGTGAGGGCATTGCCCTCGTGCTCGAGGCGGGACTCGAACCCGCACGCCTTTCGGCACACGCCCCTCAAACGTGTGTGTCTACCAATTCCACCACCCGAGCAACGGAAGAGCGCGGACTAAGGCGGCTCCCTCAGCGCTTGTAAAGCCCTGAAATCGGAAAGCGCGCCCGCCTCGTGAAAAATCTTCGCGCAACGCTACGGCGCGCGCACTCAATCACTCCGGCGAGCCCCAAGAGATACGTAGTGCGAGCCTTGTCCCTTGCTAAAAACACGCCACCGACATTTTTCGCTAACTCAACCCCAACCCCACGCCCCCTTTTTTCTTTCCTCGCAATGGACAATCGCACTGCCCCGCCCCGCCCCCACACTACCGCGCCTACGCCTAACACTCACTCGCCACTCCTCCTCGCTGAGGCCATGCGTTGGTTCGGGCCGAGCGACCCCATCCCGCTCGCCGATATTCGCCAAACCGGAGCCACCGACATTTTCACCGCGCTTCACGAAATCCCTTACGGCGCGGAGTGGCCACAAGCCGAGATCGAGGCACGACGCGACTTGATCGCCGCGGCCGGACTGCGCTGGTCGGTCGTCGAGTCCGTCCCCGTTCACGAAAACATCAAAACCCGCACGGGGGACTTCCGCCGTTACATTGAGAACTACAAAGCCACGCTGCGAAACCTCGCTGCCGCTGGGATTCGTACCGTCATTTATAACTTCATGCCCGCGCTCGACTGGATTCGCACGGACATGGCGCACACCCACGCCGACGGTGCTGAGGGCCTGCTCTACGACCCGCTCAAGCTCGCCGCCTTCGATCTCTTCGGGCTCGCCCGGCCGGGCGCAGAGTCCGACTTCACCGCCGAGCAACGCGCCGCGGCGGCCACCTTTTGGGACAAGCTAGGACCCCAAGGCCAAGCGGCCTTTATCCGCCAAACCCTCGATTTTTTCCCGGGCCTAAAAGGCCAAGTCTCACTCGAGGACCTACGCGGCATGCTCGCGCCCTACGCAAAAATCGACGCCGCCAAACTCAAGGCACACCTAAAACTCTTCCTCGAAGAAATCGTCCCCGTCGCCGCGCAAGTCGGCGTCAACCTCGCCATCCATGCCGACGATCCGCCCTTCCCCATCCTCGGGCTACCGCGCATCATCTCAACCGAAGACGACCTCGCCGACTTAGTCGCCATGGTCGACTCCCCGGCCAACGGCATCTGCTACTGCAACGGCTCGCTCGGGGCACGCCCCAGCAACGACCTGCCCAAAATCGCCCGCCGCTTCGCCTCGCGCATTCACGCCATTCACCTGCGCACCGTTGTTCACACCGAAGGCGGCGTTTTTTACGAAGGCCCGCACCTCGCTGACTCGGCGAAAATGGCTGCCGTCGTCCGCACGCTTTTGGAAGAGACGCGCCGCCGCCACGCCGCAGGCGCCCCCAATTGGCAACTCGTTTTCCGGCCCGACCACGCACACAAAATTCTGGACGATTTCCGCCGCCCCGAGCCCGCCTGCCCAGGCTACCCACTCATCGGCCGACTGCGCGGCATCTCCGAACTGCGCGGCCTGCAACACGGGATCTCGGCCATGCTCGGCGCTATGGCCTAAGCAAGAGCACACGGCGACACAGCTCACCCCGCGCTGGCGCTATGCGAACAGCGCGGGGGAGCGCGACGGCGCTTGAGCCGTAGTCGCTAGGCGCGCCACTTGCGCCATAAAGCGGCCATCCGCGCGCACGCACGCTTCGCGCTCCCACCGCCTCGCGCGCTCACGCTCGCGCGGGCTGAACCAGCTCCACCTCGTAGCCTTCGGGAGCGTCGATGAAGGCGATGATACTCCCGCTACTCGTCTGCGTCGGCCCGTCACTCAGCGCGTAGCCGCGCCGCTTTAGCTCGGCCTCAAACGCCGCCATGTCCTCCACACTAAACGCCAAGTGGACGAGGTCGGGCTGCACGACGACGGGCTCGGCCATCCCCTCCGGCATTTGGCAAATCTCGATCAGCTCCTCGCTGTTTGGCGTGGCCAAAAACCCGAGCTTCGCCCCGCGTGGAGAAGTGGTCCGGTGCGTCACCGTGAGCCCGAGCGCCTCCACGTAAAACCGCAGCGTCGCCTCCAAATCGTTAACGCGCATCCGCGTATGCAGTAGTTTGGTAACCATACGGGCGGCACGCTACGACCCGCTCGCCCCGCGCGACGAGCCCCGAAGCATCCACTGAGCAACAATCCTAAAAACGAATCATATATTACGTATATGATTATTGACTTGTAACACGAGCCCCTTCGACTGCACGACCTCTTTTACTATGACGACCACCACTGCCACGACTGCACGTCCCCTCACTCACAACCTCGGCTACCCGCGCATCGGCGAAAAGCGGGAGCTCAAAAAAGCCACCGAGGCCTACTGGGCGGGCAAGCTCAGCCGCGCAGAGCTCGAACAAGTCGGCTCCGAACTGCGCCGCAAAAACTGGGAGACGCAGCGCGCCGCAGGGATCGACCTTATCCCGTCAAACGACTTCACCTTTTACGACCAAGTCCTCGATACGAGTTGCCTCGTGGGCAACGTCCCACCCCGCTTCGGCTGGCAAGGCGGCCAGGTCGATCTCGACACCCGCTTCGCGATTGCCCGCGGCGTGCGCAAAGGCGGCAACAACAACGACGGCGGCTCTGCCGCAGCCGCCAAAGACGCCTGCACTTGCAGTAAAGACCAGGGCGACAGTGCCGACGCTCAAGCGGCCACCTACGCCAGCGAGATGACCAAGTGGTTTGACACCAACTACCACTACATCGTCCCCGAGTTTCGGGCCGACACGCGCTTCGCCCTCTCTGCGACCAAAATCTTCGACGAGTTTTCCGAAGCGCTCGCACTCGGCATCCGCACCAAGCCCGTAATCCTGGGCCCCGTCAGCTACCTCAAGCTTGGCAAAGTCCAAGACTCGCAAAACCCCAGCTTCGACCGGCTCTCACTCCTCGACTCACTCCTGCCCGTCTACGCGCAGATCCTCCAAAAGCTCGAAGCACTCGGCGCAGAGTGGGTGCAGCTCGACGAACCCATCGGCGCGCTCGACCTCGACGACGCCGAACGCCGCGCGCTCTCGACTGCCTATGCCGCACTCACCACCGCCGCGCCCAAACTAAAACTCCTCGTCACGACCTACTTTGGCGCACTCCGCGAAAACCTAGAAACCTACCTCGCACTCCCCGTTGCCGCCCTGCACCTCGACGCCACCCCGCGCGGCGATCTTAAGGAAATCGAGCGCGTCCTCGCCGAGCTGCCCGCCGACAAAGCCCTCTCTCTCGGCCTCGTCGATGGGCGCAACATTTGGAAAAGCGACCTCGCCGCACTCCTCCCCCGCGCCCAAGCCGCCGCCGCCAAACTCGGCACAGGCCGCCTCCTCCTCGCGCCCTCCTGCTCGCTCCAGCACGTCCCCGTGACCCTGCGCAACGAACAAAAACTCGATGCCGAGTTTAAAGGCTGGCTCGCCTACGCCGAAGAAAAGTTGAGCGAAGTCGCCACGCTCGCTTCGGCACTTGGCGGCCAAGCCGACGAAGCCGCACTCACCGCCAACGCGGCCGCCATCAAGTCGCGCCGCGAGAGCCCGCGCATTCACCGCCCCGAGGTCAAGGCACGCACCGCCAAGGTCGCCCCCAGCGACTTCGACCGCGCCTCGCCCTACGCCACTCGCCGCCTCGCCCAGCGCGGCGCAAATGGCCCGCTCGCCACCCTACCCGATTTCCCCACCACCACAATCGGCTCCTTCCCACAAACGCCGGAAATCCGCGCGGCCCGTCTCCGCCACAAACGCGGCGAACTCGGCACCGCCGAGTATGAAAAATTCATCGAAGCCGAAACGCTTGCCTGCGTGCGCTTTCAAGAAGAGGTCGGCATCGACATGCTCGTGCACGGCGAATATGAGCGAAACGACATGGTCGAGTACTTCGGCGAGCAGCTCGACGGCTTCGCCTTCACCGAACACGGCTGGGTGCAAAGCTACGGCTCCCGCTACGTGAAGCCCCCGATCATCTTTGGCGACGTCTCGCGCCCCGCGCCGATGACCGTGCGCTGGTCCGCCTACGCCCAGTCGCTCACCAAACTCCCGATGAAAGGCATGCTCACCGGCCCCGTCACCGTGCTCCAGTGGAGCTTCGTGCGCGACGACCAGCCGCGCCGCGACACCACCTTTGAAATCGCGCTCGCGCTGCGCGACGAAGTCCGCGACCTCGAAGCCGCCGGTATCGCCGCCATCCAAATCGACGAACCCGCCATCCGCGAAGGCCTCCCGCTGCGCCGCTCCGACTGGGCCGCCTACCTCGACTGGGCCGTCAACGCCTTCCGGCTCAGTGCCGCCGGAGTGCGCGACAACACCCAGATCCACACCCACATGTGCTACTCGGAGTTTAACGACATCATCGACTCCATTGCCGCGATGGACGCCGACGTCATCACCATCGAGACCTCACGCTCAAACATGGAGCTGCTCGGTGCCTTCGTGAACTTCAAGTATCCCAACGAAATCGGCCCCGGCGTTTACGACATCCACTCGCCCCGCGTCCCCACGGTCGACGAGATGGTCAAACTCATGCGCAAAGCCGCCCAAGTCATTCCGCCCGAAAACCTCTGGGTCAACCCCGACTGCGGCCTAAAGACGCGCGGCTGGGCGGAGGTCCGCCCCGCCCTCGCCAACATGGTCGAGGCCGCCCGAATCATCCGGGCAGAGTCGGCCAAGAAGTAGCCGTAAAACAAATTCGCCCGCCAAGCACGACGCCCCTCTCCCACAGAGGGGCGTTTTTTTTGAGCCGCCCAAAGTAGCCGCGAGCCCAAGCCGCAAAAAAACCAAAGTGAGCCCGGGGCTGGGACTTCCCACGACGACGCTGCACAGCAACTCGCTATGGAGCCCGCAAGCGACGAGGCGGCTCTGTGAAAAGGAACCCAAACTTTGGGACGTGGATTTTTCGTGACTCTTCCCACTTCGCCCAAACGGGTTATCACTCTACTTTCCCTTTTACTACTCCCCCTGTCGCAACGCGACAGGGGGAGTGCTTTCAAATTTGGGATTTCGCTTTCGCGCGATAGCGCGATGAGAAATCCCAAATTGAACGGGTGCAGGCACAGCCTGCCGCCCCACGCGCAGTGGGAAATCGGCCTCCGGCACGGCGCGCGGTTGAAACGGGAACAGACCCTGGCAGGGCGAGCGTGTTGCGCGGCTCACTCTGTCCGCGAGGTCTATGAAAGTGGCTGCATGCCACCGCAGGCGCAGACAAGGTTTCGGTCGCCGTAGACATTGTCCACGCGGCCGACCGCGGGCCAAAACTTCGTCGCGCGCGTATGCGCATCGGGATACGCGGCCGACTCGCGCGAATACGCGTGCGACCACTCGCTCGCGCTCACAACGGCCGCCGTGTGCGGCGCATTTTTCAGCACATTATCCCGCGCATCGGCCTCGCCGCTCGCCACCGCACTCATCTCGGCGTGAATGAAAATCAGCGCGTCGCAAAAGCGGTCGAGCTCGGCCCGCGTCTCGCTTTCGGTGGGCTCGATCATGAGCGTCCCGGGCACGGGGAAGGACATCGTCGGCGCATGATAGCCATAATCGATTAATCGCTTGGCGACGTCCTCGACCTCGACCCCACGCGGCTTCCAGTCGCGAAACTCAAGGATGCACTCGTGGGCGACGAGCCCGCCATTCCCACGATACAGGACCGGGAAATACCCTTCCAGCCGCTTGGCGATGTAGTTGGCGTTGAGGATTGCGCGTTGCGTCGCGCGGCGCAGCCCGTCCGCGCCCATCATCCGGATATACATCCACGAGATGGGCAAAATGCTCGCACTGCCAAAAGGCGCGGCACTCACCGCACCCGAGCCCGAGTTAACCGCTTCGCCTTCCGCCACGCCCGCCATCGTAGTCGGATTTCCCTTACGTCCATCTTTGGGCAAAAATGGGGCGAGGTGCGCCGCCACGCCGATTGGCCCGACACCGGGGCCGCCGCCGCCGTGCGGAACGCAGAACGTTTTGTGCAAGTTCAGATGGCAGACATCCGCACCGATGAACCCGGGCGAGCTTAGGCCGACCTGCGCATTCATGTTAGCCCCGTCCATGTAGACTTGGCCGCCGTGCGTGTGGACGATTTCGCAAACTTCGCGCACACCCGGCTCGAAGACGCCGTGCGTCGAGGGGTAGGTAATCATCAGCGCGGCGAGTTCCGCGGCGTGCGCGGCGGCCTTTGCGCGGAGGTCGTCGAGGTTGATATTACCCGCCTCGTCGCACGCCACCGGCACGACCTGCATCCCACACATAGCGGCACTCGCAGGGTTCGTCCCATGCGCACTGGTCGGGATGAGGCACACACGCCGCTGCTCGCCTTCGCCGCGCGAGCGGTGGTAAGCGCGAATCGCCAGCAGCCCCGCGTACTCGCCTTGAGAGCCCGCATTGGGCTGGAGACTCACGGCAGCGAAACCGGTAATCTCGGCCAGCCACTGCTCAAGGTTATCAAAAAGCGCACGGTAGCCGCGCCACTGCTCGGCGGGCGCGTGCGGGTGCAGCCGCGCAAACTCGGGCCAAGTGATCGGCAGCATCTCGCTCGTCGCGTTGAGCTTCATCGTGCACGAACCGAGCGAAATCATCGAGTGGCATAGCGAGAGGTCCTTCGCTTCGAGTCGCTTTATGTAGCGCAGCATCTCGTGCTCGGTGTGGTAACGGTTAAACACCTCGTGCGCGAGGTAGGCCGACTGCCGCGCGTGCGGCGCGGGGTAATCGAGCGCGCCGATCGCTTCGGGCGCGGGCGTCGGCGTCTCGCCAAAAAAGCTTAGCAGCGTCTCGACCTCCGCCAGCGTCGTCACCTCGTCGAGCGAGATACCCACCGTGTAGGCGTCGATCTGGCGCAGGTTCATCCGGCGCGCCGCAGCCGCAGCGTGAACGCGCGCCGCAGCGACATTACCCACCGTCAGCGTATCGAAGACGGGCTCTGCGTTGACACGCGCACCCAGAGCAGTGAGTCCGCGCGCGAGGATCTGCGTGAGTAGCCGCGTGCGCTGCGCGATACGCCGCAAGCCACTTGGCCCGTGGTAAACCGCATACATGGAGGCCATAACGCCAAGCAGGACTTGGGCGGTGCAAATGTTGGAGGTCGCCTTCTCGCGGCGGATGTGTTGCTCGCGCGTGCCAAGTGCGAGCCGCAGCGCGGGCTGGCCTTGCGCATCTTTGGAGACTCCGACGAGTCGGCCCGGCATCTGGCGTTTGTGCGCATCGCGCGTCGCGAGGTAGCCCGCATGCGGCCCGCCAAAGCCCATTGGCACGCCAAAACGTTGTGCCGAGCCCACCGCGACATCCGCACCAAACTCGCCCGGCGCACGCAGTAAAGTCAGCGCAAGCAAATCGGCAGCCACGACACACAGCGCACCGGCCGCATGCGCCCGCGCAAAAAACGCTTCGTAATCATGAATGCTCCCGCGCGTGTCAGGATATTGCACAAGCACGCCGACGATCGCGGGCACAGCGCCCCCGCCCTCTGCGCCGCCAAACTCAAAGCTCCGGTGGTCGCCCACAACGACCTCGACCCCAAGCGGGGCGGCGCGCGTACGCACGACCTCAATCGTCTGCGGGTGACACTGCTCCGACACGAAAAACCGCGCGGCGTCGCTGCGCCCGCCGAGCTTTATCCGGTGGCACATCATCATCGCCTCGGCGGCGGCCGTGCCCTCGTCGAGCATTGAGGCATTGGCGATATCGAGTGCGGTCAACTCGCTGACGAGCGTTTGGAAATTGAGCAAGGCCTCGAGCCGTCCTTGCGAAATCTCCGACTGGTAAGGCGTGTAGGCCGTATACCAGCCCGGGTTTTCCAAAATGTTACGCTGGATCACGGCAGGCACCGCACAGTCGTAGTAGCCCGCGCCGATGAAGCTGCGAAACACTTGGTTTTGCGCCGCCAGCCCGCGCAGTTCGGCGAGCGCAGCCGCCTCGCCCACCGCCTCAGGGAGCGCGAGCCTACGCGGCAAACGAATGTCCTCCGGCACTGCTGCCGCGCTCAACGCATCGAGCGATTCGTAACCCACTTGCGCGAGCATCGCCGCCAACTCCCCCGAGTCGGCACTGCCGCTGTGGCGCGATTCAAATTGGTCGATTGGGGCGAGAAGGTCGCGTAGCGAAGACATGATTGAGCGGCGACGCTAGGGCGGCCCAACACTCCGACAATTAAGAAGTTGTTCCACGCGGCAGATACCGGATTTTTTCCAAAAAAAACCAAACTATGACCATAAAGGCGAAAGCCGCGCGCGCGGCCTACATCGACCAGCGACTCGCCGAGCTGTACCCCGAGACGCTCATCCCGCTCGACCACCGCGACGCCTACACCCTCCTCGTCGCTGTGCTCCTCTCCGCCCAGTGCACCGATAAACGCGTCAACACCGTCACTCCCGCTCTCTGGGCCCTCGCCGATAATCCGGCCGACATGGCCCGCGTGCCCGTCGAAGCGATTCAGCAAATCATCCGGCCCTGCGGCCTCTCCCCGCAAAAGGCGCGCGCCATCTCCGGCCTCTCACGCATCCTCATCGAACAACACGGAGGCGTAGTCCCGCACACGTTTGAGGAGTTGGAGGCACTCCCCGGCGTCGGCCACAAAACCGCCTCCGTCGTCATGGCCCAAGCCTTCGGCGTGCCCGCCTTCCCCGTCGATACCCACATTCACCGGCTCGCCGCGCGCTGGCGACTCAGCAGCGCAAAGAACGTCGTGCAGACCGAGCGCGACCTAAAAAAATGCTTCCCGCGCGAACGCTGGAATAAACTGCACCTGCGTATCATTTACTACGGCCGCGAACACTGCACCGCACGCGGCTGCGACGGCACCCGCTGCGAAATCTGCCAAACGCTAAACACCTAAGGCCAAGACAGCCCGCGATTGATTTCGCCTCAATTTCTCGGTGCGCCACTTGTGATTAATAGAAGCCTGCTTAGGGTCGCGTCCTTATGAAATCCCGTACCTTCACCCTCACTTCTCTATCCTGTGTGTTGGTTCTCGGACTGGCACTTTCCGCGCCCCTTCAAGCCCAAGAGTCGGCCCCTGAAGAAAAACCGAAGACGGAAAAGAAAGCCCCCAAATACCCCAAGCGCTACGACACTAATAAAGACGGAATTATCACCGAAGACGAAATCGCTGCAGGCAAAGCCGCCGACAAGGCCAAGCGAGATGCTAAGCGGCAAGCCGATCTCGAAAAGTACGATGCCAATAGCGACGGAAAGCTCGATAAAGAAGAACGCGCCATAATGAAAGCCGACCGCGATGCCGAGCGAGAAACCAAACGGCTAGAACGCGAAGCAAAGAAACAAGAGCAAGCAGCCCGCCGCGCCGAGCGTGAGGCAAAACGACAGGAACGCGCCGCACAGAAAGCCGAAAGAGAAAGTAAAAAGAAGTAAGCCAGCCGGTCGGACTCCCCAACTTCCTCACCCTATCGAGGGAAACCCCGATGCAATCAAACCCGTGTGGCCCCTATACCGCACGGGTTTTTTAGTCCCGCATCACGCCTTCGCCTCCAGGCCTGCAAACAGCCCGCCCAACTATGAAACGATGCGGAAATGCCGTACTAAAAAAATCGGCACTGGAGCGAGGAGCGTCTGTTCCCGTTTCAAACGTGGCCGCGTCGGAGCCAGATTTTGAGCAGCAGCGCGGCTCGCGTTTGAGCCTAGGCCAGCGCCTCCTCGACCTCTTTTTCCCGCGCGCCTGCGTACATTGTCGCGGACGCATTGCCGATGACAGCCCGCTGCGGCATCTGTGTACACGCTGCGCGTCAAAGCTCACTCCGATCAAGCCGCCGCGCTGCACGACCTGCGGCTATCCCTTTCACGGCGCGGTGGATGAATCCCTAGACACACGACTCTGCCCCCATTGCGAAGGGCTCAATCCTGCCTTCGATGAGGGGCGCACGTGTGTCCTCCTTCGCCCCCCAGCTCGCAGCCTCGTACATAAACTAAAATACCACGCTGGGCTCTACGTGATTGAGGATATGCAACGGCTCTTCTCTGGCTCACCCGGCCTGGCGCAGTGGTTAAACTCGGCCGTACTCGTCCCTGTCCCCCTGCATCCACGCCGCCAGCGAAAACGCGGCTATAACCAAGCCGAACTCCTCGCACACACACTCACGAAACTAAAACCCGACGCCGCGGAGGCAGATACAAATGCCGCCACTCGCCCCCAGGTGGAAACCCTCCTTCGGCGCATCCGACACACCGAGTCGCAGACCCGCCATAATAAACAAGCCCGTTTGAAAAACCTAAAAAATGCCTTCGCCCTGAAAAAGCGCGCGGCGGTTTCCCCCGAACTACGCTACGTCATCGTCGACGACGTATTCACGACAGGCGCCACGCTGAATAGTTGCGCTACGGTGCTGCGCCGCGCGGGTGCTCGGCACATTGATGTCATCGCCTTTGGGCACGGCTGAAGCGACAAGCCTAAGGCCTAGGCGCCCCGCCTTTTAGCCCCAAAAAATCCCCCATGACTGACGAACTCACACTCACTCAAGCGCGGCTCATCCTAAACGCGCTGCCAGAAATCGGGCCAATCACGCTCAATCGCTTGCTGGAAGACCTCGGCGACGATCCGCGTGAAGTCTTATGCGCCTCTCCCCAGAAACTCGAATCCACTAGAGGCGTCGGCCCCAAAATAAGCGCGACCGTACACGGCTGGCGCAGCCACTTCGACCTCCCCCGAGAAGAAGCGCGCATGGCAGACGCACACACCGACTTCATCATTCCCGAAGACGGGATTTACCCACCGCTCCTTCGCGAAATCAGCGATCCGCCAATCGGCCTCTATCGAAAGGGCGATTACGACTTCTCGCTTCCGAGTATCGCCATCGTCGGCAGCCGACGCACCACCCTATACGGGCAAGCGATCGCGAAAAAATTCGCTGCCGAGCTCGCTCGACTCGGCTTTTGTATCGTCAGCGGCCTCGCCCAAGGCATCGACACCGCCGCCCACGAAGGCGCGCTCTCCGTCGGCGGGAAAACCGTCGCCGTACTCGGTAACGGCATCGACATCGTTTATCCCCCGCAAAACCTCGACCTGTACCGGCAGATTGAGGCGACTGGCGCGATTATCTCCGAGTTTCCCTTTGGCCGACGCGCCGATCGCCAAACCTTTCCGATGCGCAACCGCGTGATTTCAGGAATTTGTGACGCCGTGCTCGTCGTCGAAAGCGCAGTCTCCGGCGGCTCCATGATTACCGCCCGCTTTGCCGGAGAGCAAAATCGCCTCCTCTGCGCCATCCCCGGCCGCATCGACCAAGCCACTAGCGGCGGCTGCCACCAACTCATCCGCGACGGCGCCGTCCTCGCCACCAGCGTCGAAGACATCCTCTCCGAGCTAGACTACGGCCACGGGCAACAACCGCGCTTCCCTCCCCTCGACGGCAACGGCGAGGACGAGAAAACCGCAACCCCAGCCCTCACCGAACAAGAAGCACAAATCCTAGCCTGCTTCGCAGGCGGTGCGATTCTAACGCCAGACACACTCGCCGCCCAAACCGGACTCAGTGCCAGCGCACTCGCACCCGCACTCATGATGCTCGAACTCAAACACTGCCTCACCCGCCGACTCGACGGCTCCTGGGAAAGCCGGTGACCCGACCCACTCGCCGCCCGCGCCCTCCCGCCCCTAATAGCCCGCGAAATCTCCGAAAACGCCAACATCCCCACAAATCGCAAACGATGAACTCGCGATGAGCTCTTCGACAGAGTAGAGACTACGTTTTCATACTACACCATAAGCTACGAACCCGTTGCATTATTTTCAGCGACAGGTTTCGTTTTAAGACATAACGCGCATGCATTATTAGGTGCTACATGCTTCGCCATAATACTCATAAAATAAACGCCTTTACATTATACATATCAATAACTATCAACGCTTTATGTAGCCCCCCCCCCCCCCCCCC
>NZ_LSZP01000029.1:0-12500 GCF_001580045.1 Cephaloticoccus capnophilus
CAAACGCCGCAGACATTTCTTACGAAAATATATTATATATTGATCGAGAGGGAATCCTTTTAAACTACAATCATATCCGCGGTATAGAAGGACTATATTTAACCTCTTCTACTAACTCACAAGTAATCAAAATTCATGCTACTGGCGGCCCAAAGTCGGGTATCGAAATTAAAAGCAATATAGCCAATAATGGCAATCCCGTAGGGGTAAATATAACTGCAGCGCCAGGGGCTCACGCAGAAGTTATATTTTCCGGCGATTGGGGCAATAGTTTTACAGGGGATACAACTGTAACAGGAAACGCAAGCCTCGTTTTGTCGAGCAGATACAGCAGGAAAACTATTTCAGGAAATCGCCTCAACATCATGAAGGGAGCTGCCGTGTACATTGACAAAAACGATCAAATCGCCGACCATGCAAGAGTCTCGCTCATCTCTTACGAAAAAGCCTCTAAATTAAACTTCAGCGCTCATATTAAAGAACAGCTCCAAGAAACGTTCCGCGAACTATTCGTCGAAGGAAAGGGAGCAATCGACTTTGGCTCAGGGGATCGTCACTCCGAACACGGACGGCGTCTTTTATACATAGACGACTTGATAATCGGTGACGGTAGCACCTTACGCATTCACGGCTGGCGGGATAAACGCGACTACATACTCGTGAGGAAAAACAGCGTGCACCTCGAAGACGCGCTGAAAAAAATCGAGTTCAAGGGCTACGACCGCAACAACATCCACCTAGAGAATTACAACAACGCCTATTGGGTAATCTCCGCCACCCCCGAATCCGCCACCTACGGAAGCCTCCTCGTGGCCAGCACAGTGCCCCTCAGCCTACTCCGCCGCCGCATAAAAGCCTGCCTAGGCAGAAGTCCCTCCTAGGGATCTGCTCCCGTTTCAAACGTGGCCGCGCTAATACGCTTTTTCCCACTGCGCGTGGGGCGGCAGGCTGTGCCGGCACCCATTTACCGAACGCTTGGTTGCCGTGCATAAGCACGGCCACCAAGCGTTCGGTAGAAAGGAATCCAAACTTGGAGGCGGGAGCTTATTAATGATTTTCCCTCCTCGCCCAAACGGGTTATCGCTCTACTCCCCCCTGTCGCAACGCGACAGGGGGGAGTGCTTTCAAATTTGGGATTTCGCTTTCGCGCGATAGCGCGTTGCGAAATCCCAAATTGAATGGATGCAGCGACACGCTGCCGCCCCACGCGCAGTGGAAGCTCAGAGAGAGCGTCACTGACCGCGCGGACGGTCGTGGACCGTTTCTACTTTGCGGGCCGCCTGACGGCGTGCACAGGACGACTTTAGGCGCCGAGCCGTCGTCAAGTGTTGGTAGCGCGACCACGTTTGAAACGCGAACAGGCCCTAGCTTAGCGGGGAAGACTACCTTGCGTGCGTCGGCCTGGCGGCGGCGTCACTGCCAGCGCTGGCTCAGCGCCCCTCGGCGCGGTCCAGCACTTTTTGCAAGGCCGCCCCTCTAGCAAAGTCGGGCTCGGGGCTGGTCTCACCGCGAATCGCCGCGACGAAGCGTTCGTAGTTACTCGGGTAGGTCACCGCCGGGCAATCCACCGGTTCCCATTTGCCGTGCAATACGTTGGCCGCACCAAGGCAGGCGTGTAGCTCGCTCTCGCCCAAGCGATAACGCAAGTCGAGCGCACCCGTCTCGCCGTACACTTTAATCACCATGTCGTTTAGGTGTCCGGTCGCTGCCCGTGTCGCAATGATGGTGCCGATCGATCCGCCCGTGCAGGCCACGCTCATTATCGCGCTATCATTTGCATCGAGGGTAAACTCACCGACGCGCCCGCCCGGGGCTTTGTTGTAAGTTTGCAGCCGTCCCGCGACCTCGACGACCTCCTGCCCCACAATAAAAGTCGCGTAGTCTAGGATATGCACGCCGGCATCGCCCAGTGCACCGCGCGAGCCATGCGCGGTCGAGAGTTTCCACGTCCAGGCGCTCTCCGTTTTCCAGTCTCCCCAAGCGGGTTGATGCAGCCAGCTTTGCAGGAAGCTGGCCTCGAAAAACCGCACTTCGCCGAGTGCCCCTTCGCGGACGAGTTGCGCGGCCTTTTGCATCGTCGGCTCGTTGCGGTAAGTGAGGTTCATCATATTAACCACACCCGCTCGCGCCGCCGCCTCGGCCATCTCCACCGCGTCACGCGCACTGCTCGCGAGCGGCTTCTCGCAAAGCACGTGCTTACCCGCAGCAAGCAGCGGCAGCGTCGCCGCGTAGTGAAGCCCATCGGGCGTGACCACGCTCGCCGCATCAAACTGCCCCCACGCCACCGCGTCTTCTACCGAGCCAAACGTTTGGGGGATTTCATATTTTTGCGCAAAGGTGCGGAGCCGCTCCGGGTTAATATCGACTGCCGCGACGAGCCTCACGGCGGAGATTTTTTGATACGCCCAGACGTGTTGGTGGGCCATGCCGCCCGTGCCGACGATGAGAATACGAACCGGTTTGGGTGAGGAGTTAGCGTTCACTGTGGAGTTCATTTTGTTGGGGGAGAAAGAAAGGTGTTTCGCAGGATCAGATGCCGGAGCGAGTGTTGCGCCTCTTCGAGTAGACGCAGTGCGACCGGCTTGAGCGCTTCCGCATCGTAGACGGCGTGCTGCTCCGCATATTCGCGCAGGTCGAGAAAGGCCCCGATCATGTAAGTCTCGGCAGTCGCCGCATAGGGCGAGGACGTGCGCTTCGGCACATGCGGAGCCTGCTCGATGTAAAGCAGCCCCGCCGCTTGCCCGCTCACGTAAGGGTCGGGCTCCGCATAAAACGCTTCGCCCCAAAACTCCTTTAGCGGAGAGATTATCGAAGTCTCCCGATAAAGCTGCTCGGCCACTTCGCGCGAGGTGTAGAGCGTTTTCGCGATTTCCCAAGCGGCCTCCGCATGCGGGCTGCGCCGATTTATCCCAATCATGGAGCCGCCGCGCGTGCTCGTGCGTCGCCCGCCACGCTCCCACGCGGGTAACGGCATCAGCTTCAGCTTCCCCGTCAGCATGGGCAGCTCCATTTTCCAAACACTCAGCAGCCAATCGGGCATCGGCACAGCCAGCGCAAACCCATCGGGGTTGCGCAGATGGCTGTTCGGCGTGGTCGTTTGCGCCACGCGGTCGGGCCCCGTCATCCAACTCACAACCGTAGCGAGAACGTGCGCGTTTTTCTCATTGGCAAAGTCGGGGAGCTCCTCGTCATCAAAAAACACGCCCCCGTTTTGCAGCATCAAGATAGTGAGCTCGTTGGTCGCGACTTCATTAAACGAGAGCAGATAACGGTCGGGCTGCCCATCGCCGTCGTTATCCGCCATGAGCGGACGCATCGCCCTAAAATAGTCCTCCCAGGTCTCGACTTGCGAAAGGTCGATCCCCGCCGCCTCCACGATATCCGCCCGATACGCGAGCAGCACCGGATGCACGCCGCGCGGCAGCCCGAAAATGTGACCGCGCGAGGTAAATGGGTCGAAGGCACGCAACTCAAAGCGCTCGTAAATCCCCTCCTCGCGCAGCCGCTGCGTCAAATCGACGAAGCCCACCTGCTCGACCGGCCCGAGAAACGCACGCGGGATCGTGTCGTCACTCGATTCGAGCAAGTCTGCGACAGGTGTCCCCGACAAAAATCCCGAAAGCATAAGCTGCTCGAACGAGCGATTCGCCATCCGCGTCATGGCGAGCGAGGGTTGCGAACCGAAGCGCCTCGCCCGCGACGCTTCGTTCCACTGTGCAACAACGGGCTGATACGCCACCTCGTGCCGCCCAGAGGTCAGCCAAAACACAATCCCCGCCGCCTCGCGCTTCGGCAGCCACGCGACCAAGACACTCGTCACCCCCGCAATTGCGAGGATGACAAGCATCCCTAGCGAAACGCTCGGGCTTTTACGTAACCCCTTCATGGGCGTCCTGAAATTAACTCATTTATTCAGGAACGCCTTAGAAGTCGTAGCGAATCGTGAGCCGTGCATTGATCGGAGTGCCCATATCGATACCGCGACCATTTGCCCCCATGATATAGTCTTCGTCAGTTAGGTTGGTCACGTTGAGCTGTGCGCTCCAGTGCTTATTAATCCGATAGTTCGCACTCGCATTAACAAGCGTGCGCGAGGGAACATAAAACGAAGGCTGTATCCGAACTGGCGTAAATCCGAGCGGCGGAGTCGTCCAACGGTGTGTCGTGCCCGCACGCTCTCCCAGATAGTCGGCACCGATGCCGATGCGCAGCCCGGCCAGTGGCCCCGTATCGCTAAATGCATAGCTCGCCCAAATCGCGGCGGAATCGTCCGCAATATTGGCAAACTGCATCCCGTCGCCATCACGATTTTTATTATGAGCGATATTACCGACAAACGATAGCTGGGGCGTCGGCGACCATGTAAACTCAAACTCCACACCGTCCACTGTTCGATCAGACTTAATCGCTGGATAGAGCGGGTCAGGAATCGGGGCGGTATAATTTCGCAGATCCCACATGTAGACGTCGCTTATCTTTAGGTCGAAATACGCAAGTGTCGCATAGAGCTTTCCATCGGCGAGCCGCACACGTACGCCGACTTCGTGCTGCGTACTGGACTCGACATGATGAGGCACACCGTTGCTGAAGTCCGGCCCATCGGGCACGCCTTGTTCTGAATAGCCGTAGTAAGCAGAAAGCTGTGGGGTGACTTTATAGACTATCCCCGCCGCGGGCAAAGTAGTCGAAATAGTATCTTTGGTGCGAGCACCAGACGTGTAGTTTTGCCTCGCCGAGGCGTATTCGTTATACGAAAGGCTACCGCTTAGCACGAGCTTATCATCTAGGAGATTAACAACCTGATAGAGATAGTATTGAGAGTCGTGATTCCGGCTTGCAGAGCCCGCGCCCCACGTATTTCGCAGCGTATAGCCTGCGGGGATCCGCTCTCCCGCCACAAGATCGTAGGTGTTGGGATTTGGCTCAAAGGACGGAGACGGTCGCGGGTAGACCCCACGCCAATTAAGGGCATAACCGGCGACTGTCTTCGATTTCCAACTCGGGCCTTCAAACTCATAGGCAAAGTCGTTTTGGAAATTTGCCTGCCTACCATGCTCATGAACACGCGCGCCATCAGTTATATAGGCAGGGTTATCATTAAATGTCACGCCGTCCCAAACCCACTCCCCCGTGAGTTGGTCGACGCTGACCACTTCAAAATCTGGAGCGGCTAAAACATACTGCCCCTTATACTTCACATTTACATAATTCCCAGCGACACGCATCGAAAGCCTGTCGGTGATCTTGGTATTTACGGATAGACGAGAATAATAGCCAGCATCGTTAATGTCTGCATCAGGGCTTATACCAAAGTCACGAGGAAGCCCCTCCTGTATACGCACATTAGTCCTACCCCGTGCATAGACAGAAATCGGAGGCGACCAGGGGCTGAGTATCCACTCATTAAATCCCTGAAATTGCACAGTCACTTCAGTGCTAGGGCTTGCTCGCCATGTGAGCATAGGCATCACCGTCCACCCCGAGCGATAGCCATACTCTTCATAACGAGTGGAATCTTGATAAGAACCCACTAGGCGCATGGCGAGTTTGTCTTTCAGGACGACGTAGTTGGCATCCATCTCCATCCGGTTTGCATCCCAACGCCCCGCTTGATAGGAAACGTAGCCTTTATTTCCTGTGAAGTGGGGCTTCTTCGTTACATTATTTACTAAACCGCCCGGGACGCCGGAGGGGGAAATAATCGCATTTGGCCCCTTCACGATTTCCATCCGATCAATAACAACTGGGTCTTGGTTAGGTGCAAAGGAAAGGGCGATACGAAACCCGTCAAGTGTCACTCCGTTGGACTGAAACCCGCGCACCGTCATCCGATTTTGGAGATGTGGCGAAGTGTTTTCCGTAATAGCCGCAGAATATTTTGCGGCATCAAGAACTCGATCCGCCGATATGTCTTCGATAAGCTCGCGCGTAACAACGGATATACTCTGCGTGGACTCCATCAAATCCATCCGAACACGCGTCCCTGAAGAGACTTGGGAGGCTTGGTAGCGACCGAGATCCGCGCGTTCCTGCACCGCAAAAGGGGAAAGGACTACGGTTTCGTCTTCAATCTGGCTTGGCTGGGGAGAAACCGGTTGCGCAGGTGCAACATGAGACAGGAGCAGCAGTGCACAAACGGCACCGATTAAGTGTTTTTTGGGGAGATAACACATTTTTTTTTGAGGGTTGTTTAAGTGATAGGGATGCAAAAAGCCCGCGAGACGCAGTGCGTCTCGCGGGCTGGGGACATAAAAAAACGCACGCCAAATAGGCCGTGCGCTAAACAGAAGCCCTTCAGGCTTCGGGAGATACGATCAATTAAAGCTTGCCCCCCAACACGCCTCCCGTCACAATCCGTTCGACGGTTCGACGGTTCGACGGTTCGACGGTTCGACGGTTCGACGGTTCGACGGTTCGACGGACGCAAAAGCAAAATTAGCCTTTAGCGTAAACATGGGGTAGTCCGGGGTTAAGGAGAAAGCGCGTTTGTCAAACGCAGGGGGGTGACACAGAAAGCGAGCCGACTGGGTAGGAATAGAAACTTAGAATGCAAATCATTTTTCCTGAATCTCAGCGCTTACCTAAGCTTGGTTTTGATCGACAAAACTGCGCACCCGCAGCGAGCCGGGAGCACACGCAAAGCTCAGACTGTGATCGAGTTCTAGTGCCTCGCCCCTAGGCAAATCGAGGCTGCTCGTCGCATGCGGCGAGAAGCAGACCATCTCCATCTTCGGCAACACAAACCACCTCAGCGGCCCCGTATGGTTGGCAAAGCGTATGTGCAAGTGACGCAGCGAACCGTCGAACTGGCCGCGAAACTCCACCCAGTCGGCACAAGCCCCATTGGCCTGCTCGCCCCCCTTAAACGGAGCATTCACCCCGTCGGGATCGCCGAAATTTCCAGCCGTGATTTTGAGCGTCGAGTCGAGGTAGCTATCGAAAAAATCGCGCGTGCCGCGAAAGGTCAGCCCGCCGTAGTGCATGCCTTCGAGCCCGTAAGTGCCGGGGTTGCTCAGCGTAAGATCGTGGCTACTCGCATTGGTCAACGTGCTCCGCCAACGCAAGGTCCACACTTTTTCGGGTGAGTTGACCGCAATTCCGATGCGCCGCTCTTCGCGAAAAATGACTTCGTCGTGGTGCGTCCATTCGAGCACTTCTTCAAGTCGTGCACGATTACCCGAGGCCTCTTGCACGCGCCACTCGACATGGCTTTGGCGGCCCCAATCTCCACGCCACTGATAACCATCTTCGTGATAACTCGGGCCGCCCCAAAAGTTAGCTCCCGAGACATTGTTCATCGTAAGGCTCAGCCCGTGATGCCACGGATGATTGTTGGGACGAAAGTTGGTCATCACATCGCCCTCAAGCGAACGCAAGGGATGGAAATACGGACGCGGCGCTTCCTCTGGATAAGCGTCCGAACGGTAGACATAGCGGAACAACTCCAAGTCGCCGAAGTGCAGCGACAGAGCCGTATCGTCGTGCTGTTCGAGGCGGAGTGAGGGATCAAGCGGAGTAACAAGTGGGGTATTCATCGGGAGCGGGCCGCTAAGCACTTTGCTCACTCTGTCAACTGCCAAGTTTTAACGAGAGCTCATCGGGACAGCGCGCACCGCGACTTGACTTTTTTCTCAAAGACGCAAATCGGCGGAGCGCCAACCCGCATTTAGTTACCCCCAACCCCACTATCAGGAGTGTAAAATGAAGGTAAAAATATCCGTACACCGAGACTTCACAATCAGCCCAATCGACGAGCGGCTGTACTCCGCATTTATCGAACACATGGGCCGTGCAATTTACGGCGGCATTTACGACCCCGGGCATCCGCAAGCCGACGAACAGGGTTTTAGGAAAGATGTGCTAAAATTTGTGCAGGATCTCAACATTCCCGCGATTCGCTACCCGGGGGGAAATTTCGTTTCGGCCTATCGCTGGGAAGATGGAGTCGGGCCTCGCGAAACTCGACCCGTGCGGCTCGATTTGGCCTGGCGTTGCACCGAGACAAATCAAATCGGAATTAATGAATTCGCCGATTGGGCCAAACTCGCGGGAATCGACATGATGCTCGCAGTAAACCTCGGCACACGCGGCCTAGATGATGCGCGTAATTTTCTAGAATACGTTAACTTCCCCTCGGGAACAGCCCTAAGCGACTTGCGCCGCTCCCACGGAAAAACCGAGCCGCACAACGTTAAACTCTGGTGCCTCGGCAACGAAATGGATGGCCCTTGGCAAACCGGACACAAAGTCGCAGTTGAATACGGACGCTTGGCCAACGAAACCGCTAAGGCATTTAAAAGCTTTGATCCGTCAATTAAGACCATCGTTTGTGGCAGCTCGAATGATGAAATGCCGACTTATCCCGAATGGGAACGCGAAGTTTTAGAGGAGTCTTACGAAAATGTAGACTATATTTCACTCCACAAATATTTTGAGAACTACGAGCGCAATACGCTTAATTTCTTTGGGAAAATTGAAGAGACGGGCCGCTATATTCAGGCGATTTCGGGCACTATCGACTACATAAAGGCGAAAAAACGGGCCAAAAACGACGTCTTTATCTGTTTTGACGAATGGAACGTCTGGTATCACCAACGCGAAAAAGACAACCGCCGAATCACAGAATGGGATTGGCCAGAAGCCCCCGCTCTTTTGGAAGAAACGTATAACTTTGAAGACGCGCTCTTTGTTGCCGGGTTGTTAAACGAGTTCATTCGCCGATCAGACCGAGTAAAAATCGCCTGCATCGCTCAACTGGTGAATGTGATCGCCCCGATTCGAGCTGAAAAAGAGGGGCCCGCTTGGCGTCAAAGCATCTATCATCCGTATCGCCTCGTGGCACTTTACGGACGAGGTGAGGCATTGCGCACCGCAGTCGATGCGCCGACTTACAACTGCGCGGCGGCGGATCAGGTCTCCTACCTAGATGTCGCAAGCGTCTACAATCGCGAAAAAAACACCCTCACCTTCTTCATTATCAACCGCCATTTGAGTGAGACCGCAGAGCTGGAAATCAACCTAACGGGCTTCCCCGAACCCTGCCTCTCCGAGCATTTGGCAATGGAAGGCTATGATTTACAGGCGACCAATAGTGCCCAAAACCCAGATCACATAAGGCCTAAACCAGGGGAAAACGTCGTCGTAGACGAAAGCGGAAGCGTGCGAGGAATTCTCGCGCCCTTGTCGTATCATGTTCTGCGCCTCAGCCTGAAAACAGACTAAGGCATTTTTGCTTTGGCCGATCAACTTAGATCGGCCCTACGGCTTAAGTGGCTCAGTCTAAAAAAAAGAAGGCCCGACTCTTCAATTATGAAGAATCGGGCCATAAACTTGGCGATGACCTACTCTCGCGGGGCATAGTGCCCTACTACCATTGGCTGTTCGGAGCTTAACGGCCGTGTTCGGGATGGGAACGGGTGGTGCCTCCGGCAAATAATCACCAAGAAGGGGAGCCCTTTCGGGCAATTGGATAAAAGTCTAGAGTACTGACAAAGCAGGTAAAATAAACGCCTGAGAATAATAGCGTATTAATTGCATAAACCGGCAAGGTCATTAGTAACAGTAAACTTAACGTATTACTACGCTTACATTTCTGTCCTATCAACCGGGTGGTCTACCCGGACCTTGCACCAACTTGCGTCGGATTGTGATCTTATCTTGGGATGGGCTTGACGCTTAGATGCTTTCAGCGCTTATCCCTTCCGAACTTAGCTACCCGGCACTGCCGCTGACGCGACAACCGGAACACCAGAGGTTCGTCATTCTCGGTCCTCTCGTACTAGAGAATGAACCCCTCAAATCACAGACGCCCACAGCGGATAGAGGACCGAACTGTCTCACGACGTTCTGAACCCAGCTCGCGTACCACTTTAATCGGCGAACAGCCGAACCCTTGGGACCTTCTCCAGCCCCAGGATGTGATGAGCCGACATCGAGGTGCCAAACCGCGCCGTCGCTGTGAACGCTTGGGCGCGATCAGCCTGTTATCCCTAGCGTACCTTTTGTCCTATGAGCGATGGCGATTCCACATTCAACCACCGGATCACTTGATCCTGCTTTCGCAACTGCTCGACTTGTAGGTCTCACAGTAAAGCTCCCTTATACTCATGCGCTCTATAGCCCGATTACCGACCGGGCTGAGGGAACCTTCGAAATCCTCCGTTACTCTTTTGGAGGATACCGCCCCAGTAAAACTGACCTGCTATCACTGTCCCACGCCCAGATAATGGGTCGGGGTTAGACGCCTAACAATTAAAAAGTGGTATTTCACATTTCGACTCAGCCCGATCCTGGAACCGGGCTTCAAAGTCTCCCACCTATTCTACGTATTAAAAATCAAGCGACAATAACAGCTTACAGTAAAGGTGCATAGGGTCTTTCCGTCCTGCTGCGGGTAGGCGGCATCTTCACCGCCACTACAATTTCACCAGGCATCTCTCCGAGACAGCCTTCAACTCGTTACACGATTCGTGCGGGTCGGAACTTACCCGACAAGGAATTTCGCTACCTTAGGACCGTTATAGTTACGGCCGACATTCACGGGGGCTTAGACGCGAAGCTTGCACCTCACGTTTTCACCTTTCCGCATTGGTCACGTGTCACTCCCTATACGTCGTCTTGCGACTTAGCAGAGAGCTGTGTTTTTGCTAAACAGTCGGTTGAAGCGGTTCACTGCGGCCCCTTGCGGGGCACCCCTTATACCGAAGATACGGGGTCAATTTGCCGAGTTCCTTAGAGAGAGTTAACCTGCGCGCCTTAGAATACTCATCTATCCCACCTGTGTCGGTTTACGGTACGGGCACCTGACTTGCTAACCACGAAGCTTTTCTTGGAAGCGTAGTATCGAACAATCCCCTTCGGCCGTAGCTTCAAGGTCCTATCGCTTTTCAGCCTTATCTGGTCTTTTATCCCCAGACAGCCTACGAGCTTCGACGACGATTCAACACGTCGCTGTTCTAACTTTCTCCGTCACTCCTTGGGTCAAACGCAAATCCGGTGGTGCTGGAATATTAAACCAGCTTGGCATCGACTACTCCTTACGGCCTCGTCTTAGCACCCGACTAACCCTGGGCGGACGAACCTTCCCCAGGAATCCTTGGGATTTCGGCGAGATGGAATTCAACCATCTTTATCGTTACTTATGTCTGCATTCTCACTCCTAAGCGCTCCACGGTCGGTTACCCCTTCCGCTTCGCAGCACTTAGGACGCTTTCCTACTACTCACCTTGCGGTGAATCCACAGCTTCGGTATATGGCTTAAGTCCCGATCATTTTCGGCGCAATTTCGCTCGATGGGTCAGCTGTTACGCACTGTTTAAATGATGGCTGCCTCTAAGCCAACATCCCCATTGTCTAAGCAAAATCACATCCTTTTCCACTGAGCCATATTTTGGGACCTTAACTGGTGGTCTGGACTATTCTCCTCTCGACGACGGACCTTATCACCCGCCGTCTGACTGCCTGGCTTCACTCTATGGCATTCGGAGTTTAATTAAGTTCAGTACCCCGGTAGGGGCCCTAGCTTATTTAGTGCTCTACCTCCATAGATCAGCACCAGACGCTATACCTAAATATATTTCGGAAAGAACCAGCTATCACGGGGTTTGATTAGTCTTTCGCTCCTAACCACAACTCATCCGATACTTTCTCAAGAGTAACCGGTTCGGACCTCCACTGCGTTTTACCGCAGCTTCATCCTGGTCATGGTTAGATCACCTCCGCTTCGGGTCTATTGCCAGCAACTAGACGCCCTATTCGGACTCGCTTTCGCTGCGCTTGCACCGGGTACCGGCTTAAGCTTGCTACAGACAATAACTCGCAGACTCATTATACAAAAGGCAAGCGGTGACTCCACATGGGAGCTCCCACTGACTTGTTAGCAATTGATTTCAGTTACTATTTCACTCCCCTAACAGGGGTGCTTTTCACCTTTCCCTCGCGGTACTAGTTCACTATCGGTCTTCATCGAGTATTTAGCCTTATGCCGTGGTCGGCATGGATTCACACCGGGTTTCACGTGTCCGGTGCTACTCAGGATACCACTAGATTTGCTCGGGTTTTCGACTAAGGGACTGTCACCCTCTTTGGTCACTCTTTCCAGAGTGTTCGTCTAACCGTTGCATTTCACGTTGTGGTCCTACAACCCCAAAGGGATAAATCCCTCTGGTTTGGGCTGTTCCGCTTTCGCTCGCCACTACTTACGGAATCGATTCTCTTTCTTTTCCTGCGGTTACTGAGATGTTTCACTTCGCCGCGTATTGCTCTATCAGGACTATGTATTCATCCTGAAGTGACACCGTATTATCGGTGCCGGGTTTCCCCATTCGGAAATCTCCGGGTCAAAGCGTGTGTGCCGCTATCCGAAGCTTATCGCAGCTTGCTGCGTCCTTCATCGCCTGATGAAGCCAAGGCATCCATCAATTGCTGTAACTGGTTTATGCAAACGCTACTATTCTAGGCGTTTATTTTACCTGCTTACATTATATTTTACCCTAGACTTT
>NZ_LSZP01000029.1:15000-30856 GCF_001580045.1 Cephaloticoccus capnophilus
CTCCCCTATCAGAACCGGTCTTCTCCTCCGACTGAGAAGCTCCTTTGGCGCAGTCCTTTTTTCGCTCGCGGGAGCCTTGAGTCTTGCGGCGGAGGCGCGAGTGCCTTCCCCCGCTCCGGCGGCGCTCCCACCCCAGCTAAAAATCGCGACCTACAACGTCGAAAACTACGGCTCCCTTAACCGCCGCACACCGCATGGGTTCCGCGCCAATTACCCCAAAAGCGAGGCGGCCAAACGCGCTCTGCGCCAAACGATCCGCGAGATCGACGCCGATATTCTCGTCCTTCAAGAGATGGGGCCAGTCGAGTATCTCCTTGAGCTTCAGCGTGATTTAAAAGCGGAAGGAAGCGACTATCCGTATTCCGTTCTGATGCGCGGACCGGATGCGGCCCGACACATCGCTGCTCTCTCGCGAATCCCCTTCGCCCGCGTTCACGAGCACAGCCCTTTGCGTTTCGAGTATCAGGACGGGGTTGAGGACGTTAAGCGCGGCTTGCTGGAGCTGCACTTTGCCACGCCAGCCGGGCCACTTACGCTCTGGGCGCTTCACCTAAAAAGCCGCTACACCACCAATAAGGCCGATCCGGAATCGGCGATTCGGCGGGCTGCGGAGGCGATGCGCATCCGCGAATTCATCCTCCAGCGCATTGCCGACACGCAGGCCGATCTCTACCTCATCCTCGGTGATTTCAATGACACAAAAGTGAGCCCTCCGCTTCGCTACCTCATGCAGCGCAGTGAGTTAAAATTTTCTCACCTACTCCCCAGCTCGGACTCACGCGGCGAGCATTGGACTTACCACAATACGCGAGACGACAGCTATTCCCGCGTCGATCACATCCTCGCCTCTTCTGCAGTATTACCTTTCGTGAAAAACGGCTCGGCCGAAATCGCCGACGGCCCACAGGTCCGCAGCGCCAGCGATCACCGCCCTATTTTCGTCACCTTGGACTTCTCTGCGTTTCCTCAGTCTCCAAACTGGGAAGTGCCACGCTCACTCGAGGATTAGACGCAAAGGCCTCCCTGAAACACCCGATGCCCGATGCACGTTCCCACTGCTTCATCTCGGCTAAGGCGTTTTCGAAGTCTCGGTCATCGCGCCCCGCTCCTATGGGTAGTGCTGCCGCTCGTGTGCGGACTAAGCCTCGGCCACTCTGGGCTGAAGCCCTCGACACTGTGCGCGGGAGTCGCGATCTTTACGCTCTTTGCACTCTTCACAGTCAGCCGATTACGAAAATGGCCTCGGCTTTTTCCGCTCTGCTTCGGCTGCGCCGCACTCACTGTGCTCGGCAGCGCGTACTACGGCTACACGCGCCACTTCCCCGCAGACTGGGACTGGCTGCCCCCGCGCGAAGCCGAGCTTGAGCTGCGAGTCACGCGCACTTTTGCCCAGCAGCGCGCCGATCGCACGAGCGGGATCGCTGTAATCGCGGCCACCGCCCCCCATTTAAGCGAACTGGTCGGCCAACGCGTCTACTTTTCCCTAAAACTGCCGGGCGGAATGCCGCCGCCGCTCCGCTCCACGCGCATTGAAGGAATCGGCGTCATCAGTGCGCTGCCTTCCAATCCAAGCCCCGAGGACTTCGCGCACTACCTCGACAACGCCGGCGTCAATTTCCGGTTTTCCCAAGGGCAAGTGCTGCGAACGCTAAAACCCGCCTCTGCTTACCGCCAGTTTTGCGCGCGCATGGCGGAGCGTTTCAGCCGGACGCTCGGCGCGGGCATCGAGGCCAGGCACCCGCTGCGCACTGGCATCCTGCGCGCCATGCTCCTCGGCCAAAAAAGCGAACTCAACGAAGCGCAAAGCTGGCTCTTCCGCACAAGCGGCACGATGCATGTTTTCGCAATCAGCGGGCTGCACATCGGCGTAATCGCCGCCGCACTACACTGGCTGATTAGCCTCCTGAGTCTCCCTGGGAAACCGCGCCTGTTCATCGAGTTAGCCGCGCTCTGGCTCTACGTGGATATTACCGGCACAGCCCCCTCCGCTGTGCGCGCCTTCGTCATGGTCGCGCTTTTCCTGATCGCCTTTGTGCTACGACTCCCGGTCAACCCGATCGCCGCGCTCACGGCCTCCGCGCTAATCGTCATCTGCTTCGACCCGCTACAAGTCTTCAGTGCTAGTTTTCAAATGAGTTACGGCATTGTGGCGGCCCTGCTGCTGATCGGCCTGCCTCTGGCCGAGTCGTGGCAAGCCGCTTGGCAGCCTTATGCAATGCTCCCGAACGCCACTTGGCACTGGCACCAACGCGCGCTCGACCGGGTACGCCGCTGGGGGCTGGGCCTACTCGGAATCGGGGTCGCGGCAAGCCTCGTGAGCGCTGTCACAGGCGTTCAATTCTTTCAGCTCTTCACGCCCGGCTCGCTCCTGATTAACCTCCTCGTAATCCCCGCCGCCAGCTTTGCGATCATGTCGGGCTTTGGCTCGCTACTCCTTGGACTCATCGGTTTCGAGCTCGGGTCAATCGCGGCCAACTATGCGGCCTTGTTCTTCCTATCAATCACAGAACTGGGCATTCGAGGCTTCATGACGCTGCCTCAGCTGTGGTTTCAGGCCACCTTCAAAGCCCCTTGGATGGGCTCGGTCACTCTCGCCGCACTGCTCCTGTCGTTGCTCATTGGTTACTTTCGGCAGTGGACGGGCTGGAACCGGTTTTATTGGGCACCGTTTGCGGTACTCCTGCTCGGATTTCTATTTGGGGTACATTTTCGCTAAAACTCGCCAAATTTTAGGTGTTTTATGCGAAAAGGCCTGATTTTCTGGCCATTTCTAGAACGGATTCCCCAAAAAAAGAAAGCGCCGCATTGCCGAACACAGGGCCAATAAAGTAGCGTTTAGACCGGTTTTCAGCCTACTTTCGCCCGAATTGGCTAAGAAAACGAAGATTGCCTTCCATTTCGGCATTCTTTTGAACGCTCTTCCCTCAATCGGCTCTAACTGGCAGCCGATTCTCTAAAAACTCAATCAAGGCCCCAGTTTTGGACATCAAGCAAATCAAGCAAATCATCGACCTCATTAGGCGCTCGGAACTTACCGAGTTCGCTATTGAGGAGAAGGATTTCAAACTGAAGATCTGCCGTGAAGGCACAGCCGCAGCCGCTGCGCCTGTCGTCCTCCCCGCACAAAGCCTGCTCGCGCCAAGCGCGCCGCTACCTACCGCTCCCGCAAGCGCAGCGAGTATCTCCGCACCGGCACCCGCAGAGGAGGAGGATGTCACCTACATCAAGTCTCCGATGGTGGGCACCTTTTACCATGCCTCGTCGCCAGACAGTGCGCCCTTCGTCGAAGAAGGCACCAAGGTCACGGAAACGAGCCTCGTCTGCATCATTGAGGCGATGAAGATCATGAACGAAATCCAAGCGGAGACCAAAGGCACCATCATCGAGGTTCTCGTTGAGAACGGCCAGCCCGTCGAGTACGGCCAACACCTCTTCAAGGTAAAGCAAAGCTAGGCTGGAGTTCCCGCCACCCCGCCCCGAAAGGCCGGGCCCGAAGCCCCCCCACTCGCCCTGCCTTAGCCTCAAAGGCGCGACAGTACCGTTCACCACGGGCAGATCTGCGCACTGAAAAGGCAAACCACAGTCCTTTAAAAAAACCTCATGATTCAAAAAATCCTCATCGCGAATCGCGGTGAAATTGCCCTTCGTATCGTCCGTGCTTGCAGAGAGTTAGGCATAAAAACCCTCGCCGTTTACTCGGAGGCCGACGTCCAGTCGCTGCACGTCCAACTCGCCGACGAGGCGATCTGTATCGGCGGCCCCCGCAGCTCCGATAGCTACCTGCGTACAGACCGGATTATTAGCGCAGCCGAGATTGCCGATGTGGACGCCATCCACCCCGGCTACGGCTTCCTCTCCGAAAACGCAAAATTCGCCGAGCAATGCGAGTCGTGTAACATCAAGTTCATCGGCCCTAAGTCTAAAACCATCAGCATGATGGGCGATAAGGCGGTTGCCAAAAGCACCGTCCTCAAGGCGGGCGTCCCCACCGTGCCCGGCTCCGATGGCCCTGTCGCCAGCGAAACTGAAGCGGTGAAGATTGCCCGCAAAATTGGCTATCCGGTCATCATCAAAGCCGTGGCAGGTGGCGGCGGTCGCGGCATGCGCATCGCTCACAACGATGTGAGCTTCGGCAAGGAATACCACTCCGCTCGAAACGAAGCCGAGAAAGCCTTCGGCAACGGTGATGTGTACATCGAGAAGTACATCGCGAATCCCCGGCACATCGAGTTCCAGATTCTCGCCGACTCGCACGGCAAAACGCTACACCTCGGCGAGCGCGACTGCTCCGTGCAGCGCCGCCACCAGAAGCTCGTCGAGGAATCGCCCTCGCCCTTTCTCACTCCGGATTTGCGCAAAAAAATGGGCAAGGCGGCCATTCGCGCCGCCACCGCCGCCGGCTACGAAAACGCGGGCACGATCGAGTTCCTCGTCGATTCCAAAGGGAAGTTCTACTTCATCGAAATGAACACCCGAATTCAGGTCGAGCACCCCGTCACCGAGGAAGTCACTGGCGTCGACCTCATCAAGGAGCAGATCCGCATCGCAAACGGAGAGAAGCTCGATTTCGACCAAAGCGATATCAAATTTAAGCGTCACGCCATCGAGTGCCGGATCAACGCCGAAGACCCCGCGCGAAACTTCATCCCCTCGCCCGGGACGATCGGGCTTTACTATGCTCCGGGCGGCCACGGCGTACGCGTCGACTCCCACGCCTACAGCGGCTACCAAATCCCCACGCACTACGACTCGATGATTGGCAAACTCATCTGCTACGGGCGCGACCGCAAAACTGCGCTCGAACGCAGCTACCGCGCCCTCAGCGAGTACATCATCCGCGGCATTAAGACCACCATCCCGCTGCACAAGGCCATCATGTCCGACCCCGTGTTTATCGAAGGCAAGGCGACCACCGGTTATATGGAGGAATTCATGAACCGAATGCCGCCCAACCTCTTCACCAACTAAGGCTCGCAGGCCTTTCTGGTTGGCGGTCGGCCCTTGGTCGACCGTCAGGGAGAGAGTTCGTCTAACGCCCTTTTCTCCAGCCACGCGGCGTATTCGGCGCGGGGCATAAAACGTAGGGAGGCCGAGTTAATGCAGTAGCGGCGGCCTTTTTTGTGCGGCACGTCGTCGAAGACGTGCCCGAGATGGCTGCCGCAAACCGCACAGTGGACTTCCTCTCTCACCATGCCGTGGGAAAAATCCTTCTGCGTCGCCACAAAGGCGCGCTCAATCGGGCGGTAAAAGCTCGGCCAGCCCGTCCCGCTATCAAATTTCTCCGCGCTATCGAAGAGCGGCGTATCGCAGCCGACGCAAAAGTAGACGCCGTCGTCGTGGTGATTCCAATACGCGCCCCGAAAGGGTGGCTCCGTGCCCTGCTCGCGGGCCACACGGTACTGCTCGGGCGTCAACCGCGCCCGCCACTCGGCTTCCGTCCGGCGCACGGAGACCTTGCTCATATCGATAACGACGTTCGAGGGCAGCCCACAGGCGGAGAGTTCGCCAGGCGCGCAGTCGAGGGCGTCTTTCGGCACAGGGTTATCGGAAGCAGCAGTCATAGTCGTTGAGGCAGAGCAGCCAGTTAAAGTGAAGGCGAGTAAGTCGATCAGAGCCAGGGCAACGAGGGCAAAGCGTGTGGGATGCATGCCACAGAGACTAAGCGGTTTTGCTCATTGTTCCACACGCATCGGCACGCGCCCATCGGCAAATTCCGCCTCCACGCACTGGCCCGCCGCGAGCCCGGCCCGCTGCGTCACGGGCCGCCCCGACTCGTCGCGCACAATCGCAAACCCGCGCTGCAAAACCGAATGCGCACTCACGGAATGAAGCCGTTTCTCCATGCCGTCGAGCTGCTGCGCCCATTGCTCTAGCCGCAGCTCGGGTGACACATGCGCCCAAGCGCCCTCGACCGCCGCCAACCGATGCCGCGCCTCCTGCATGCCCATCCGCAAGGCCGCCCCTAGCCGGTTCGCGTAGTCATCGAGCCGCAACGCGTATTGCTCAATCTGCGCCCGCGGGCTCAACAGTTTTAGCCGACTCTCCACGCGCAGCACCCGTTGCTGCCAAGCCTCGAGCCCGCGTTGCGCGGCGCGGCACAGCCCGTCGCCGAGTTGGCGCACGCGCTCCTCCACCGCAACGAAGCCGCTCGAAATATGCTCCGCCGCACCGCTCGGCGTCTCGGCCCGCAAATCCGCCGCAAAGTCGCAAAGCGTAAAATCAATCTCGTGCCCCACCGCCGAGATGATCGGTATCGGGCACGCCGCCACCGCGCGCACGAGCGGCTCTTCGTTAAACGCCCACAAGTCCTCCAAACTGCCGCCGCCACGCCCGATTACGAGTAGGTCAAAAATCCCCAGCCCTTCGGCAACACGCAGTGCAGCGACCATCTCCCCAGCGGCCTCCGTACCCTGCACTCGTGCAGGCAACACAACCACGCGACCGCGCCAGCCTCGCCGCGCCAAAATCCGCAAAAAATCCTGCACCGCCGCGCCGCTCGGCGACGTGATAAAGCCAATCGTGCGCGGTAGCGCAGGCAGCGCGCGTTTGCGCTCCGCATCGAAAAGCCCCTCCGCCGCCAAACGCCGCTTCAATGCCTCAAACTCCTGCTGCAAACGCCCTACGCCGTCCTCCACCACCTCGCGCACGACGAGCTGATACTGCCCACGCGCCTCGTAGACGCTCACTCGCCCAAAAACCAAAACCTGTTGCCCGTCGCGCAAGCGCACGGATTGCCGCGCGGCATCCCCGCGAAAGAGCACCGCACTCAGCTGCGCCCCCGCGTCCTTGAGCGAAAAATACATGTGTCCGCTCGCCTGAACGCGCAGGTTCGACACCTCGCCCCGCACCCAGCCCGCCGCCAAGCCCGTTTCGAGCAGCGTCTTCACCCGCCGCGTAAACGCCGTGACCGACTCCGCACGCGCTGGCTCACTGGTCGCCGCACGCGCTTCGGGCCTCTCCGGCTTCGGCGCAAGTCCGGGTTTCGGATCAGCTTCCGAGGCTAGCCTCTCGGGGCTTTCCGGCTTGGCGAGCCGCGCCGGCGTCTCGGTTTTTTTCTCCCGCGCCATCGGTTTCGACGTGACGGATTTTTCAGGCTGCGGCGCCTCCGCAAAGTCGAACAACAAGGGCTCGGCGGCATCCGCGTCCGCTTTTTTCCGGCCTCGGCGAGTCATTGCGCGCCCTCCTTTTCTTGCGCGTTGGCAACAGTCACGCCCCCAGCCCCTTCACGCGGATTCCGATAACGCCGCCGCAACCACTGCACACCAACGGTCAGCACCGCGAAAATCCCGACCGCCAACATCACGCGCTTCCCGTGTCCGTGGACGACCGCATCTCCAAAAAGCACAAACGCACAGGCATAAGCCCCCGAGATCAACCAAGAGATGACAAAGTAAATCCGAAACGGGATGTGCGCGATCCCGAGCAAATAGCTTTGCAAGAAAAACGGCGGGCCGGGCGTCACGCGCACGAGGAAAACGAGGCTGCCGCAGTCTTGCGCGCGCGCCTTCGGCAGCGTGTAGCCCAGCCACGCGACGAGCCGCGCCAACACAGGCCGCAGTGCGCGACTCGCCAGCCAATACGAAAACGCCAAGTTAAGCGCGACGCTGAGCAAGGTCAGCGCAAGCACAGCAACGATCCCGAGCAGCGGGCCAAAGACCGGCCCCACCGTCAGCGTGAAAACCGACAACGGACAACCAAAGGCAGGCAAGACCACCATCAACGCGAAAAACGTAAGCGGCCCCGCACCGCGCACCTGCTCCAGCCCCAGCGCCCACCACGCGCCGAGCTCGCTCCCGTAGTGCTTAAGCCCCCACGCAGCGACCACGAGCGCGCCGACGCCGAAGGTCGCCAACACCGCGAGCTTTTTAGCACGGGGGCGCGGCCCCTTTTTCCCGGAGACAGCCGGTTTGCGTTCATCCATCGCGGCAGGCTGCGCGTTTTGGCAAATGTCCGTCAAGGTCTCGACGCGAGTGACGAGCGACGCGCTCATGAGCCGAGCGCTCGTGAAGCGACCCACGAGCGACACGCAAAAAGACTTCCGTTAGACGCACGACCCAAACAAGTTCTCCCCCCACTGCATCCCCGGATGCTCCAGTCCGGCATCTGTGCACTGCACCTTCTTTTACTCAATGAAGCTCTCTATCGTCATCCCCTGCTACAACGAGTCGCGCACGCTCCTGCACCTCGTCGAACGCGTCCGCGCCGCCTGCGAAAACCCCACAACAGGCGCAGCTATTGAGCGCGAAATCATCATCGTCGATGACTGCTCGCAAGACGGCACCCGCGAACTCCTCCGCGACACCATCGCCCCACTCGTCGAGCAAGTCCTCTACCACGAGAAAAACCAAGGCAAAGGCGCGGCACTGCGCACGGGCTTCGCTGCGGCGACGGGCGACCTCGTCATCATCCAAGATGCCGACCTTGAGTATGACCCGGGTGAATACCCCAAACTCATCGCGCCCATCCTCGCCGGGAAAGCCGATGTCGTCTTTGGCTCGCGCTTCAGCGGCGGCGATGCCCACCGCGTCGTCTACTTCTGGCACATGCTCGGCAACAAGTTCCTGACGCTGTGCTCAAACATGTTCACCAACATAAACCTCACCGACATGGAGACCTGCTACAAAGTCTTCCGTCGCTCGGTGCTCGACAAAATCCAAATCGAAGAAGCCCGCTTCGGCTTTGAACCCGAGATCACCGCCAAGGTCGCCAAACTGCGCGTCCCTATCTACGAAGTCGGTATCAGCTACTACGGGCGCACCTACGAAGAGGGCAAAAAAATCGGTTGGCGCGACGGCTTCCGCGCGCTGTGGGCCATTTTGAAATACAACCTGTTTCGTTAAACGCTCGCGTAAGCCGAAACGCTTTATTCGCCACTCATTAAAAGAACGCTAGCCCGCTCCCTTTTCAGACGCGCCGCTAACGGTCGGCGCGCCCAATAAAAAGGGGCCTCGCCCGCAATCCGCAACAGTGGAGCCCGTCCAGCAACTCATCAACGGCCTCTCGCTCGGCGCGATTTATGCGCTGATCGCTCTCGGCTACACGATGGTCTACGGCGTGCTGCGCTTCATCAACTTCGCGCACGCCGACGTGTTTATGCTCGGCGCCTTCATCGGCTACTACACCGCGCCGCTCGTTCCCGCCGAGACCGTATGGGGAGGGCTCGCCGTCCTCGCCGCCGCGATGCTCGGCTGCGCAGTGGTCGGCATGCTAATCGAGCGACTCGCCTACCGCCCGCTGCGCGGCGCACCCACGCTTAACGTCCTCATCACTGCGATCGGCGTGTCACTGCTGCTCGAATACTCGGGCCAAGTTTTTTTCGGCGCGACGCCCCGCACCTTCCCCGAGCTCTTTCCCGCGCAACGCTTCACGCTCGGAAGCCTCGTTATCTCATCCAACCAAGTGCTCGTCATCGGCGTAACGCTCGCGCTCGTCGCCGCGCTACAATGGATAATCCACCGCACCCGCATCGGCACGGCCATGCGAGCCGTCGCGCAAAACCCACGCGCCGCGCTGCTTATGGGGATAAACACGAACCGCGTCATCGCCTTCACCTTCGGGCTCGGCTCTGCGTTGGCGGGAGCGGGCGGCATCCTCTATGCGCTCAATTATCCCTCGATTGATCCGCTGATGGGCGTCGCCCCTGGGCTCAAAGCCTTCACCGCCGCCATCCTCGGCGGCATCGGCAACATCCCGGGGGCCGCACTTGGCGGGCTACTCCTCGGCATCGTTGAAACGCTCGTCGCCGGCTCGGCGCTCTCGACTTACAAAGACGCCATCGCCTTCACCATCCTGCTCATAATTCTGTTTTTCCGGCCCGCCGGGCTTTTGGGAAAACGGACAACGGAAAAGGTGTAGCCGCGCCGCCTTCCTGTGATGGATTCGCCTCAGCCCAAATCAAAGAAACGCCCACGCCCACAACTCACGCTGGGGGCGACCTTGGCACTCGGGCTACTCATCTCGGCGTTTTCCGGCGCACTCGACCCCTACTTCCTCGACGTGCTCACGAGCATGGGAATCGCCGTCATCCTCGCCGTCTCCCTCAACCTTGTGACCGGCTTCACCGGCCAATTCTCACTCGGGCACGCGGGCTTCATGTCAGTCGGCGCATATATCTCGGCAGGCATCACGACCGCACTCTTTGCGGGCAACCCGCTCGGCAACTCCGCCTTCGCCCAAAGCGGATTTTTCCTAGGCTCCCTGCTGCTGGGCGGGCTCGGCGCGGCCTTTGCTGGGCTCTGCGTAGGGATTCCCTCACTACGGCTAAAGGGCGACTACCTCGCGCTCGTGACGCTCGGCTTTGGCGAGATTATCCGCGTCGTTTTTCAAAACATCGAGCCGATCGGCGGCGCACTGGGGCTAAACGGCATACCGCCCTACACGAGTGTGTTCTGGGTTATCACTTGGGCGGCACTCACCGTCTTCGTCATCCACTCCCTCGTGCACTCGACCTATGGGCGCGGCTTCGTCGCGACACACGACGACGAAATCGCCGCCGAAGCCATCGGGCTCGACACCACGCGCTACAAAATCGTCGCCTTCGTCGTCGGCGCATTTTTCGCAGGTGTGGCGGGCGGGCTCTACGCGCACTTCCGGCTCAGCATCGTGCCAACCGGGTTCGACTTCACCAAGAGCATCGAAATCGTCCTCATGGTCATCCTTGGCGGCATGGGAAACACCATCGGCGTAATCCTCGCCGCCGTGCTCCTGACACTCTTGCCCGAAGTACTCCGGCCCATCGCCGCATACCGGATGGTGCTCTACTCGCTACTCCTCATCGTGCTCATGGTCTCGCGCCCGCGCGGACTCTTTAACCTCAACTGGGCCGCGCTGCTACTGCACCTTAAAAAACGCACGACCGAAACGCTCACCAAGCGAGGCGCTGCCAAATGACACCGCTCCTAGAAATCGCCAACGCTACGATTCGCTTCGGCGGGCTCTCCGCCGTGAGCGCGATCGACCTCGCGATCGGGTCGGGCGAACTCGTGGGACTCATCGGCCCCAACGGCGCGGGCAAGACCACCGCTTTTAACCTCATCACCGGCGTTTACCCGCCAAGCGAGGGGCGCGTGTGCTTCGGCGGACGCGACCTCACAGGGCTTCCCCCTTACGCACGCGCTCGGCTCGGCATCGCCCGCACCTTTCAAAACATCCGACTCTTCGGCTCGCTCTCCGTCTTCGATAACGTGCGCGCCGCCTGCAATCTGCACCGCGCAACCTCTCCGCTGCATGCGCTCTGGCGCGGCAAAGCCTTCCGCGATGACGAAGCGGCAATCGCCACGCAGGTCGACGCGCTTTTAGAGATTTTCAACCTAGGCCGCTACCGCGACACGCCCGCCGCGGCACTCCCCTATGGTGAACAACGCCGCCTCGAAATCGTCCGCTGCCTCGCCACTCGCCCCAAGCTCCTGCTTCTCGACGAACCGGCCGCCGGCATGAACCCCGCCGAAAAGACCGAGCTCGTCGCCCTCATCCAGCAAATCCAACGCCAATTCCACCTCTCCATCCTCCTCGTCGAACACTCCATGCGCGTCGTCATGGGGGTTTGCCAACGAATCGCCGTCCTCGACCACGGCGTAAAAATCGCCGAAGGCAGCCCCGCCGAAATCCAGCATAACCCCGCAGTCATCGAAGCCTACCTCGGCGAAGACCACTCCGAAAACCTCGCCCATCACTGACGGCGCATGCAGTCGAACACAGAACCCATGCCACGCCACACGCCCAGCCCTGCCCCTCTGACACGAGGGCAACCGCCCGCGTGCAAAATAAACGAGCCTACCGCCTTAGCGGTGGACGACCTTTACGTTTCCTACGGGGCGATCTCCGCGCTGCGCGGGATTTCGCTAAACGTGCCAGCGGGCGCGATTGTAACGCTGATTGGCGGCAACGGCGCGGGCAAAACCACCACGCTCCAGACCCTCTCCGGTCTCGTCCGCGCCAAGAGCGGCCGCATCCACTTCCTCGGCGAAGATATCACTGCACTCGCCCCACACGAAATCGTCGCACGCGGGCTCTGCCACGTCCCCGAAGGCCGCATGGTTTTCCCGCAACTCACCGTCGACGAGAACCTCTCCATGGGCGCTTACCTGCGTAAAAACGCAGCCGCCGTCGCCCAAACTCGCGACACCGTCTTTACCCTTTTCCCGCGTCTCAAAGAGCGGCTCCGCCAAAGCGCGGGCACGCTCTCCGGCGGCGAGCAGCAAATGCTCGCCATAGGTCGCGCACTGATGAGCGCGCCCAAATTCCTAATGCTCGACGAGCCCTCACTCGGAATCGCCCCGCGCCTCATCAGCACCATTTTCGAGAAAATCGTGGAGATAAACCGCAGCCAAGGCGTGGCCATCCTCCTTGTGGAGCAAAACGCCAAACTCGCCCTCGAAATCAGCACCCACGCCTACGTTTTGGAAACCGGCCACATCGCAATGCAAGGCCCCAGCCCCACCCTCCGCAACGACGCCCAACTCAAAGCCGCCTACCTCGGCGGCTGAGGCGCGGCGCCTCTTCCCACTCCACCTCGCGGACAGTGTAAGGTGGGCAAAACAGCGCTCCCGGCTCAAACGCGAGCCGAGCGGCCAACCGCACCGCTCACCAAATAAAAGGGGCAAAGACCCCTTGATTTTTGGAGAGCGCTCCTAGGGTCTATTCCCGTTTCAAACGTGGTCGCGACGGAGTCAGATTTTGTGCGCAGCAAGGCGCGAGAAGCGAAGTTTGCTCATGCAAATGAGCGACGAGTAACGCAGCGGCGCGCAAAATCTGACCCGTCCCTTCGGGCTGCGCCCCAAATTTCGCCATACGGCGTTGCAGCCTTTGCCAAGGTTGTAACATTGGCTGCATGCCGCGCCTAGTCTGGCAAAATTTTGAGCAGCAGCGCGGCTCGCGTTTGAAACGGGAACAGACCCTAAAGTCATCCGCTCTTTTTCAGAAAACCACACCTACCTACAACGCCCTTACACGCCAATATGTCCAACGAAGCCCCCGCCGCGCAGAAATTTGAGTTCCAAGCCGAGGTTAAGCAGCTCCTCGATATCGTCATTCACTCGCTCTACACGGAGAAGGAAGTCTTCGTCCGCGAACTCGTCTCCAACGCCTCTGACGCGCTCGAAAAACTCCGCCACACCCAGCTCACCGAAAAGGCAATCTACGACGACGCCCTCGAACTCGAAATCAACGTCACCACCGACGACACCGCCAAGACCATCACCATCCAGGACTTCGGCATCGGGATGACTCGCGACGAGCTCGTGCAAAACCTCGGCACCATCGCGCACTCCGGCTCCAAAGCCTTCCTTAAAGCCCTCAGTGAAGGCGGAGCCAAAAACACCAACCTAATCGGCCAATTCGGCGTCGGCTTCTACTCCGTCTTCATGGCCGCCGAGTCGGTCAAAGTCTACTCCCGCTCTTGGCGCAACGACGAGCCCGGCCACGTTTGGACAAGCTCCGGCTCCGGCTCTTACGAAATCGAACCCAGCGAAGGCGAGCGGCGCGGCACCAAAATCGTCATCCAGCTCAAAGACGACTGCGCCGACTTTGCCCAAGACTGGCGGATTAAGGAAATCTTGGAGCGTTATAGTGCCTTCGTCTCCTTCCCCATCAACCTCAACGCCAAGCGGATAAACACCATCCAAGCTCTCTGGCTGCGCAATAAAAACGAAATCAAAGACGAGGAATACACCGAGTTCTACAAGTTCCAAGCCCACGCCTACGACGAACCTCGCCTGCGCCTGCACTTCTCCGCCGACGCCCCGCTCGCCATCAACTCGCTGCTCTTCGTCCCCAAAGAAAACACCGAGAAACTCGGCTTCTCGCGACTCGACCCCAGTGTCTCCCTGTACTGCCGCAAAGTCCTCATCGACGCGCACCCCAAAGACCTACTCCCCGAGTGGCTGCGCTTCCTCAAAGGCGTCGTCGATAGCGAAGACCTGCCACTCAACATCTCGCGCGAAACCATGCAGGACAAGGCCCTCATCGATAAACTGGGCCGCGTCATCACCAAGCGCTTCCTCAAACTCTTAGAAGACGAAGCCAAAAACCGCGCCGATGCCTACGCCGAGTTTTACGCCGAGTTTGGCCACTTCCTCAAAGAAGGCGCGGCGATGGATTTCGCCCACAAAGACCAACTCACCGGCCTGCTCCGCTTCGAATCTTCGCTCACCGAGCCCGGCAAGCTCACCTCGCTCGCCGACTACGTTACCCGTATGGGCGCGGAGCAAAAAGACATCTACTACCTCGTCGGCCCGAGCCGTGCCGCGATTGAGAGCGGCCCGTATCTGGAAGGCTTCCGCGCGCGCAACCTCGAGGTCCTCTTCTGCTACGAATCGGTCGACGAATACGTCATGCACAACCTGCGCGAGTTCGACAGCAAGACACTCCGTGCCGCCGACCACGCCGACGTAAAACTCCCCGACCTGCCCCAGCCCAGCGAAGGCGCACTTGGAAAAGACGAAACGAGCGCCCTCACCACTTGGCTCAAAGACACCCTCGGCACAGAGCGCGTGGCCGAAGTCACCGCCAGCGACCGGCTCGTCGACTCGCCCGTGCTCGCCACCAGTGCCGACAAGATGATGTCGCCACACATGCGCCGCCTCATGAAAGCCATGAAGCAAGACGGCGCAGACGCGCCCGCCAAAGTGAACCTCGAAATCAACCCCCGCCATGCCGTCGTAAAACGCCTCCACACGCTCCACAGCAGCGAGCCGGAAAAAGCAAAACTCGTGGCCGAGCAACTCCTGGACAACGCACTCATCAGCGCAGGGCTCCTAGATGACGCCAACGCAATGGTCACCCGCCTTAACAAACTCCTAGCCTCCCTGTAGAAGCCCGCGCCCTCTCCCATCCACTGCGCGTGGGGCGGCAGGCTGTGCCTGCACCCGTTTACCGAGCGCTTGGAGGCGCGAGTTTACTGGTGATTTTCCCACCTCGCCCAAACGGGTTATCACTCTACTTTCTACTCCCTGTCGCAACGCGACAGGGGGAGTGCTTTCAAATTTGGGAATTGGTTTCGTCGCGAAGCGACGAGGCCAATTCCCAAATTAAATGGAAGCGGTCACTGACCGCCGCCCCACGCGCAGTGGGGAAAAGCGCATTTCCTACTTCATTCTGTGGTGAGCGGGAGTGGCGATGGCTGCACAGCCTTACTCAACCGAGCGATTACGGACGGGAGCAGCGTGTGCTCGGCGGCGTGCACTTTCTCGCGCAGGGTTTCGAGAGTATCGCTCGGCTCGATACGCACCGCGGCTTGGTCGATGATTGGGCCGCCATCGACCTCGGCAGTCACAGAGTGAACCGTACAGCCCGTAATTTTCACGCCGCGCGCCCACGCCTGCCCGATCGCATCGAGCCCCGGGAAGCTCGGCAACAGACTCGGGTGCAGATTGATGATTTTCCCCGCAAAGGCGTCCAGAAACCCCAGCTTAATCACCCGCATGAATCCCGCGAGTACGACTAAGTCCGGCGCGCACTCGCGAATCGCTGCGATGTACCGCGACTCCCCCGCGCCCTCCAATTTGGTCTTAAACGGAGCCGGATCGAGGTAACGGGCAGACACGCCAAAGCGCTCGCCCAAGTCCAAAATCCCCGCATCAGGCTGATCGGAAAAGATCTGAACGACCCGAGCACTCTCTAGTCGGCCAGCGGCCTGCGCGCGCAAAATCGCCTCCGCATTAGACCCTCGCCCAGAACCTAAAATCACGACTCGCATACGCCGCAGCCCACAATGCCGCCCGCCACGCGGCGATTCTTTTTTCCACTACGCATGGAGCGGCGACCACTACGCGTGGGGCGGCAGCGTGTCGCTGCACCCATTCAATTTGGGATTTCGCATCGCGCTATCGCGCGAAAGCGAAATCCCAAATTTGAAAGC
>NZ_LSZP01000030.1 GCF_001580045.1 Cephaloticoccus capnophilus
TTCCCCCTGTCGCGTTGCGACAGGGAGAGTAGTAAAAGGGAAAGTAGAGTGATAACCCGTTTGGGCGAAGTGGGAAAATCACCAGTAAACCCCCGTTTCCAAAGTTTGGGTTCCTTTTCACAGAGCCGCTTGGTTGCTGTGCGAATGCACGGCGGCCAAGCGGCTCTGTAAATGGGTGCAGGCACAGCCTGCCGCACCACGCGCAGTGGAAAAAAGCGTATCAGCCAGCGGCGAGCGTGCGCAGCACACGGGAGTGGCGAGCCGCGAGCCAGATGCCTCACGTTTGAAGTGGGAACAGTCCCTAGGACACACCGGCCAACTAAACTGCGATACGACTCGCGGCCTAACGGGCCGCGATAACGCTTAGGACGTCCTCGGCCTGCTTGCTCGTGCTCGCCTTGTAATCCGCCCAAATGACTTTCCCGTTCTCAATTAGGAAAGCTTGGCGCGAGGCAAAATCGCTCCCGCCAAACGCGCGCATAGGCACGCCGAAGGCCGAAATCACTTTCTGATCCACATCCGCGATGAGCGGGAACGGGTAGCCCTGCGCTTCCTTAAACGCACGCTGCGCCTCGACTGTATCGGTGCTGACTCCAATGACCGCTACACCGCGCTCAGTCAGTTCTTCGTAAGCATCCCGCAGTGAGCAGCCCTGCGCAGTGCAACCGGCTGTCCCCGCTTTGGGGTAAAAATAAACCAGAGTGTAGCGGTTATTCGCATACACTTCGGCAAAATCGAGCGACTCGCCATTGTCGGCGAGAGCGCTCACCGATGGGGCCGTATCGCCCACGGCGAGCGGCTGAGCAGCAGCCGCCGAAAGCGGCAGCAAGCACGAGCAAAAAGGCACAAAGGCAGTGAGGAAGCTTCGGAGTTTCATAAGAAGATCAGAGATTACGTATTTCTAGGAGGTGAACGCAGCGCACAGACGCGCAACAAACAAACTTGTTCCCAGCAGGGGAGAAAAAGGCCCCCACAACGAGACAGGGGGTATCTGCGTCATAAAGGAACTACAAGCGTTCAAGAAAGACAGGGAGAGGCCATGCCTCCCGAATATCCCGCAGCTCGCACGATCCTCCCGAAAAAACGCTTTGGCGAGGTAGACAGTTTGCGAGCAATCGCCTGCGCCCTAGTGGTCATAGCGCATGCGAGGGTTTGGCCCCCGTGGTTAAACGACTTCCTTATGGATCGCGTGGAGATCGGAGCAATAGGGGTAGTGATGTTTTTTGCGATTAGTGGTTTTGTCATCCCAGACACCCTGAGGGGCATGCGCTTAGAAGGCGTGAAGCGTTTTTTCATACGTCGTTTTTGGAGACTGTATCCGCCTTTCTGGGTAGCGTTTCTTCTCACGCTGTGGATTAAGCCCCAATATGGAGTTGGGGACTGGATCTGGGATGCAGTCATGCTACCGAGCCTTGGATCGAGGGGGCACTCAATCGCTCAATTCTGGACTCTAGAGATAGAGCTCGTCTTCTACTTAGCAATTGCTGGCCTGTTTCTTATTTTTGGCCACTTGGGCAAGAAGGTGCTCCTCTTAGGCTATCTGCTACTCCTAGGGCTGGCTGTTAGGAAAGTCACCGCCTCAGATGCGGTCGTAGATTACGACACGATGCTTCCTTACCTAGTCGTCATGTTTTGGGGTGGGATTTGCCGAGAAATTCGTCGATTTGATTTTTATCGTTACCGGTGGCTTACACCAAAGCTCGGCGTAAACTGGGCGCGATCATCCGCACTGGGCGTAGTCTCGGGCATGACAATGATTGTCCTACTTATGAGCTATTCTGCGGTTCGAGGGACAGGCCGCTCCTGTGAGCTGGCAGGAGCTCTCGGCATTTTAGGGTTTCTGCTTTGGGTCATCCTCACCCCAGTACGAATCGACTGGCTATCGCGTATAGGACGTTGGACCTACTCGACTTACCTGTTTCATTTTGTGGTCATCTTCATCGCCCGTCCGCTATTTAACATACCAGACTTCGAAGTCACCTCCCTTGTCCCGCCTTATTTTACCGCGCTATGCTTTCTTGTCTCTTTCGCACTCGGCGCTTTGGTTTATCGCTGGATAGAGCAGCCAAGCGATCACGTCGGAAAGCAATTAACGACTAAATTATAGAGCCCCCACAGTCCGTAGTTTTCGACTATTGCCTTGCCAAGCTGCGCATTTCTTGCCGAGAAGCAACCGTTCTCGGTACTTCGCATAATTTGCGACGTACCGCTTCACTCAACCCCACCCCATAAATATGCCCCCTACCCTACCCTGTAGAAATGCACACCGCGCCTCGATGCGCACCGGAATATCCTCGCTGATGCTTGCTCTGGCCGTCGCTGCCAATGTCCAGCAAGCCCCAGCCCAAAACGACGAAGAGATCGTCCGGCTCTCCCCCTTTTCGATTAACGAGAGTGCCAATATCGGCCGTTATCAAGCCGTAGAGGCGACTTCGGGAACCCGGGTTCGGGTTAGCTTGATGGAATCCACCCAGAGCCTCTCAGTCCTTACCAATGAGTTTTTGACCGATGTCGGCACGGATCGCCTCCTCGATGCCGTAAAATATGTGGCAGGCATCGGAGAAGCGGGCAATCCGGGCCTGCTTGATGCGATGAACATCCGTGGATTTGATAACTATGGGGCAACGATGGATGGATTTAGTCAATTTAACTGGACCAACCTAGACCCCATCGTCGTTGAGCGGATAGAGGTAGTCAAAGGGCCTAATGCGATCATCGCTCCGGCAGGCCTGCCCGGTGGCGTGGTCAACAACATCACCAAGCGCCCCCTCTTCACGAACAGAGGCTACATCTCGTATCAGGTGGGCCGCTGGGGAGCCAATCGCGCAGAGCTTGATGCTAACTATGTTGTGCAGCCGGATAAGCTCGCAGTGCGCGTTGTCGGAGCCTTCACCGACGCCGATGATTACGGACGCGAGAACTTCCATCAAAGTACCATTGTGATGCCTATGCTCACTTATCGCCTAGGAGGCTCGACTGAGTTGACGCTTCAGGCTCAAGCCTATAACACCATAGCTCCATCCAACGGCGGGACTCCACTTTCCCTTTATGCGGTAAACCGCAGTAACATCCGTATACTAGACGGCCTGCCACGCGACTTTATGCTCCCAGGGCGACCCTATGCGAACCGTCAAAATGGTGAACATGTGCGCCTTTCCCTGACCTCGCAGATTACGGATAAGCTCTCAATGCGCCTCGCTGGGAGTGCCTCAGAGATAAATGTAACGAACCCCGGCTTCGGAGCCAGCCTTCCCAACGTAGAAGTAATCAAGCTGGACCAAATCACCGGAGAGTGGAGTTGGGATGGAGTGACCCGTAACGATAGCCCTACTTACACACTGGGCGGTTTCAAACATTGGGTGGCAGGCCACCAAGCTAACTTTCAAAACGATTTTGTATATGAGCACACAGCAACAAGCTGGAAATCCCAAACAGTCGTAGGCTATGCCTTTAACTACCATAGTCAAAGCAACCGCTGGCAACTCTATACGCCCAATCCGACTAACTACGACTTCACGAAAGACTACACTCCCCCCGGCTACACACTCGCAAACTGGCTCGGCCAAGTATCAAAGCGTGAGCGCAGCAGCCAAGTCTACCTTTACCAGGTGGCCCGGCTATTTGAAGACCGCTTAGTACTAAGTGGTAGCCTCTCGCAAAACCGCTCCTTTAGTAGCACAAAGAATAACTTAAACCGAGACTATGGGGAGGGTAAAAAAGAAGTGATGCTCCCCTCTGGCGGCATTGTTTACAACGTAACACCCGCGGTTTCACTTTATTATGGATTCTCCAAACAAGAGACGCTCGGTAATGTCAGCTCTCTGGATGCCGTCCCCCCGCTTGCGGTTCCGAGTCGGCAGCACGAGGGCGGCATAAGGCTAAAACTCTTCGATGGACGGCTCTACGCAACGCTCGCCTATTTCGACATTGTGCAGAGCAACGTCTGGAGTTCCAATCCTGAAAACTTTATCACCCCTATTCCGGACCCCCCCCTCCCATCACTGTTTGCTGATCGCACTGCCAAAGGGGTGGAGTTCGAGTTCGCTTGGTCGCCAACCCAATCCCTTTCCTTCATTGGTAGCTTCACCGATTACAAAAATCGCGACCAAGATGACATGCCCTATTCGAATGTCGCTGAGAGAATGGCTGCAATTTGGGGCAGCTATACTTTCTCCGAGGGGCCGTTGCGCGGGCTACGCGTAGGGCTCGGCGCCAGTTATACGGGAGAGCGTGCAGGGGATGTTGGACCTAATTTTACCACGCCACCTTCGGGCTTTGCACCTGTACGCATCCAGCCCTCATTTTGGGTCCCCTCGTATACCGTGGTCGAAGCCAGTGCCAGCTATCGCTTCGGTAAACACTGGCAAGCGACTCTCGCAGTTAAGAACCTTTTAGATAGAGACTATATCCAAGCTGCTGCTGGTAGTCGCAGCATCTTCGTCAGCGTCCCGATTAACCCAAAGCTCACGGTGCGCTACGATTTCTAAACTCCTAGAGCACTTGTGGCTCTAACTCACTCGGGTTGCGCCGCGCTTACTCGCGCGCCGCAACCTTTTTTATCTGAAAAAACAAAAGCAAAGACAGCCCCCGGGCTCTTTCTCCCCCAAGCCTAAAAGAACTCATGGGCCGAGATGCGCTCTGGAACGAAGCAAACGCGTAGAGTCCACTCTAGGAGGCCGGGCTATCTCGCTGTTTCCAATGGCTTAGCCTCTAAAGAAACCAGTGCTATAGACGCGGCGTAAGCACACGTGCGGCGGCTTGGGCTTTGAGGCAAAGTTCGGCAGCCTTGAAGGCGTGCGCTTGTGTCATGGCTTTCTCGGTGCGGTTTAGACAGTCGAGAATCAGCTCGCCGAAGAAACGAAAGCCCACCTTGCCCTCGACGTTGATCTTCTGCTCTCCCTTGTCGTCGACGAGAATGACGTAGTCTTTCCCCGGGCTGCCAGTGGCGACATCGACGTACTTGCGCAGCTCGATATAGCCCTTCGTCCCGAGGATAATCGTGCGCCCATCCCCCCAAGTGCTGAGCCCATCGGGCGTGAACCAGTCCACGCGGATGTAGTTCGACGTGCCATTATCGCCGACGAGCGAGGCTTCGCCGAAATCTTCCAGCTCGGGGGTTTCGGGGTTAGCGAAATTGCCCACCGCCGCGCTGGCGACCGTCGCGTCCTTTGCCCCACTATAATACAAGTACTGCTCGAACTGGTGGCTACCAATGTCGCAGAGGATACCGCCGTACTCCTCGCGATTAAAAAACCACGCCGGGCGCGACGCCTTGGAGAGTCGGTGCGGCCCGAGCCCCATCACTTGGATAACGCGGCCGATCGCGCCGCCGTGCACCAGATCGCCCGCGTACATGGCACTCTCCACATGAAGCCGCTCGCTGAAGTAGACCATGTACTTACGGCCCGTCTCGAGCACAGTCGCCTGCGCCTCTTCGAGCTGCGCGAATGACGTAAAGGGCGTTTTATCCGTAAAATAGTCTTTGCCCGCGCGCATGACGCGGCACCCGAGAGGCCCACGCCGATTGGGTATGGCCGCAGCCGCCACGAGCCTCACCTCAGAGTCATTCAAAATCTCCTCAAGGCTGTGCGCGACTTTCGCATGCGGGTATGCTTTAAGGAAAATCCGTACCTTTTCGGGATCGGGGTCGTAGACCCACTTGAGAGTGCCCCCAGCTTCACTAAGGCCGTTACATTGGCCAAAAATGTGGCCGTGGTCGAGGTGAGCCGCCGCAAAAACGAACTCGCCAGGCTTGACCACATGCCGCGCTTCGCCCTTCGGGGCGTAGGTCATACCGTCGGATTTTTGTGTCATAGGATTGCCGTCCTTTTTTACTGTGGGTACCGAAGCTGCTAAGAACCGTTCAGCGCTTAGAGGAAAGTCACGGCTCAAGAGCGACCGCTAGCGGACGTAAGTCAACTCAAGCGGCAACGCTAGCGGTAACTACGCACAGCAAGGGTTTACGCATTCTTCGGGCGTCTTCTTCGCGAAGCGTCTCCTTTCAACGCAAAGCCCTCATTCAACGACTATAGCGTCAATCACGCTGCCTTTTTCGACATAATGCATATCACCCACGCTCTCTATTGTAAATTTCCCATCTTTATAACTCACCTTCGACACGGAGGCATTTTTTACATCTATCGCGGTCGGATAATCCGCCTCGTCATCGAGTTCGGAAAGCAAAATCCCAATTGTAAATCCATGCGAAATGACAAGTATATTACCTCCGCCATCCGACGCCTCCTTCTCCGCAATCTCTCGTATAAACACTTCCGCTCGTGCTTTTAAATCGTAATAATCTTCCGCAATCCCCAGCGTGTCCAAAGCCTTAACCGCAGCAAGCGCTTGTATAATAACCGCTATCCCCGTTTTCTCTGCCTCAAGCAGTTCCTCGCCCGACTTATATCCCATATACAGAGCCACTTCCCGAAGCATTTTCTCATCCAGCTCTCCCTCGTAACTTCCGAGAGCAAGCTCCCGAAGTGCCGAGGTCTCGTTTATCGGGAGGACCCGCCCACTTTCGGCCAAAACAATACTCGCTGTCGTTTTTGCCCGAGCAGAATCACTTGAATACACCCTCTTAAACTCAATCCCCTCGCGCTGAATTCCCCGACCAAGTTGCTCTGCGACCACTCTCCCCTCTGCGGTAAGTGGAGCATCCACCCAGCCCTGCAACCGCCCCAGTGTGTTTAAAATCGTTTTTCCGTGCCGGACAAAATAAAATACAACTGTATTATCTCCAGAGTCCGCCTCGCTCTTCGCATGAATAAACCCGATTGATAACGTGAAAAATAGTATCAGAAGAGAGAATCGTTTCGTTTTTTTCATGTGTTTATAAATAAGAGATGCGGAACTGGGTCGCCTCATCTGAGGCTAGTTTAGTGCACAGGGCCCCACTGACTCGTGGGAGGCGCGCTAAAAAGCCGAGCTCTGGGCAAATAGCAATCGCATCCTACGCTTCGCCGTTGCCGTGGGTGCGCGTTCCACTTCGCTCTTGTGCCAAGATGCCCCGCCAAGCCCATTTTTCGCCGCCAGCTAAGCCCACTGCTCCGAGTCGCCCCTTCGGCTTTGCCATCGTCGGCAGCGGGATGATCGCTCACTACCACGCGCGCGCGATTGCCGCGACCGCAGGTGCACGGCTCGTCGGCATCGCCAGCCGAAACGCCGAGACCGCCCAAAAGCTCGCCGATGAAGCCCGCTCATTTCTCCCCACCGGCCACGCCGCGCCTACCGCGACAACTGACCTCGCCACGCTCCTCGCCCACCCCGAGGTCGATGTCGTGTGCGTCGCCACGCCGAGCGGGGCTCACCTTGAGCCCGCGCTGGCCGCAATCGCGGCAGCTAAGCACCTCGTCATCGAAAAGCCGCTCGAGATCACCACCGCCCGCATCGACCAGCTCCTCGCCGCCGCACTCGCCGCAGACGTCGTCGTAGCGCCCATTTTCCAAGCCCGCTTTGGCAAAAACGCGCAACACATCAAAGCCGCGCTCGACGCCGGTCGCTTCGGACGAATCGTGCTGGCCAGTGCCTACGTGAAATGGTTTCGCGAGCCTGCTTATTATCGCGGCTGGAAAGGCACGCGCGCGCTCGATGGCGGCGGGGCGACCATGAACCAAGCGATTCACGGCATCGACCTACTCCAGTGGTTCGTCGGCATGCCCACCCAAGTCGTCGGCCACAGCACCCGCCGCGTTCACACCGGTATCGAAAGCGAGGACACCGCCGTCGCCGCACTGCGCTACCCGAGCGGTGCGCTTGGCACGATTGAGGCCAGCACGGCGGCCTATCCGGGCTGGGCCCGCCGCATCGAGATTTGCGGAGAACACGGCTCGGTGACGCTCGAAGACGATGCGCTCACGCGCTGGGACTTTCGCGACAAACGCCCCGAAGACAGCGCGATCCTCGCCGCCGCCGCCGACAGCGCTATGGGCTCGGGCGCGACCAATCCCTCGGCCATCAGCGCCGAGGGCCATACCCGCCAAATCCGCGACCTCGTCGCCCACCTCAGCGCCCGCCGCGAAGGCCGCGCCGAACTCCCCCGCCTCGGCATTGAGGCTCACGAAGCGCGCAACGCGGTCTCACTCATCCGCGCCCTCTACGACTCCGCCTCCCAAGGCAGCCAACCCGTAAGCCCTGCTTAGCACAGCCCTCAGACTCTCTCTCCACTCCGCGTGGGGCGGTGGCGTGTCGCCACTGCCATTTAATTTGCGATTGGGCTCGGGACGCTTCGCGCCCAAACCCAATCGCAAATTGGAATCAGCAATCCCCTATCGAATCGCGATAGGAGGCCTCGCTTCAAATTTGGGATTTCGTGATCGCGCAACGCGCGATACGAAATCCCAAATTAAATGGGAGCGGTTACTGACCGCCGCACCACGCGGAGTGGGATTAGCTAGGGTGACTTAATGAGTGCGGAGTTGGGATTTCAGCTCTGCCCAGTGTGCGAGGCGGTCGGCGATTTTTGCCTCCCATCCATTACGTTTCGGCGTGTAGAGCGTGAGTGGTTTTTCCAAAAACGCCTGGCCCGAAATCGCTTCGGGATAGTCGTGCGCGTAGCGGTAGCCCTGCCCGTGTCCGGCGGCCTTGTTGGCCTTGCCGCTTTTGTCGCGCAGTGACAGTGGCACGGGCTGCACGGGGCCGCGTTTCAGCGCGGCGTGTGCGGCGGCGAGGGCGAGCGTCGCCGAGTTCGATTTTGGCGCAGTAGCGATATAGAGCGTCGCATGTGCAAGCGTCAGCTCCGCCTCGGGCAGCCCGATAAAGTCCACGGCCTGTTGCGCGGCGACCGCCAGCGGCAAGGCCATCGGATCGGCAAGCCCGACATCCTCACTCGCCAAAATCACGAGCCGCCGCGCCACGAAGCGCGGGTCTTCGCCGCCCGCGAGCATCTTCGCCAACCAATACATAGCGGCATCCGGGTCGCAACCTCGGCAGCTTTTAATGAAGGCGGAGATCGTGTCATAGTGCTCGTCCTCGTCGGCATCGTAGCGGATCCGCCGTTCGCGTGCGAAAACTTCGAGATCGGCGGCGGTGATCGCCGTGCCCTCATCGAGCCCGAACACGATGACTTCGAGCGCATTGAGTGCGCGGCGCAGGTCACCTTCGCAGAGTGCGCCGAGGTCGAGCAGGATATCCTCTTGCGCTGTGCAACGGCGCTTCCCAAGCCCGCGTTCGTCATCGGCCAGCGCGCGCTGCATCACGCCTGCAATCGCAGCGGGCGAGAGCGGTTCGAGCCGGAACAAATGGCTGCGCGAGAGTAGCGGCGCGTTCACATAAAACCCCGGATTGTGCGTCGTGGCTCCGATCAACCGCACATTGCCTTCCTCAACATCGGGCAAGAGCAAGTCCTGCTGCGATTTGTTAAACCGGTGCAGCTCGTCGATAAACAAAATCGTGCGTGCGGCAGGATTCGCCCGGGCGGCGGCGAGGAGCTGGCGCAGCTCGGCCACGTTACTCATCACCGCATTAATCCGAACGAAGCGGCCACCCGACTCGGCAGCGATTGACTCGGCCAAGCTCGTCTTCCCGCAGCCCGGCGGCCCGTAAAAAATCAGGCTACCGAAGCGGTCTTGCGCGACGAGTCGCGGCAAGAGCGAGCCTTCGCGCGTGATGTGCTCTTGGCCGACGACCTCGGCGAGACGACGCGGGCGCATCCGCGCGGCCAAAGGTTGCGAGGCTGGCACGGTGGCATGCCCAGCGCGCGGACGCGGCGAGCCATTACCGTTAGGCGCAGCACTCGGCTCATCGGAAAATAAATCGGACTGCTCGGAAGAAGGCACGGAGAGAGACGCTGCTCTTTTGAGTCCAAAACGCGAGGCCGCAGTCTGCGCGCTCGACGACTCCGCCACCCAAGGCAGCCAAGCGTTCGGTAGAAAGGACCCCAAACTTGGAGGCGGGAGTTTACTGGTGATTTTTCCCACCTCGCCCAAACGGGTTATCACGCTACTTTCCCTTTTGCTCCTCTCCCTGTCGCAACGCGACAGGGGAGAGTGCTTTCAAATTTGGGATTTCGTGATCGCGCGATAGCGCGAGTCGAAATCCCAAATTGAATGGGTGCAGCGACACGCTGCCGCCCCACGCGCAGTGGTACACTGTGACTGCCTCCGGAACTCAGTTGGCAGCCAGGTACTCGGCGACGCCCTCGCGGGTGGCCTTCATACCAGCCTTGCCACGCGACCAATTCGCCGGGCAAACCTCGCCGTGTTCCTCGAAGAATTGCAGCGCGTCGACCATACGCAGTACCTCGTCGACATTGCGCCCGAGCGGCAGGTCGTTGATGAGGAAGTGGCGCACGACGCCCTTCTTATCGATGAGGAAAAGCCCGCGGTAAGCGATCAACTCCTCGGCTGTCGCGGCGAGCGCGATACGCCCGGCATCGTCTTCGTCGAACTCATACTCACCAGTCAGCACGCCGTAAGCCGCCGAGATGGTCTTATTCGTGTCGGCCACCACTGGATAGGTGACGCCTTGAATGCCGCCTTGGGCTTTCGGCACTTGGAGCCAGGCCCAGTGGGATTGCTCGGTGTCGGTCGAGCAGGCGACGACCGCAGTATTGCGCGACTCGAACTCGCTCAAAGCCGCCTGAAAGGCGTGCAGCTCGCTCGGGCAAACGAAGGTAAAGTCCTTCGGGTAGAAAAACAGGACGACGTATTTCTCATCCAAGTAGCGACTCAACGAGAAGTCGCTGACGATCTCACCGCCATTAACGACGGCTTTGGCACTAAACGAGGGGGCGGGTTTTCCGATTGTAGCGGTCATAAGTGCGCAGAGGGGAAATGCGCTTTCGCTTATCCGCAAGTCCGTAGCCGACGCTACGGCGTTAATTTATTTCCAGCACCGCAGCGCACGCAGTATTGCCCCAAACCCCGACACAGATGAGCCTCGCGCGCCCTCTCTTCCATGAACGCGACACACCCAGCCACCCCACGCCCCACTCTGCTTTGCTTTGGCGAACTCCTCTGGGATTTCCTGCCCGACGGACTCTTCCCCGGCGGTGCCCCCTTTAACGTCGCCTACCACCTCCATCAACACGGGCTGGACGCACGAATCGTCACCGCTGTGGGCCGCGACATCCTCGGCGAAGAGTTTCTGCGCCGCATCCGCGCCTGGGGGCTGCCCACCGACACGATCACGGAGCACGCCGAATTTCCGACCGGCTACGGGCGCATCGAACTTTCTCCGACTGGCGAGGCGAGTTACCGCTTCGCGAACAACACCGCTTGGGATCACATCCACGTTAACGAAGCCGCCCTGCGCGCCGCAGCCGCCGCACGCGGCCTTGTCTTCGGCTCACTCGCGCTGCGCTCGCCCGCAAACCGCAGCACGCTCGACCAAGTCCTCGCCGCGCTGCCCGCCGACGCCTGGCGCATCTTCGACGTCAACCTGCGCCCGCCACACGACGACCTGCCCCTCGTCAACTCACTCGCGCCCCAAGCCACCCTCATCAAACTCAACGCTGCCGAAGCCGGCCGACTCGCCCGCGGCGGCCCCGAAAGCCCCGGCCACGAAGAAGCCGACGCGCGCGCACTCGCCGCGCGCTGGAGCGCAAACTCAGCCACAGAAAAAACGATTTGCCTCACCTGTGCCGAGCGCGGCGCAGGACTCCTCCACAACGGCCACTGGCACTTTGAGGCAGGCCGCCCCGTCGAGGTCGCTGACACGGTAGGCGCGGGCGACTCGTTCCTCGCCGCCCTCCTCACCGCGCTGCTAATCGAAGGCAAATCGCCAGCGGCGGCGCTCGCTGCCGCCGCCCGCATCGGCGAATGGGTCGCCACCCAACGCGGTGCCACCCCGCGCTACGCGGCGCGGTAAGCCACCGCGACTATTCACGCTCACTCAGCAGGCGCTAGCCCCCAGTAGTAGGCTCGCACCCCCGACTGCGTCGGGGAACGATTTGATGTTTCTACGACGGGCGGGGGCGACCAGCGGGAGGCAAAAGCCTAAATGCCATAGGCCGCCTGCCCTCGCCGAAGTGTCCCGAGATGTAGGGAGCGAAATGGGCGCAACGATTAGTCGGTACTGGCGGGCGGTGGCCCGCCCGATGCGCGACTCGGTGCGAGTGCAGGATCTTCCACCTCAAACTGCTCGGAGCGGGGCACGCCGTAGCGTTCGAGCAGCGCATAGTTCAGGTCGGTCACGAGCGGCCTCAAGTGCGGCAGGATTGTGCCAATTTGCATAATCTCGGAGTCGCCTTGGAAAAACAGTGCGAGGATTTCCAAGATCGTGCCGCTCACTCCGTAAGTATCGACAAGCAGCTGCCTCACCGAGGCCATGCCCTCTTTGTCTCCATTTACGCCCGCTGCACAGAAGACCGCATTCACGGCTTCCAGCCATTGACCGCTGTCGTCTTCAGTGGACTTCAGGCGCGGCAGCGCTTCGACCAAGAGCCGCGTGAGCGAGGCATCGGGGAAATGCACGAGGTGCACAGCCATCATGGTGAGTTCTGGCGAGCGCAGCTCACGTGTCGGCGCAAGCATGGCGCGAAACTCCGCGCGCAATTGCTCGTGCTCGCCCATCACTGAGTAGGCGCGCAGGAGCAGTCGCCCCATATCCCGCCCGCTAAAGTCATCTTTCCACTGCGACATGAGTTGCAGCGCATCTTCGGCAAAGCCCAATCGGAGCAGGGCCTCGACGCGGTAAATCCGGTCGAGCGGAAAGCCCGCCACGGGAGCCGCCTCAAGCAACTCCTTGCGCGCCGCCTCTGCTGAAAACTTCGCACGCTGCTCCACACGCGACGCCAGATAAAACACCCCGCGTGGGGCGATCGGGATCGCAGTATCGTCGGCGAGTGCGGCGAGGTCGACTTTCTCAGGCATCATCCGCGCCGCAAAAATCAGCGCATAGCTCCAGGTCGGAGCCTGCGGCGTATTGGCGGCGAGCCGTTGCTGCGCGAGCTCCGCAATCACATCGAGCCGCCCGCGTGCGAGTAGGCTGTGAAACCAGACTTGCGAGGCTTCGTCGCCAGCCTCGGGGTGCTGTATGAGGACGTTTTGATAAAGGACGTCGGCTTGGCTGGGACGGCTAATTTGGTAAAACTGCGCCAGCGTCATCGCCGTTTTCAGGTCGGTCGGGTTGAGTTGATAAGCGACGACCAGTGCCTGAATCGCCTGCTGGATTTCGCCCGCTTTGTAACTCTCACGCGCCTGTTTGATGAAGAGCTCGGCGCGCACGCCACGCAGTTCGCGCCAAGCCAGTGGCCACACCAGTTGGCGAATCGACACATCGTAACCGATACCGTGCATCGTGCCGTAAAGGACCGCCACAGCGAGTATCAGCATCGTAACTACACTGCCGCCGAAGTAGCCGAAAGCCCGCCCCCAAAAGGGCCGCACCTTCGTTGCATCGACTCCACACAGCCAGTAGCCCTCGGCCGTTTGCGTGAGTAGCGGACACACACGCTGAAAGCGCGAGCGGCGCGCCCAAGTCCGGCACGCCTCACAACCAGTCTTCATCCCTTCGCCCGAATCGCTCGCGTCTTGGCAAGGCGCAGGGCCTGAAATCCCCGCACCTGCGCCACTGCGCCGTACGCTCAGGGCATAGGTCGTCTTGCGCAAGTTCCAGTAGAACAGGGCCCACACCGTGCGGAAAATATCGAGTATCCAGCCTTTCACTTAAGCGAAACTACGTGGCCGCACTCCCGCGCAGCAAGTTAATCAACGGCAATCCACTACGTAGTCATTACGTGAATACCGCAGGCTCTCCACTCCGCGTGGGGCGGCAGGCTGTGCCTGCACCCGTTCAATTTGGGATTTCGGCTCGCGCGTTGCGCGATCACGAAATCCCAAATTTGAAAGCATTCCCCCCTGTCGCGTTGCGACAGGGAGAGGAGCAAAAGGGAAGGTAGAGGGATAACCCGTTTGGGCTAGGAGGGAAAATTCACCAGTAAACCCTCGCCTCCAAGTTTGGGGGGCCTTTTCACAGAGCCGCTTGGCTGCTGTGCGAATGCACGGCAACCAAGCGGCTCTGTAAATGGGTGCAGCGATGGACGGCGGGCCAACGAGCCCGCCGCCAAATAAAGCAGCCTGCGGCTGCGCCCCACGCGGAGTGGGAGTTCCGAGGGCGCGAGTGCGTGTCTCACAAGCGTGCGATGAGCAGCTCGCGTTCGTAGACCATTTCTTTGGGCAGGCGGTCATGGAGTTCGATGAAGAGCTCTTCGTGTCCGACGATCTCGGCGTGCCACGCGGCGCGGTCGACGGCTTGGAGTTGCTCAAAGGCCTCACGCGAGAAGTCGAGCCCGTCCCAGTCGATATCGTCGTAGCGGGGCATCCAGCCGATGGGTGCCTCGCGGGCCAGCGCGTGGCCGTGAGCTCGGTCGACGATCCACTTGAGCACGCGCATGTTTTCACCGAAGCCGGGCCACATGAATTTCCCTTCGGCGTCTTTGCGGAACCAGTTGACGTGGAAAATGCGCGGCGTGACGACGAGCTTCTTCTGCATCGCTAGCCAGTGCCGGAAGTAGTCGCCCATGTGATACCCGCAGAAGGGCAACATCGCGAATGGGTCGCGGCGCACTTTCCCAATCGTGCCTGCGGCGGCGGCGGTCATCTCGCTGCCCATCGTCGCGCCAATGTAGACGCCGTTTGACCAATTAAAGGCTTGGTAAACGAGCGGCATCGTAGTTGCGCGGCGACCGCCAAAAATCATCGCGCTGATGGGCACGCCCTCCGGCTTTTCCCAATCGGGGTCGATAGTCGGGCATTGCGAGGCGGGGGCGGTGAAGCGCGCGTTGGGGTGCGCCGCCTTGCGGCCGCAATCGGGCGTCCAAGGCTGGCCTTGCCAATCGGTGAGCGCGGGTGGCGGCTCGTCGGTCATGCCTTCCCACCACACCCCGCCTTCGGGTGTGAGCGCGACGTTGGTGAAGATGGTGTTCTTCGCGAGGGCGGCCATCGCATTGGGGTTGGTCTTTACGCTCGTGCCAGGCGCCACACCGAAGAAACCGGCCTCGGGATTAATTGCGCGGAGCTGGCCGCTCGCATCGGGCCGAATCCACGCGATGTCGTCGCCCACCGTCCAGACCTTCCAGCCCTGTTTGGCGAAGGAGTCCGGCGGCACGAGCATGGCAAAGTTGGTCTTGCCGCAAGCACTGGGGAAGGCGGCGGAGACGTAGGTCTTTTCGCCCTGCGGACTTTCGAGCCCGAGGATGAGCATGTGCTCGGCCATCCAACCCTCGTCGCGCGCCATCGCGCTGGCGATACGCAGGGCGAAACACTTTTTCCCCAAAAGGGCGTTTCCCCCGTAGCCCGAACCATAGCTCCAAATCTCGCGCGTCTCGGGGAAGTGAACGATGTATTTGTCGGGATTGCAGGGCCACGGCACGTCGGCTTGGCCGGGTGCAAGCGGTGCACCGACTGAGTGCATGCAGGGCACGACGCGCTTCTCGCCCTTGTCGATTTCCTTAAAAACGGGGAGCCCGATCCGCGCCATGATCCGCATGTTAACTACCACGTAGGGCGAGTCCGTGAGCTGCACGCCGAGCTGCGCGAGCGGCGAGCCGACCGGCCCCATGCTGTAGGGCAGCACATACATCGTGCGACCGCGCATGCAGCCCTTGAAGAGCCCGCGCAGCTTGCTGCGCATCTGGTCTGGCGCGACCCAGTGGTTCGTCGGCCCGGCAGATTCGGGAGAGAGCGAACAAATAAAAGTGCGATCCTCGACGCGGGCGACATCACTCGCATCGCTACGCGCATAGTAGCAGCCCGGCCAAAGCGTTTCGTTGAGCTTTACGAAGGTACCTGTGGCGACCATCTGGGCACACAGCGAGTCGTATTCCTCCTGCGAGCCATCGACCCAGTGAATCGCAGCCGGCTGGCAGAGCGCGGCCATCTTATCGACCCACTTGAGCAGGTTCTCGTTGGCACTTAGTGGAGAAGCATTGAGGGCTGTCATTGAGGCGCGACGCTACTGCGCAAAGTCCGCTCGGGCAAAACCCAAACTCACCCGCGCACCAGTCATAAGCACAGCGACTTCCCGCACATAATCGCCGCTACTTGCAGCCGCAGGCTGCCTCCGCCTCGCCCTCTTTTCCACTGCGCGTGGTGCGGCGGTCAGTGACCGCTTCCATTTAATTTGGGAATTGGCCCCGTCGCTTCGCGACAAAACCAATTCCCAAATTTGAAAGCATTCCCCCTGTCGCGTTGCGACAGGGGGAGGAAAGTAGAGTGATAACCCGTTTGGGCGAGGTGGGGGAAATCACCAGTAAACCTTCGCCTCCAAGTTTGGGGGCCTTTTCACAGAGCCGCTTGGTTGCTGTGCGCATGCACGGCAACCAAGCGGCTCTGTAAATGGGTGCAGCGACACGCTGCCGCCCCACGCGTAGTGGAAAAGAGGGATTACAGCGCGTCATCGTGCCCGAGCGCGGAAGTGGCGGGGGTCGCGTGGCGCAGCGTGATTAAAAGTGTCGCGCGGGCGTGTGTGGACGCGGCAGGATGCCACCGATTATGCATCGGCTCCCCATCCTCATCGGTATGTTTTTAGGCAGTTACCTTGGCTGGTTTCTTGGCGGGGCGTGGGGCTGGTGGGGCTCGTTTATCTTGAGTGGCATCGGGTCAATCGGCGGTGTTTTTGCAGGCTGGAAACTCGGCCAGCGGATTGACCGCCGCTAAGCGACGCGGCAGCTTTGCCTGCACTCGCGCTTCTGTGCGCATCCAGTACGATGCGAGCACCACATCAAACCCACTTCCGCCGATGCAAACTGCCACCCCCATCGTCAACGCCCGCATCGCCCGTGCCATGAGTCCGGTGAAGCAGTTTTCCGTCTTTGCCGAGAACCGCGTTGGCCGCCTCTACGACCTCACCTCGCTGCTCAACACCTACGATGTGCACATCCTCGCGCTCACCGTCCACGACACCATCGACAGCGCGATCATTCGCCTAATCGTCGACGACCGCGACAAAACCCGCGAACTGCTCATCAATAACGACTTTCCCTACGTGGAGCGCGAAGTCGTCGTGGTGGACTTGCCCGACGAGTCGCAGCTAAAAACCATGCTCGCGGCCCTCCTCGAAGCCGAGGTGAACCTGCACTACTTTTACTCGTTTTTAAAACGCCCTGAAGGCCGCGAGCGGCTTGCCATCCACGTCGAAGAGCCGGAGACCGCCGCCCAAGCCCTAAACGGCCGCGGCTTCAAAACCCTGAGCGAGCCCGACCTGCTGCGCTAAACGGCGAGCGTGCGCAGCACACGTGAGTGGCGAGCCGCGAGCCAGATGCCTCGCGTTTCTATCGGCGGCGTGCCCAGCAGTGAGTGAGCCACTGCGCCAAGCAAAAGGCGCCGCCACTACCGCACCGAAAACGCGTAGATCGTGCTGCGGCGTTGCGGGGTGCCGGGGTGCACGAGGATGTCGCCTAGTTCGGGGCGGTGCGCGCCGTCGGGGTAGCCTTCGCACTCGAAGCATAGGCCCGCGTGTGGGCCGTAGGGTAGGCCCGATTTACCTACGCAGGAAAGGTTGAGCCCTGAGCCGGTGTAAAATTGGAGGCCGCAGTCGTTGGTGAGGACTTCGAGTTGGCGGCCGCTTTTCGGTTCGTAGGCACGGGCGACGAGTTCGGGCCAGTCGGGCGTCAGTGCTTTGGCGCGGAGGAAGTAGTGTGCGCCGTGCTCTAAAAAGAGGCCGGAAACGACGTCGCCTAGTCGGCGTGCTTTGCGCAGGTCGTCGGCGCGTCCCGCGACGGAGGTGAGCGCACCGGAGAGTGTGAGCGTGTCGTCAAGCGGGGGGATGATGTGATCGGCGAGGATTTGCACTTCGTGGTCGAGGACGTCGCCACTGCCTTCGCCTGCGAGGTTGAAGTAGCTGTGCTGCGACAGCGAGAGCGGGGTTGCGAAGTCGCTGCGGTTAATCGCCGTGGTCTCCACGACGAGGGCGTTGTCGTGGCGGAGCGTGTAGCTGAGCGTGATGTCGAGTGCGCCGGGGTAGCCTTCTTCGCCGTCGGGGCTGTGGTAGAAAAGGGTGATGGAGTCGGGCGCGGTGTGCTTCACTTCCCAGAGGCGTTTATCAAGCGCGCACACGCCGCCGTGCAGATGGTTGGGCCCGTCAGTTATGGCAAGTTCGTACGTACGGCCATTGGGGAGACGCAGTTTGCCGCCTGTCACACGCCCAGCGATACGCCCGAGGATGGAGCCGAGATAGGGGCAGGAATTTTTCTTATACGGCTCCGCCAAGTATTCTTCGGGCTTGGCAAAGCCGAGGACGACGTCGCCCAAAACGCCTGCACGGTCGGGCACGCGCAGGGCGGTGATTATGCCGCCGTAGTTGAGGATGTCGGCGGAGGCTCCCGCTTCGTTTTGGATGGTGTAGGTTTTGAGCGCGCTAATGGAGACGGGGTCGGACATGTCGCAGAGGCTTGAGGCAACGAGCGCTCTGCGGCGAGTGCGAAGTCGTAGTTTTTGTGTAGGCGCTACGGCTTACTACGCGTGGTGGCGTTGCCAGTCGAGTTTGTGCTGATCGATCCAGCGGTAGTGGTCGGCGTAGCGCAGGCCGGCGGCGGAGTTTTCGTCTAAGAGCACGATGGCGCGCGGGTGCATTTGGAGGGCGGAGCCGGGGCAAATGGCCGCGAGCGGGCCTTCGATCATGTGCGCGACGGCGCGGACTTTCGACGGGCCAAAGGCGAGGAGCAGGCATTGGCGGGCGTCGAGGATGGTGCCCACGCCCATCGTGATGGCTTGCTTGGGCATGCCGCGTTCATCGCTGCCAAAGACTTCGCTGTTATCGCGCAAGGTCTGCTCGGAGAGGATTTTTACCCAAGTGCGGGAGCGCAGCGAACCGGTCGGCTCGTTAAAGCCGATGTGGCCGTTGCGCCCGAGGCCGAGGAGTTGGATATCGATGCCTCCCGCATCAGCGATGCGCTGTTCGTAGCTGCGGCACTCGGCTTGCAAGTCGGCGGCAGTGCCGTCGGGGACGTGGGTGCGGGCACGGTCGATGTTGATGTGGCGGAAGAGGTGCTCGTCCATGAAGTGCCGGTAGGACTGCGGATGAGTGCCGGGCAGACCCACGTATTCATCGAGGTTGAAGGTCGTGACTTTGGAAAAATCGAGCCCGTCATCTCGGTGCATGCGGATGAGTTCGTTGTAGAGCTGCAGCGGTGTGCGGCCCGTCGCGAGGCCGAGGACGGCGGTCGGCTTTTCGCGCACGACGCGCGCCATGATTTTGGCGGCCAAGAGGCAGCCTGCTTCGGGATTGGGTTGGATGAGGATTTCCACAGGAGGGGCAGCCCCTCTTCCTTGCCGTGGTGGCGGTCACCAAACGGACCGCTGGTCAGTAAAGAGAAGCCGTTCGTTTAAGGTTATACTTGAGTGAAAAAAAAATGCCGACAGCGGCTTGGTCGCAGACGTGTAGCCCGCTTGTCGCCGTTAGGCGCGCCGGCTCGCTAGAGGCTATTTTGGGGGTTAGAGATGGGGTAAGGAAAAGCAGTAAGCGTGTATACACGGCGCAGCGGGCGCAATGCCCGCCGCGTGCGCAGTTTTACCCGCGGCGGGCTTTTCGCTTCAGTTTTTTGACGCTGGGGCTGAGCGCAGCGCACTCGCCGCTGGCGCAGCCGCCTTTCGCATTTTTCCCAAAAGTTCGGCGTAAAAGCCAAACTGCAGCTACCATCACGATAAGAAGTGAGAGGAGCGTTTGGAGTTCGGAGGACATGAGTGCGAAGGAGTGACGAAATTAGGAAGCGCAAGCGCAAAGGCCCGAGCCACGCCGCTTCAGAAACCGAGCGCAGTGCCCACTTGATAGACGACGAAGCAGGCAAGCCAAGCGGTTCCTGTCATGTAGCCGATTTGAAATAGCGGCCAGCGCCAGGAGTTCGTTTCGCGGCGTACGACTGCGACCGTCGCCACGCACTGCATCGCAAAGACGTAAAAAATCATGAGGTTTAGACACACGAGCGGCGTAAACAGTGGCCGCCCATCCGGCCAAGTCGCCGCCGCCAAGGCCTCGCGCAACGGCGTCGTGTCCTCCTCGGGGTCATCGACATTAAAGACCACGCCCATCGTCGAGACGAAGACCTCGCGCGCTGCAAACGAGGTGATGAGCCCAATCCCCACCTGCCAGTCAAAGCCCAGCGGCTCAATCGCCGGCTCAATCAAGTGCCCGGCCTGGCCGGCAAAACTCTGCGCGAGTTGCCCGCTTTCGTCCGCGCCCTCGGGTGCACGCGGATACGTCGCCAAAAACCACAGGACTATCGAAATGCTCAAAATGATCGTGCCCGCGCGCTTCAGGAAGAGCCCCGCGCGGTCGAGCATCTGCCGAGCGACGGCCCTTAGCGCAGGCATCCGGTAGGGCGGCAGCTCCATAATCATCAGCGGCGGCTCGCCCTTGAGCAGCGTTTTCTTAAACAGCCACGCAAAGCCAAAGGCGCCGCCCGTTCCCAGCGCATACATCAGCAGCATAAGCCCGACCTTGCTCGCGACCGGCACCGTGTCGCCCGGAAGCAGTGCCGCAATCATCAGCAAGTAGACCGGCAGCCGCGCCGAACAACTCATCAGTGGCGCGACCAAAATCGTCACCAACCGGTCCTTGTGATTCTCAATCGTGCGCGCCGCCATGATGCCGGGAATCGCGCACGCATAAGAGCTCAGCATCGGGATAAACGACTTACCGTTTAGCCCCACGCGACTCATCAGCCTGTCCATGATAAACGCCTCGCGCGCCATGTAGCCGGTGCTCTCCAACAGCCCGATAAAGAAAAACAAAATCAGAATCTGCGGCAGAAACACGACCACGCCCCCCACCCCCGCAATCGCCCCATCAGTGATGAGGTCGCGCAAATCGCCCTCTGGGAGCGCCTCCTTCACCCAGTCGGCAAAGCTCGCCACGCTCCCGTCAATCCAGTCCATCGGGTATTCGGCAAAAGTGAAAATGCTAAAGAAAATCAGCGTCATCAGCCCGCCGAGCACGAGCCAGCCCCAGAGCGGATGCGTCACCACCGCATCGATACGGTCGCTGCGGCTCGCGTGCGCAGCGGCGCTCGCACTGTCCGCTGCCGAGACCGGTTTACGCTGCGCAACGACTCGCTCGCAAAGCGCGGAAATCGCATCGTAGCGCGCCGCCACAAGTGAAGCCGCCCAGTCCACGCCCTCCTTGCGCCAATGACTTTGCCAATGGCTTAGCACAGTCGCGGCGCGACTTTCGGGGGCGAAAGTGGCGACGTCACTCGCCTCCCTCGCGGCAGCGGCACTCCCCGCAGCCGTTAGGAGTAAGAGTGCTTCGGCGCGCGCGAGCAGCGCAGGCTTGCCCTCTCCCTCCATCAGGGCCGCTTGCAACTCGGCTACTGCGGGCGCGATCTCGGCAGGCACGTCCCACGCGTGGCGCGGCAGCGGCAAGCTCGCGCGACTCATCGCCATGCGCAGCTCGACGATGCCCTTCCCGTTTACCGCCTCACAAGGAATCACCGGAATTCCCAACTCGTGCTCCAAGTGCGACGCATCGATCGCTAGCCCGCTCGCCCGCGCCACATCCATCATGTTGAGGACGAGGATGACGGGCCGCCCGAGATCGAGCACCTGATGGACGAGATACAGGTTTCGCTCCAAGTTCGTCGCATCGACGATACACAAAATCCGGTCGGGGGCCGCCGTCTCTGCGCGCCGCCCAAAGAGCACATCGCGCGTCACCGCCTCATCGGGTGAGCGCGCCGCCAACGAGTAGCTCCCCGGCAAATCAATGAGCGTGATGGGTTGCCCGTGCTGCGACCACGCCGTGCCGACCTTCTTCTCAACCGTCACTCCCGGGTAGTTGCCGATTTTTTGGCGTAGCCCCGTTAGGGCATTAAACAGCGTGCTCTTCCCGCAATTCGGGTTGCCCACAATCGCGTAAGTGGGAGACGGGCGATTGCCGCCACCCACTGCGGCTGCGGACGCCGCTTCGGTGGACACTGCGGAAGAGGAGCTGAGATGTTCAGGTAAAGTCGTCATGGACGGTGTTGGTCTTTCACGGTAAACGAGCGGGCAGCGGGCCGCTCGCCTAATTGGCAGCGGGCGCTGCCTGCTCGACGAGGATATGCTCCGCCTCGCTCTTGCGCAGCGTCAGGAAGTAGCCGCGCACTTTTATCTCGATCGGATCGCCCAGCGGCGCAGTGCGCACAAGCGTGAGTGGCGTCCCCACTAGCAGCCCCATCTCACGCAGCCTCACCACCGACGGGCCGCTTATGGGAAATTCGCGCACCACCGCGCGAGTGCCGGCAGCGAGCGTAGAAAGGCGAATCAGTTCAGACATTATTGAGAGAAGAAAAAAACGGGGGACGAGTGAGAGACAGAGGGAGAAAATCGGCGCTAAACAGGCAATTCTCAGGCGCCACCCGAGTGGCTAGGCCCGATCACCTGCACCCTAATCCGACGCGCCGCCTCATGGCTGAGCGCAAGCCTCGTCTCCCCCACTTGGCAAAGGATAGTAGCGCTCCCCGAAAGCTTGGTAATCACCGCATCCTCACCAAAACCCATCTCCCGCACCCGCTGGCAAAACGGCGCATCCCCCGCCAGGGTCAACACCCGCCCACGCTCGCCCGCCGGAAGCTGGCACAGCGGCAAAGTCGAAGGATTGTTAGGCAAAGAGTCAGGCATGACAGCGACACACAGGAGAGACGCAATCCGAGAGACTGAGACCAAATTCCAATCCTCCTCCAGCCCAAAAGCCCGCGCTCCGGGAAGATTCGCCCCTCCTTTTCAGCACCGATTCCCCAGCTAATGCCGTAAATCCACGTAGACGACCAAGGCTTAGCGCTCTGTTCCCATTTTAAACGCGAGCCGCGACGAAACCGCCGGCGCCTCGAGCTGGCTGATACGCTTTTTCCCACTACGCGTGGGGCGCAGCCGCAGGCTGTTTTATTTGGCGGCGGGTGTTTACTACTGATTTTCCCCGCCTCGCCCAAACGAGTTATCACTCTACTTTCCCCTCCCTGTCGCAACGCGACAGGGGGGAGTGCTTTCAAATTTGGGATTTCGCTTTCGCGCGATAGCGCGATGCGAAATCCCAAATTAAATGGAAGCGGTCACTGACCGCCGCCCCACGCGCAGTGGAAGCTCAGAGAGAGCGGTCAGTTACCTCGCGGACGGTCGTGGAGCGGCCTCGGCGAGTACTCGCTATTTCGTTTTTTGGATCAGGAGTTAGAGGTAAAGGGGCGACTGCGGATCAAACGCTCAACACAGCAATTGGCCGTAATCCATAAAATCGGTGCGTAGCCCGCCGGGTACGCCTTTCGCAATCGTGCTCACTGCGTCGTGCGAGTGCAGCGACTCGAGATGAGCGCAGGAGACGCGGAAGTCCGCAATCCGCCGGTCTGCGTCGAGCTCCACATACAGCAGCCGCGCCGCGTCTTCGACAAACTTCAGATAAGCCCCGTTTAGCTCGGCAAAGGCCTGCTCGTCCTCGCGCTTCACCATCACTTGCGTCTCGGTTTGCAGCGCGCGCACGCAGTGCGCATGCAGGTCTTCGAGCGCGAGCTTCTTACCCTTGGCCAGCTCCACGGTCAGCCGCGCCTTACTGCGCTGCGAATGCGGCACGCCATAAGCCCTACGCGTATCCCGCGCGTGCTCGGTGAGCTCCGCTGCGCACGGGCAAGCCGAAGAGTAGACAAAATCAAAATGCACGAAGCGCCGATACTCGCCCGCATCGGTCATCACGCCCTCAAACGCACTCTGGTAATACTGGTAGCCCTCCATCTCGCTGCGCAGGCTCTTGAGCAGCATCGGGTAAGAAAACGAGAGCCGCAGCCGCGCCTCCTTGCTCTCGATTTTGCTCAGGTAACTGCGCAGCACACGCCCGATCGACTCGCAGTTCACCGGCTCGTCCTTGTGCGCGTAAAACTGCCGGATTATCCGGCTCATGTTGATGCCCTTCTCCTCGGCCTCGACTGAGACGGTGCCCGTAACGCTCGTCTCTAGCGTCAGTTGCTCGCCCGTCGCCGTCCGGTAGCAAAGCGGCAGCCGAAAGTTGTGAATCCCCACCTGCTGCTGCGGGCGGTGCTCACCGCGCAGCGGCGCGTGCTCAGCCTCCATCACGTCGGGCAATGAGGCGCGATAGCTCGGGCTCGCGCGAAACGCCGCGTCATAAGCCCGCTCAAACTTCGGCGGCTGGCCCTCCGCAGTGCGGTGCAGATACATATGTTTTCCCATAGGACGGGTCCTGAAGAGACGCCGTCTCAACTCCCCCACAAGCAAATAAAAAAACTCGAAGCCTGCCACCGCGCCCCCAACCGTGAAATTGATGCGGTTCTGTATTTTAGGCAGCGGCAGCTCGGGCAACAGCGCGCTACTCCAGACGGCGGGCGCGACCGTCCTCATCGACGCTGGGCTCTCCGCACGCCGCCTCGGCCAACTCCTCGCCGAACACGCCGCCCTCTCGCTCGACAAAATCGACGCCATCTTCCTCACCCATGAGCACGGCGACCACTGCGCCGGGCTCGACGGACTGCGCAAGCACCCGCACATCCGCCTCTACGCCAACGAGGCAACCGCCCGCGCCATCCAAGCCAAACTCAAACACCGCCCCCACTGGGTGCACTTTGAGACCGGCGCGCGCTTCGCCTACCGCGACCTCGAAGTCACCAGCTTCAGCGTCCCGCACGATGCCCAAGAACCCGTCGGCTTCCGCTTTGAGTGCGGCGATCAAGCCGTCGTCTCATTGACCGACCTCGGCTACGCACCCGCCAACGTCCGCGCCCAACTCGCCGAAGCCGACATCCTCGTCGTCGAGGCCAACCACTGCGCCGAACTCCTCAAAGCCGACCCCAAACGCCCTTGGTCGCTCAAGCAACGCATCAGCGGCCGCCACGGCCACCTCTCCAACGCAGCCGCTGCCGAACTCCTCGCCGCCACCGCCAACCCACGCTGGCGGCACCTCTTCCTCGTTCACCTAAGCCGCGACTGTAACCACCCCGAAGCCGTTGCCACAGCACTCGCCCCAATCCGCGCCCAACTCCCCCCGCACTGCGAAGTCACCATCCTCGCGCCCGGGGAAGCGAGCCCGCTTCTCGACCTGAGCACAGCGCACAACGACGACGCCCCCAGCGCTGCGGCTGCCGCGGCCGAAGGCCACTCCGATTCTCTCTCGCCTACTGTTGAAAAACCATCATTCCCCTTCCCTTCCCCCTCTTACTCCTAAAACGAAACCTATGACCAACGGCTCCGACACCCCCTCCCAAAACGCCACACCCACTACGCAACTCCCCATCAGCCCTGGCCGCCACTACCTCAGCCGCCGCACCAAAATCATCTTCACCATCGGGCCCGCCACCGAGAGTGAGCAGATGCTCGAAGCCCTCATCTGCGCAGGAGCCGATGTCATCCGGCTTAACATGGCGCACGCCAACCACGAATGGACGCGCACGATCATGCGCCGCATCCGCACCGTCAGCGCACGAGTGGGCCGCGACGTCGCTATCCTCATGGACATCAAAGGCCCCGAGATCCGCACCGGCGACCTCGAAACCCCCATCGAGCTGCGCGTCGGCGAAATCTTCGACTTTACCGTAAAACCCGGCTCCGACCGCCGCGACGCCGAGGAAGTCCGCTCCGTCGACGTCAACTACCGTGACCTCGTCAACGACATCCGCGTCGGCGACACCGTCCTCGTCGATAACGGCCTCATCACACTCGAAGTCCTAGCCAAAGACGACGCGCACATCCGCTGCCGCGTCCTCGCCGGCGGCGAACTCAAATCGCGCCGTCACATCAACCTCCCCGGCGTCACCGTAAACCTCCCTTCCCTCACTGAAAAAGACCGTGCCGACGCCGCCGTAGGCATCGAAGAAGGCGTAGACTTTATCGCGCTCTCCTTCGTGCGCAGTGCCGCCGATATTGCGCTCTTGCGCGAATTCCTCGCCGAGAAAAAATCCAAGGCCCGTATCATCGCCAAGGTCGAAGACCAGTCCGGCATCACCAACCTCGACGAAATCGTCCTCAGCTCCGACGCGCTCATGATCGCGCGCGGCGACCTCGGCATTGAGTGCCCCTTGGAAGAGCTGCCCATCATCCAACGCCGCGCCGTTCGCTCCTGCCTCGCCAACGCGCGCCCCGTCATCGTCGCCACGCACATGCTCGAGTCGATGATTACGCAGCCCATCCCCACCCGCGCCGAAATCACCGACGTCGCCAACGCCATCTACGAACTCGCCGACTGCGTCATGCTCTCCGGCGAAACTACCGTGGGCCGTTACCCGCTGGAGTGCGTGCAAACCCTCGACAAAGTGGCCCGCCGCATTGAACGAGAAACCAACGGGCTACCGCCCGACATCGCCCTCTTCACCAGCGAGCGGATGAAAATCCTGCACTCGGCCACCGTGCTCGCCAACCAAATCCCCGGCTCGAAAATCCTCACCTTCACCCGCCGCGGCACTATGCCGCATGGACTCGCCGCGCTGCGCCCCGCCTCCGCACCCATCCTCACCTTTACCCCGGACGCCGCACTCCTGCGCCAACTGCGCTTGCTCCGCGCTGTCGAGCCCTACCTCATGCCACTCCCCAGCGAGCCCGAAGCCATGATTGAAGACGCTATCCGCCTACTCAAACAAGCAGGCCGCATCACCACTGGCGACAAACTCATCGTGGCCACCGACATACTCTCCGGCGACCGCTTCGTAGAAAGCGTACAACTCCGCACCGTGCTGTGAAGTGGGGGCGGCGAGCGTGCGCAGCACACGTGAGTGGCGAGCCGCGAGCCAGATGACTCCCGTTTCAAACCCGCGCCGCACAGCCGCGCTTTTTTCCACTACGCGTGGGGCGGCGGTCAGTGACCGCTTCCATTTAATTTGGGATTTCTCATCGCGCTATCGCGCGAAAGCGAAATCCCAAATTT
>NZ_LSZP01000031.1 GCF_001580045.1 Cephaloticoccus capnophilus
GTTATGACTCACTGATAACCTGAATAGGGAGATCGTTTTGGCTAATGCTCTCCTCTCGTGAGCGTTCCGAATTTAGCCTTGGTGATTCCTGTTTATAACGAGAGCGAAGTGCTGCCTGAGTTGTTGAGGCGGTTAACCGTACTCTTCGACGGGCAAGTCAATCACGAGCGCTGGACCGCGATCCTGGTGGACGATGGGAGTCGCGACGACAGTGTGGCGCAGATTGAGGCGAAGTGTGCGAGCGACAGGCGCTTCCGGCTAATTGAGCTTTCTCGAAACTTCGGGTTTCAGGCTGCACTGTTGGCGGGCTTGGAGCAGGCAAAGGCCTCGGGGTTCGATGCGGTGGTGACTTTGGATGCGGATTTACAAGATCCCCCCGAGCTTATCCCGCAACTGGTCCAGAGTTGGCAGCAAGAGGGGAGTAATGTGGTGCTGGCGCGTCGTCGCTCGCGTCGAGACCGCGGAGTTCGGGCCCTTTGTTTTAAGCTCTTCCACGCGGTTTTTGGTCGGGTAGTGGATATTAAGGTCGATCAAAATACTGGCACTTTTGGGCTTTTGGATAGAAAAGCCCTCTCTGCGTTTAGTCGTTTACCTGAGTCACACCGCTTTTTCCCGGGACTGCGAGCTTGGCTCGGGTTTAAGCGCAGCGAGGTATTTTATGACCGCCAAGAACGTGCGGCAGGGGTTCCAACCCAGAGTTTTATAAAACTGCTTCGCTATGGTTTTGATGCGGTTTTTAGTTTTTCGAGATTGCCGTTGCGACTGGTCCTAGTGGCTGGGGCTGTCATGGCTGGAGCGAGTTTTATCATTGGTGCGGCGTTTGCTTTGCGCAGGCTGTTGGGTTTTGAGATTGCCCCAACGGGGTTCACGACCCTCGCCACGGTTATTTTGCTTTTGGGCGGCATTCAGCTGATGGGCCTCGGCATCATTGGCGAATACCTAGGCCGAACTTATACTGA
>NZ_LSZP01000032.1 GCF_001580045.1 Cephaloticoccus capnophilus
GAGCTCGGCACTGCTGTAGCGCGGCGCATCGGAGGTGAAAACGAGGTCACCGATGTGCGGAATCGACTCTCCCGCACGGATGCCAAAGTAGACTTGGCAACTGCTTGTGTTGAGCCGCACGGCCTCGGCAGCCGCTGCATAATCGGGCGCGAAATTTTCCTCTCCGGCCAAACGGAAAATCGTGTTTTTGATGTTGGCGTTGGAGAGGATCGCCTTGGCGCGGATGACGCGGTCGTGGTGCCCAGCGACAACGCCGACCGCACGGCGAATCACCTTTCCGGTGGCCTCGTCGCGCTGCTCCTCGACGACGATTTTTTTGACGCGCACGCGCTTGCGGCACTCCACGCCGTTTCGCTTTAGCTCCTCGACCATCTTTTTAATCAGCGTGTCAGAGCCGCCTTGGAAGGTGTAGACGCCCGCGCCCATGAAGTTGGAAAACACGATGCCGTAGGTAATCGCGGGGTCTTCGGTTGTGGAGCCGTTGGCATAGGCGATTGGCTCCATGAGGAGCCGGTGCACATCGGCGCGGCCCGGGAAAAATCGCTCGAACAACTCGCCCGTCGTCTCGGGGTTATTGTCGTAATAATTCATTTGGCGCAGATGGTCGTAGAACGCCTCGACCTGCTCGCACGGCACGCCGAACTGATCGACGAGGGCGCGCGTATAGTCCTCGCGCGTAAAAGTCGTGCGCACATCCATCTGCGGGTTGATGAAACGGATGTCCCTTAACTGGTGAATCGAGTCGGCGATTTCCTGCGTCCAGTATTTGCGGCAGCTTTTCTTCATCCCCGAGGGGAAGCCGTGCAGTGAAATATCAAAAATGTGGCCGCCGCGCCGCGTGAACCACGTGGCCAGCCCGCCGAACTGGTAATGGTGCTCAAGGACGAGCACGCGGTGCCCCGCCTTCGCAAGCGTGTTTGCGGCAGTGAGCCCACCGAGCCCGCTGCCGATGACGATGACGTCATACTCATCGTCCACTCCTTTTAACCAGTCGTAAGCCATGCGCGTAAAAGGCGCGGAGAAAACGCACGCCCTCGCCCACTGGCAAGCTCGCGCCGCGTGCACTTAGGAGATTTTGCGTAAGGGCAGCTTAGGACGCTCAAGCGGTAATCTTCAGCCCAAACCGATGCAGGGGCTTACGCGCCTTAACTCATGGTCTGCATCCTTGGGGCGCAGCTGCCTGTAACTTACTCCTTCGCTAAAATATGATAGTTGGCCATTGAGATGCCGCTGAGCATTGCGCCGATAATCCCTAAAAAACCTTGGTCGGTGCCGCACAGATATAGGTTTCCCAAATGGGTGCGCCCACTGCGGATTTTTTCGGGCGAGCCGTAAATCGCTCCGTTTACATGGCCGGTGTATTTGTGAATCGTGCGCGGTGTAAACATATCGGTCGCCAAAACCTCAGGCGTTTTAGCAAGCGGCGGCAAAAAGCGGCGGGCACTTTTTTCGATTTCGGCGAACCACTGTGCCTTGTCCGCACGATAACGCTCTTCGGGCAGCCCAAACCATTTTTGCGGATTGGCGAGACAGGTGAAGCGAACGAGTCCTTCGGAGAGTTGCTGGCCTTCGGGATAGGCAAAGTTGTTGGGCAAGCAGATAACGCCGCTTCGCACATCGACTTGGGACTCGGGGCAGCCGTAAGCGAATTTTTCGGACTCATTGAAAAACACAATCGTGTCTTCCCCCCAACCCAGCTCGGCGGGTTGTTCGCGTAGCACGCTAATCGTTTCCACAAACGAATGAGGGCGCGCTGCCTTTCCATTAGGCGCTGCCGCGCCGGAGCCGCCTACGCTTTCATTAGGCACGACTGCGCCGGGTGTGACTGCGCTTCCAGCTTCAGAAATTTCCCCCTCTCGGATCATGGAGAAAGTTTCCGGTGCACCTGCCGAGCTAAGCACATGCGTGGCGAGCACTTCTTCCCCCGAGTCGAGCACGAGCGCGGCGACACGCCCCCCGCGGGCGATGATTTTTTGTACGCCGCACTTCATTCGGCGGATGCCGCCTGCGTCGCGGTATTTCCCTAAAAGCACGCGCAAAATCACACGGACGCCATCGAGTGGCCGCGCAAAGCCTTCAAAAAAGAGCGCTTTGAACATGATGACGAACTGGCCGAAATCCATGTCTCCCGCGCTCGCACTGCCATAGTACATGACGGGGCAAAAGAGCATGTCTTCGAGCAGCGGGTCGCTGATATGGCGGCGCACGATGGCGCGAGCCGAGACAGAGGCTGCGTCTAGTGAGACATCGTCATAGCTGCGGATCGTCTCAACAAGCGCGCGGAAGCCGTCGATTTGCGCAGGAAAGGTTTTCGCAACCTCGCTCTCTAGGAGCGCAAAATCGTTGTTAAACTGCAGCGTACACTCGCCGCGAGGGCCAAAGCTTACTCGGCTTTGTCGCTGCTCGCAGAGTGCAAATTCGTCGCGGTCAATACGCAGTTGGCGGAGCAGTTTGGTGAGCGGCGTGCCTTTGACTCCCGGGCGCACGTAGTTGGTCACCGCGTGCAGGCCCACATCGTATTTGCGCCCGCCAATCGCGTAAAAGCTGTTGAGCCCACCGATCGCGTTGTGCCGCTCGAAGATACAGACGCGCTTGCCGAAGTGCGCGAGCCGGATTCCGGCTGCGAGCCCAGACATTCCCGCCCCGATGATTGCTACGTCGTAGTGCTCGGGCTGTTGCAGTGAGGTGCTATCAGGCATGCATCTATTCCGACGCAGCCTCTCCCGCTCGCCAGCAAAAAGGCCCGACCAAATCTTAGGCCGGGCCAGCAAGGGGGGAGAAACTGGAGGAGGGCGGAGGTTGCGCGGCGCTTCCGGCACCTATTTTCCGAGCGCAGCAAACTTGGGCGTTAGGTATTCGGCGCAGCTATCGAGACTGGCGAGCTCGGGATAGTCGGCCTCGGGCACTTCGATGCCGTGGCGTTTGCGCAGCTCCATGACGATGTCCAAAAAGTCCATCGAATCGAGTTCGAGCTGGTCGCGCAGGCGCAGGTCGGGCTTGAGGTTGCTCAGGTCTTCATCGGGCGCGATATCGGCGATGATTTCGATGACCACCTGTTTGCATTCGTCTTTTGTCATATCGGTTAAAGGAGCGGAGGGCTTCGTGTAAAAGGGGCGCGGACTCAAGCGGTGAAGCGTTTCACAATCAACGCGGAATTTATCCCGAGCATGCCGAAGGAATTGTTCAAAATCGTGTCCACGCGCACGACTTGGCGCGGCGAGTTGAGGACGAGGTTGGGGAGCGCACAGGCGGGGTCGAGCGCGTCGACGTTAATCGTCGGATGGACGATCCGGTCGTCAAAGGCAGGCAGGTTTCCGGCGAGCTCCAGCGCACCTGCCGCGCCCATGCAGTGGCCGATGTAGCTCTTCGTGTTGTTAAAATAAGTGTCCGGGCAGCCTTCGCCAAAGACAGTGCGCAGGGCCTCGCACTCTTGGATGTCGCCGAGCGGGGTCGAGGTCGCGTGTGTATTGACAATATGGATATCGGCGGGAGTGAGCGCAGCGTGAGCGATCGCCTTGCGCACGCACTGGGCTTGGCGAGTGGGGTTGGGCAACACGTAATCGCTGGCGTCGCTGTTAACGTGGTAGCCCGCGATTTCGCCGTAGATTTTTGCGCCGCGTGCCTGCGCGTCTTCGAGCCGTTCGAGCGTAAAGAGTGCGCCCCCCTCCGAGACGACAATGCCATTACGCGCGCTATCAAAAGGGCGGCTCGCCTTGTGCGGATCGGCATGGCTCGCGAGCGCGTTCTGGCTCTTGAAGCCGGCAAAAATCCCAAAGGTGTGAATGCTCTCGCTGACGCCGCCGCAAATCGCGAAATCGACCTCGCCGAGCCGCAGCATTTGCGCGGCGTGGATTAGCCCGAGGTTTCCCGCCGCGCAGGCCGCCCCGATCGTGTAGGCCGGGCCGGTCACGCCGAGGTTGAGCGATGCCTCCCCCGCCGGATTATTGGCGACGGTGCGCGGGTTGTGGTAGTGCGACCAATACTTCGTGTCGTAGTTAAACTTCGAGATAGCGTAAATCTCGTTCTCCGTCTCGACGTTTCCGTGCTCCGTGCAGCCGATGTAGATGCCCACACGATCTTTGTCCGCTGCTGCAAAGTCCACGCCGCTGTCGACCACTGCCTCTTGCGCACAGTAAATCGCGATCGAGCCCGCGCGGGTGCCGACGCGCAGCTCCTTCTTTCGCTGGTATTTGAGCGGATCGTAGTGGCACACGCCCGCGAGCTGCTCACCCACGTAGCGGATATCCATCCGCTCAATCCCCGCCACGCCCGCGAGCAAATTTGCGCGAAACTCGGCAAGCGAATTGCCATTGGGAGCGGTAAGGCCGAGGCCAGTGATGACGATGCGAGTGTGCTTCATGTGGGCTCAAAAAGAAGGGGGGAATCGTGCTAGCCAATCGGCCCAATCTCACAATACAAGGCTTCGCAGTGAAAGTTCTCGTCATAGGAGGTGCCGGTTACATCGGCAGTCATTGCGTTCGCCAACTAGTGGCTGCGGGACACTCGCCCGTAGTGCTCGACAACCTCGTCTACGGACACCGTGAGGATGTCGCCCCGGACTTGCCCTTTTACAACGCCGACCTTGGCGACGAGGCCACCGTCACTCGCATCCTGCACGACGAGCAAATCGAGCTCGTCATGCACTTTGCCGCCTTTGCCTACGTCGGCGAAAGCGTCACCGACCCGCTTAAATACTATTTTAATAACGTTGTCGCGACGCTCCACTTATTGCGCGCGATGCTCAATGCGGGCGTTAAGAAATTTGTCTTCTCCTCGACCTGCGCCACCTACGGCATCCCCGAGAAAATGCCGATTACTGAGGCTACGCCGCAGTCGCCCATCAACCCCTACGGCCAAACCAAACTCGACATCGAAAACGCGCTCAAAGCCCTCGCACACGCACACGGCCTGAGCTTCGCCTCCTTCCGCTACTTCAACGCAGCCGGAGCCGCCGAAGACGGCTCGATTGGCGAAAAACACGACCCCGAGACGCACCTCATCCCGCTCGCCTTCGACGCGGCGAGCGGTCGCCGCCCCGCCCTACAAGTATTCGGCGACGACTACGACACGCCCGACGGCACCTGCCTACGCGACTACGTGCACGTCGACGACCTAAGCCGCGCGCACATCGCCGTCTTCCCTAAACTCACCGAGCCCGGCACCGCGCTCTTTTACAACCTCGGCACCGGCACCCCCAGCTCGGTGATCGAGGTCATCCGCGCCATTGAAAAAATCTCGGGCCGTCCCGTCCCACACACTTTTGCGCCGCGCCGTGCAGGTGACCCACCGGCCCTCTACGCCGACTCCAGCAAGGCGAAAACCGAACTCGGCTGGACGCCCAAATTTACGAGCATCGAGCCCATCGTGGAAACCGCGTGGAAATGGTATGCGAAAAACGTCTTGGGCGAAGCGTCTGCGTAAACCAGCGGCGGCCCCGCTTTGATGCGCACGATAGTGTAATAAATCGCTTGCAATCCGGCGCACATCCTTGATTTTCGCCGCTTTCCGCTTCGGCGGAACTGGGAACGGGCTCTTAGCTCAGTTGGAAGAGCGCCTCAATGGCATTGAGGAGGTCAGCGGTTCGAACCCGCTAGGGTCCACCAAGGGCACAGCCCCTTGCATTTTTGGCGAGCCGTATTCGCCTACGGTGCCTCTCCCGGTTTCCAAAATACAAAAGCCGCCCATTCACTCGGGTGGCTTTTTTTATAAAAACTTCGAGATCGAAGCGAAGCTAGCGGGCAATTCCGGTGCGGTGGGTAAAGGGGTAGTAGATGAGGATCGGGCGGCCGACGACTTCGGTGGCAGGGACGTAACCCCAATAGCGGCTGTCTTGGCTGTTCGCAGAGTTGTCGCCTAAAGCCATGTAGGCGTCTTTCGGTACGGTCATCGTTTTGCCGAGCGAGAGGGCTTGGAGGTTGCGGTAGCCGACGTAGTCGCCTTCGCGTTTTGCGTTTTTATCAAAGGACACCGAGCCAGTAATGGGCGCACCGTTGCGGTAGAGTGTGTAGTCTTTGATTTCGAGTGTGTCGCCCGGAAGCCCAGTAAGCCGCTTGATGTAGTATTGGGCGATTTGCTGGCCGTTGCGGTCTTTCATCAGCGGACTGTCGATTTTGCCCGTGCGAAAGACGAAGCCTTGGCCGACTTGCGGGCGGACGAAGTGGTAGCTCATCCGATCAACGAGGAGTTGGTCGCCGGTGAGGATGTCGAAGCTGAGCACAGCTTGGCCTTTGGCGAGGTTGCGCCCGAGCGGCACGCGTAGGACTTCCGCTGCACGGCTGACGCCGGGGTAAACTTCCAGAAAGTGACGTTCGATTTTCGTACGATCGCGTTGGAGTGCGCGGAGGTGTTCGGCAAAGCCGCTATCCCCGCCAAAAAGCGTGTCGCGCATGGCTTTGTCTACGCCTTGGAGATCCTGCGGTACTTGGATGCGCACGGGCACACCATCCACGTAAAAGGTGTATTCGCGCACGGTGGTCGGCAGGACAAACCAAGAGCGGCCTTGCTTAAAGGTGTAGGCGAGTTCGAGGTCGTTCCCCCCCGCGCTCACGAAGAAGTCAGCACTGAGCTCACCGCTTCGCGGGGCGACGATTTCGCGACGCTGTGCGCCGAGGCTGAGTAGGCGCCAGAGCCGCCCTGCCCCGCTGGGCGCGTCTTCGGCGGTCTCGAAGTTGTCGATGGTCATCCCGTAGTAACTCGGCCACATGGAGTTGGTAGGGATTTTGAAGGGCTGAATAAAGAAGGCGCGGAAGCCGAGTATCACGATTGCCGCTACGAGGAAGAATTCGACGTTTTCGACGAGCGAGGTTTTCGGGTAGTGCGTGCCGCTGACTTGGCGCAGGACGGATTCGAGGGCGTCAATCGCGAGTTTGAGCTTCATGGGCTCGCCGCGTTCGCGCAGGAGTTGGCGCAGTGCGGCACTGTGCGTTTGGAGGCTGCGAAGTTCGTCCGCGCTCAACCTGTCGCGCCGGTAGTGGTAAACTTTTGTGGCGAGCTCCAACCATTGTTTGGCACTGCGGCGCATCTTTTGTTTTTGGGAGGCGAAGAGGCTAAACATGTGGCGGCGTAGGTGTGGGGAAAAGAACGGCAGAGTGGCGAGTGCGGAAAGCTCAGTTGGTCTTTAGCACTTTGATGAAGGCATCGGAGGGGATGGAGACGCGGCCAAACTGCTTCATCTTTTTCTTACCCTCCTTTTGCTTATCGAGGAGTTTGCGCTTTCGCGAGATGTCGCCGCCGTAGCACTTGGCAGTCACGTCCTTACGCATTTCCTTAACATTGTCGCGGGCGATGATTTTGCCGCCGATTGCCGCCTGGATGGCGACCTTGAACATCTGCGGCGGGATGATTTCGGCGAGGCGTCCGCACAGTTCACGGCCTTTGCCTTCGGCTTTTTCGCGGTGGACGATGGAGGCGAAGGCATCGACGGGTTCGGCGTTGATGAGGATCTCCATTTTTACGAGATCGGCGCTGCGGTACTCTCCGAGTTCGTAGTCCATCGAGCCGTAACCGCGCGTGATGCTTTTTAGGCGGTCGTTAAAATCGACGAGGATTTCGTTTAGCGGGAGCGTGCAGGTAAGCATGACGCGCGAGGCGTCGAGCGTATCGGTATGGTCGATACTGCCGCGCTTTTCCATGATGAGCGCAAAGATGTCGCCCATCGATTCGTTGGGGATGTGGATGGCGGCCTTGATGGTGGGCTCGCGAATTTCGCGGACTGCGGCGGGGTCAGGCAGGTTAACGGGATTATCGACTTCGCGCAGTTCGCCGTCGTCGGTGACGACGTGGTAAATGACGCTCGGGTAAGTGGAGATGATGTCCACGTCGTGCTCGCGGCGGATGCGCTCTTGGATGATCTCCATGTGCAGGAGGCCGAGGAAGCCGCAGCGGAAGCCAAAGCCGAGGGCGACCGAGCTTTCGGAGGCGAAGACAAAGGCGGCGTCGTTTAGCCGCAGTCGGCCCATCGCAGCCTTCAGTTTTTCGTAGTCGGAGCTTTCTACCGGATACAGTCCGCAAAAGACCATCGGGCGGACTTCTTGATACCCGGGGAGCATTTCGGTCGCGGGCTTTTGCGCGAGCGTGATGGTGTCGCCGGTTTTGATTTCGGAGGTGTCCTTGATGTTGGAGACAAGGTAGCCGACGTCGCCCGCAGCGAGTTTTTCGGCCTTCTCCATTTTCGGCGTAAAGATGCCGAGCTCCTTTACCTCCGACTTCGTGCTGCTGCTCATGAGGAGCATGGAGTCGCCGGGCTTTATCTCGCCGGAAAACACGCGGACGTAGGCGATGACGCCGCGATACGAGTCGTAGAGTGAGTCGAAGACGAGCGCGCGAGTTTGCGCGTAATCGCTCCAGCGTGGAGGCGGCACGCGCTCGACGACGGCCTCTAGGATTTCCTCAATGCCGATGCCTGCTTTACCGCTGGCGAGAATCGCTTCCTCAGCGGGAATGGTGAGGATGTCTTCGAGCTGGGTGAGGCAAAGGTCGAGGTTGGCGCCGGGCAGGTCGATTTTGTTGATGACGGGGATGACCTTGAGGTTTTGCCCGAAGGCGAGGTGCGCATTGGCGACGGTCTGCGCTTCGACACCTTGGGCCGCGTCGATGAGGAGCAGCGCGCCTTCGCAAGCGGCGAGACTGCGCGAGACTTCGTAGGAAAAGTCTACGTGTCCCGGCGTGTCCATGAGGTTGAGCTTATAAACCGTGCCGTTTTTCGACGGGTAGAGCATCGTGACCGGATGCGATTTTATCGTGATGCCGCGTTCACGCTCTAGGTCCATCGAGTCGAGGTGCTGGTCGGTGAGCACGCGCTGGGCGACGGTGTTGGTGTGCTCCAGCAAGCGATCGGAGAGCGTCGTCTTACCGTGGTCGACGTGAGCGATGATACAAAAATTTCGAGTATGGGCGATTTCCATGTGCGGCGGCGGCGGGACTGAAACGATCAGTGCGTAGGGCAAACAATCGGCGGCTTACTTCGCCAAATCGTCGAACTCGCTAAAGCTTTTCACGGCCCAGGATTTTTCGGTGCGGCGGGCCAGACCTGCGAGCACGCCGCCCGGGCCGAGCTCCCAAAACTCGCTCGCGCCCGCAGCCACTGCGCTGCGCATGCAGTCTTCCCATAGGACGGAAGAGACGACTTGAGCCGCGAGTGCCGCGCGCAGTTCCTCAGGGTCAGAAATCGCGCGGCCCGTCGTGTTGGTAAACACGGTGAAGGCGGGGCGGGAAAACTCGACCTCGCGCAATACGTCGGCGAAGGCCGCGCGCGCCGACTCCATTAGGCGGCTGTGGTAGGCCCCAGCGACGTTGAGCGGGATGACTTTTTTCCCTGCTGCCTTGGAGGCGGCGACGGCAGCAGCGACCTTTTCCCTCTCGCCCGAAACGATGATTTGGCCGGGCGCGTTAAAGTTGGCGGCCTCGATGTCGAACTCCTTGCAAAGCACCGCGACGGCTTCGCGCGATTCGCCGAGGATTGCCGCCATGCTTCCTACCGTTTGCTCGCAGGCGTGTTGCATGAGTCGCCCGCGCTCAGCGACGAGACGCAGCCCAGTTGCAAAATCAAAGACTCCTGCCGCCGCATACGCGGTGATTTCGCCCAGGCTTAGCCCCAGTGCGTAGCGAGGCGAGGGCTGTGACGCGCCGGCAGCCGTCGCGGAAAGCTTCCCCTGCTCTTCGAGTGCAGCGAGGAGGGCGAGCCCGTGGACGTAGAGCGCCGGTTGGCAGACTTTTGTCTGCGTCAGCTCCTCCTCGGGCCCCTCGAAACAAGTGCGTGTCAATGACCAGCCGAGGATTGAGTCCGCCTCGTCAAAGCGGGCGCGGGCCGCCGCTGATTGCTCGTAAAGGCTGCGGCCCATGCCGACTTTTTGCGCGCCTTGTCCTGAAAATAAAAGTGCCAGTGCCATTAAGTAAAAGGAGCGCAGCGAATCTCTGGCCTTGCGAAAAACCAAGCTCTAAACTTTCACCGCTGCTTACCGATGGCTAAGAAAACCGCTCCCTCCCTCACCGGCACACTGACTGCGCTCGTGACCCCATTTAAAAAGCAGCAGGTCGCCTACGATGATCTCAAAGCCCTCATCGAGTTTCAGATTAAAGGCGGGATCGACGGCTTGGTTGCGGTGGGCACGACGGGCGAGTCGCCCACGCTCACGCACGAGGAGCACATGCAGGTCGTCAAGGCGACGGTGGAGTTTGCCCGGGGGCGTTTACCCGTCGTTGCAGGCACAGGCTCGAACTCAACAAGCGAAGCCATCGCCTTCACAAAACTCGCACACGAGGCGGGTGTAGACGGCATGCTGCTCGTCGCCCCCTACTACAACAAGCCGAGCCAAGAGGGGCTTTTCCTGCATTTTAGCGCAATTGCCGAAGCGACAGACCGGCCTATTTTACTCTACTCGATCCCGGGCCGCTGCGGCATCGAGATCGGTGTCGGTGTAATCGAGCGGCTGCGTGCGAAGTATCCGCATGTCCGCTACATCAAGGAAGCGGGCGGCTCGGTCGATCGCGTTGACCAAATCAAACAAGCACTCGGCAGCGACATCACGGTGCTCAGTGGCGACGATTCGCTCACCCTGCCCTTTATCGCGGCGGGCGCGGAGGGCGTCATCAGCGTCGCCTCGAACCTCTATGTGCGCGAAGTCTGCAAGCTCGTGAGCACCGCGCTCAAAGGCGACTTGCGCGGCGCGGCTAAAGAACACCGCCGCCTCTACCCGATTTTCAAGACCCTGTTTAACGAGCCGAACCCGGTGCCGATAAAGCTCGCGCTGCACAAAGCTGGGATCATCAGCCGCCCGGATGTGCGACTGCCGCTTTGCCCGCCGAGTGCGGAAAACCGTAACGCACTCTTCCGCGTGATGGCCGCGCTCGAAAAGTAAGCGGGCGGAGCTAGGAACCACACCACAGACCACACACTACACGGACGACATGCCCTCCTCTAATCCGCAACACGACGAACCCGCAACGAGGGCTCGCCCAATAAAAGGGTCTGCGACCCTTATTGGCGCACGCGGACGGATGGGCCGCACTATCGCCGAGCTCGCGCCCGAGTTCGGTTTCCAGGTTGCTGCTGCACTCGAAGTTGGGGATGACCTTGCCGCCGGAATCGAGGCGGGCGGCGAGACAATCATCGACTTCAGCTTTCACGAAACGACTGCCGAAGTCATTTCCCACGCGGTGCGCTTCGGCAAAGCACTCATCATCGGAACGACTGGTCACTCGATTGATGCGCGTGCCTCACTGCTCAAAGAAGCGGCCAAAGTCCCCTGCGTATGGGCAGGCAACTACTCTGTCGGCGTCAACCTCCTCAACGCGCTCACCCAGCGCGCCGCCGCTGTCCTGAGCGACGACTACGACGCTGAAGTCGTGGAGATGCACCACCGCTTTAAGAAAGACGCGCCGAGCGGCACTGCCGCGCGCTTGCTGGAGATTATTCTCGCGGCGCGCGGGCTCGGCCCCGAGGCACTGCGGCACGGGCGTGAGGGCATCCCGGGCGAGCGCACGCGCACCGAAGTCGGCATCCACGCGCTGCGCGGTGGCGATGTCGTCGGCGACCACACGGTGATTTTTGCCGCGCTCGGCGAACGGCTCGAGCTCACGCACAAAGCCAGCGACCGAGCGATTTTTGCGCGAGGAGCGCTCCGCGCCGCCCAGTGGATTCGCGGCAAGCGCCCCGGCGTTTACGACATGCAAGACGTGCTCGGGCTGAGCGAGCCAAACGGCAATACAGCCGCCATGAGCGGCCATTCGTCCAGCCGATGATTACCTCGATTCAAGGCGTATTGGCGGCAGCCACACCGCTGCGCGCAGTAGTCGAGCTCGGCGGGCTCGGCTACGAGGTAAACATCCCCGTAACCACTGCGGAAAGGCTCCCTGCTGTCGGCGCAGAAGTCCGACTCCACACACTCGTCATTTACCGCGAGGACTCGCAGACGCTTTACGGCTTCGCGAGTCCGGCAGATCGCGATTTTTTCCGCCTCATGATTGAGCATGTTAAAGGCGTCGGCCCCAAAGTCGCCCTTACCATCATGAGCAAGCTCTCGCTGCCTGCGCTCCAAGCCGCAATCGACGCAGCCGACGTGCCCCTACTCGCCAGGTGCCCCGGCATTGGCAAAAAGACCGCCGAACGACTCGTCATTGAGCTAAAGGGAAAAGTCGGCGTAGGCAGCAGCGCCGCGCTCTCGGCGGCCAGCGCGGGTAAAGGCGACGACGCAGCAGGCGAAGACGGCGGAGCGGCCCCCGCGCACAACTCGCATCACGATGCGATTCTTGCCCTAGGTGCACTGGGCTACAAACCTGCCGATGCAGACAAAGCTGTGCGCACCGCTGCCCTAAAACTCGGTACCGCCGCCACCACCGAAGCCCTCATCAAAGAAGCCCTGAGCTAGTGAGTTGGGGCATGGGCGCGGCGGCTAGTTTCGCACGAGATAACAGCCCGTGCGCGCGCCCGCTCAGCGTTGAAACTGGAAGCGGGTCATTTCCACTCGCCCGCCCTCGAAACGCCGCTCTTTTCGGTGATACACGCGCGGGCTCGGAGTCACTGAAGGGCGGACGCGGAAAGAGGGCAGCGTAGTTTGCTGCTCCATTATTTCCCTAAGGTCGATGAGCGGCCCCCAATCCAAGCGCTCGCGCTCCATCGCAGTTGGCCCCGCAGTATAAACTGCAGAGAAATGGAAAGGCGTAGCGGGGTGGCTAGGCTCATATTCCGGACTGTAGGCAGCCTGCAGTTGTTCAGATGCAGGCGCAGGTGCGGACAGGGCAGCAGCCGTGGCAAATGCGTGCCCCGCAAGGCTGGCCTTATCGCCTCCACCGGCAAGAAGCGCGCGGCCTTCTCCGGCATGCGCCCTAAGCGGTGTGGCAATCGTCACAGGCGAGGGAGTCGGGCTGTTAAGCGGTGCAGCACGAGGCGCAGCGAGTAAGGCAGGCGCAAAAGTATCCGTGCCGCCGCTGAGTGCCGGTGCACTCCTATGCTTGTGCGAAAAGACGAAGAACACGAGTGCGCCACAGGCAGCAGCGAGTCCCAGCCCACCCACCCACGCGCCCCAGCCAAACTTGGCGCGCGAAGCTTCGAGATCGCGTGCGACCTTAGGTGCAAGCGAAGCGCTCTGCGCGGCGGTCATTTCGGACTGTGGCGCGAAGGTACGCGCGAGCTCGAGGCAGCCTTTGTGCATCGCACAGTACTGGCGATAGAGCGTATGTCGGGCGGGGTTGCTCAAAATCTCCGCCTCCAGTACGCGAACCTCATCGGCACTGATCTCGTGGTCGAGGTAGAGGTTGAGCAGCTCGATAAACTTTTTGTCGCTGATCATGGGGTTAACGCAGTTTTACAGAAAAATCTTCCCCGAGCTTTGAGCGCAGGTGTTCACGGGCGCGGGCGATACGGCTTTTCACGGTGCCCACCGAGATTTGGAGGACGCTAGCAATCTCTTCGTAAGAGAGGTTTTTCACATTTCTAAGGACGAGTATTTCCCTGTGCTTCCTACCGAGCTTTTCCATCGCTTCGCCAATGCGTTCGACAAACTCGTGGGTCACCGCGATGTCGTCCGGGGATTCAGTTTGGGAAGGAAGCACATCAGCCAAAGTCATGCTGCCTTCGGGGCTCAGCGGATGATCGAAAGACAGGTTTTTATCACGCTTTCGCCGCCACCAGTACCAGTAACGGTTACGTGCGACGTTTGTCGCAATTTGGTAGAGCCAAGTCGAAAAGGCCGACTCACCGCGAAATTGGGGCAGCCCACGATGCGCACGAATAAAGGCATCTTGAGTGACCTCCTCCGCATCCTGCGTATTGCGCAAGAGCTGGTGAACCATCGCATAGATGCGTGTCCAGTAGCGACTTACAATCTCGTCGAAGGCCGATTGATCTCCATTTTTAAAGCGATCGACCAACAGCCGATCGAGGGCAACTTCTTGGGCTTTGGCTGACATACGTTGGACGCCCCCCTGACCAACGTAGTTTTCTAGGGTTCCCTGAGTTATGGGCTGAGTTGTCGAGAGGCGGCGGCTCATTCGGAGGTGCAGAACAGCGATAAAGGCAAAGTCACAGCGTGCGGTCAACTGAAGCACAGCGACTTAGCCTATTTTGCACTTCCTACGGCGAAAAACTACGCAGCTCCGAGAAAGTGCTTGCCATCGCTTCCGGCCAAAAATCTAGTCCGCGACTCCCCTTCTGCGGAGGGCTTCTTGGGTTGATAGCTCAACGGTAGAGCAGTTGCCTTTTAAGCAATTGGTTCAGGGTTCGAATCCCTGTCAACCCACCACACCAGCGAGCTCCCTATCGGGAGAGATAAGTAACTAAAGGCGGAGTTGGGAAAGAGGCTTGCCGTGCCAACCTGTGCAGCCCTTTTCTGTGCGCTTTTCCAACCGCACGCTTTTCTCTCTCAATGAATACCATCGCCTTTAAGAAACTCTTTCTCGTCCTGCTCAGCGCAGCGGCACTTTCCAGCGGCTGCTTAAAGAAGCCGCAACGGCCCGATCCGAGTGCGACGGTTTTGGGAGGCGGTGCGGGTAGCGGCTACGACTCTTCTCTCGACCCGATAGACCTCTCGCTGCTCGCGCCCGGCACAGGGCTCGAAGGACGTGGCGCGGGCTTTGACCTAAACGGCCAAATGCGCGGCGTGCTGGAGGCGGTCTACTTCGACTTTGACAAGTCCAGCATCAAAGCGGAAGAGCGCGCCAAACTCCAAGCCGCCGCCGAGCACCTGCGCAACAATCCCTCCCACCGTCTCCTCCTCGAAGGGCACTGCGACTGGCGCGGTACCGCCGAGTACAACCTCGGACTGGGCGACCGCCGCGCAAATGCCGCCCGCCAATACTTGGGCACGCTGGGCATCGCCCCGAACCGCTTAGAGACGCTTTCTAAAGGTAGCCTCGAAGCGGTGAGAAATGCAGATCGTGAAACCGCCGCACGCGACCGCCGTGTTGAGTTGGTGGTCATCCAGTAACGGCCATCCGGCTTCCGCTTTATTTCAGCCTAACGAAACGCCCCGATTTTCATCGGGGCGCTTTTTTTTCCTACGCACGGACGGGCTTGCTCCAAGACTCGGCCCCGCCTGCTAAGCGGGGAGAGTCTGTTGCGTGCTTCATCGCGCTCGCACGAGCGTGACTATCAGCGGCGACACGCCGCCTCACTCTTCGGATTGGAGGCTGGCGACGACATTGAAGTCTTCGAGCGTAGTGATGTCGCCTTTCACGTCTCCGCCGGCAGCAATTTCCTTAAGAATCCGGCGCATGATTTTGCCCGAGCGGGTCTTCGGCAGGGCGGCGGCGAAGCGAAGCGCGTCCGGTCGAGCGATTGCCCCGATCTCCTTAGCGACATGAGCGCGGAGCTGATCTTTCAGCTCGTCGCTCGCAGTTTGGTTGCCCTTGAGTGTCACGAAGCAAACGAGGGCTTGGCCCTTCAACTCGTCGGGGCGGCCAACCGCAGCGGCCTCGGCCACGGCGGGATGCGAGACCAGCGCACTTTCCACTTCTGCCGTGCCAATGCGATGGCCGGAGACGTTGAGCACGTCGTCGATGCGGCCCACGACCCAGAGGTAGCCGTCTTTATCAAAACGCGCGCCGTCGCCCGCAAAGTAGAGTCCGGGGACTTCGCTCCAATACTGCTTTTTGAAGCGGGAGTCGTCGCCCCAAAGCGTGCGCAACATTGAGGGCCAGGGCTGCGTGAGGAAAAGTTTCCCGCCTTCGCCGCGCCGCACTTCTTTGCCGTTTTCGTCCAAGATTTTTGGGACAACTCCGAAAAAAGGCCGCGCGCAAGAGCCGGGCTTGGTCGGCGTGACGCCGGGGAGCGGAGTGACCATGATCGCGCCGGTTTCCGTCTGCCACCAAGTGTCCACAATCGGACAGCGTTTTTTGCCAACCATCTTGTGATACCACATCCACGCTTCGGGATTGATAGGCTCGCCAACGGAGCCGAGAAGCCGCAGCGAGGCGAGGCTGTGCTTGGCCAGATACTCGTCGCCCCAGCGCATGAAGGAGCGGATGGCAGTCGGCGCTGTGTAGAAAATCGTGACGCCATGCCGGTCGATGATTTCCCAAAAGCGGTCGGGTGCCGGCTGGTTGGGCGCACCCTCATACATGAGAACGGTCGCGCCGGCGGAGAGCGGCCCGTAGACGACGTAGCTATGGCCGGTGATCCAGCCGATGTCGGCAGTGCACCAGTAGATGTCGGTTTCCTTTACGTCGAAGACGTAGTGCGTCGTCATCGTCGCTCCGAGCAGGTAGCCCGCTGTCGTATGGAGAACGCCCTTGGGCTTTCCAGTGGAGCCGCTGGTATAGAGAATAAAAAGCGGATGCTCACTCGGAAGCGGCTTAGCTTTGTGCACGGCAGGCGCGGCGGCCATCAACTCGTGCCACCACAGGTCGCGCCCCTCCTGCATGGCGACAGTGTTTCCGGTGCGCTTGAGCACGACGACGTGCTCGACGCTCGGGCTCGAGCTGAGCGCACGGTCGACGCTCTCCTTTAGCTCAACAATTTTCCCGCGCCGCCATCCGCCATCGGCGGTGATGACCAACTTCGCATTACAGTCGTTGATCCGATCTTTGATCGCTTCGGAGCTGAAGCCGCCAAAAATCACCGTATGCACGACGCCGAGCCGCGCACAGGCGAGCATGGCGACGGCCGCCTCAGGCACCATCGGCATGTAAATCGCGGCGCGCTCGCCTTTGCGTAGTCCGAGCGATTCGAGGACGTTGGCGAACTTACAGACTTCGCGATGCAGCTGCTTGTAAGTGAGTGTGCGGATGTCGCCCGGCTCGCCCTCAAAAATAATCGCCGCTTTATTTTCACGCGCCGTGCCAAGGTGACGGTCGAGACAGTTTTCAGCGGCGTTGAGCATGCCACCGGTGAACCATTTGGCGTGCGGGGTCTTCCATTGGAGAGTTTGCGAAAAGGGTTTTCGCCAAGTCAGGAAGTCCTTGGCCTGTCGGCCCCAGAAACGCGCTGGGGAGTTGACAGACTCGGCGTAAAGCCTCTTGTAGGCGGCTTCACTCCCAAGATTTGCTTGGGCCTTGAACTCGGCAGATGGCTTGAAAACCCGACTTTCTCGGGACACGGAAGTAATCGTCTGATCAGTCACAAATGCTGGCGGGATTGGGGGTTACGGAGGGGTAAGGAAGACGAACGGGTAGTTCGGTCAGCTTTATCCCAGTGCGATTTTCGAGCGTCAAGAGCGAGCCACATTTTTAAACAACTCTGTATGGATACCAACACCCCGTCCGCGACTGCGGAGACCAACGAAGAGCCCGTGCGTCATGGCGCGACGGATACGCCTGAAATCCCTAGCCAAGCCGAGCCAAATCCCCCCGCTCCTACGCCCGCAGAAAACATGCTCCGTGTCGAAGGGGTGCTCGATATCGACCGCCAGCGCGGTGGGAACGGCCAACTACTCGACCTGTCGCGCGGCGGGAAACGCAGGCCAGACGATACCTTTGTCCCGAAAGAATTGATACGCCGCTTTAAGCTCCGTGAGGGCAGCTTGATTGGAGGCACCGCGTTTCCCCCCGAGGGACGTTTCCCAAATCCAAAGATGCGCTTCATCGAAACGGTCGATGGGGTGCCACTAGAGGAGCGGCGCAGCAAATTTGAATTTACGACGCTCACCACAATCTCGCCCGAAAAGCACTTGAAGCTCGAAACCAAAGACGGGCGCATGACCACGCGTGCGGTCGATTTATTTTGCCCCATAGGCAAAGGCACGCGCGGACTCATCGTCGCGCCGCCGCGCACAGGTAAGACCACACTCTTGCGCGACATGGCACTGGGCGTTCTCGAAAACAACCCCGAGTGCCACGTTATGATTTTGCTCGTTGATGAGCGCCCCGAAGAAGTGACGGACTTTCGCCGAAATGTGCCGGCCGAGGTTTGGGCCTCCTCCAACGACGAGCAAATCGACAACCACATCCGCGTCGCCGATCTGTGTATTGAGCGCGCCAAACGGCTCGTCGAGGTCGGGCGCGATGTCGTGCTCTTCGTCGATTCGATTACGCGGCTATCCCGCGCACACAACACGCTGCGCAACTCAGGCCGCACCGGCTCGGGTGGTCTCGACGTCCGCGCACTCGAAAAACCGCGCCAACTCTTTGCCGCTGCGCGTAACACCGAAGAGTCCGGCAGCCTGACAATCGTCGCCTCCGTCCTCGTCGAAACCGGCAGCCGGATGGACGATGTGATTTTCCAAGAGTTCAAAGGCACCGGTAACATGGAGCTCGTGCTCGACCGCAAATGCGCAGAGATGCGGCTATGGCCCGCGATCAACGTAGCGGCCTCCGGCACGCGACGCGAAGAACTCCTCATCGATCCGAAGCTCTTAGACGGCATCCACTTTTTCCGCCGCGCTCTCGTTCAACAGCGTATCGAAGACGCGACCGAAACGATGATTACGCGGCTCTCGAAAACGAAGACCAATGCCGAATTCCTTAAGCTCATCGCGCAATAACACCGCGTGCTCCTGCGCGCCGAGTCGCCCACGCACCACTGCACTTCTTGTAATTCCCTAGATTCTCTTCTTGCCGCGCCCCACGACGGCGCGTCACAAACTCCCTCCCCAGAGCGACGGCCCGCTGCCCAAGCGGACGCGCCGCCCGAGTCAGACGACATAAAACCTACCACGAATGCATAGCTTCTCCGAGCAGTGTCTCGACATGGCCCGCTCAATGTTGGCCCACAACATTGATTCCATCCAACCCAACGGCACTGTCCTCCCCGTCCCCGGCGAACAATCCCGAAGCGATGAGCCCGGCCACGTCGCCTTCGCCCTTGGCGAATATTACCGAAACACTGGCGAGACTACGCTTGGCGGGCACGACCTGATCGACCTCGCCGCGCGCTGCATCACCGCGCAAATGTTTACCGAGCCCGCCGCGGAAAACGGCCTCGCCTACGCGGCACTCGGACTCCTCGCCTTCGGCCCCTCCAAGGAGCGCAACCCCATCTGGGAACGCCTCGTAGACGAGACCAAAGAGCGCATCGACAAACAGCTCCTGCACCGCAGCGACTACGACAACCACTGGCAGTCCTTTAACATCGCCAAGGCCGTCGCGCGCTTCAGCCTCGGACTCTCTAAGAAAGACGAAACCTCGCGACTCATTGAGCGCATGGTCGACAGGGTGCAGCACACCAGCTCAACCGGATTTTTTGACGACGCCGCGCCCGGCCTCGGCGGTCACTTCAACCTCTACGGCGTGCTCGCCTTCGTCTTTACGCGCTCCGCACTCCAGCTCCACGCCAACAGCGGCGTGCGCGACCGCAAACTGCCCACGCTGCGCACCTACGCCGAGAAATACATTAAAATGATGCCCGACCTCGTCCGCGCTGACGGGCTCGGCTGGGCCTTTGGCCGCGCCGCCGGAGCCTACGGGCAAATGCACTGCATCAGCCTAATCCTCCAAGGCCTGCGCGACGGCTGGATCGCCGATACGGATAAGCCCAAATACTTCGACATCCTTCGCCGCCTCTTCCTGTTTTTCTACCAAACTTACCTCGACCAAGAACACGGCTTCCTCGACCTGCGCGACGACGAGCGCACCGCCTACGAGCCGCACACCACACGCATCGCAAACTTCGATGCCGCACGCTACTTGTGCCAATGGTCACGACTCGCCCAGACGGTGCAAATGCCCGCCGGTGCGGCCGCCCAAGTCCCCCCCCAAGGCAACAGCGGCCGCTTCGTCGTCTTCGACAAAAGCAACCGTAAGGAGCAAGGCGTCTTCCTCTTCCGCGACGCAGCGAGCGGCCTACACGCGCAAATCCCGCTCATCAGCGCAGGCTCGACCGTCACCAGCGACTCGCTCCCCTTCCCGCACTGCCCGGGCGTCTTCGATTGGCCGAACAACGTTTACATGCCCGTCATGGTGCCCGAACTCACCTTCGGCGATAAAGTCACCACGCCCGCCTTCTATGGTCGCAACTGCGTAACAGGACTAGGACTACGCAACAGCTTTTTCTTCCGCTACGAGCAGCCCGACCTCATCACCACTGAGGAAGAAATCCTAAAAGGGCTCGGCAGCGTAAAGGTGCAGTGGAACTTCTCTGGCCGCCAAATCAGTTGTGAATACGCCTACACTGTCCGCCAGCAAGTCACGCTCAACCGCTTCCGCTACATGCTCGTGATTGCCGCGCCTCACTCCCAATACCGTGTGGGTGGCTCGCTCGCACTCGGCACCGAAGGCCACCGCTGCACCGTTTCCAAAAACGATTTCCAGGCCAACTGGGCGGAGACCGAAGTCGTCAGCACCGACCCGAACTACCGCACTAACTACGGAAAAATTCACTACGTGCAAACGCTGCTACGCGACCATCCGCTCATCATGCGTCCCGGCCAAGTCTACCGCCTCGCGGTTAACTTCGACCCCGACGTGGCGCAAATCGAAGCCTAATACGCGTCGGGCTGCGTGTGTGCGCAGCGAAGGGGGGTAACCCGCTTGGGCGCGGCGAAAAATTCACGCGCTCAAACTCGTCTCTCTCGCGAATAAGCCGCACAAAGCCCTTCCTCTCCTGCGCGCAAAACTGACAGTCTGCCTCCTATGCTCAGCCGCCGGATAATCCCCTGCTTCGACGTTCACAACGGCCAAGTCACACGCGGCGTCCAATTCGGCAAAGCCGAGGCGGGAGAACTCACTAACGTGGGCGACCCGATCGCGATGGCGCAGCGTTACGACGCACAGGGGGCCGATGAGTTGATTTTTTTGGACATCACCGCCTCAAGCGAAGGCCGCAGCATCATGCACGACCTCGTCCGCGCAACCGCCGAAAAGTGCTTTATGCCGCTGACCGTCGGCGGCGGACTGCGCAACACCGACGACATCCGCGCCATGCTCAACTCAGGCGCCGATAAGGTCTCGCTCAACACGGCAGCCATTACCGAACCCGAGTTTATCCGCGCGGCGGCGAGCAAGTTTGGCAGCCAATGCGTCGTCGTCGCCATCGATGCGAAACGCGCACCGGACGGCGGCGACTCTTGGCAAGTCTACACGCACGGCGGACGCAAGACGACCGGACTCGACGCGATCGAGTGGGCGCGCCGCGCCGTCGCACTCGGTGCAGGCGAGATTTTGCTCAACAGCATCGACCGCGATGGGACCAAGGCCGGCTTCGACATCGCACTCACGCGCGCAGTGAGCGACGCCGTGCCCGTGCCCGTCATCGCCAGCGGCGGCGCAGGCTCGCTCGACGACTTGGGAGATGCCTTTATTGACGGACACGCAAGCGCAGTCGTCGTCGCCAGCCTCTTCCACTTCGGCACCTACACCGTGCAGCAAGCGAAAGACGCCCTCCACGCACGCGGCGTGCCTGTCAGGCTACCTTAAAGCCAAGTCGCCAAACTACACATGGATTTAAACCTACAGCCTTTGGCGACGACGTGTTTTGTTTCGGGCGAGCGCTTTGAGGAAGGCAGCCGCGTGGTCAGCCTGCTTGTGCGCAATCCGCAAATGGAGGTCGCCCGTTACGATCTGCTCGAAACGCAGCGCGGCGAACTGGCAGTCGAGGGCACGCTGGTGTGCAGTTGGGTGCAGCCCTACAAGCCGCGCCAAAAACAGGAAAATCCCGACAGGGCGTTAAAGATGACGGCGGAGAATCTTTTTCTCACGCTCGCGGACCCGAGTAACGAACCGGAGGAAGAGACACTGCGGTTGATTCAATTCCTTGCGCTGATGCTTGAGCGTAAACGGATCCTCCGCCCGAAGGGGACGCTCAAAGATGGCGAAGACGTGTATCGCGCTCGCTACGAACACGCAAAAACCAAACAAGTCTTTGACTTTCCTCAGTCGGATTTCTCGCCCGAATTTTTCCTCGCAGTCCAAGCGCAACTCAGCGTGCTGCTCGGCGGAACAAGCAAGCAAGAAGTGCCAGAAGCAGGAAAGACACACGCAGAATCTGCCGTTAAAGAGCCAGTGGCTGACGCTGAAACGGTTTCATAAACAGCGCAAACACCTCTTGCTTTTCTTTTTGGAATTAGAAGCGTGCCGGCTGTTTCTCTCATGGCCCCTCCGCGCGCCATTTCCCCCACAAAAAACATAATCCCTCTCATGTCTATCCAAGTAACTGTCTTCTCCAAACCGCGTTTCGGTAACATAAAGGAGGATGCCAAATGAGCACTCCCAAGCCTATCCGCCTTCTTATCGTAGGCACTGGCAGCATGGCTGCCTACCACGTTGAGGCTTTCAAAAAAATACCTAATGTCGAAATCGTCGGCGGTGTCGATGTGCGTGCAGAACAACTCGCTGCCTTCAACGAAAAACACGGCATCGCTAACGGCTTTGCGTCTGTCGAAGAAGCGATCACTTGGGGCCAGTTCGACGCGGCAAGTAATGTAACGCCAGATCGTTTCCACTACCCTACGACGCTATCGCTCCTCGCTGCAGGTAAGCACGTCCTCTGTGAGAAACCTCTGGCGACCAATGCGGCCCATGCACTCGAGATGGCCGAGGCCGCCGCCAAAGCGGGTGTTGTAAACGCTGTTCACTTCTCATATCGCAGGGGAGCAGCGCTGCAGAAGGCCGCTGAGTTAGTGAGCGAAGGTGCGATTGGCGAAGTCCGTTTCTTTGAGGCTAGCTACCTGCAAAACTGGCTACATCTGGAATGGCAGACGCGCCCAGAGTGCCTGTGGCGACTCTCGACTGCCCACGGGTCAAGAGGTGCACTCGGTGATACCGGTGTGCACATCGTAGATTTTACTACCTATGTCGCGGGCCAAGCAGTGACTTCGGTCTCTGGACTGTTAACCACTTACGACAACAAAGCTCCCGGAGGGAAAGTCGGTGACTACGTCCTAGACGCCAATGACAGCGCGACGATGCAGCTTAAGCTGGCCAACGGAGCGGTGGGCACTATCACTACGACCCGTGTCGCCAGCGGCCACGGCAACGACCTTCGCCTAAGGATTTACGGCACTAAAGGTGGCCTAGAAGTCTCAGATAAAGATGGAGCTAGCCAAATGCGTGCCTGCATCGGCGCCGACATGGAAACGTCGGAGTGGCGAGTCGTAGACTGCCCGGCAATAACGCCGATCCACGAACGCTTCATTGCGGCTATTCGGGGTGAGAAGACTCCCCTTCCTCCTAATTTTGCACGTGGAGCGGAAGTTCAACGCGTCCTTGATGCGGCTGAGGAATCCGCAGCGAAAGGCTCACAAATCATAACTTTGTAGGGCTCGCATCGGCCGTTATTTCTCAAAATGCCCGCACCCTTTCTGGTGCGGGCATTTTCCGTTTGCAGGCCCAAACCTTATTGTAAGGCACTGAGCCGCCGAGCACACTGGGGTCTGTTCCCCTGCGAAACCAATCGCTCTTCACTTCGCGACACGCAGTTTAGCGCTATGTCCGCCGAAACCACAACGCCCACAGCCTTACTCTCCGTCTCTCGCTTAAAGGACTACATCGAGGCGGATCGGGGACGCACCTTTGTGAGCCTACTCATTGCCCGCCGCGTCACTCACAAAACTGCGGCCAACGGAAATCCGTTTTGGAGCCTCGAACTTGGAGACCGAAGCGGCTCCTTTCGCTGCACCCTCTTTGGCGATAGCCCAGTGTGCGCTTCGCTGTCCCCTGCACTCGAAGGCAGTGCGCTGCGTTTTGAGGGAAAGGTCGATTTTTACCAAGGGACTTTTTCGCCGCGTCCTACCCACATCACCCCGCTTTCTGAAGCCGAACTCGCCGCGCTCCCGCCCGACGCACTCGACGAACTAATAGAGAAAGCTCCAGAAGAGGCCGCCCAACTTCGGGCCGAGTTTGAGGACTTCATCAAAAAAATCAGTCACGACGAACTGCGGATGACTCTACGCCAAGTGTTCGACGCAATCGGCGAAGCGTTCTACGCCTGCCCTGCCGCAATCGCCATGCACCACGCCTATCGACATGGGCTCCTAGAGCACACTGTGCACATGGCACGAGTGGCGCGCGCGACTCTGCCGCTTTATCCCGAAGTCGATCCCGACCTCGCGATGGCGGGAATCCTCGTCCACGACATCGGCAAGGTAATCGAATACGAAGGCACGCTCGCTGCGCACCGCAGTCGGCGGGGCGTCCTTCAAGGCCACGTCGTTCTCGGCTACCAACTGGTGCGACGCGCTGGGCTAAAAGCCGGGCTCGACGAAGACCGACTCGAACGGCTCGAGCACATCGTGCTTAGCCACCAGGGCGCCCCCGAGTGGGGAGCCGCCGTCTACGCCGCCACACCCGAAGCCGTTTTCGTCTCAATGATCGATAACCTCGATGCGCGGATGGGCATGGTCCAGCGCGCACTCCGCCAAGCCAGCGACCAAAGCGAATTTTCCGAGCGTATCCCCGGACTCAATACTACACTGCTCACCGCCCCAATCGGAGGCGCCCCGCCTACCCCTTCACAAAGGGAGTCGCTGCTCACCCCAAAGACTGGATGATCTGCATAATTGGCAGGAACAACGCGATGACGATCGTCCCGACCATGACCGCCATGATCACAATCATGACGGGCTCTATGAGCGAGGTGAGCGCGTTAACCGAATTATCGACCTCCTCGTCGTAGTTGTCGGCGATTCGGATCAGCATTTCCGGTAGCGCGCCAGTCTCTTCCCCCACCTCAATCATGCTCGGAACCATATCGGGGAAAACCCGCGTCGCGCGTAACGGATCAGCGACCGAGTCGCCCTCCTTCACGCGATCATGCACGAGTGTAATTGCCTCGGCGATACGCATGTTAGCACTCGTATCGCGCGCAATCCGCAGCGCATCCAGGATAGGGACGCCGCTCGGCAGCAGTGTGCCAAAGGTGCGCGCGAAACGGGCAATCGCCGTTTTGAGCAACAAATCCCCCAGCACCGGAATCCGCAGCGAAATCGTATCGATTAAACGAATACCGCGTTTGCTTTTAGTTGCGAAGCGGAAGGAAACCGCGAGCACTGCAGTCAGCCCGACCGCCAGTAGCGAGTGGTCTTTAAAAAAATTACTCGTCCCGATGACGACTTGGGTGAGCCGCGGCAGCGCTTGGCCTTTGAGAGTAGTCGCAAAAATGGCCTCAAACTTTGGCACCACAAAGACCATCAGTGCGACAACGATGGATACGGCCACTAGGATAATGACCATCGGATAAGTCATGGCCGATCGGATACGCCCGTGTAAACGCAGTGACTTTTCCTGAAATTGAGCCAAGCGCTCCAATACCACCGCGAGCACTCCTCCTGCCTCACCCGCGCGGACCATGTTTACATAAAATCGCTCAAAGACTTTGGGGTGCTGCTGTAGCCCTTCCGAGAAAGTCCCACCACCGCGAATTAGATCCCCAAGTGCAGCGATAATCAGGCGGAAGTGCCTATTGCGCTCCTGCCGCTCCAGCACCTCAAGACTGCGCAAAAATGGCATCCCCGCTTTGATCAGCGAGCTAAGTTGACGTGTAAAAACCGCCAATTCCTTCGGGCGCACACTACGACCAATGGTGAAAGCCGATTTCTTTTTCAGGCTAGCCGCAGGCCTCGGCGAAACCTCCTGTGACCCAGCGCCCGACTTCCGTGTTTCGCTCCGCTTAATTTCTAGCGGCACAAGCCTGAGCCGTTTCAACTCGAGGACAGCCGCCTCTTGTGACCGAGCTTCAAGCTCCCCCGACACCTCTCTGCCGGTGTGCTGCTCGATGGCACTATAAGCAAAGCTCGGCATCGGCGAGAATCCCAGTCCCACTTAGAAAAAGCGTCAAGTCAGTGGGCTTAAACTAGGTCTGTTCGCGTTTCAAACACGAACAGACCCTAGGGCTTCTCTTAGCTTGTTTGGCGGAAAAAGTACCACAAGCTACGCAATACTATGCCCCTAATTGATAAGCCCCTCGCTGAACTCTACACCTATCAAGGCCTTAATCCGCGCCCTAGCGATTTTGACGCGTATTGGGACGAGGCCTTGCGCGAGCTTGATGCCACTGACCCGCAGCCCAAACTCGTTCCCAGCACTGCAATCGCACCACAAAACGCTGAGGTCTTTGACCTGTGGTTTACCGGCGTGGGTGGGGCACGGATCTACGCCAAATACCTTCGTCCGAAAAATCGTGCGGCGGGTAAATGCCCGGCCGTGCTTCAGTTCCACGGCTACTCGGGTAATGGCGGCGAATTCTCGCCCAAACTCGCTTACACCGGCGAAGGATTTTGCGTCGCATCGCTCGACGCGCGCGGCCAAGGCGGGCGCTCCGAAGACATCGGCGGGGTGCAAGGCTCGACCTTGGCTGGCCAAATTATTCGCGGCCTCCCCGACCCCGATCCGCGCAAGCTACTCTTCCGCCAAATATTCCTAGACACCGCACAACTCGCTCGCGTGGTCATGGGTTTCGACGAAGTCGACCCCGAGCGCGTCGGTGCGATGGGCCCATCGCAAGGCGGAGCCCTTACTCTGGCCTGTGCCGCACTCGAACCCCGAATCAAACGCGCCGCGTCCGTCTATCCCTTTCTCTGTGATTACAAACGCGTTTGGGAGATGGACTTGGCCTATGGCGCGGCCTACGAGGAGCTGGGGAGGTACTTCCGCACCTTCGACCCGCGCCATGAACGCGAAGAGGAGATCTTTACTCGGCTGGGCTATATTGACTGCCAATACTTGGCCCCGCGCATCAAAGCCGAAGTACTCATGTATACCGGCCTGATGGACACCATATGTCCGCCCTCTGCCCAGTTTGCCGCCTATAACAAAATCTCTTCTAAGAAGGACGTCGTGATCTACCCGGACTTCGGCCACGATCACCTGCCCGACGAAGCCGACAAGACCTTCGACTTCATGCGCGGTCTTTGAGCGACCTTCGCGGCAGCTGCGCTCACGTATAACGCAGCAGTTCGTCTAAGGTCGTTTCCCCATCAAGGGCGGCCCGAAGCCCATCTTCGCGCAAGGTGAACATACCTTGTGCGATTGCGGTTTTGTGCAGCACCAAGGTCGGCTCGCGCATCAAAACTTGCTCGCAGATCTCCTCCGACATCGGCAGCCATTCAAAAATCCCCAGCCGCCCGAGATAGCCCGTGTTATGGCAATGCGAGCAACCGCGCCCGCGATAAAACGGCCTCCCTGCAACCGCTCGCGGGTCGATTCCTTCGCTCGCAAGCAGCTCCGTGCTCGGCTGGTAGCTCGTTTTGCAATGTGGACAAATCCTCCTTAGAAGCCGTTGCGCCAACACTGCCGAAACCGTCGAGCTAATCAAAAACGGCTCCACGCCCATATCCACTAGCCGCGTAATCGCGCCCGCAGCGTCATTCGTGTGTAAGGTCGAGAACACCAAGTGCCCGGTCAACGCAGCCTGAATCGCCACCTGTGCAGTCGCCAAGTCGCGAATCTCGCCGACCATGATCACATCGGGATCTTGCCGCAAAAACGCCCGCAACGCAGAGGCAAAAGTCAGCCCTATCGGTGCATTTACCGGCACCTGCATAATGCCGTCGATTTCGTATTCCACCGGATCTTCCACACTCAGCAGCTTCGCCTCGGTCGTGTTAATCGTGCGCAATGCGGCGTAAAGCGTCGTCGTCTTCCCCGAGCCTGTCGGCCCCGTAACAATCAAAATTCCGTTTGGCCGTCGGATGATTTCGCTGAGCGCGTCATGAATCCTTATGGGCAGACCAAGCTGCGAAAGGTCGAGCTGCACCGCCGCCCGGTCGAGCACGCGCAACACAATACTCTCTCCAAACTGCGTCGGCAGCGTCGATACGCGCAAATCGACTGTGCGTGCGCCCTGCCCTGCCAGCGTAAACTGAATTCGCCCATCCTGTGCCACGCGACGCTCCGCGATATTGAGGTTCGCCATCACCTTCAGCCGAGACGCGATCGGCAAGGCGAGTTGGCGCGGCGGCGGCGTCATCTCGTAGAGCGCACCATCAATCCGATACCGAATCCGAAACTCGTGTTCGAAAGGCTCGAAGTGAATATCCGACGCTTTGTCGCGAATCGCCTGCGTCAGCACCAAGTTCACAAAATGGATAATCGGAGCTTGCCCCGCCATCGCCTCCAAGTCGCGCTCCGCCAGATCGGTCTCCGCAGCCGCCCCCTGCTCGTAATGTCGTATATCAATCGACGTAAGCAGATCCTCCAGCGAACTCGCCCCCTCCCCATAACAACGCTCAACCAGCTTCCTCACCTCATCGGGATCAGCCACCACGAGCCGCACCTCTTTCCCGAGTGCAAACCCAAGGTCATCAACCACCTGCGTATTAAATGGATCGGTTGCCCAAACTTCCAGCAAGTGCGACTCGGCGTGATGCGGAAAAGCGCCATAACCTCGCGCAAGCTCTGGGCTCAGTGCGCCCAGCAATTCGGGAGAAAACTCGCTCTGAGCGATTTTGGAAAACTGGAATCCCAAACCCTTTGCCACCGCGACCAACAACCCATCCCGAGTAATCAATCCGCGCGCCAAGACGATATCCGCCAAAGGCTGCCCGGTCGCCTGATGAACTTCCCACGATTCTTTCAGTTTTTCCCGGTCAATTCCGACTCCACCGCCATCACTAGTCCTTGCCCCTTGATCCGCATTGAGAATCTCGAAGAGTTCTTGGCTGCGCTCGTCGAACATAGCACAGCGACCCTAGACGCCATGCGCATTGTCTCAACTCAAACTCTAGACTATTTGGGTTTGTGGAATAGAGGAGCGTCCGCACTCACGCGTCGATCGGCCGACTCCGCTACCACGGCAATGACTAAAGTTTACGACGCCAAATTAGCGAGCGGCATACACGAGCGAATCGTGCTCAGCTTCCGCCACAGCAAAACGCAGGCACAGGGAGTTAGCTGCAGTCTTTGACTCTGCGAGCATTCAGTCCGAGAGGCGGGCTTAGGCTGTTTTATTTTGGCAGCGGCAGCGGTCACTGCCCGGCCCGAGCGGCGACGACGGCTTCAGCGATGTTTGCCGGTTGGGGGCTGTCGCCGTCGCTGTGCGGGTGGTGGCTGAAGCGCATGGAGACGATTTTCGACACGCCGCGCTCCTCCATTGTCACGCCGTAAATCGCCTGCGCCGCCGACACAGTGCGTTTGTTGTGCGTGATGATGATGAACTGAGAATTGTCCACAAACTGCTTCAAGAGCGTGGTAAAGCGGCCAATGTTTGACTCGTCGAGCGGCGCGTCGAGCTCGTCGAGCAAGCAGAAGGGCGAAGGTTTGACCATGTAGAGCGCGAAGAGCAGCGCGACCGCCGTCAGGGTCTTTTGCCCGCCCGAAAGCAGCGTAATGCTCTTGAGTTTCGTGCCGGGCGGCTGGGCCACGATTTCGATGCCGCTCTCCAAGATGTCGTCGGTCTCGATTAGCTCCAACTCCGCCCGGCCCCCGCCAAAGAGCGTCTGGAAGGTTCCCGCGAAGTTTTTCCGAATCTGCTCAAAGGTGAGTTCAAACTGTTGGCGCGAGGTTTGGTTAATCTCGTCAATCGCGCCAAGCAGCTCGGCTTTCGCGCTGCTTAGGTCAGCCACTTGTTTTTTGAGGAAGTCGTGCCGCTCTTTGAGTTCGGCGTATTCCTCAATGGCGACGAGGTTCACCGCGCCCAAGCTACCGAGCCGCTGACGCAGTGCGTCAGCTTCGTGTTTAACCGCCGCCCAGTCGGTCGCGTCGAGCGCCGCCAAATCGGCCTCAGTCGGCTCGCCACGTTGCTCTTTTTTCTTCCGGCGGCGTTTCGGGGCAACTGCCGCAGCAGCACCGGAAGCCGCCTCGCTCCCCTCGCCTTCGGGTTCAGTCTCCGCAGCAGCCTCGCTGGACTGCGGGGTAGCCGCTTCGCTTGGCTGCCCGCCCTCGTCCTCTTCGTCGAGGTCGAGTGCTTGGATGCCTTCGGGCTCATCGTCGGCGCGCCAAAGCGAGAGCCGCCAATCCACCTCGCCGATCTCGATCGAGAACTCGCGCTGCACTTCCTCGACCAAGAACGCGACGCGCTGCCTCAACTCAGCCAGCTTGACCTCGTGGCGGCCGAGCTCGCTCTGCGCGGCGTCGGCCTGCTGCCGCTCGCTGTGCTGCGTGCCTTCGATTTGGGAAATCACACGCTCAAGCTCCACGAGTTCCACGCGCAGTGTCTCCACCTGTTGCTGCGCAGTTGCTAGGCTGGCCTCTAAGTCCTTCGCACGCACTTGGGCCGTGGCGGCTTCTTTTTCCAAATCGGCAATCTGCGTCGTGCAAAATCCGATCTCGTCGCGACGCTGTTTAAGCACGGCCTCCAACTGCTGGCGGCGGCGCTGCATTTCGCCAAGCCCGCGATCGAGGACTTCGACCTTTTGGCGGTGCTCAGCGAGATCGAGCCGGGCTTGGGCGAGGGCCTCGCGCTTGGCGTCGCGCGACGTGCGCACTTCGAAGGAGCGGGCTTCGGCGCTTTGGATCGTGTCGCGCTGCGACTGGACTGCGGCCTCGGCTTCCGCAAGGGCGGCCTGCGCTTTTTCCCAGCGCAGCTGCGCCTCGCGGCTCGCCTGTTCGAGCGAGCCGAGCTCGCGTGTCATCCGCTCAATCCGTCGGGCCACCTCTTCGCTGGCTTGGGTCGCGCTACGCTGCTCGGCTTGGGCTTGGGCGAGTTGTTGGGTTGCCGCGAGGACGGCGGATCGCGCTTGCTCAAGCGCGGCCTCGGCTTCGGCAAGCGAGGCGGCGATTTTTTCGATAACTGCCTTTTGCGCGTCGTGCGCCTTTTGCTCTTCGGCGAGGGCCTTAGCGGTTTCGCGCAAATCGATTTCGCGCTGCACGATGCTGTTAGCGGGTTTCTTACTCGTGCCTCCGTAAATGAGGCCGCGCCGGTCAACGAGTTCGCCTTTGGCTGAGGCAACGGCAAGGAAGCTAAACTCGGGATTCGCTTTCCAGTAATCGAGAAAGGCGGGCAGGTCGTCGGTGATGTAGCAGGCCGAGAGAATGCTCAGTGCGGGGTGCCCGGGCTCGGGCGCGATGAGGGCTTCGCTCGCCGCTTTAATGCAGTCGCAGGCTGTTTTATTTTGCGAGGCGACGTCGTCTCCTCGTCCCTTAAAATCACCGACATGGAGCACGGCGGCCCCGAGTGATTCGGCTTCGAGCTGGGCGAGGACGCGCTGGGCAGTCGCCGTATCGCTGACGCGAATCGCTTCGGCGGCTGCACCGAGCAGGGCCTCTATCGCGCGAGCGTGAGCGGGGCGGACTTCGAGCCCTTGGGTAATCGGCAGCGGCTTCTCCGCCTCGGCGTTTTGCTCGGTTTCGCCCGTTACATCAGAGCCCTGCGGCCCCTCGCCCGCGCGGGTAAACGCTTTGTTGAGTCGGCCTTGGAGGATAGCCTTCGCGCCTTCGCCAAAGCCTTCCCATTTTTCCTGCAATTGTTGAAGGAGCCGGAGTCGGGCACTGCGTTGAGCGAGTGCGCGGTCGATTTCCTGCTGCTTGCGTTGGGCTTCGCGAAACTCGCTGGTGAGCGCGGCGATCCGCTGCTGCGCGGCGGCGACGGATTCGGTCGCCTTCGTTTTTTCGGTGCTGGCTTCGGCAACGCGGGTGTCGAGTTCGGCGACGCGCTGGGTGCTTGAGGCCGATTGCTCGCGGGCTTGGGCAAGCTCGGCGGCGAGTGTCTCGTGCCGGTGTGCGCTGGTTTTTTGGTCGACTTCGTAGCGGGAGCAATCGGCGCGGAGGCGGGTGACGCTGCTCTCGGTTTGGAGAAGCGCAAACTTGGCTTGGCGGAGCTGTTCTTCGACTTTGCTTAGCTCGCCTTCGACGATGCCGAGCTCGCGGTTGCACTGTTGAAACACGTCGTCGGAAGAGCCGAGGAGCGTGAGTTGCTGCTGCTTGTCTTGCGCGCCGGTGTCGGCCTGTTCGGAGACTTCGCGGAGCTGCATTTCGAGCTCGCCGAGCGTGTTGCGCGAGCCGGTGAGTCGGTCTTCGAGGCCGCTGCGTTTGGTTTGCGCGAGGTTCGCTTGGTTTTCAGCCGCTTCCTTTTGCGAACGCAGATCGTAGGCGGCTTGCTGGGCGTCTTGGACGCGCTGGTTGAGTTGGGCGCGGGCGGCTTTCTTTTCGTCGAGGGAGCCTTGCTGCGATTCGAGCTCGCGGCGGCGGGTGTCCGCCTGGGCGCGAAGCGCGGTCACTTGTACGTCGAGCTCGCCGAGTGTCGCGGAAAGCGCGGCGTGTTGATGGCTGTTCCACGCGAGCGCGAGGTGGCGCATCCGGTGGTTGAGCCGCTTGTAGCGGAGGGCTTTGGCGGCTTGACGGCGGAGGCTACCGATTTGGCGCGAAACTTCGCCCACGACGTCGGCGACACGCGAAAGATTTTGGTCGGTGAGCGCGAGCTTGCCGAGTGCTTCGCGCCGCTGCGCTTTGTATTTGGTAATGCCTGCGGCTTCCTCAAAAACGGCGCGCCGCTCCTCGGGTTTTGAGGAGAGGATTTGGTCGATTTGGCCTTGGGCCATAATCGAGTAACTCATCCGGCCCACGCCGGTATCCATGAAGAGCTTGTGAATGTCTTTTAGGCGGCAGGCGCGGCCATTGAAGAAATACTCGCTCGCACCGTCGCGGTGGACGCGGCGCATGATCTCGATCTCGTGAAACTCGCTGCCGAGCTGTTTTTCACAGTCGGTGAGCAGCAGCGAGACTTCGCAGAGTTGGGCGGCCTTGCGCGCGTCGCTACCCTCGAAGATGACGTCCTGCATCTTGCCCCCGCGCAGTGCTTTGGCAGACTGCTCACCGAGCACCCAGCGAATCGCATCGGCGATGTTCGACTTTCCGCACCCGTTGGGGCCGACGACTGCCGTGACGCCGGGCTCGAGATTGAGGGTCGTGGGGTCGGAAAAGGACTTAAAGCCGTGCAGTTTGAGTGCCTTGAGATACATGAAAAGCCGCCGAGTGTGAAACCGCGTAAGTCGCGGGCAATCTAAACTGCGGGATTTCCCCATTTTGTGGCCGTAGGTAGGTTTTAGTCAGCGCGCCACCCGCTGGCTGCGCGACACGCGCCTAGGGTCTGTCCCCGTTTCAAACGTGGCCGCGACGATACGCTTTTTTCCCACTACGCGTGGGGCGGCAGCGTGTCGCTGCACCCATTTACAGAGCCGCTTGGCCGCCGTGCATGCGCACAATAGCCAAGCGTTCGGTAGAAAGGAACCCAAACTTGGAGGCGGGAAGTTTACTGGTGATTTCCCCCACCTCGCCCAAGCGGGTTATCACTCTACTTTCCCCTCCCTGTCGCAACGCGACAGGGGGAGTGCTTTCAAATTTGGGATTTCGCTTTCGCGCGATAGCGCGTCGCGAAATCCCAAATTGAATGGACGGCGGGCCAACGAGCCCGCCGCCAAATAAAACAGCCTACGGCTGCGCCCCACGCGTAGGGGGAAAGTGCTCCGGCGAGCGTGCGCAGCACACGTGAGTGGCGAGCTTCTAGCCAGATGCCCTGCCCCTTCGGGCTGCGCTCAATCACCGCATGGCCGATTTTTTAGGTCTTTTACCTCTCTATTCTCCGCGCGGTTTCGCCTTCGCACCAGTAGGCGTGCAGCAAAATCGTGCGCGGGATCGCGGGGATGCCGCGTTCGCCGAGGCGCAACTTAGTCATGCACAAGTCCACACCGGCAGCGGAAATCTCGTCGCTACTTTGATCGAGCCCAGCCCAAGGCAAGGGCACGAAAGAGCGGTCGAGCGTCGCGACGGCCACCTCGCCGGGACAGGCTACTCCCGCTTCCTTGAGCCAGCGCAGCATCGGATTTTGGCAGCGGTGCATAATCGAGATCGTCATCACCGCGTCGATGCGGTGTTTGCGCAGCCAAGCGATGAAGGCCGCTGCGCCCATCTCCGCCTCAATTAAGGGCGGGATGTCGCCTAAGTGCGGATGTCGCTGCTGGAGGAGATGAAAGCCATCCACCCATGCGCCGTTGGTATCGGCGACGTGACGTTCTTCGAGCGCAAGTCCGATACGGCGGTAGCCGCGCTCTAGAAGTTTTTGGCCCGCCAGGAGCACGCCGCGACTATGGTCACTGACCACACAGTCGAGCCCCGGGCTGCGCAGCGCATGGCCCACTAAGACGCTCGAAAACTGCCCCCACGGGAAGCTCTCTACAAATGCCTTACCGGGGAAGACCTCCAACACCACTCCCTCAATGCCGCGAGCTAAGAGGATTTTGGCGAGCCGCTCGGGCTCAAAGTCCGGCACTCCGAGCGGGAATGGGGCGACGCCAAAGTTGTAACGCAGCGCGTGCGCCTTGACTGCCGGGCCGTAGCGCCCGAGCCGATTCTTGCTGCCGGCTTCCCAAAACTCGGGCTCCACGAGGTGGGCCAGTGTGCCGAGGAGCCGATCGGGCGCACGGCGGCGCACAAAGCGCATCACCTCGCCGAGGAGCGGGTTACTCTTATAGCCGAGCGCACGCGCGGCAGCCCGCACCCGAGCCTGCGTAGTGGCCCGGACATTACCGACTGTGCCCTGTCGCAAGCAGCGCGACGCCGTGGCAAGCGAGACTCCGGCCCGAGCTGCGACCTCGCGCAGCGTGGCCTTTCGTGATGGGGCAGAAAGCATGGCCGATTATCTGCACGAAATACGTAGCTGCCGCAAGTGGGGGCAGTGCGCCCGCATCCAGTTATGCGCGCGGCTCGTTGGCCGCGCGCCGGTTTACAGAAACACCCTCCACTAAAAACTTAGCGTATTAATGAGGCTCCAGCTTTGGCCGGTGGTGATGCGGTAGGCGGCGGGACGGCCATTTGGATTATAGGTGATCGGGACGAGGCCGGGCCGCTCAAAGGCGTCCTTCAAGTTGAGCTGCACTTTCCAATGCAGCTTACGCGTGAGTTGGCGCGAGTAGCCAATCCATAGGTCGAGGTTGGTCTCGGCGGGGCCTTTGTAGGGACGGCTAAAGTCATATTCGATTTTCAGCGGGTCGTTCGGGTCGCCAGTCGGCGGGTAGCCGAGTGCGATGCTTGACTGGTAGCGGACGCCGCCGCCGATGTTTACGCCTTTGAGCGCAGTTTTATCGAACTCGTAGTTGGTAATGACGTTAACTCGCCACTCGCGCAGCTCGGGAACGGTGGTGTTTTCGTAAAGCTGGGCACGCCGCCACTCGCTGCCGGGCGCACCGGAAAGCCCCTCGCCGTCGAACCAGTTTTTGCCCGCCGTAACGACGTCTTCGGTGCCGTAGTAGTGGTGCATGCGGGCGACGCCATTCGGGATTTTGAGCGCGTCGTTTATGAGGCCCATCAGTTCGCGCATGTTGGCATTGCCGACGTTTACGCGCCGCGCCTCGGTCTGGCTCGCGTTGAGCATTACGCGCCAGTTTTTGGTCGGCTGTGCGCTGAGCTCGATTTCCCAGCCCTCGGAAATATTGTCTTCGGTAATGGAGAATCCAGCGGGCACGCTGTAGGGTGTTTGTCCATCCGGCGGGCCGAAGTCGCCGAAGGTATTAATCCGCCAGGCCTGCCAGAAGCGCGGGTCAACGCTGCGCTGAAAGGCGCGAGTCGCGTCGACGACCGCCTTCTCGCGTGCGGGCGAGACAATCCACTTCCCATCTCCGGAGAGGAATTCTCCGGGCTCGAGTGGGCGGTTGGCGAAGAAGTGGAAGTTGTAGCGCATGGCCGACTCGTCGCCGGTCGCCGAGTCGTAAATGTCGGTATCGCTGCCTGTCGCACCGGGGGCGGTCGCATCGAAGGCCCAGGGCTTGATGTTATACTCGAAGACGTTGGCGAAGTTCTGGGTAAAGGCCATCCACTGACCGATTGAGGCGGCGTTTATCTGTGCACTGCTGGCATTGGAATTGCTCGTGCGGTAGCGCGTCACGCGCAGCGAGTAGCGACCGTCCTTGGTCTCGATGCGCAGACCGCGATCTTCGGTTTTTCCGGCGGGCGCGGGAAGCGGCTCACCGTAGATGCCCACGCGGCTGGCATCGGGCTTGAAGTTTTGCGAGCGGTTATGGAAGAGGCTCACGTTTACCGGCAACCACGCGAGCGCGTCGCGCAGGCCGGGCAGGTCATTTAGGTGGGCGACGAAGCTGTAGGACTTTGACTCGACGGCGATACGCGACGCGTCATTGCCCAGCCGGTAGTTGCCAAAGTCGAGTTGGCCGCGATTGGGCAAAACCGGGAAGTCGCTGGGCGTCATGTCGAAGCTCCACGCCTTGGCGATGTCGCGCCGCCAGCCGATGGTCGAGATGAGCGCGTTATCGAGCCACTTGCCCTGCCAAACGAGTGCACGCGACTCGACCGTGCTTTTGTCTAAGGTGGCACGGCGAGTGAGGCGGGCGCGGTTGGCGGCGGATTGATCCGCATCGACGATGTTGAGCTGCGTAGTCGTCCAGCCGACGTAGTTGGCGGGATTTTCCGACTGCGTGGAGCGTTGCGCCGATGGATCGAGGTAGAACCCGTTTAGCCACGGGTCGCCCGGGTTTACCCCGACGGCATTCCAAGTGGAGTCGAAGTAACGAATCGGCCCGCTCGTAAGCACGTTACCGTTTCCGAGTGTGGGAAGGCTCGCGCCGGCCAGGTCTCGCCCGAGAAGCGAATCGCCAAGGTAGAGGATTTGCAGCGGCGCAAAGGTGTCGAATCGATTTCCGGCGCGGCCCGAAAGCGCATAGTAGTCGTTGTCAAAAAGGCCGTAACGTTGCCACTCGCGGGCATCACTTTTAGCGCGTTCGCGGCCCACGAGGCCGGTGAGCGTGTGTTGCCCGAGCGCGCGAGCCCACCAAGAGGCAGCGCGGCCCTTGTCGCTAAAATCGTGTTGGGCAAAGGCAGTTGCGCGGGCGGCGGTCTGCTCGGTTTCGCTCCTGCGGTTTCCTTGCGTGTTATTGGTGGCGGTAAAGACACGACCGAGATTGGGGTTGGGCGTGCCATCGGCATAAGGGCGCTGGCCGGGGATGAGTCCGGTGTCTGGCGAGCCATCGCCGAAGACGCGGATCGGGTCGATTTGGAGAACGACTTCGCCGGGGAGCGTAGCGCGTTTCTCGCTGTCGTAGCTTTCCTTGGAGAGGTCGATCGAGAGCCCGATCCGGTTGTCGAAATAGGTTTGCGAGAGGCTAAGGTTGCCCACGCCGAACTTTTGGCGTTCGCGCTTGGTGTCGCCGTCGATGAGCCGGTTATGAAAATCGAACACCGAGGTGTCGGTGAGAACGTTGTTTTTCCAAACGCCCGCCGCGGCATAGGGCGCGTTTGCGTTGATGGCCCACTGGCCGGTGGGCGTTATGGTGATTAGCCCATTGTCTGGGATGGAGGCGAACTGGCCGTCGAGCGCGCCGCTCGCATCGAGCCCACCGCGCAGGAAGGCGCCGGTGATCGCCGTCACCCAGCGGTCTTGTGCGCCATTGCCCGGGCTGAAGACTGTGGTGCCATTACCCGCGGTAAAGATCGCCGCCCAAGGTTCGTAGTCGGGGTTGGGCCCACCGGTCGTGAAAAGATTGCGCCGCCATTGGCCGCTGACGGGGCGACCCGAGAGGTGGTCAAAGGCTTGGAATTGGTCATACGTGCGCTGGCCGAGCTCGGTAAACCAAGGCGTCAACCCGTCGGTGGGCGGGAGCATGCGCGGGGCGTTGCTGCGGATGCGCCCGCTCTCGAAGTTGGCTTTGATGGTCGTGCGCACGCCACCGCGATTGAGCGCGCGCGGCTCGTATCGAAGCGCGGCATACACGCGGCTATCCTCCGAGAAGGCGGGTTTTTGGCGATACCTCTCATCGCCGTGCAGGAGCGAGACGCGCAGCGCGAGTTCCTTGGGGAGCAGCACGCGATTTACGTCGAGCGTGCTGCGCGTCGTCCCGTGGCTGCCGACTGTGAAGGCGGCCTCGCCGAAGTTGCGAAACTGCGCGCTTTTTAGGCCGGTATTGATAATGCCGCCCGGGCTGCCTTGCCCGAAGAGGATAGAGTTTGCGCCACGCTGAAGCTCGACGCGGTCAATATTGTAGGCATCCCAAGGGATGGAGCTTCGGAAGTAGTCGCGTGTGTTATCCGCCGCCGAGAGCCCACGGACACGGGTGTTACTGTTTTGCGCGAGCAGGTCTTCGGAGAGTGCCGAGCCGTCGCCCAAACCGGCGAAATTACCGCGCAGGCCGCCGACTTCGGTTCCGACCGTGTATTGGAGGAGCGAGCGGTTATCCGTTGCGCCGATGTCGCGCAAAAGCTCCTCAGTCACGACCGTCACCGCGCTTCCCACATCGCGAAGCTGCGTGTTGAGCCGGTTGCCCGCCAAGGTCGTCGCCGCCGTGTAGCCAGTCGTCTCGTTACCCGTGGAAACCTCAAAGGGAGTCAGGATAAAAAGCTCATCGTCGGCTGCGTGAGCTGCCGCAGCGCGCTCGGGCGGCAGCGCTTGGGCGGAGGCCGGAGAAGTCAGCCGCGCAGAAAACAAAAGCGCACAAGCCGCAATTGCGGCGCAAGCGAGCCGCGCGCCGCGCACTCTAAAAAGAAGCGTAGTCATGGGGTATAGCACTCCGCGAGCGCACGCAGAGCGGGCGGGCGGAGAAAGAGTTGGGGTTAGGGGTAAAACTAAACAGCGAGGGGTCGCCGATTAGCGGGGTAAGAGGGAGTAATGCGTTTTCCAATACACACCGCGCACGCAATCTAATTTCGCTGCGCTGCACGCATTACGTAGGGAGCGCGGCTCGCTTTTTTTGTGGGGCGGCTCGTTCGTGGCCCGCCAAGAAAGCCCCAAGGCCTCTACGCAGTTTCACAATTATACGTGGTGTTGATTCAGGCACGCGACCGCATAGCCCTTTTGCCTAGTGTCTTCCGCATCCGCAGAGCAGCTCTCCGAGTCACCCGCGCCCTCCGACTCCGCAAAGCGCATCCTCCCTTGGCTAGTCGCCATTGCGCTATTTATGGAGCACCTCGACTCCACGATTTTAAATACGGCCATCCCCGCCATGGCGCAGAGCCTGCATGTCGCGCCGCTCGCACTACGCAGCGTTTCCACAAGCTACATGCTGGCACTGGCGGTCTTCATCCCGATTAGCGGTTGGATGGCCGACCGCTTTGGCACGCGGCGCGTGTTTTTCGCGGCAGTCGGGCTCTTCGCGCTCGGCTCACTCGTCTGCGGGCTCTCGCTCAATGTGCAGATGCTCGTCGCCGCGCGGATCCTCCAAGGCATGGGCGGTGCGATGATGACGCCCGTGGGACGCGTCGCGCTCGTGCGCACCTTTCCGCGCTCCGACCTGCTGCGCACCATGAACTACGTGATCGTCCCCGCGCTCGTTGGCCCGATGGTCGGCCCGCTGATCGGCGGGCTAATCGTTCACTGGCTGCATTGGCGGATCATTTTCTTCCTCAACCTGCCGCTCGCGATCTTCGGGCTCTGGCTCGTGCACCGCACCATGCCCAACTATCTCGAGTCCGATACGCCGCCGCTCGACCGCACGGGCTTCCTCCTCTTTGGCGCAGGCATCGCACTGCTCTCTTATGCGCTCCAAGTCTTTGGCGAACACACAATGGCTACTGCGCCACTTAGCCTGTTGACCGCGCTCTCGCTGCTGCTCCTTGCGCTTTACGGCTGGCACTCGCGCCGTGTGGAAAACCCTGTCTTGGCACTCTGGCTGCTGCGCGCACGCACGCTCCAAGTCTCGGTCATCGCGGGCGGTGTCTCGCGGCTCGGGATAGGCGGCATGCCCTTCTTACTTCCCCTGCTCTATCAAATCGGGCTCGGGTTCACGCCGTGGGAAGCCGGGCTGCTCATGATGCCCAATGCGGTGGCAGCCATTCTCATGAAAATCAGTAGCGGGCGCGTGCTCGCCCGACTCGGGCACCGCACGACGCTCATTAGCAACACCGCGATCGTGGGGCTAACCATTGGGTGCTTCTCGCTCGTCGGCCCAGGCGTTTCGGTCTGGGCGCTCGCCGCGCTAAGCTTCGTGCAGGGCTTCTTCATCTCGCTGCAGTTCACAAGCATCAACTCACTCGTCTACGCCGAGGTCGAAGACCGTGACGCCGCCAAAGCCAGCAGCATCGCCAGCACCGCCCAGCAACTCACCTTTAGCTTTGGGACGGCACTGGCCGCACTCTTGGCCGGCTGGTTCTTGAGCGGACTCGACCAAACTAACCCTGCCCAAATCCTACCCGCCCTCCATCGCGTATTTCTGACAATGGGCATACTCACGATTCTCTCCTCGCTGTGTTATCTGCGGCTCCGGCCCAGCGACGGGAGTAACATCAGTGGGCACGGCCAAGGACGCAGACAGTGAAGAGGCGGACAATCTGCGATTGTGAAGAACTCCGACCCTGCGGTCGGAGCTTCTCCTCCACAAGCTAGGGGAGCCTTCGGCTCCATATGACGATGACCTCGCTTGACCTCGCCGTAAACGGCGAGGTGCGCGCTTGGATTCGTGGTCACGACCGCCAGACGCGGCGGCAGCAACTATCGCGTCAAATCAATCCACTCGTAAAGCAGTCGGCCAATTACGACTCCCTCGCTCATTTGCATGAGCAAAATCGCTACTCACGCCTTGCTGCGCGAAAAATCTGGCTCCGTCGCGGCCACGTTTGAAACAAGAACAGCCCCTAGGGTAAGCATCACGCCGTTAACCCTCGTGTTGATCTGCTAATTCCGGCTTGGCAAGCTGCCGACACAAGTAACGCTGAGTCTATCGAAGCTACCGCCCCAGCCCCCCACTGACAATCATCAGGCCAAATACGCCATTAAAGAGCAGATTTTATGACCACTTTTCTTAAAATATTGAGGCGTTTGACCATGATTGCCGCAGCCGTAGCTGGAGCTGGTCGCAGTCCAGAAATAAATGCCCAAGGAGCCAATATGACCCTGACAGCCAGTAATGAACAGTCCGTGAAGTTACCGCGCCCGCCACTCAAAATCCCGATGCCGCTGGGCAAGGCCGGATACAAGGTCGATGTGATGTTTGAGGTGCCACGGTTACCCAGGAGGGCAACGCACCTGAGCCATTTGATCGGGTTACGCATTTTATTCACTACGGGAGATCTAAGTTTACGAGACGCCTTGGAAGCGCATCCCGTTAAAGTGCGCCTTTCTCTGCATCGTATCGAAGACGGCAAGGAAGTTAGAATTCCATTGTTCGACTCAAAAAGGGTTTCTGGCTTTGGTGAATATCCTTATCGATATGAAACATTTGAGATTCCAGAAGGAATAGCGACGGCATCTGGATATTACGCCGACCACTCCGGCGCACCGGAAGGGACGCCCAATGGTTCGACCAGGGTACTGAATTTGGCTCACGCGAGTACGGCCGTTACCCCTGGTGTTGATCGATTTCAAGTCGAAACCTTGGAGGATATTCCCGCGCTGAGTGGCTTCACCTCATTTTTTGTATACGAAAAATACCTGAAAGCTAAATAATACGACGCACTGTTATTGTTAAGGGCACTGTTCTGTCACAACTAGGGGATACGTAATGGAAAATAAACAAATAATGACCATTGTGTCGGCAGATGGACTCTACTGGCTTCGTAATTTCGCCGACCTAGATTCAATTGAGGAAAAAATAGACATTTATGCTGAGTCTATTTTACCAAGGATAAACACTGAAGACCTACCGGAGGGATGGAGCCTGATTTTACAAGTCAACTGCCAATGCACAGACCGTATTGCAATTAATAAAAAACTTTATCAGTATCCTTCTCCAGGAGAATACGGGATTACGATTGAAATACCTATCCCCGATGCTACGCAAGCGCCTTATGGCCTGCCGCTCGACGAAGACGGAACAATTGGCCATTTTTATCGAGCAGAAAGCGGCAGCGCCTATCTTTTGGATCCTGAGTATGACAAATATGCCAATCTTGAACAATATATTCTCGTATCAGCAATAACGGCTATAGAACTTGGCCTCAGCAAAGGTTTCCCTTGTAACGGTAAAGAACTAAAATTTTCACGATTGATAGACACTCCCCCATTAATCCCCCCTCATAGTAAAGACGTAATAAAACACAATCAAGTAAGGGCCCGTGTGCCGATTGAAGTCCCTGAGCTTGATAATTTTGTTGATATAGATTCAATTAACGAAAGAATAAATAACTTTCTTGAAACTATTCCATCAAGGATAAACATCGAAGACCTATGGGGGTGGAGGCTAAGTTTCCGCATTAACTCCTTCTGCACAGACCTCATTGCAATTTATAAAAAAATCTGGGTAAACGAGACAGCAAAGGAATACATAATTCCAATTGCCATCCCCCTCCCCGATAATACGCAAGCGCCTTATGGCCTGCCTCCTGGAGGAAATGGTAGAAGTGGCGCTTTTCCTCCAGTAGAAAGCGATCACTTCTACCCTTTGGCCCCTGAGTATGATAAATATGTCAGTCTTGAACAATATATTATCGTGTCAGCAATAAAGGCGATAGACTTTGGCCTCACCAAAGGCTTCCCTCGCAATGGGAAATCAATAAAATACTCAGACTCGAGGTATAATCGCAGACCACCTCGCAGGGAATTCGTGATAAAATATAAGCAAGTAAGGGAGCGCATGCCGATCGAAGTCCCTAGGCTTGGTGATTTTGCTGACATAAGTTCAATTAACAAAAAAATAAATACTTATGTTGATTCTATTTTGCCAAGAATAAATACTGAAGTCCTATCGGGATGGAGGCTGTTTTTACTCACTAATTATGCATGTACAGACTTTATTGGAGTTGACAAAGAACTCAAGCAGTATGCTCCAGTTAGAGAATACGGAGTTTCGATTACGATCCCCATCCCCGATAATACTCAAGCGCCTTATGGCGTACTGCCTGACAAGGATGGAAAAATTGGCCATTTTCACCCAGGGAAAAGTAAATACTCCCATCTTTTGGATCCTGAGTATGATAAATATGTCAATCTTGAACAATATATTATTGCGGCGGCAATAAAGGCTATAGACTTCGGCTTCACCAAAGGCTTCAACTGTGATGGGAAGGAAATAAAATTTCAGGATTTATGGCGACTCGCAAATTACTCTCCTCCCCATATCAACTCTCAGCGAGGAGGGGGCTTGGGGGGAAAGCGTAAAAAATAAGGGAATCCGTAATGAAACCTAAACAGATAAGTGCCCTCATGTCGATTAAAGTCCCTGGGCTTGGCAATTCTGCTGACATGGACTCAATTGAGAAAAAAATAAATACTTATATTGAGTCTATTTCGCCGGGAATAAGCATTGAAGACCTGTCGGGGTGGAGGGTGACTTTCGACATTAATTCCTTCTGTACAGATCTTATCGCAATTTATAAAAAATTCTGGGGCTATCCTTCAGATAGAGAATACGTAATTTCAATTGCCATCCCCCTCCCCGATAATACGCAGGCGCCTTATGGCATGCCGCCTGGCGAAAATGGTAGAAGTGGCTCTTTTCCTCCAGTAGAAAGCGACCACTTCTACCCTTTGGCCCCTGAGTATGATAAATACGCCAGTCTTGAACAATATATTATTGTGTCAGCAATAAAGGCTATAGATTTTGGCCTCACCAAAGGTTTCACTTGCGATGGGAAGGAAATAAAATTTCAAGACTTATAGCGACTCGCACATTGCTCTCTCCTGATATGGCCTTTCAGCGCCGAGCAATTTTTTTGATAAATCGTAAAAAACAAGGCAATCCGTAATGAAATCTGAACGCGTAATAGTCCACACCTGGGCTGAAGTCACTGCGCTTAGTGATTTCGCTGAAATGGACTCAGTTGACGAAAAAATAACTGCCTATATTGAGTCTATTTTGCCAAGAATAAACACTGAAGACCTATCGGGATGGATCCTAGTATTCAGGGTTAATTACCGATGTGCAGAGTTCATTTCAATTGATAAAAGGTTCACTCGTGTTCCTTCAGATAGAGAATGCGGACTTACGGTCGGTATTCCCATACCCGATAATACTCAAGCGCCTTATGGCATACCGCCTGTCGAAGGTGGAAAACTTGGCTCTCGTTATCCAGCAGTCCCCAAGCACTTCCATCTTTTGGATCCTGAGTATGATAAATATGCCAACCTTGAAAAATATATTTTTGCGGCCGCAATAAAGATTTTAGATTTCGCCTTCACCACGGGCTTCACTTGTTATAAGAAGAAAATAAAATTTCAGGATTTATAATTGCTCGCGCATGACTCTCCCCTCATATAGCCTTTCGGCGATGGGGGAATTTTTTGGCGAAGCGTAGGTCACTGACTGCCGCCTTACTTATGGTCCCAAGGCAGTTTCAAATTGAGCTTCTCTTGTTTCCAGACCTCGAAGACATCGAACATCTTTCCGGGGTTAAGAATGCCGCGCGGGTCGAGTGCGGCCTTGACCGCCTGCATGGCGCGCACTTGCGCGGGCGAGTGCTGGATTCGCAAGAACGGCGTCTTGGCGAGCCCGATGCCGTGCTCACCCGAAATCGCGCCCCCGAGCTCCACGACCTTGCGCATCAAGCGCTCGACCGCGGCCTCGGCCCGTCGCGCTTGGTCGGCATCCTCACGGTTAAACATGATGTTCACATGCAGGTTGCCATCGGCTAAATGCCCAAAGGTCGGAATGTGCAGCCGCGAACTCTTCTTTAGCTGCGCGAGGAAACGCATGAAGCGCGAATAGGCCCGCATCGGCACGACGATGTCCTCGTTTAGCTTGCTGTCTCCAAGCTCGAACATCGCTCCCGAGCACTTCCGCCTCACCTCCCAAAGTTGCTCGGCCTCTTCGCGATTTTTCGCGACGCGCTGCGCCACCGCGTGCGTCTTCGCCCAGGCGAGTAGCTTTTTCGACTCCTCGCGCACCTCACTCGCACTGCCTGCCAACTCAAAGAGCACCACCGCGCGGTCGCGTTGCCCCACAAACACAGGCCGCCCCGTCGCCCGCTCCGCACAGTGCACGCTGTCGCGATCGAGAAACTCGCAAATCGCAGGCTGCACCCGCACCTCACGAAACAGCGCACGCACGGCCTCGACGGCCTCGACCTCACTCGCAAACGCAGTGAGCAGCGTCCAGCGCGCAGCAGGCGCAGGCACCAGCCGCAGCACCGCATCGGTCACCACGCCCAGCATCCCCTCACTGCCGATCCACAAATCGCGCAGATTAAACCCAGCGGAAAACTTCCGCGTCGCCACGCCCCACTGCACCCATTCGCCAGTCGGCAGGTAGCCGCTAAGCGCGATCACGAAGTCCCGCGTCACCCCGTATTTTCCTCCATGCATCCCGCCCGCGTTGCACGCGATATTACCGCCGATTGTGCAATACGCCTTCGAGGCCGGATCCGGCGGATAAAACCAGCCCGCCGCCGCCGCCGCACGCTGCACCTGCGCATTCACTGCACCTGCCTGCACATGCGCCATACCTGCCTCGGCATCAATTCGGACTTTGTTGAGCCGCAACATGTCGATCACCCAGCCGCCCGCGATCGGAGCCGCCGAGCCCATAAGCGTTGTCCCGCGCCCGCGCACAGTCACCGGCACGCCCTGCGCATTGGCCAACTCCAGCACCGGCCCGATATCTTCGTGCCGACGCGGCATGATCACCGCCTCCGGCAAAAACGACAATTTACTGCTGTCGAAAGAGGCCGCCCAACGGCCCTCCTCCGAGGTATCAACAAGCGCAGGCCCGAGACGGCGCACAAGGGCACGAGTGGCTTTGGCAAAAGGTAGCATAGGCTACGACATGAAGAGCCCCTTAGACTCAACATTCAAGTGCAACACTTGTCCTTTTGGCTGTGGCTAGGCCGACCGCCTCGCATCACCTGAGCCGCGCAGGCGGCTCAAGGCGATGCCCAGCGCCTCGCGGGTTGAAATCGCCGATGACCTTGAGCGCGTTGTCCGTACCCTTAACCAGATCGTGGATTGGCGCGGCAAACCGGCCAGCATCCGGTGTGACAACGGGCCAGAATATCAGAGCCGCGCAATCACCGAGTGGGCCAACGCCAAGCAGATCAAATTGGCCTATATCCAGCCCAGACAGCCGCAACAAAATGCGTATATCGAACTGCTCGACAGGAAGTCGCTACGTGCGTTTCCTGTAAAGACAATGCCCCATTTTCTTGGTTCAAGCCCCATGCTTGAGCCAAACCAAAAACTTGAAACAGGAAAAACCCTATGACCAGCACCCAGCAACGCGCCGCCCTGCAACGCCAGATATGGCAAATCGCCAATGACGTGCGCGGCGCAGTCGATGGCTGGGATTTCAAGCAATACGTCCTCGGCACCCTGTTCTATCGCTTCATCAGCGAGAATTTCACCGCCTACATCGAGGCCGACGATGACAGCATCCAGTACGCCAAGCTGTCCGACAGCGTCATCACCCCGGAAATCAAAGACGATGCCGTCAAAACCAAAGGCTACTTCATCTACCCCAGTCAGTTGTTCGCCAACGTGGCCGCCAGTGCCAACACTAACGAAAGCCTGAACACCGATCTCGCCCGTATCTTTGCCACCATCGAAAGCTCTGCCAATGGTTATCCATCAGAGCGTGACATCAAAGGCCTGTTTGCCGACTTCGACACCACCAGCAACCGCCTCGGCAACACCGTGGCCGACAAAAATGCCCGCCTGAGCGCCGTACTCAAAGGTGTCGCCGGGCTGGATTTTGGCAATTTTGAAGACAACCATATTGACCTGTTTGGTGACGCCTACGAATTCCTCATCTCCAACTACGCCGCCAATGCCGGCAAATCCGGCGGCGAATTTTTCACCCCGCAACAAGTTTCCAAACTAGTGGCGCAACTGGCCATGCACAAACAAACCCGCGTCAATAAAATCTATGACCCTGCATGCGGCTCAGGCTCGCTGCTGCTCCAAGCCAAAAAACACTTTGACGCGCATATCATAGAAGACGGGTTTTACGGCCAGGAAATCAACCACACTACGTATAACCTAGCGCGGATGAACATGTTCCTGCACAACATCAACTACGACAAGTTCAATATCCAGCTTGGCGATACGCTGCGCAACCCGCATTTCGGCGATGAAAAACCCTTTGATGCCATCGTCTCCAACCCACCGTACACGCTCAAATGGATCGGCAGCGATGACCCAACGCTCATCAATGACGACCGCTTTGCCCCGGCTGGCGTACTCGCCCCGAAATCAAAAGCTGACTTCGCCTTTGTGCTGCACGCGCTGCACTATCTATCAGCCAAAGGCCGCGCCGCCATCGTGTGCTTCCCCGGCATCTTTTACCGGGGCGGAGCCGAGCAGAAAATCCGTCAATATCTGGTGGACAACAACTATGTCGAGAGCGTGATTTCTCTCGCGCCAAACCTGTTCTTCGGCACCACCATTGCCGTAAACATTCTGGTGCTCTCAAAACACAAACCCGATACCACCACCCAGTTCATTGATGCCAGCGCCCTGTTCAAGAAAGAAACCAACAACAACACCCTGCTTGACACGCATATCGATAAGATCATGCAGATATTTGACAGCAAGGCGGATGCGGCACATTTTTCCAAATCGGTAGCATTTGAAGCCATCGCCAAGAATGACTACAACCTTTCCGTCAGCAGCTATGTTCAAGCTAAGGACACCCGCGAGGTGGTGGATATTGCCAAACTTAACGCCGAACTGAAAACCACCGTCGCCCGGATTGACCAACTGCGGGCACAGATCAACGCCATCGTCGCTGAGATTGAAGGCGAGGAGTTGAAGGCATGAGCTTCTTGAAACGGCTACTAAATGAGGTTGAAGTGCAGTGGAAGCCACTTGGCGACGTAGCCGAGATTAAACGCGGCACGTCAATCACTCAGAAGAACGTAACACCCGGCGATATACCCGTGATCGCAGGCGGACGCACGCCCGCCTACTACCACAACGCCAGCAATCGCACAGGCGAAACGATCGTCATTGCAGGATCAGGGGCATATGCAGGCTTTGTTAGCTGGTGGGATCAGCCAATCTTTGTGTCCGACGCATTCACTGTAAAACCCCACGCCGAGTTGGTGCCGAGATATTGCTTTTATTGGCTTGAGGGCATGCAACAGCAATTGCATGAGTTAAAGAGCGGTGGCGGCGTCCCCCATGTTTATCCACGCGATGTGGCACCCTTGCAAATCCCCATTCCCTGCCCTGACAACCCCAAAAAATCGCTGAAAATCCAGGCCGAAATCGTTCGTATTCTGGACGCTTTCACCGAGCTTACTACCGAGCTTACTACCGAGCTTACTACCGAGCTTACTACCGAGCTTACTACCGAGCTTACTACCCGCAAAAAACAATACAACTATTATCGTGACCAGTTGTTGAATTTTAAAAACGGGGATGTTGAGTGGAAGGCTCTTGGGTCTGTTACGACAATAAAGACAGGCCAGTCCGTAAATAAGCAAATAATTTCTGCTTACCCTGGTGCTTACCCTGTGATTAACAGCGGTCGCGAACCCCTTTGATTCATCAACGTGTGGAATACTGATAACGATCCGATCGGAATCACGACACGGGGCGCTGGCGTGGGATCAATTACATGGCAGGAAGGAAAATACTTTCGCGGAAACTTGAATTACTCCGTCACCATCAATAGTAACCATGAAATTAGTAAAAGGTATCTTTATCACCTATTGCTTGAAATGCAATCAGAAATTCAGGCTTTGTGCACGTTTGATGGGATTCCTGCTTTAAATGCAGGCAATTTAAAAGAAATGCAAATCCCCATTCCCTGCCCTAACAACCCCAAAAAATCGCTGGCAATCCAGGCCGAAATCGTCCGTATTTTGGACAAATTTGACACCCTGACCACCTCCATCAGCGAAGGCTTGCCCCGCGAGATCGAATTGCGTCAAAAGCAATACGAGTACTACCGTGATCTGCTGTTAAGCTTCCCCAAACCGGATATCGCACATGGTTGACTTCAGCAAGCCGATTGCCGAATCGAACAACTTCATCGTCCTCGACAGGTACGTCAAAGAGTGGAAGGTTGCTGAAAGCTACCAAAGCGAAGGCGACCTAGAACGCGAGTTCATCCAGGATTTGGTCAATCAAGGGTATGAATATCTGCCGGAACTGAAAACCCCGGAAGCGCTACTAATCAACGTGCGCGAACAGTTGCAGGCGCTGAACCATGTTCGCTTCTCGGACGGCGAATGGGCACGTTTCATGGAAACCTGGCTGGACAAGCCTGGCGATGGAATCGTCGAAAAAACCCGCAAGATTCATGACGACTATATCCATGACTTCGTGTTCGACGACGGCCGTATCCAGAACATCACCCTGCTCGACAAGAAGCACATCACCCGCAACAAAGTGCAGGTGATCAAGCAGTTCGAGCAAACTGGCAGCCATGTCAACCGCTATGACGTAACGGTGCTGGTCAACGGCCTGCCGCTGGTGCAGGTAGAGCTGAAAAAGCGCGGTGTCGCCATCCGCGAGGCCTTCAACCAGGTGCATCGCTACAGCAAGGAGAGCTTCAACAGCGAACATTCGCTGTTCAGATATTTGCAGTTGTTCGTTATCTCCAACGGCACCGATACCCGTTATTTTGCCAATACCACCCAGCTCAGCAAGCACAGTTTCGATTTTACCATCCACTGGGCCAAAGCTGACAACAGTCCGATCACTGATCTGAAAGACTTTACCGCGACTTTTTTCCAACAGCACACGCTTGTCAATGTGCTGCTGACCTATTCGGTGTTCGACGTCGGCAATGCCCTGTTGGTGATGCGCCCCTACCAGATTGCCGCGACCGAGCGCATCTTGTGGAAAATCAAGAGTGCCTATCAGGCTAAGCATTGGAGCCGCACCGAGGGCAGCGGCTACGTCTGGCATACGACGGGATCGGGCAAAACCCTGACCAGCTTTAAGGCCGCGCGTCTGGCGACGGCGCTGGAGTTCATCGACAAGGTGTTCTTCGTGGTGGACCGCAAGGATCTGGATTACCAGACCATGAAGGAATACCAGCGCTTTTCGCCCGGGAGCGTCAACGGTTCAGACAGCACGGCGGGCCTGAAGCGCAACCTGGGCAAGAACGACAACAAGATCATTGTCACGACCATCCAGAAGCTCAATAACCTGATGCGCAGTGAACACGACTTGCCGGTGTATCGCCAACAGGTGGTGTTTATCTTCGACGAGTGCCATCGCAGCCAATTTGGCGAGGCGCAGAAAAACCTGAAGAAGAGGTTCAAGAGGTTCTACCAGTTCGGTTTTACCGGTACGCCGATCTTCCCGGATAACGCACTGGGCGCAAAGACCACCGCCAGCGTGTTCGGCTGTCGGTTACACTCCTATGTCATCACCGATGCCATCCGCGACGAAAAAGTGCTCAAATTCAAGGTAGATTACAACGATGTACGTCCGCAGTTCAAAGCCATCGAAAGCGAACAGGATGAAAAGAAGCTCAGTGCGGCGGAAAACCGGCAGGCGTTGCTGCATCCTGAGCGCATTCGTGAGATCACCCGCTATATCCTGAACAATTTTCAACAAAAAACCCATCGCTTGCAAGCGGGCAGTAATGGTTACAATGCCATGTTTGCGGTCAGCAGTGTGGATGCGGCCAAGCTGTATTATGAGTCATTCAAAGTCTTGCAAAAAGATGGCGATAAACCGCTCAAAGTCGCCACCATCTTCTCGTTTGCCGCCAATGAAGAACAACATGCGAAAGGTGATATTGCCGATGAGAGCTTTGAAATTTCGGCGCTGAACAAGAGCGCCAAGGAGTTTTTGAGCGCCGCCATTGCCGATTATAATACGCTGTTCAAAACCAATTTCGGCGTAGACGGCAAAGGATTCCAGAATTACTACCGGGATATTGCCAAGCGGGTCAAACAGCAGGAGGTTGATTTGCTGATTGTGGTCGGCATGTTTCTGACCGGCTTCGATGCGCCCACGCTGAACACCTTGTTTGTGGACAAAAACCTGCGCTACCACGGCTTGATCCAGGCCTATTCGCGTACCAACCGTATCCATGATGCCAGCAAGAGCTTTGGCAATATTGTGACTTTTCGTGATCTGGAACAGGCCACCATCGATGCCATCACCCTGTTTGGCGATAAAAATACCCACAATGTCGTGCTGGAAAAAAGTTACCGCGACTATATGGAAGGTTTTACCGATGCCACCACCGATAAAACACGGCGCGGCTTTATGGATGTGGTCAGTGAATTGGAACAGCGCTTCCCCGACCCCGCCCAAATCATCAGGGAGTCTGACAAGAAATCCTTTGTCAAATTGTTCGGCGAATATTTGCGGCTTGAGAATGTGCTGCAAAACTACGATGAATTCGCCAGCCTGAAAGCCCTGCAAAATATCGACATGAATGATGTTCAGGCGGTTGAGGCATTCAAAGCGCGATATTATTTGAGCGATGCTGACCTGACGGCACTGCAAGCCATCAAGCTCCCTTCCAAACGCACGATTCAAAACTGCAGTTCAACCTATCACGACATCCGCGAGTGGCAACGCCAGAAACGCTTTGCAGCGGAAAAAGAAAGCTCCTCGATTGACTGGAATGATGTGGTGTTTGAGGTGGATCTCCTCAAATCACAGGAAATCAATCTTGATTACATCTTGGGGTTGGTTTTTGAAAACAACAAAAAGATCAACAACAAAGATGCCTTGATCGAAGATATCCGCCGGATGATTCGCGCCAGTCTTGGCAACCGCGCCAAGGAAACACTGGTGGTTGATTTCATCCACCAAACCGACCTTGACCAGCTTGGCGACAAACCCGAGATGATTGCCGCCTTTTTCAGCTTTGCCCAGGCCGAGCAGCAACGCGAAGCGCGGGCGATCATCGATGCGGAAGGTTTGCAACCTGAAGCGGCGACACGTTATCTTCAAATTTCACTCAAACGCGAATGTGCCAGCGAGAACGGCACCGAACTCAATGCCCTCCTGCCCAAGATGAGCCCGCTCAATCCGGCGTACCTGACCAAAAAGCAAAGCGTCTTTCAGAAGATTGCCGCGTTCGTCGAAAAATTCAAAGGGGTAGGTGGGCAGGTGTAAGCGACCAGAGCTATCGCACAGGCGGTAAAGCTGCTTGGTCGACGTACAGACCCCGTGGAGATACTTGGTGTGAGTAGCAAAAAATTGATCCTCAACAGCACCGCCGAGTTTTTGATTTTCACTGGCCAGGCTGGCCGCCTCGCGGGTTGAAATCGTCGATGACGTTGAGCAAGCGAATACTGCGACCATCGGCGAGCGGGTCGTGCATGAAGCCCATCGACCAGGTCCTAGGACAGGATCGACTTTAGCGATCTGTGCTTACCGGGGGCACGACCTTGTAATTTTGATTTATCGTGCGCCTATTTAAGCCGTACGTATGCCGCCCCAGCAACTTGGCAAATTGGCTGTCGTAAGTCTCGCCATTAAAAATAACTGGATTCAGCTCTAATCGTGGTCTGCCAAAACCAAAACGCGGCGGCAACACTTTCCCCCAGCTAAACGCTTCGGCAGGCACCTTAGTCCCTGCTGGCTCAATCAGCAATATCACGGCGCCCTCGCGCTCAATAATAATAGTCAAATAATCGTCGCTGTATAAATCAGCAATGGGTGAGTTCGCGCAGATAATCAGATCAATCTCATGCGGCTTGTAATGCGAAAGCTCAGTCCGGGTTGACACTAGACCAAATGAAAATTTCCCAAAAATGTTTTTGTATGAGGCTTTTTCCAGCTCCCATTGATTGGCATTGATACAAGCGGCCACGCGGGCAACCTCATCCGCGCCAAACTGCTCAGGCGGGAAATACAACGTAAACCCCGAACGGGTAATCTGTTCACGAAGCTCAGGATCCACCTGGTGCAGATACTTAAGCAGATACTTGTCATAGCCGTTGTAACTAATTCCTGTTAGCACAACACCGCGATAACGATAACGAATATCTAAAAAAGCAGTCCCGGCCAGGCTAGGGTTATAAGGTCGTACATCAATCACAAACTCACCATCTGGGCAATCAAGACGGGCAATCAACTGATACCTAACCGGAATAACTTCCGGAAACATCAAGACGAGCATTAGCAAAAGCAACGCGCAGAATAATACCAAAACAGTCATGATCATTGACATCATCGGCTTTCCACGTAGAATAATTTTTTTCACTGGTCGTTGATTGACGCGAGCTCAGGGGTTGCTCCCGCTTCAAACATCTCAAGTAAGACCTCATGAATATTGAATATCGGCATATCAAATCTCTCCATTTCTCAATCATTTTTTTCTACAAAGTCCCACACCTAACAGCGCAAACCCAAAGCCGAGTATCTGCAGCGCAGTGAGCTTGTCGCCAAACAACAACCAAGCCTCCAATGCAGCCAGCGGTGGGGCAAGCAGCATCAAGGATGTCGTTTTCGTCGCGCTCCCACCGCGAACCAACAAGACAAGAAGATAGGTTCCAAGCCCGGACAGAATGAGCACAGCCCACGAGAGCGCAACCAGGAACTGGGCGTTAAGCGATAATCGGGACTCGCCCAGCAGCAATGCCAGCGCAATGGCAGTAAGCGTGGCCGATGCGTTCTGGATCGCCAGGGACGGCAATAACTCAGATTTCGCGATAGACATTTTCTGCATGATGGTTCCCCAGGTTATGGACAACACGGAAACCAGTGCGATGATCGGAACCACGAAGGTGTAGCTTTGTGTTCCTTGCAGGCCGATGGTTGGAAAAAGCACCATCGCAACGCCAGCTAGACCGACAAGAATGCCCGCAGTCTGGATGGGCTTGACGTTCTCGCGCATAAACGCGACGCCGATCACCATGGTGAATGCTGGCTGCAAGGCCCCTAGCAGCGCCATGAGCGCGGCAGGAAACCCCTGTGATATGGCCCAATAGCTTCCACCAAGGTAGATGCCATTGATGAATACGCCCGCCAGCGCATGTTTGTGCCACTCGGTAACAGGGGGAAACTTCCTCCTGAGTACCATCGCGATGACCGCGAAAAGCAGAAATGAAAGAAAAAACCTGATCGCCAGGAATATGTTTGGAGAGGCTGAATCTACGATCAGCCTGCCAACAATAAACCCTGTGGACCAGAGCAGCACAAAGAGGCCGGGGATCAGTAAAGCGGCGCCTGCGTTTTTATTTTCTGTCATGCGTACATTCTGGTGTGTGTCAGAGCGTGCGATCGGTCATGAAGTACACGGCGGGTGGTTCAGGTAGCCTTGAGAAGGCAGGGAAATCGAGAAGTTTCATCGCGATATCGACAACGGCCATCATCGCCTTGCGCTTTGCCCAAGCTTACCGAGGTCAATGGGAGGCGGTCATTGACCGCCTCCGCAATGAATCGCATAGGCACTCCCTTGACTGTCCTGCACGGGCTTTCTTGCTTCGCGCCTCACACGTTAAGCCCCCCAACCCCAAATCCCCCATGAGTCTTCCGATTAAGCCCGCGTCAGCGTGTCACTTTGACCAAATCTCGCTCGGCGAGGTTATGCTTCGGCTCGACCCCGGCGATGGCCGCATCCGCACCGCACGCCACTTCACCGCGTGGGAGGGCGGCGGCGAATACAACACCTCGCGCGGCTTGCGAAAGTGCTTTGGGCTAAAAACCGCCGTTTGCACCGCCTTCGTCGATAACGAGGTAGGCCACCTCATTGAGGACTTCATCGCTCAAGGCGGCGTGGCGACCGACTTTATCCAGTGGCGAGAGGATGACGGCATAGGCCGCAGCGTGCGCAACGGGCTCAACTTTACCGAGCGCGGCTTCGGCATTCGCGGCGCAGTCGGCGTGCCCGACCGTGGTAACACCGCCGCCTCGAAGCTCCGTCCGGGCGACTTCGACTGGGAGCACATTTTCGGCAAGCTCGGCGCGCGCTGGTTTCACACCGGCGGCATCTTTGCCGCACTCTCCGAGAGCACCGCCGCACTTACCATCGAAGCGGTCAAAGCCGCCAAGAAGCACGGCACCATCGTGTCCTACGATCTCAACTACCGCCCCTCGCTCTGGAAAACCATCGGCGGACTCGCCAAGGCCCAAGAGGTCAACCGCGAGATCGCCCGCTACGTAGACGTCATGATTGGCAACGAGGAGGACTTTACGGCCTCGCTCGGCTTCGAAGTGCGCGGGGCCGACCACGCGATTTCCAAAATCGAGGTCGATGCGTTTAAGGAAATGATCGAAGCGGCAGTCGCCGAGTTCCCAAACTTCAAGGTCGCCGCGACGACGTTGCGCCGCGTCATCACTGCCACGAAAAACGACTGGTCAGCCATCCTCTGGCACGCGGGCCAGTTCTACCGAGCCCGGCAATACGCCGAGCTCGAAATCCTCGACCGCGTGGGCGGGGGCGACTCCTTCGCCTCGGGCCTGCAATTTGGCTTCCTCGAATTTAATGACCCGCAAAAAGCAGTAGACTACGGCGCCGCACACGGCGCACTCGCCTCGACCACCCCCGGCGATACCTCGATGGCCACCCGCAAAGAAGTCGAAAAACAAATCGCAGGTGGCGGAGCCCGCGTCGTGCGGTGATCGTGCGCCTTCTCTCCACTATGCGTGGGGCAGCAGCGTGTCGCTGCCGCCCCACGCGGAGTGGATGATTTTTTCCCGCGGTCACTGACCGAGACAGGCCTTCAGGTCGCGCGCCAATGCACCGAAGCCGCCGGGGAAGTCCGCCTCCAGTCGGCGCATATCTCCGCGATGGCGGGCGAGTTCGCGCCGTGCGCATTCGATTTCCAATTGCAGCGAGGGCCGTGAAGTCCCGTAGACGCGCTCCTTAAGCTCGACCCGCGTATAAGGCAGCTGCCCGCGCTCCTGCCCTGCAAGCCATGCGGCCTCGCCCACGCTCTCGTCGCGCCCGCACAAATACCACGCCTCCATCGTGGGCACTGCTAGCCCGACACCGCGCAACACGCGTTGCCGCCCGCGCGCCGGAGGTAGGTTCTTTGTCGCCCGCCGAAAAATCGCCCGCAATTGGCACAGGCGACACTGCGGATGATGATACCCTGCGGCCTCGTGCTCGACCGTGTGCACCACCGAATCATCGGCATCGACCGAGACGACCAGCCCCACTGCGTCCGTATTAAAATGCAGGTGGTGAATGATTGGCGGGAGCACCTGCGCGACATTGGGCCAGCCGCGCGCGCGCAAGTTGGGCAAGACTCGCCGCACGCGCTCGCCCAGCACCGCTTCTGCCAGAATTTGCAGCGCGACCTCGTCAGCGGGCGACTCCCCCAGAAAGGCCAGTTTCATAATAAAGGATTTCCCTAAAAATGTGTCACACAGTTTTCATTACACAGCTTCTAAAACGCCTCCTCCTCCGGCACTCCGCCGAGGATACCGCTAAACCACAAGTCACCGAGCGACGCCTCGCCCAGTAGCGCGCCCAAGTCGGCGCGGTCACTCAAGCGCTCAAAGTGTGCGCTCAACCCGCATTTTTGAGAAATGATGATTTCCTCGGGGTGATCTTTGAAGAGGTCGAGCAAGTAGGGCGAATGCGTCGTAGCCAGCACCTGCACGGGGGCACGGCTTTGACCAAAGTCACGCGGATAGCTCAGCCGATAGAGCAAATCACGCAGCGCACGCAACCAACGCGGGTGCATCCCTCGATCAATTTCCTCAATGCACACGACGCTCGGCGGCGCGGGCTGAAAAACGAGGAAAAGCACGGCCAATAAATACAGTGTGCCCTGCGAAAGATTGTCTGCGGTCACCACTTCACCGCGCCCACCCGGCCCGCTGCCCCCGCGCAAGCGCAATCCGAGCTCGAGCGTTTCGCCACTCTCTGCCACGCCGCCGCGCCGCGAAACCTCAATCCCCGCAAACTCCGGCACAATCTGCCGAAACTCGGCTTCCAGTTGAGCAAAGTTTTCCGGATGACGCTCGTGCAAGGCCGCCAGCGCCGCCGCGAGGTTTCCGCCATTGCTCGCTAGGGTATCAGACCCGTTTTTTTCGCGGGCCTCTCGCTGTCGGCCCGCCTGACTCTGCGCTTCAACAGGCGTGTACAAACTCGGCTCCGCCATCGCGTAATGGTCGAATAGATACGCGCGAATTCCTTCGATTTTGCCTAAAAGTGCGCCGCGCTCGGAGTCGGCGACTCCCGAAAGCTCGATTTGGTCGCAGACGATTTGCTCGACGCACGACAGCCGCGCTAACGCAGCTTCATACGGAGCGGTGAACCGGAACTCTAAAACCGCGCGCTCTACATTCACCGACTCGACAGTGCCTGCGCCCCCAGCATGTAACCGGGCCAAGGTCCGCAGCCGGAGCAGCGCTTGGATGAGGCTCGTCTTCCCGCTGCCATTGGGCCCGACGATTAAGTTAAATGGCCGCAACTCCACACGCGCCTCGCGCAGTGCCTTAAAATTGTGAAACGCGACAGAGGAAATCACAGTGAGGTAAACCTACTTACCCGCGTAGCCGCTTCGAGCCTTTTCACGCCTCGACTCCACCAACACGCGCCCCTAGCCCTTCGCTCCATCATGCGCCGCCTTTCTCCCCTGCCCCTGCTCGCTCTACTCGTACTGCTCTGCGCCCCGCGCTCAGCTGCCGCCAAATCCGAGACGGCCGACAATGACGATGGGCCGCCAAGGCCAGCGCACACGTCGCCAAATGAAAAGGGCGAAGACCGAGTGCAGCAGCTCCCCGAGCTGGTGATTAGCAGCAGCCGAATCACCGCGCTCGACGTGCAGATCGGTAAACTCACCAAGAAAATCGACCGCGCGAGGAGACGGCTAAAGAAGAGCAGCTCACTCGACGAATCGCTCAATACCGACGACATCCCGAAGCTCCTCTCAATCCTCGGCGGCTACACGACGGGCCAACGCAAGAGTCTCGCCCGCGAGCGACTCATGCTAATGGAAGCCGAGCGCAGCATCTTGGAAGCGATGAAACACGTCCGCAGCTACCGCGAAGAGCAAGAGCTCAAAACCCAACTGCACACCCTCAAATCGATGGCGCTACTCCTCGAACAGTCGTGAGGGGAAGGCCTTGTCGGACGAGTACGGAAGCCCTGTCTCCCGTCAGTTTTTCCCCGCAGGAAATAGCATTTCTTCGGCTTTGGCGATTGCCGCGATAAAGGCCTCTGCACTCGCGGCCATCAGCAGGGCGGCCCGGTTCTCCGCCGAGGCCAAAATCTTGCACAGCGTGCTCACCACGCGCAGGTAATCGCCCGGGCTGGATGGCGGCGTGCCCAACACGAAAAGCAGGTGCACCGGCTCTTCGCAGTTTTCAAAATGTAAGCCCTCTGCACTACGGCCCACTGCTAAAACGACTCGTTTCACATGCGCCGTCCGCGCGTGAGGCAGCGCGACGCTGTTTCCGAGGTACGTGCTATCCAGCCGCTCGCGCTCGATGACTTGCTCAAAGAAAGGCTCGAAGCCGCCCACATCGGGATGCGTGCGGAGCGGCTCGGCCGCTTCGCGCAACGCGGCTTCGTGCGTGGTCGCGCGCAAATAGAGCGTCACCAATTCGGGAGCAAGCAGGGTAGAGAGGCGGGCGTTCATTGGGGCAAGGGGCTTTCGTTTAGTCAGGCCAACTCACTCTTGGTCATTTTCCGGATCAAGGGCCTCGGGCTCAGAGATTGACGGGCCAGACTCAGTAATGGCCGCAGCGTCCGCTCCAGCAGTAGCGGAAGGCGCAGTTTCACTGACGCCATTTTCCGCTCCCGATTCGGCATTGGCCGCGATCGCCGCCGCTTCCTGTTCTTCGTCGGTTTCGACGATGCGCGCGATAGAGAGAATGCTGTCCCCGGGAGCGAGCGTGAGGAGTTTTACGCCTTTGGCACCGCGACCGGTTTCGCGAATTTCGCGCACGCGGGTGCGGATGCTTTGGCCTTTGGTCGTCAGGAGCATGACCTCGTCGCTCTCGTGAACGCTGAGCGCGCCCGCAACCGCCACGCTACCGTCGTCAGGCAGGTCGATCGCGATAACGCCGGTGCCGCCACGCGAGATAAGTCGGTAATCGGCAAAAGGCGTGCGCTTACCCACGCCGTCCTCGCGGGCGACGAGCAGCCGCGCGTCGTGGTCACACACTTCGATCGCTTGCACGTAGTCGCCCTCCAGCTTGAAGCGCATACCGGTGACCCCTTGGGTGCCACGGCCTTGGTCGCGCAGGTCGCTTTCTTTAAAGCGCACGGCTTGGCCGCGATGGCTCACGAGCATGATTTCGTTTTCGCCGTTGGTCAGCACGCAGCCCACGAGGCTGTCGTCGTCCAAGAGCTTGATGCCGCGCAGGCCGCCTTCGCGCGTCGCGTTGGCGTAGTCGGCAAGGCTGGTCTTCTTGGTAATACCGCTCTTGGTCGCCATGACCAGGTGCAGGCCCGGGTCGAAGTCTTTCACGCAAATCATGGCCGCAATCCGCTCGCCCTCGGAGAGCGACAGGAAGGATTTCACGGACTTGCCCTTGGAGGCGCGCGTGCCCTCGGGCACGTCGTAGACCTTCTTTGCGAGGCACTGGCCTTTGGTCGTCAGGAAGAGGATGTAGTCGTGCGTCTCGGCAGTGAAGAGGTGCTCCACAAAATCCTCTTCATACGTATCGGCTCCGATGATACCTTTGCCGCCGCGCTTCTGGGAGCGGTATTCGGCAACGGGCGTGCGCTTGATGAAACCGAGATGCGAGACGGTGATGACGCAGCCCTCGTTGGGGATAAAGTCCTCCATGCGGAACTCGCCCGCCGCAGCCGTAATCTCGGTGCGCCGCGCAGTCGCGTATTTCGCCCTCATTTCGAGCAGCTCTTTTTTGATGAGTGCAAAGAGTTTTTCCTCGGAGGCCAGAATCGCGCGAAGCTCCTCGATGAGCCCCATCAAGTCGCGATACTCGGCCTCGATTTTATCGCGCTCCAGGCCGGTGAGTTGGTAGAGGCGCAGTTCGAGGATGGCGTCCGTCTGCCGCTGCGAGAGCGGGTACTTCTCCATCAAGCGCTCGCGTGCTTCGAGCCGGTTGGCCGAGCTGCGAATGATTTTTACAAAGTCGTCGAGGTTATCGAGGGCGATCAGGTAGCCCTCCAAAATGTGCGCGCGGTCTTCGGCTTGGCGCAGGCGGAACTGCGTGCGGCGCGTGATGACCTCGCGGCGGTGCTCGATGTAGCACTCAATCAGCTCCTTAATATTCATCTGCTTCGGACGCTTTTGGTCGAGCGCGAGCAGCGTAACGCCGAAGGAGGCTTCGAGTGCGGTCTTTTGGTAAAGTTGGTTGAGGATGGGGCGAGCCTGCTCGCCGCGCTTGAGCTCTAAGACGATGCGCGTGTTTTCGTCGGACTCGTCGCGCAAGTCGCGGATCCCATCAATCGCCTTGTCGGAAATCAGCTCAGCGATTTTCGAGACGAGGTTGGCACGGTTTACGTTGTAGGGGATTTCGGTGATGATGATCACCTCGCCGCCCGTCTTCGTCTCCTCGGTGTGTGCGCGCCCGCGAATTCGCACGATGCCGCGCCCCGTCGTCAAATAGCTAAGGATGCCCGCGCGGCCCGCAATCGTGCCACCGGTCGGAAAGTCGGGGCCTTGGACGATCGAGCAGAGCGCATCGACTGATATCGCCGGGTTATCAATGATGGCGCAGGTCGCATCGATGATTTCACCGAGGTTGTGCGGCGGGATGTTGGTCGCCATACCGACCGCGATCCCCGTCGAACCGTTCATCAACAGATTCGGCAACGCGGAAGGCAGGACAGTCGGCTCAGTGGTGGACTCCTTGTAATTGGGGACGAAGTCGACCGTGTCTTCATCGATGTTTCGGATGAGGTCTTCGGCGATTTCGTTGAGTCGCGACTCGGTGTAGCGATAGGCAGCGGGCGGGTCGCCATCGACCGATCCGAAGTTTCCCTGCGGGTCGATCAGCGGGTAACGCATCACCCAAGTCTGCGCGAGCCGCACGAGCGTGTCGTAAACCGAGGAGTCGCCGTGCGGGTGGTAGTTTTTCAAAACCTCGCCGACGACACCCGCGCACTTGTCGAAGGGGCGATTGTGCAAGAGCCCTTCGCGCATCATCGCGTAGAGGATGCGCCGCTGCACAGGCTTTAGCCCGTCGCGTGCATCGGGCAGCGCGCGTGCGACGATGACCGACATCGAGTAATCGATGTAGGCCGTCTGCATGATATCGGTGATGTTCGCAGAAGAGAGTTTTTCGTTGGAGGTAAACACGGGCGAGAAAAGGGAGACAGTGGAGTGCGGCAGGGATTACGACGGTGACAGGCGCGTGGTGTGCGCAGCGCGGGAGAGCGGCCAGTGTGAGTTCAGACGTCGAGGTATTGGACGTTGAGTGCGTTATCCTCGATGAATTGGCGGCGCGGCGGCACTTCGTCGCCCATCAGCAGTGTAAAGAGCGCGTCGGCCTTCGCCGCGTCGTTAATCGAGACCTTCAGGAGTCGGCGTTTTTCGGGATCCATCGTCGTCTCGAAGAGTTGCTTGGGGTTCATTTCGCCCAAGCCCTTGTAGCGCTGAATCGTGAGTCCCTTGCGCCCGAGCGTGCGGATGTGCGCGACAATATCGAGCGGCGCGAAGAGCTCGGTCTTCGACTCGGATTTTTGGCCCGGATTTTCGGTAATGACAAAGCGAGCCTCGGGGGTCGCCGTGAAACGCCTAATATCGAGCCCGATGTCGGCGATCGCTTTGAGGAGCTTGGCCATCTCTGCACTTTCAAAAATCTCGTGCAGGGTGACTCGTGTGCGCGGCGCGTTGACGGCAGGTGCGGCGGACGATGAGGGCGGCGCATCGACGGCAGCGGGCACCGCTTGCGTTTCCGCTTGGGCGAGTGCGTCGGGAGCAGCGTTTAACGCGGCATCCGCACTCTGGGCTGCGTTTTGCTCTGCATTTTCGCTGCTTGGCAAAAGGGGTTCGCCGGCGTCGGCGTCGAGATCGTATGCCGCGACAAAGTCGGCGCGGGCGGCTTCGTCGCGGAGGAATTCGTGTCGCTCGTCGTTACCCGTGCGGATGCGGGCGAGGTAGCGCGGAAGCGCGTGCGTCTCGCGATCGTGCGCTTCGAGGTAGTCGGGGAGCGAGGCCCCGTGGCGGGTGACGCTCGTCCCGAGTTTTTCGAGCGACGCGAGGTGCTCCACAATTTGGTCGATTTGCGCGGGCGCAAAAACGTGTCCGTCTTTTAACCGCGTGAGGACGACGTCCTCGGAGCCGAGTTCGCGCAAGATGCGGTTGAGCTGCTCGTCGTTGTCGACGTATTGCTCACGTTTCTTGCGCTTGATTTTGTAGAGCGGTGGCTGGGCGATGTAGACGTAGCCGAGGTCGAAGAGGCCGCGCATCTGCCGATACAGGAAGGTGAGGAGCAGCGTGCGGATGTGGGAGCCGTCCACATCGGCGTCGGTCATGAGGATGACTTTGTGATAGCGGGCGCGCTCGCCCTTAAACGCCGAATCATCCTCGCCATTACCGATGCCCGTGCCAATCGCGGTGATGAGGGTGCGGATTTCTTGGTTGTCTAAAACTTTGGCGAGCTGGGCCTTCTCGGAGTTAATGAGTTTCCCGCGCAAGGGGAGAATGGCTTGGTAGCGGCGGTCGCGGCCTTGTTTGGCGGAGCCGCCGGCGGAGTCGCCCTCCACGATGTAAAGCTCGGTGAGCGCGGGGTCGCGCTCGGAACAGTCGGCGAGCTTTCCGGGCAAGCCGCCGCCGCTGAGTGCGCCTTTACGAATGGTTTCGCGGGCTTTGCGCGCCGCTTCGCGGGCACGGGCGGCGTTTAGGCACTTATCGATGATGCGCTTGGCAAGCTGCGGGCTGATCTCGAAGTGCTTCATGAGCCCTTCGTAGGAGGCCGAGCCGACGATGCGCTCCACTTCGGGCGAGAGGAGTTTGACCTTGGTTTGCGACTCAAACTTCGGGTCGCTGTGTTTTATGGAGATGACAGCAGCGAGGCCCTCGCGCACGTCGTCACCGGTGATTTGCGGGTCTTTGTCTTTTAAGAGGTTGTTCGACTTGGCGAACTGGTTAATCGCCCGCGTGAGCGCACTGCGAAAGCCGGAGAGGTGCGTGCCGCCATCGGGGTTATGGATGGTGTTGGTGTAGCAGAGGACTTGGTCGTTGTAGGAGTCGTTGTATTGGAGGACGACTTCGACGTGAATCTCGGCGGGTTTGTCGTCGATGGGCTCCGTATTGATTTTTGTAATACGGATCGGCTCCGGGTGCAGGGCAGTTTTACCTTGGTTGAGTTGGCGGACGAACTCTTCAACGCCGTTTCGGTAAAAAAAGGTCTCTGGCTTCGCGTTGGCGGGGCGCTCGTCGAGGAAGACGATTTCGAGGCCCGAGTTGAGGAAGGCGAGTTCGCGCAGCCGCTGGGCGATGCGCTCGGCGACGAAGACCGTGGTCTCGCGAAAAATCTCGGGGTCGGGCTTAAACGTAATGTAGGTGCCGGTGCCGCGCGCCTTACCGATGACGTCGAGCTTTTTGACGGTTTTGCCGCGCTCGAAACGCATGTGGTGAAGCTGGCCTTCGCGCGAAATCTCGACCTCAAACCACTCGGAAACTGCGTTGACGCACTTCGCTCCCACCCCGTGCGTGCCACCGGAGAACTTGTAGCCGCCTTGGCCATATTTACCGCCCGAGTGCAGCGTCGTGAGCACCAGCTCCACCCCGGGCAGGCCCGACTCCTTATTAATATCTACCGGGATGCCGCGGCCATTATCGCGGATGGAGATCGAGCCATCGACATGGATGTTGACCTCGATGCGCGAGCAGTGCCCGGCGAGGTGCTCGTCCACCGAGTTGTCCAACACCTCGGAAACGCAGTGGTGCAGCGCGCGCTCGTCCGTGCCGCCGATGTACATGCCAGGCTTCTTGCGGACGGCCTCCAGCCCCTTGAGCTGGCCGAGCTGGTCGGCGTTATAAACGTGGTCGTTGGTGGGGTTTTCCAAAATATCGGAGTCAGGAGAGTCGGACATGTAGCGCGTTGGTGAAGAGGGGAAAAACGAAACGGGGGAGCCTCGTTTCAAAGCGTCGCGCGAGCGAGGATTTATTTGCGTAAAATTGGGCGAAAAAACACCGCACGTCGCCGCGAAACTGCGCCCCCTGCCGCCCGTTTCGATTGACCGCGCTGCGCCGCCCGCCCCACTGTGCGCACCACCATGCCGAGCCCTGCGATTGAAACTCTCCTCATCTTACAGGCTCGCGACACCCGTCGCCGCGACCTCGAAGCGCAAATCGCCGCCACCCCCGCCGAGGTCGCCGCAGTTGAAGCGCAAATCGCCGCCGAGCGCGCCGCAATCGACCGCGCACGCGACGGACTCCGCCAGTTGGAGTCCGACAAAAAACTCCTCGAAACGGAAATCGGCTCCGCCGAGGCCAAGCTCGCCAAATACCGCACCCAGCAACTCGCCGTTAAGAAAAACGACGAATACCAAGCGCTCACCCGCGAGATTGAGGCGATGGAAGCCAGTATCGGCGCGCTCGAGGAGCGCGAGCTCGAGCTCCTCTACGCAATCGACGCCGCCAAAGAGCGCTTCGACGCGGCCGAAGCCACGCTCCAACAAAACATCAGCGGCCACCAAGCGCGCATCGCCACGCTGCGCGAGCGCGAGCAAAGCCTGCGTGTGGAGCTTATTGACGCGCAGAGCGAAATCGCTGCGGCACGCGCTCCAGTCGCCGATCCGCTCCTACGCCTCTATGACCGCATCGCCGCGCGCCAATGGCCAGTCATCGTGCCGCTGCAAAACGGCATCTGCGGTGGCTCGCACCTGCGTGTCTCTTCCGACGTCGACTCCGCCGCCCGCGCAGCCAGCCGAATGACCGCCCCCGCCGATGACCCCGCCGCGCTGGAGCAACTCGTCCTCTCCGACCAGTCGGGGCAGATTTTGTATTGGGTCAGCGCTCAGTGAGCGCGGCCAAAACAAAACAGTCTGCGACTGTGCACGCTTGGGGCCGGTAAGCCGGATTCTGTTCCGCGCGCCAGCAGCGGTAAACCGCCCCCGCGCGCTTCGATTGTCATTTATCTCAAGCCGAGAGAAAAAAGATCCCCTCGCCTTGGCTCGTGCGGCTCCTCGCAGCCGAGGCCCTAAGGCCCCAGCTCCGCGAACCGCGACGCGCTGCAGCATACCCGAGACCTATAGGACGGGCCGCCCAGTCTCCTATTTTGCCTTGCACCGGATGGGGTTTTTCGTGCCGCCGAACGCTCACGCGCGACGCGGTGGGCTCTTACCCCACCTTTTCACCCTTACCCGCTTGGCGCAGTTACGAAGAACCACGCCGCACAGGCGGTTTGTTTTCTGTGACACTATCCGTCGACGCGCCTTGACGCGCGCCGCCCATGCTTGAGGCCAAAACCTCTCGCACGGCATCCTGCCCTGCGGTGTCCGGACTTTCCTCTCCGTAGCGTTTTGAAAGAACTGCGGAGCGACAATCAGGCCCCAAACGTGCGGCGCGCACTAGGACGCGCCTCCCTCACCACTACGAGCCATTTATTTTGACTAAGCTTAATTTATTGACCTGCGCCCTCAGCTTTGGCTCGTTCGCCGCTTTCGTTTAACGACTCCCCTCAATGGCCAACACCAAATCCGCTATCAAAGCCGCGCGTAAAACCGTGCGCCTCACGGCTCGCAACAAAGCGACCAAGACCCGCCTAAAGACCCTGCACAAGAAGCTCGACGCAGCCGCCAAAGCAGCCGATCCCACCGCACTCAAAACAGCCGCTGCGAACTACGCCTCCGCGATGGATAAGGCGGTAAAAAGCGGCGTCGTTCACAAAAACGCCGCCAACCGCGCCAAATCCCACGCGGCGATTAAGCTCAAGCTCGCCGCCTAAGCGCGCCCCGCAAGGCCAGCCCATACACGCCGCAGCTCACCCGCTGCGGCTTTTTTCGTAGCTTAGCCAAGCACAGACTCTTGCCGCCGCTTCTACGTAGAGCGACTGGCGCAAGTGCCCAGCACATCGCCCATGCGCGCGTAGGTCTCGATATGGACTGCGCTTTGAGCGACGAGGTCAGGCGCAAATTGGATTCGCCCGCGTTGGAAAATCGTAATCACGCAGGAGCCGCCAAACGCGAAAAGCCCCTTCTCCTCGCCTCGCGCAACAGCCCGTCCCTCGACGTAGCTTTGGCGAATGCTCCCGACATTGGTCGCGCCAACTTCGAACATCGCTACGCGCCCAAACGCCTCGGTCTCCATCAGGGTCAGCATCCGTTTATTTTGCACGAGGTAGCCGATGTTTCGCCGAAGCGCGATAGGGCTCACCGAATAGAGCCAACCCTTTATCAGTCGCGCGGGGCCCGGACTGCCCGATACCGGAAAGTGAAACCGGTGATAGTCCACCGGACAAAGGCGTGAGATCAGCATCGCGCCGCCCGAAAACTCCCTCGCTAGTGACGCATCAGCGAAGAGTTCGACGAGCGAAAACTTCGCTCCCTTCACGTAAAACCCAGCCGCCGCGTCCACATCGGGAAACACGAGATGCCGCCCATCCGCCGGAAGCACCGCCACACCCGCGCCCTCTGAAATCGGACGGCACTCCGGCTTTAGCGTGCGATAGAAAAACTCGTTAAAGCTGCGATAGGTAAAAGCCGACTTGGCGAACTCCTCCACATTAAGATCGTACTTCGCAATGAAGGGCAGCACCCGCAATTGGCTCCGCCTCCTGCTCATTTTCCACCCGTAATAGGCCGAGAAAAACTTGCGCCGCGCCAAGAGCCACAGCCCTGCCCGCCCCATCGGGTTCTCATAGGCAAAGCGCAACCAACGCTCGCCAAAGATTTGCTCGGTTTCGAGTGCCTGCGTGTAGCGGTTGTAAAAGCGGATAGGGTCAGCAGCCATATGAAAAGGAGGCGCAGAGAAGGCGGAAAAGAGCGGAGACTGACCAATCGCGACAACCAACACCAGTTTCGAGTTTACAGCCTGCCGCTCAACCGTAGCGTCCGCCTCCGCTGTTCTTTCAGCGACCTTGCCCGGGTGGCGGAATTGGCAGACGCAGCAGACTCAAAATCTGCCGCCCTTTAAAGGCTTGTGGGTTCGACCCCCACCCCGGGCACGTTTTTAGGCGCGTTCTTATCGGCCCATAGCCGCTCGCGGCTGCAGCGCTTTTATAAAAACCGCTCGTCCAAGCGTAAACGCCCCTCCGCCCCTAAAGAAACGAGTCATTACTGGTATTTACTCTTGAAGGGCTGAGTGCCCCTGTGTGCGGTCGGGGCCGTGTCTACACCACCGATTTTGATGATAGGGCTCCCCAAGGGCAGCCTAGAAGAAGCCACCAAAAACTTATTCCACAAGGCCGGCTGGCGCATCACCACCAGTTCGCGCTCCTACCGGCCAGCCATCGACGACCCTGAGCTCGAAGGCCGCTTCGTCCGCGCACAAGAGCTTAGCCGCTATGTCGAACACGGCTTCTTCGACTGCGGGCTCACCGGCAGCGACTGGATTTGCGAAAACGAGAGCGACGTCCACGAAGTCTGCGACCTCATCTACAGCCGCGCCTCCTCAACCCGCTCGAAATGGGTTTTGTGCGTGCCCGAGTCCTCATCGATCACCCGCCCCGAAGAGCTCGCCGACAAACGCGTGGCGACCGAACTGGTCGGCACCGTGCGCCGCTACTTCGCCGAGAGAAAAATCCCCACCCATGTCGAGTTCTCTTGGGGCGCGACCGAGGTCAAAGTCCCCGACTTAGTCGACGCGATTGTGGACATCACTGAGACGGGCAACTCCATCCGCGCCAACAAGCTGCGAATCATCGACACGCTCCTCGAAACCAACACCAAGCTCATCGCTAACAAGCGCAGTTGGGAGAACCCCACAAAACGCAAAAAAATCGAGACCCTTGCGCTCCTCCTCCAAGCCGCGCTCGAAGCCGAGACCAAGGTCGGCCTAAAACTCAACATCCGCAAAGACGCACTCGACAAGGTGCTCGCCACCATCCCCGCGCTGCGCAACCCGACCATCTCCCCGCTGAGCAACCCCGACTGGGCCGCGCTCGAAACCATCATCGACGACCGCGTCGTGCGCGAAATCGTCCCCCAACTCAAGTCGCTCGGAGCCGAAGGCATCGTCGAGTATCCGCTCAACAAAGTTGTTTACTAAAGCGTAGCCACCTAGCGAGCGCGGGCACCTGCCTCTCGCACTACGTGTGACCTGCGCTCCTGTGCTCGCCCTCCGCTCCTCACACACGCCGCGCTGCAAATCTCCCATCATCTGCAGCGACTACGGCGCAGTCGCACACACACGCACCGCCACCTCCCTTCCGGCCCCTCGCCCCACCTGTAATGAAACGCACACTCGGCCTCCTCCAACACGCCTGCACGAGCGCCCCCGCCGCAAACCTCGAAAAAACGCTCGCGCTCGCCGAGCAGGCCGCGCGCGGCGGGGCACAGATTATCTGCACGCAAGAGCTGTTTCGCTCGCAGTACTTTTGCCAGAGCGAGGACCACAGTAACTTCGCGCTCGCCGAGGAAATCCCCGGCCCCAGCACTGCCGCCTTCCAGGCGCTCGCCAAGAAATACGGCGTCGTGATCGTCGCCTCGCTCTTCGAAAAACGTGCCGCCGGACTCTACCACAACACCGCCGTCATCATCGACAGCGACGGCGCGCTTTTGGGCATCTACCGCAAGATGCACATCCCCGACGACCCGCTCTTTTACGAAAAATTCTACTTCACCCCCGGCGACACCGGCTTTCGCGCTTGGCGCACAAAGCTCGGCAAAATCGGCGTCCTCATTTGCTGGGATCAATGGTATCCTGAAGCCGCCCGCCTCACCGCGCTCCAAGGTGCGGACATCCTCTTTTACCCGACTGCCATCGGCTGGCACCCGTCCGAAAAAGCTCACTACGGCGCGACCCAACACAGCGCGTGGGAAACCATCCAGCGCGGCCACGCAGTCGCCAACGGCTGTTATGTCGCCGCCGTCAACCGCATCGGCCACGAGACGCCCATCGGCGGTGACGGACTAGAGTTCTGGGGCCAAAGCTTCATCGCAGGCACCAGCGGCCAGATCCTAGCCAAAGCCAGCCCTGACCGCGAAGAAGTCCTTCTCCACGAAGTCGACCTTGGCTCACTCGACGTCACCCGTACGCACTGGCCCTTTCTGCGCGACCGCCGGATCGACGCCTACGGCGATATTACAAAACGCTTCCGCGACTGAGAACATGGGCCTAACGAGCGAGCCAATTTCCGAGCATGGATTCCGCATGCCCAGTGAGTGGGAGCCGCAAGACGCCGTATGGCTGTCTTGGCCGCACAACCGCAAAACTTGGCCCGGCCAATTTCGCCCCATCCCCTACGCCTTTGCCCAATTCGTCGCCGCAATCAGCCGCTACGAATCCGTCCGCATCAACTGTGCGCAGCCCCTCCAGCCCCGCGCCCAACGACTCTGTGCCAAGGCAGGCGCAGACATGACGCGCGTCCACTTTTACGACCATCCGACCAACGACGCGTGGTGCCGCGACCACGGCCCAATTTTCGTAAAAAAGCGCACGACCGGTGAAGTCGCCGTAACCGATTGGCACTACAACGCGTGGGGTGACAAATACCCGCCCTACGATCTCGATAACCGCATCCCTGCCCTCATCGCCGAAAAACTTGGGCTGCGCCGCTTCGCCTACGAAATGGTGCTCGAAGGCGGCTCCATCGACGTCAACGGCCGCGGCCTGCTCCTCACCACCGAGCAATGCCTCCTACACCCCAACCGCAACCCGCAGCTCAACCGCGCCCAGATTGAGCGCAGACTAATAGACGCGCTCGGCGTCACTCAAATCCTTTGGCTCGGCGAAGGCATCGTCGGCGACGACACCGACGGCCACATAGACGACATAACCCGCTTCTACAGCGCCGCCGGCATTCTCACCTGCATCGAGCCCAACACCCGCGACCCGAATCACGAAATCCTAGAAGCCAACCTAGAGCGACTGCGCGGCTTCCGCACGCCCGAGGGTGCCCCCTTCGACCTCGTCACGCTGCCCATGCCGCGCCCCCTCGCCTTCCAAGGCCAGCGCGTCCCGGCCAGCTACGCGAATTTTTTAATCATTAACGGCGCAGTGCTCGTCCCTCAATTCCGCCAACCCAAGCGCGACGCCGAAGCCCGCGAGATAATCGGCCACTGCTTCCCCGACCGCGAAATCGTAGGCATCGACTGCTACGATCTCATCTGGGGGCTCGGCACCCTCCACTGCCTCTCCCAACAACAACCGCAGTGAGCTGGCAAAAAAAACAGCCTGCGGCTGCGCTCGCGCGACGCGCCCCTTTAGAAAAGTTCGGGCTGCGCGTAGCGACGTTGGGCTTCGGCTTGAGCGCTTTTCATTTCTAGCTCGCCCAGTAAACGAAGCAACTCGCCCAAGTTGATGTGCTGCGATTGCGCCAACTCCTCGCGCGTGAGCGTCGGCAGCGAAAGGTCAAAACGCGTAAGCTGCCGATTCAGTCGCAGCCGCTCCGCCGCGCTGGCGAGTTCTTGCCGAAAGCGCTCGGGCTTTATCTCGGCTGCATTCGCGAGGACGCCTTCCAAGGAGCCATGCGCCTGCAGCCACTTCGCGGCAGTCTTCGGGCCCACGCCCGCAAGGCCCGGGATGTTGTCCGACGTGTCACCCACGAGTGCCAAAAAATCGGCGATTTGCCCGGGGCCGACGCCAAACTTTTCGGTGACACCCACCGCATCGAGATGCCGCCAACCGATGCGCGGATTGGCCGTAGGCGGCGGCAAAAGCAGCGTCACTCCCCCGCCTACGACTTGGGCAAAGTCTTTGTCCGCGCTAACGATTCGGACGGTGTCCCCACCGCCCGCCAAAGCCACCGCTTGGGCCGCGAGCAAGTCGTCGGACTCCACGCCCTCGCGCTCGATACCGCCCAAGCCCATCGCCCGCGTAAGCTCCCGAATAAACGGTAGCTGCTGGGTAAGGGCCTCGGGCGTCTCGCGCCGCTGCGCCTTGTACTCTGGATGCAGCGCGAGCCGCTCTTGCGAACCGCCAAGATCGAAAAACACCAGTGCGCCGCCGGCCGGCCTCTGCTCGTCGATCAGCCGCCACAAGGCTTTTACCCAGCCGTGTAGCGCGCCCGTAGGGAAACCATCACTACTGCGCGTGAGTTCGGGCATCCCGTAGAACGCGCGAAACGCGAGATTAAACCCGTCGATAAGAAGCCAGTTTGCCATATTGGCCGGAGCCCACCCGCGACATAACGCACACGCAACGCGGAACTGGTGGCTGGACGCTAATGCGCGCGGCGGCGCCCAGGCTCCGCCTCTTCGCCTACGGGGTGCGCGACTGGCTGCTTTCGGGCGTGATGATGACGGGGTTTTGAAAGAGAGCGTTCGCGCTCACATTAGGCAGGGCTTGTTTCTTCGGTGCGCCACCGGGGCTAAGCAGGTTGGCCGTTACGAAGATGAGTAGGTTACGCTTTTGCGCGCTCTCGCCCTTCGACTTGAAGAGTCGTCCGAGCACCGGGATGTCACCGACCACGGGCACCTTGTCGTTGACCTTTTTGACCTCTTCGCGCGTGAGCCCGCCCATGATGAGTGTCGCCCCATCCCAGATCGTGACCTTTGTCGAGATGTCACGCACAGAGAAGATGGGTTGGTAAAACCCGGAGGGCACGTTGACGGTCGTGCTGCCGGAAATCGCAACGCTAGGGCCGCCGTACTCCACAAAGCCGTCGAACTCGGTAACACGCGGGTTGAGGTCGAGGCTGATGCTGTAGTCGTCCTCCTCAACGGTGGGCGTGACCTTGAGCTCCACGCCAATGTTACGCGTCGTGAAGTCTTGGGGCGTGCCCGCAGTGATCGCCACACCCGCCGAGCCACCGCCGCTCGCGCTGCCTGTGCCGACTTGGCTTTGCGTTTGCCCAAAACTCTGCGGGTAACGCAGTTCTTGGGCGACGGTGATAGTCGCCGGGTTGCCCGAGAGGACGGTGACTTTGGGCGCGCTGAGCAGGTCCGTCCCCTGCTTTTGCGAGAGTGCGCGAATGACCGCGTTGACGTCGAACTCGCCAATCACACCGGTCACGCTCGCGAGTGCACTCGCGCCGACACCGAGGTAAGGCGCGTTGGGAATCGCCGGCGGACTGTTAGCAAAAACGGTGTCAATGCCCGCCGTGATTTCGCCGCTTGGGCCAATCGTCACGGGCCGCGTGATGCTGCCCTGCTGTGTGGCGACGTTGCTCGCAAAGGCAGTCGAGAGGTTGCGCCCCGAAGTCATGTAGCGGGCCTGTGCGCCGGCGTTGCGCTGCGTCGCTTTGGTATTGAGGTTCCAGTTTACGCCAAGCTCTTCGAGCGCACCTTCCTGCACTTCCATAAACTTGGCCTCAATCTCGACCTGCCGAATGTCGTTGTAGCGGTTCAGGATGTTGCGGATTCGCTCCAAGTTTCGCGCAGTATGCGTGACGATGATTGAGGAACCGTCGTAGGCGAGGCTGCTGTCGGGCACTGCGTCAAAGTTCACGCCCGCCTGCTGTAGAAAGTGGCGCAGTGCCGGAGCCTCTTGGCCTGTTGGCGGCGACTCATTACTCGCACCGAACGAGGAAAACGGGCTCGGCGACACAGAGGGCGTGGAGGCAGCGCCGTTGCCCAAAGTTTGGCCCGTCATCCTCAAAACCGTTGCCCGCGAAACAGGGAAGAATCCCGTTTCGAGCAAACTCGACTCACCGCCCGGCCGCACCACCACCGCATCACTTTGCACTTCGTATTGGTAGCCGACCGCTTGGGTCACGAAGTCCAGAACGCGCCGGAGTGACGTATTGCGCAACGTGAGCGTCACGAGCGGCTGCCGGTTACTCGGGTCGAGCAAGACGATGTTGGCGCCGCGTGGGGCGCGAGTGCCTTCGCCCTCACCCGCCCCTTGGGCACTGCGGTCAAACTCGACTGACGCCGCGCTCAAAGCACTCACCACGCGCCCAATTTCCACGCGGGTGAAGCTCACGTTGGGCAGCACGATTTCGTCCAGCTTGCGAACAAGCGGAGCAAGGGCGGCTTCGTCGAAGGGATCACGCCCCTGCTCTTGGAAGAGCCCCGGCCTGCGCCAACTTTGGTCTACCTCGGCCAACATTTCTTGGCGCGTTTGAAGCCGCGGCGGTGTGCGCCGCGCCTCAAGCTCCTGCTCCAAACGGTCAATCGCCGCCGCCAACTCGCGATTTCCCGGTGAGCGCTGGTCAAGCTCACGATACGTCGCCAATGCCGCCTCGGGCGCTCCCGCCACATACTGGCTCCGTGCCCGCAAAAGCAGAGTTTTAACCTCAGCATCGCCGAGCGACTGGGAGTGCGACGAATCGCTAACCAAAGGCTCGGGCGCAGCCGACGCACTGCTCCCAACGCCCACACTGCCCTGCTGCGCATAGAGTGGCGGGCTGCCGGATGGCGCAGAGCTGAGCCCGACAAACAAGGAACCGAAAAGGAGAGTGTTTTTTGAAAGCATGGGAGTCTTGGGGGAAAGCGTTCAGTACTCGGGGCTAGTGCGGGGAACCGGCAGGTGCGGATTCGAGCGTGAAGACGAGCCACTCGGACTCGGGGGCAGTGGCGTGGCTTTTCATAACGGCACGAGGCTGGGGCGCGCATTGGATTTCTGAGACGGTGAGCAGTGCCCCTTCTTCGCCAGCCACCACGTCGCCCTCGCGTAACTCAAGGCGCTCTCCATACCACTCCACTTCTGCGATTAACGCGTGCCCCTCGGCGCGCTCGCCTTCGTAAAGACTGCGCCGCTCCCCCTGCACGTCGCGAATCCTCGCAACGGCCCGCGGCGCGCGAAATGGGGTGCCTTCATCGTGAGCGACGGACTGCATCTCTACACGAAAGTCGAGCACCTCAATACCGAGTGACTCCACGCGATCACCTCCTCGCAAAAGTAGCAGCTCGCCGCTCTCTCGATTTTCAAAAAGTCCTAAAAATGGGCCAACGCAGTCACCCCTTAAGCCGTCGCTCCCAGCCCCCCCGATATAGCCACTGAGTTGCAGCGGATAGTCTTCGCGGCGCACGCCCAGCAGTCGCGGCACAGTGAGTTCCCCGTTCTGTGAATCAGGCAGTGCGTGGGCCGTAAGCGCAGGATCAGCGGAAGGACGCAGCGCTTTGACGCGAAACTGCTGCTCGGCCGGATGGTAGAAAATCTCCGGAGGCGTAAAGACATCGAAGATCCACTGTGGCCCGCGTACTTGCGACTCCGGCGCAGGCCAAGTCATTACCCGCTCGGGCGAGTTTTCAGAAAAACGGGAAAATCCTTCCGTCAGGGCTTCGACCTCTTCTTCTGCACCTAGCTCCACATAGTCGAGTGTCACGAGGAACTCACTCCCACTCGGTCGCACCAGCAGCTCAAAGCCATCGCTATCACCAGTCTCGCCGAAAGAGCTCAATGAAAGTGCAGCCGTAGGACGACCTCGATCAGGAATGACTTGTCGCTCTGCACCGGGCTCAACTGTCACGCTGCGCACCAGGACGGGGAGCCGATCACTCGCTAATTCGTTAAGCCATGTGCGGAGTACCGCAGTCGTTCCGAGAAACCGGATTTGGAAGCGATAGCTCGCGTCCGCCGAACCGGACTCGTCTTGCCAAGGTGCTTCAGGAGATGCGTTTCGCTCTTCGCGAATGACTGCCAGTAGCCGTTGGGGCTTGCTGCGAAAGAGAGCCCCCAACACTCGCTCAAGGCCGAGCCGCTGCGTGTAGACCCGTAAGATATCCGCTTCAGAGGGCCCTACGTTGGCGTAGGCACGAAACCCAAAGAACTCGTCTTGTGCGATTTCGATACCCTGCTCGCCCGCGAGGCCCGCAAGCGCCTGCCTATAACGCGCGATCTCAAAGTAAGCCGCACGGCTGTTCGGCGGAGGGGGCGAGTCGCAGAGTGCACGCGTAATTGAGTTATCCCGCCACAGCGACTCGGCTTGGCCGACAGCATTGCGCAGCTCGGCGAATTCACGAGCGAGTGCATCCGCCACAGCTTGAGTCGGCGCGGGCTCAGCATTGGCAAGACTCGTTAGCCACCCCTCTTTAGCGGCAAGTTCCGACTTGGCTTTGGCCAAGGTCTTCGCCCCCAGAAACAGACTCACACCTTGCCCCACAAAAGCCACAGCTGCCGCAACGAGCAGAAGTAGCGCAGCGCGTGAGCGAGGTTTTGCGAACATGGTCGGCTAAGGGATTGAGCAAAGTTTTGGCGAAACGACTCAGAGGAGTTTTTCGGGAGCGATGAGGATCGTGGCATCGAAACGAATGACTCCCGGGCGCTTGCGATCATAGCGCTCGCCCACAACTCCCTGCACGAAGTCCAAAGCCTGTAGTGAATCGAAAAACCGCTGCAGCGACTCGTCCGTGCGACCGCTTTCCAAAAGCCAGCCACCGATCTCGATGGTCGCCGCCTGAGGCGAACCCGTTTCGTCGACTTGGTCCGTGCTCGGCGCGTTGTAGTGGAACCGCTCCAACCACACATCGCCCACGCCGATAAGTCGCGCCTGCAAGTCCGCAAAAAAACCGAGCCAGCTTTCCCGTTGAGCGTTGAGTGCATCGAGGTGGGCGAGTCGCACGCGAAGCGCGTCCACCTCTGTTTGCGCTTGGGCGTTAAGCGCTCCTAGCCGAAGAAGCGGAGCTGCCCTTGCATCGACTGCCGCGGCTCGCGTGTGCAGTGCTGCAATCGCCGAGCGTTGTTGGAGCAGCAGCAGAAAAGGTAAAAGCACGAGTAGCGCAGCAGCGGCTAGCCCCCATCGACGCCGGGCTCGCACTTCTCGCGCAACACGCCGCCCCAGCGGAAATAGGTTGAGTACTTGCGCCTCGGGCAAAGCCGCGCCCAAGGCTAGGCCATAAAGCGCATACAAATCGCTAGCGCCAACTGGCGCTCTTCCCACCGACGAAGGCGCGACCTCGATACTAGCGGGTGTCGGCAACTCGAAAACTGGCAGCGAAAGCCTTTCCGCAATTTCCTCACGTAGCCCGAGCAGCACACTCCCTCCTCCACCGAGATAGACCCGAGTCGGACTAAGCACGCCCGACTGGCGAAGGTACGCAAGTTTCGCCAAAAGGAGTTCGGCGCCGAGTTTTTGCACAAAGGGACTGGCCGCCTGCCCAACAGCCTCGCGTAAAAGAGCTTCGCTTTCTTGCGACGGCTTGGCGTTTTCAAGTAACTGCGAGGCGCGTCGCTTGGCTGCTTCAGCTTCGGCAAAATCGCAGCCCAGCCCCTGCGCAAGCGAGCGTGTTACCGTGTTTCCGCCAAAATTGAGCGTGCGCAAGTAAGGGGCCGCCCCACCGCCACCGATAATCACTTGAGTCGACCGTGCGCCAACATCGACGAAAAGCGAGGGCGCGTCGACTTCACGCGAAAACGCACGCCAAAGCGCGAGTGCCGCAGGCTCGCAATGAGTCGGCAATAAATGCGCGGACTCCGCCGCCGCGCAGAGTGGCTCCACAGCGTCGAGCTTCGCCGCAGAAATCAGGATCTCCATTTCCTCTCCCTCGTTTCGCTGCACCACCGCGCCCCATGAAACCTTATCGAGCGGAAACGGGATAGCCTGCCCAACCTCGAAACGCAGCGCTTGGGCGAGGGCTTCACCCGCAACAGCAGGCGTTTTAACCCGCTTGGTAAGTGCAAGATGCCCCGGTATCGTGAGCCGGCATTCACGCTCCCGGCCAAACCCGATCCGCCCCCAAACCCTATCGAGTGCGGCACCGACTTGCGCGAGCCAAGCGCTGCTGTGCGCGGGCGAGCAAACGAAGTCCTCACGCGCATAAGCTTCGAGTCGCAGCGACCTAGCGGCCCCACCACCCGCCTCCCTGCTTTCCCCACGAAGCGAAAATACCCCAGCCGAGACGTGCGCACCGCCGCAATCAATGACCACTCGCTGCTGCGTTCTCTTGGGGAGCATAGGCTTCGGGGGTGAACCTGCCGCGCGGGGTGGCGCGTCTCGCTTGATGAGCGGCAAAGGCTTATTCGGAAACTAACACGCTGTCACCTTATAATGTGCATAAATCCTTTTGCGCGAACCGTGTGCAGTGCGTGCCAATTGGCACGCACAAAAACAGACAGTGGCCTACGCTATTTGGGGCGGCCAACTGTGGCCGATTTCGGAAAACGAAGTGCTCTAAAAAACGAAGCGCTCTACTTTCCAGCCCGCGCACACGTAAAAAACAACGGGCCGCCAGCAAACGACCGGTACGCTACGAGGCGCATTGGCCGGTGCGCCAGCAAGCGACCGGTGCGTCTCGCAGCGGCCAGTGCATCTCGCGACACCCGCTGCGTCTCGCGCCGGCCCATCGCTCCTCGCAGCGGCCGATCAATAAAAGCGGTCTAGGACCGCCGTTTTACGCTTTTGATTGTCCACTTGGTGACGGTGAGGCCCTTGGCGGAGCGGGTGGACAGTGGCACGCGCGTTAGATCGAAGTCCAACTCGCGAATACGCGCGCCGCTGCGCCCGTCGATCGCGATGTGCACCGCCTTGGGCATCGCTGCCTCGCTCTCTGCCACATCCAAATACACCACGCGCGCCGGGCCCTCCGTCTTCGCAAGCGAGTAGAGTTTGTCGCGAGAGAGCCCGCCGATCTGGAAGCGCTTCGCGAAGGCGCGGCCCGTCTTCTCGTCTTGGTAAATCAGCGTGTAAAACCGGCCGTCGCCCTCCTTCGGCCAAACGCCGACGTGTAGGATATTGCGGCCCATAAAAACTTTATCCGCGACCTTCGAGACCTTGAGCGAGCAGTCCGCCATAAGGCACAAAACGCTGTCGAGGATGGTGCACTCTTTTACAAATTCGTGCTGCCGCCAATTCAGCCCGATAAAGCCTTCCTCGCGATTCACGTAGAGTCGCTGGTTTGCCGAGGCGACTTCCGCTGCGCTGATTTGCTCAATCTCATCGTAAGTCGTCCGCCGCTTATGGCCTTTGCCAAACTTTTCCTGCAAGCGCTCAAACCACGCGATCGCGTAATCGATCAAGTGCGCGAGGTCATGCTTCACGGCCTCGATTTCGGCCTCGATTTTCTTAATCCGCTCGTCCGCCTGAAAGCGGTTGTAGGCGGAGATTCGCTTAATCCGAATCTCGGTCAGCCGCGTAATATCGTCTTCGGTCACCTCGCGACGCAGCCCCGCAATAAACGGCTTTAGCCCTTCGCGAATCTCTTCGAGCACCTCCTCCCATGTCTTGGATTTCTCGATACGCCGGTAAATCCGCTCCTCGATAAAAATCCGCTCTAGCGAATCCCAGTGCCACTGTTGGTCGAGCTCGCCCAAGCGGATTTCCAACTCGCTACGCAGCAGCTCGACGGTGTGGTCAACACTCCGCCGCAAAATCTCGCGCACGCCGATAAACTGCGGCTTATCGGCCCCCGTCTCAGGATCGCGCACAATCACACACGCCGAGGGCGACAGATTCATCTGCGCCTGCGTAAACACATAAAGCTGCTGTGTGACTTGCTCGGGGTCGCTCCCGGGCGGTAAATGAACGAGCAGTTCGACTTTATCGGCGGTGTTATCGTCGACATGTTTGACCTTGATTTTGCCCTTCGTGTTGGCGGCCACGATCGACTCGATGAGCGACACCGTATTCGTCCCGTAGGGCAGCTCGGTAATGGCGAGGAGCGTCTTGCTGCGCGTTTCTATTTTCGCGCGCACGCGGACTTTTCCGCCGCGCTCGCCGTCGTTGTATTCGGAAAAATCCGCAATCCCGCCGGTCGGGAAATCGGGGTAAATCCTAAACGCTTTTCCTTGCAGATGGTTAATCGCCGCGCGGCACAGGTCGTTAAAGTTGTGCGGCAGGATCTTCGTCGCCAGCCCCACGGCGATGCCCTCCGCGCCTTCGAGTAAGGTGATGGGAAACTTGGCGGGCAAGGCGACCGGCTCTTTCGCTCGCCCATCGTAGCTGAGCTGCCAAGTCGTCGTTTTCGGGTTAAAAAGCACCTCGCGCGCAAAAGGCGTTAACCGCGCCTCAATGTAACGCGGGGCCGCCGCTTCGTCCGCAGTAAAGGGGTTTCCAAAGTTGCCCTGCGGCTCAATCAGCCAGCCGCGCTGCGCAATCGCGACCAGTGCCGCACCGATGGATGCGTCGCCGTGCGGGTGCAGCCGCATGGTCGTGCCGACGATATTGGCGACTTTGTGAAAGCGGCCATCATCCATGTCCCAAAGCGTGTGTAGGACGCGGCGTTGCACGGGTTTTAGCCCGTCATCGAGATGCGGCACCGCGCGGTCGAGAATCACATAGCTCGCGTATTCGAGAAACCAGTTCCGGTAGTGCTTTCGGAGGGCGGGCTCTTGAGCGGGAGCTGCGTCTACCGGGTTTAACCCTTCATCTTCCAAATCCGCCAAACCGGGGGACGCAGCCCCTTCTTTTGGGCGAGCTTCAGCACCGGTCGCGGCGTCAGCGCTATTCGAAAACTCGAGTTCGGCTTGGTCGGTAGTCTTTTTTGAAATACGTTTAGCCATGAGGGTTTAGGCGGCGGGAGAGAGGGTTTCGACGAGGTCTTTTTCGACGCGCAGGTTATCGATGATGAACTCTTGGCGGCGCGGCGTGTTCTTACCCATGTAGAAGCCGAGGAGTTCCTCGCTGTCGTGTAGGTGTGCAAGTGATACGGGCTCGAGCCGGATGTTCTCGCCGATGAAGTCTTTAAACTCGCTGGCAGAGATTTCGCCCAAGCCTTTGAAGCGGGTGATTTCGTGGCCCGCGCCGAGCGCGGCACTGGCGGCCTGTTTCTCGGTTTCGGAGTAGCAGTAAATGGTGCGGCGTTTGTTGCGCACACGGAACAGCGGGGTCTCCAAAATGTAGAGGTGCCCGGCGGCGATGACTTCGGGGAAAAACTGCAGGAAAAACGAGATAAGCAGCAGTCGGATATGCATGCCGTCGACGTCGGCATCGGTGGCGATGACCACGCGATTGTAGCGCAAGCCGTCGAGCCCGTCTTCGATATTGAGCGCGGATTGGAGGAGGTGAAATTCCTCGTTCTCGTAGATGACTTTTTTGGAGAGCCCGTAGGTGTTGAGCGGTTTGCCTTTGAGCGCGAAGACGGCCTGCGTCTGCACATCGCGGCAGGCGGTGAGCGAGCCCGCGGCAGAGTCGCCCTCGACGATGAAGAGCGTGCTCTGCTCAGCGAGCGCGGCACGGGTACCGAGATGCTGGCGGCAGTCGCGGAGTTTGCGATTGTGCAGCGAGGCTTTTTTCGCGCGCTGGCGGGCGAGGTTGCGGATGCCCGCGAGGTCTTTGCGCTCGCGCTCGCTTTCTTGGATTTTGGCGAGGAGCGCGTCGGCAGTCGCCTTGTTTTTGTGCAGGTAGACGTCGAGCGTCTGCTGCACGAACTTGCCGATAAACTCCTTGATCGTGGGGCCACCCGGGCCGACTTCGGTGGAGCCGAGCTTAGTCTTTGTCTGCGACTCGAAGACGGGCTCCTGCACGCGCACCGAGACGGCGGCGACGATTGCTTGGCGGATGTCAGCGGCCTCGAAGTCTTTTTTGTAAAAATTGCGCAGCGTGTTAACGACGGCTTCGCGAAAGGCGAGCTGGTGGGTACCGCCCATCGTGGTGTGCTGGCCGTTGACGAAGGAGTAGTACTCCTCGCCGTAGTGAGCACCGTGCGTCATCGCGATTTCGATGTCGGGGCCTTCGAGGTGGATGATCGGGTAGAGCGTCTCGACCGTGAGGTTTTTCTCCAAAAGGTCGCGGAGGCCGCCAGCGGAGCGGAAGGCGCGGCCATTGAGCGTGAGGGTCAGCCCGCGATTGAGGAAGGCGTAGTTCCACAACAAGTCCTCAATGAACTCGGGGCGAAACCGCCAGTCCGCGCCGAAGAGGGCCGCATCGGGGGTGAAGCGAATCAGCGTGCCACTGCGCTCGGAGCAGTGCGCGACTTTGCCTTCCTTGACGAGGCGGCCTTGGGCGAATTCGACGATTTTGGTTTGGCCGTCGCGAATGGATTGCGCGGTGTAAGAGAGCGAGAGCGCGTTGACGGCCTTTTGGCCAACGCCGTTTAGGCCGACGGATTTTTGAAAAGTCTGGCTGTCGTATTTCGCACCCGTGTTGATGACTGATACGCACTCGACGAGCTTTCCCAGTGGGATGCCGCGCCCGTAGTCGCGCACGATCACTTCGCGCTCGCTCAGCTCGATCTCGATGCGCTTGCCATTGCCCATCGCAAACTCGTCTACCGAGTTGTCGATCGTTTCCTTGAGCAGCACATAAATGCCGTCCTCGGCGTGCGCCCCATTGCCCAAACGGCCAATATACATGCCCGGGCGCAGCCGGATGTGTTCGGTAGAGGAAAGGGTCTTGATGCTCGCTTCGGTGTAGGCGTTTGCCATGAGAAAAACCCCTAGGCACGAAAAGCCCGCACAGCATGACAAGCGAAATTGCCCCCGCAGCTCTGCGCGCTCATGGCTCCGCGTGCTCCCTAGTCTCCTCCCCCACACATCGCGTATGAAAAAGTTTTTCCTCATCCTCCTCGGCGGGCTCGTCCTGCTCGGGGCCGGGCTCTACTACGGGCTCGGGCCCGTGCTCAACTCGGGCGTGCTCATCGGCGTCAACAACCTCGGCCCTAAAGTTACCCAGACGCACGTCTCGCTCGCCGATGCGCGGCTCTCCCCATTCACAGGACGCGGAACCCTCACCGGCCTCGTCGTTGGCAACCCGCCCAACTGGACCGCGCCGCACGCCTTCACACTCGGCAAAATCGACCTCAAGGTAAACCTGCGCTCGCTGCGCGGCGACGTCATCGAAATCGAGGAAATCGTCATTGAGCAGCCGGAGTTCGTTTACGAAACGCGGCTCGTCTCCAGCAACCTCGGTGACCTGCTCAAAGCCATCGAGCAATTCACTGGCACGAGTGCGCCCACCCCCGACGCGACAAGCGAAAAACCCGCGAAACCGGTGAAGCTGATTGTGCGCAAGTTCCGACTCGTAGGCGCGAAGGCCAGCCTCGGCGTCGGCCCTGCCGCGCTCCCCGTTTCGCTCCCCACAATTGAACTCCAGGACCTTGGCTTAGCTAAAGGCGGAGCCACGCCCGCCGAGCTTTCGGGAGAAGTGCTGAGCCAAGTCTTGGGCGAGATCGCGAAAGCTGCCGCCAACCCCATCAACGCCGGAGCCGCCGCTGGAAAAGGCGTTGGCGGAGCCGTCAAGGGACTCAAAAAGCTCTTACGGTAAGGAGCCATAGGCCGCCCTTTACATTGGCGCGGTGTCGTGGCCCCTGCGTCAGTTTGGTGCTGTAGCGTTGACAAGCGAAACCCGCCCCACCTTCCTCCCTCCCCTCGTTAAGAAAAGACGATGACTCCCTCCGCGAACACGATTCTCAGCCGCTCGGCCCATGACGCCTCCTCCGTCGTGGTACTCTCCGCTGCTGCCGTCGTCGTCGCTATTAAAGCTACGCCGCGAGGGGCCTGATCGTCGAACATCACCAGACACGCTGACAATCACCCGCCCCTCCGGTCAAAAGCCGGAGGTTTTTTTGTCCTCACGGCCAGCGACAGGAGTGGCGCCACACACGCTCAACCGCCACACCGCCATGCATCCTGCCACCGCCACCACGCCCTTCACTTTACTCTGGGCGTCGATCGCAAGAAACGAAGAAGACCCACCGCAGCGGTCACTCGCTCCGGCGCCGCGCGCCCTCGCACAACAGACGAGCCGCGCGCCAATGCCGACGGCTGCGCCCAAGGGGAGCTCCAGCCAATCAATCACACGCGCCACAGCGCAGCCCACAGACGCACGAGCACGGAGTGTGAGCACCCCTGCACGAAATGAGCGCGCCGCCGACGCCTTCATCCCTGCCGACTTTCTCGTTACGAATCTGCGGCCCGACCTGCTCGACTAGTGAGCGGCAAGCGGAGCCTTCTCCCCAGCGCGCACCGCTATCGACAACACATTTTCTGAGGGCGGCAGTGGGCAAGTCGCGTAAGGCGTAAACGCGCAAGGCGGGTTAATCGCCTTGTTAAAATCGATGATTACGCGGCCCGACTCGTCGGGCGGATCGGCATAAACGAAACGCGCCGCGCCATAGGTCTCGTGCCCGCTCGTCTCATCCGCGATGATGAAGAAGAGCGGTTCGCCGAGCGTCTCTTGGAGCGGCAGCAGTGCCAGCCGCTGGCCCTCGCGTTCGAAAACGGCACGGCCCAACACGAGTGCCTGCGACTCTTGTCCGAGCGTGTTGGTAATCGTGACCTCGCGCGGTGCAGCGAAAGCCTCCCACTCAGCCTCCACCCGCCAACTTTCGTCGGTCGGGAAACGCTCGATTCCCGCAAAGCCCCTGCGGCGCGGCGAAGCAGTATCCTGCACGCGAAGTGCCATCCGCCCGCCGCGCACGATCACGTAAAAACTCATCGAGCCGCACGAGACAGTCGTCGTCTGCCCACGCGGCCCGCGCCCTTGAGGGATGAGTTCTTCCGAAAGCACTTCGCGCCCATCGACTCGTACGCCCGCCCCCGGCGTCACGCGCAACATCACGCGCCCGCTGGGTTGTAGGTCGATTACACCGAGACTCAGAGGCCCAGCGCCGAGCACGATATCGTTACCTTCAGCAGTACCGACCTGCTGCTCACCTTCGCTCAAGAAATGAAGCCCGATGAGCGAAAGCCAACCCTCGGCAGCCGTGAGCCGCGCCACTCGCTGTGCGTGCCACTCGGTAAGCTCCGCTTCATAGTCCCCGGGCGGGGACACTGCCAGCCCCGTCGCGAGTAATAACATGAAACAGAAAGCTCTTTGGGAAAACCGCAGCATGGCCCCATGCTAGAAACGCAAAAGACGCGCTGGCAACGACCATGCAGAGGATGAATCTTGAAGCCGCTGAGTACAGCGGCCTTGTTCACCCCCAACTCCCCCACTCCGCACTCAACTGCTCCAGCCCACAATGATCGGTCAACTCCTCGGTGGTATCGGCTTATTCCTGCTCGGCATCTTGTTGCTGACGGACGGGTTGCGCACAGCCGCAGGGCAGACGCTCAAGCGGATCCTCTCACAGTTTACCGAGCGTAAAACTTCGGCGTTTCTTTCGGGGCTCACCATCACGGCCATGGTGCAGTCCTCGAGCGCGACGACGCTGGCGACCATTGGTTTCGTGAGTGCGGGGCTGATTACCTTTTCTCAATCGATCGGTGTCATCATCGGCAGTAGTGTAGGCACGACTACGACGGGCTGGATCGTCTCGCTACTCGGGCTAAAGTTGAGCCTGTTTACCATCGCCATGCCGCTGGTCGGTATCGGGGCCTTGATGCGGCTGATGCTCAAGGGCCGCATCGCCTCAGTCGGCTTCGCCATCGCGGGCTTCGGGCTAATCTTTATCGGGATCGATACGCTGCAACACGGCATGAATAGCCTCGCTGCCCATGTGCAGCCCGAGGCCTTTCCAGAGCCCAGCCTCACCGGGCGGCTCATCCTCGTGGGCATCGGCATCGCACTCACCGTCATCATGCAGGCGTCGAGTGCCGCCGTGGCGACCGCCATCACCGCCTACCACTCCGGCACGCTCGATATCGCCCAAGCCCTCTCGATCGTCATCGGTGCCAGTATCGGCACCACCCTTACCGCGGGTATTGCCGCTATCGGCGCAAGCACATCGGCGCGGCGCACTGCGCTCGTACACATCCTCTTCAACAGTTTCTCAGCCGCAATCGGCTTTGCGCTAATGCCGCTCTATGTGTGGCTACTCACGCACCTCGATCCCGAAAGCAACAGCGCGCCCGGAGCGTGGTCGATTGCGGTTTTTCACACGCTTTTTCACATCGTTGGCGCGGGCATCGCACTGCCCGGAGCGGAGGCGTTTTCGCGCATCATCACGCGGCTCATTCCTGAGCGTAAACCCGCGCCGACTAGCCACCTCGACGACAGCCTCGCCCAAGTGCCCGAAGTCGCCTTCGAGGCACTGCGCCGCGCCCTCGTCGAGTGCACGCTTATCCTCACCGCTTGGATCAAGCACCGCAGTGACTCGCGCCACCCCGAGGCCGCGCTCTCCCCCGAGGCCGTTCACGACAGCCTAGAGCACGGCTACGCATTCCTCTCGAGGCTTCCCGCCACTGTTCCCATCAAGCCTGGAGCGACCAACCCGCGCCTCTCGCTGATCCATGCAATGGATCACCTCGACCAAATCGTCGGCGTGCTCAAGACCGTGCACAGCTACCCCGAAAGTGACCCCTCGGGCCGGCTCGACCAAGCGCGCGAAAAACTCTTCGCACTCTTCACTGAGCTCGAACGGCTCGTTTCTAGCCACAGCCTCAAGACCGACGAAAACGCGGAAGCACAGCGCAGCGACAGCACTGAAGCCCTCGCGCAAATCGAGCAACTGTCCCAAACACTCGCCGCGCTGCGCCGCACAGGCCGACACGCACTTTTACGCGAAACTGCCGAAGCCGCACTCTCACCCGCTAAGGCCGATGAACTCCTCGAAGCCGTCCGCTGGATGGATACCGCCGCCTACCACCTCTGGAGAGCGGCCTACCATCTCGCCCACGCGGCCGACCCCGCCGAGCAAGACCCGCACAAACACGCTCCCGCTCACGGCCCCGAGTGCGCTACGGCAAAGGACTAAGAAACGCACTTTTCCCGATTAGAGCCACAACGCCACGCTGATAGATCAACGGCTCGCGTGCCTCCTCATCACGAGCACCAGCGGCGCCATCAAAAGGGGCGCGACGACTGAAATCACCAAGCCCCAATGCATATTACTCCGGTCGGCGACTATACCCACCGCCCACGGCATAAAGACCCCGCCCACATTTCCCGTTGCTGAAAGCAGCCCATACATACTCGCCCCACCACGCGGATAACGATTGGCCGTCACCCCCAGCATCGTCGGCCACAAACAGCTGCCCGTAAACCCGACCGCAATACACGCCGCCAAAGCCATCCACGGAATCGGCAAAAACGAACCCGCGATAAATAGCACGACCGAGCTCGCGCAGGCCCAAGCCATCATACGATACATATCCCAGTTTTTGCCAAACCAGCCCACCGCCATCCGCCCCAGCGTCATCGTCACCGAAAACAGCAAAAGCGACATCCCGCCCACCCACGGCGCATAGCCCAGCGAACGCTCCGCATATGCCGGTAGCCACTGCGCGATCCCCAGCTCCGCCGCCCCGCCCAGCGAGATTGCCAGCATCGCGCCCCAAAACCACCACTCGCGCGCCAAACTCCGTATCGATAAAACCACTTCACCCTCCGGCACTAACGCGGGGAATTTCATCGGCGCAAAGCATGCGATTAGCCCCACCGGCAACACCAACATCACCAAGCACGCGCCACGCCAACCAAGGCCCGCCTGTAAGGCCACAGTCCCCAGCGCGATCGTCACCACCGCCCCCACGCAGTAAAATGAGTGCAGCCAATTCATCGCGACCGTCCGCCGCTCAGGATTCAATGCGGCCACGACTGGGCTTAGCACCATATCGAGGACGCCCGCGCCCAGCCCCATCCCGAACAACGCCACCGCCAACGACAAGTAACTCGGCGCAAATGCCGCCCACAACAAACTCACCGCCATCAACACATTGCCAATCTGCACAAAGCGCTTCGCCCCCCAACGATCCACGAGCGGCCCTGCCGCCAAAATCCCTAGCACCAGCCCGCCAAACGGGCTCGCCGTTAGCCGCCCCATCTCCTCTTGGCTAAGCCCCGCCTCGCCCCCATAGGTCACCCCGAGCGAGGTCAAAAACACCGGCAGCAAATTTAGCCCGATCGACAGGCACATCATTGCCAAGTAGCACAAGTTCGTGAGTAAGCGCGGCGCGACTTTCATAAACAGTTCCTCAAAAAAACGCGCAGGAGAGTCTGCCCCTTTTTAAAGGCAACTCTGGAAACGTGTTTTATCCCGACACGCGTTTCGCCCTCATCATCGCGACCGCAACTCCCGCTCCCTATGACAGCAAAGCCCCCCGCCGTCCTCCTCCTCGCGCCCTACTCGCTCAACCTCGCTTACGGTGGCCCCGTCCTCGACCGCCTCCGCGCCACGGTCGACCTGCGCGCCATCATCACCCCCGGCGACACCTGGCGCGAACACCGCGCCGCCCTCGCCGAGGCACAAGTCCTCTTCTCCAGTTGGGGCATGCCCGTCCTTGATACCGAACTGCTCGACGCCCTCCCCCAGCTCCGCGCCATCTTCTACGCAGCGGGCTCCGTCCGCTCCTTCGTCACAGACGCCATGTGGGCGCGTGGCATCCGCCTGAGCGCCGCCTCCGCGCAAAACGCTATCCCAGTCGCCGAATACGCGACCGCCGCGCTCATCCTCGGTCTGAAACACTTTTGGCACTACCCTCGCGGACTCTACGCAGCACACTCTACCCACCTCGAAAAACCGCCCGCTCCCACGCCCTACCGCTCCACCATCGGCCTCATCTCCTACGGGAAAATCGCCCGGCTCGTCCGCCAACGCCTCCGCACTTACGACGTCAGCGTCGCCATCTACGACCCATTCCTCAGTGCCGAAGAAGCCCAGCGCGAGTCCGTCCGCAAAGTCGATACCCTCGACGAGCTCTTCGCCACTGCCGACGCCCTCTCTCTCCACACCCCGCTGCTCCCCGAGACCGAAGGCATGCTCCAAGCCCGACACTTTGAGGCGATGCGCCCCGGCGCCTTCTTCCTCAACACCGCACGCGGGGCCCTCATCGACGAACCCGCCATGATCGAGGTCTTCCGCCGACGCACCGACCTCACCGCGGTCCTCGACGTCACCTATCCCGAACCGCCCGCGCCCGCCTCGCCCCTTTTCACCCTACCCAATATCATCCTCACTCCTCACCTCGCCGGCTCCGTCGGCCCCGAGTGCCAACGCATGGGCGACGCCATGATCGACGAATTCCTCCGCTACCGCGCCGAAGCCCCCCTCCACTGGGAACTCAACGCCGCCCAAGCCGAACTCCTCGCCTAAAAAAGACATAACCGCGTGGTCACTGGCCGCGCGCCAAAGTAATCACGCATTCGAGATGCCGTGTTTGCGGAAACAGGTCGAAAGGCTGCACGGCTTTGAGCGCGTAGCCCGCTTCGAGGAACAACCGCAAGTCACGCATTTGCGTTGCCGGGTCGCAGGACACATAGACCACCGCGCGCGGGCCGAACGCGAAAAGCTGTCCCAGGAACCCCTCATCACAGCCCCGCCTCGGCGGGTCGATGATGACCGCCGTTTCTTCAGGCGGAAAATCGAGTCCCGCAAAAATCGCCGCCGCATCGCCCGCTAAAAACCGCGCGTTAGTAATCCCGTTGGCCACCGCGTTTTCTTGGGCAAAGCGGATCGAGCTCTCGCTAATCTCGACCCCCGCCGCCTGCTCGAAGGCACTCGCCGCGCTCAGCGCGAAAAGCCCGCTCCCACAATACGCATCGACCAAAAACCGCCCGCCCGAGCTCGCGGCCTGCTCGCGCACATAGCCCGTAAACGCAGGCAGAATGAAGGGGTTATTTTGAAAAAAATCCCGCGCCAAAAAACGCAGCTTTAAGGGCTCCTGTGCATCCCCTCGTGCCAGCTCTTCGGTAATCACCGCATCATAGTCGGTCACGACGCCCTCGCTCGCGTGCCGCAGTAGCAACGTCGCATCCCGCTTATACTCGCGGCGTTCGAGCCGCTGCCGCGTGCGCTCGCGTACCTCCACTAGCCGCGCATTAATCTCGGGCGTCGCAATCGCGCACTCCGGCACATCAATCACCTCGAAGCGCGTCCCTTGCCGCAAAAACCCGATGGCGGGCCGCCCCACCTTAAAGTGCGGCGTAATTTTCGACCGATACCCGTACTGCCTCGGCGAACCAATCACCGGGGCAACCTCGTGCTCAATCCCCACCATGTGCTGAAGCAACTCCTCCACCTGCCGCCGTTTCCACACTAATTGCTCCGCGTAGTCCAAATGCTGATACTGACAACCGCCGCACTGCCCAAAAAGCGCACAATACGGCTCCACCCGATGCGGAGAGGCACGCAGCACTTTTAGCAAATCTGCCTCCGAGTAGTTCTTATGATTCCGAAACACCCGCACCCGCACCCGCTCCCCGGGCAGACAAAACGGCACCATGACCACCCACTGCCGCAGGCTGTTTTTACTAGGCGTGGAGCGCGTTGGCTCCAGGTCCGGCGGCCCCTCTTTATCGGGCGTACCGGCGTTGTCGGCGCGTCCGGCGTCAAGGCCCTCGCGTGGCGCCGCGCCCTCTTCCGGCAACTCCACGCGGCCGAGCCCGTGGCCGCGATTGGTTAAAGTCGAGATCTCTAGCTCGATCTCAGCGTGATAGGCGAATGGGTAGGCGTTGAATTTCTTAGCCACAGTTCGGTGCAAAGCCGCTCACAATTCAAAAAAACGTGAACTTCCCAATCCTGTTTTTCTCTTCTGCTATGGAAACCGCCGTGCCTGCACCCGCTCCCGAATTCATCACCAGCCTGCAAAACTCGCGCATTAAACTGCTCGTCAAACTGCGCGACCGTCGCCCCCGCGACGCCGCCCGCATCTTCCTCGTCGAAGGCTACCGGCAGATTCGCCGCGCGCTGGATAAATCCATCCCGCTCCTAGAGCTGTATTTCTGCCGCGAGTGTTTCCTGGGCAAAAACGAGGACGCACTCCTCGAAGAGGCCCGCGCTGCGGGTGCAGAGCTCATCGAGCTCTCCAAGCCCGCCTTTGAAAAAGTCGCCTACCGCGAACGGCCCGACGGGCTCCTCGCCGTCGCGCCACAATGGCGGCGCCGACTCAGCAACTTAGCCTTAAGCGAGTCGCCCTTCGTTCTCGTCGTCGAAGGCATCGAAAAGCCCGGGAACCTCGGCACCATCCTACGCAGCGCAGACGCCGCAGGCTGCGACGCCGTAATCGTCTGCGACCCAGTCACCGATATTTTTAACCCCAATGTCGTGCGCGCCTCGACTGGCGTCCTCTTCTCCGTGCCGCTCGTCGTCGCCGAGAGCCGCGAGGTCGCCGCTTGGCTGCGTGCCAAAGGCATCCGCACCGCCGCCACCACTCCGCACAGCGAACAGCTCTACTCGCAAGCCGACCTGCGCGGCCCAATCGCCCTCATCATGGGCAGCGAGCAATACGGGCTAAGCGACTTTTGGCTGCAAGAAAGCGATCTGACACTGCGCATCCCAATGGCCGGACAAGCCGACTCGCTCAACGTCGCAATGGCCACCCTCGTCACCCTCTTCGAAGCAGTGAGACAACGCGGGCTATGACCCTTTTACTTTGCGAAACGGCCCACAACCTTCCGCGCGGTCAGTGACCGCTCTCTCTCTGAGCTTCCACTACGCGTGGGGCGGCAGCGTGTCGCTGCACCCATTTACCGAACGCTTGGCCGCCGTGCATAAGCACGGCAACCAAGCGTTCGGTAGAAAGGACCCCAAACTTGGAGGCGGATGTTTACTGGTGATTTTTCCCACCTCGCCCAAGCGGGTTATCACTCTACTTTCCCCTCCCTGTCGCAACGCGACAGGGAGAATGTTTTCAAATTTGGGATTTCGCTTTCGCGCGATAGCGCGTTGCGAAATCCCAAATTAAATGGAAGCGGTCACTGACCGCCGCCCCACGCGCAGTGGGAAAAAAGCGTATCAGCGCGGCTGCCGTGCGAGCGTCAATGGCTGTGTTCCCTGAGCACGTAGAGCACTGCTGGAATCGCGATCAGGAGCACCACCAGTGCGTAGAGCAGTAGGATGACGCGACGCGCCTTATCTTTTTCAGCCTTTTCAGGGTCGAGCATGCCCGCCTTTACTGCTGCTGGCCCTCCGAATGTCGAGGGCGCAGGCTGCCTTCCCGACCGCCATGAAAAAACAACACTGGCTAGTGAAATCCGAACCGAGTGCCTATGCGTGGGCCGATCTGCTCCGCGACGGTGAGACCGACTGGACGGGCGTGCGCAACTACCAAGCCCGTGCGCACCTCGCGGCGATGCGTGTGGGCGACCTCGTCTTCTTTTACGAAAGTGTCAGCACCAAGGCCGTCCTCGGCATCGCCGAAGTCACACAAGCTGCCTTCCCCGACGCCACCGCCACCGGAGCCGATGCCGCAAAAGGCTGGATTGCCGTAAAACTACGGGCTGTCCGCGCACTCCCGCGCCCCGTCACGCTCGCACAAATCAAGGCCCAGCCCGAGGCGAGCGGGCTCGCAGACATCCCCCTGATCCGCCAAAGCCGCCTCTCTGTCATGCCGCTCAGTGCTGCGGTTTTTGAAAAAATCGAGCAACTTGGCCGCGCCTCAGTGCTTTAAAGACATAATGACTTCCCACTTAAGCATTATCGCCCCCGGGTTACTCGGAGCCTCCGTCGCCAAGGCTGCGCACGAACGAAAGCTCGCCGGACGCGTTTCGATCTGGGCGCGACGCGCAGAAGTCCGCCGCGCAATCACTCAACAGCCGTGGTGCGCCGCCGCGCCCGAAGCCCTCGCCGACTCAGTCCGCGAGGCCTCGCTTGTCGTAATCGCCGCGCCGGTCACGCACATCGTGCCGCTCATCTGCGAACTCGCGCCGCAGCTACCCGCTGGCGCAATCGTCACCGATGTCGGCAGCGTAAAGGGCGAGATTTGCCGCGACGCACACGCCGCACTCGTGGGCACACACGCTCACTTCGTGGGCTCACACCCGATGGCCGGCTCGGAAAAGACCGGCTGGGAACACGCTCAAGCCGACCTCTTCGAGGATCGCACCTGCTTCGTCACCCCACTCATCGAGAGCGACCGCCACGCGACCGAAACCGTCTCCCGATTTTGGCAAGCACTCGGGGCCAAAGTCGTCCAGACCACACCCACTGCGCACGACGAAATCGTGGCCCACATCAGCCACCTGCCGCACGCCCTCGCCGCAACGCTCTGCGCCGCGCTCGGGCGAAAGGATGCGAACTGGCCTGCCTACGCCGGAGGCGGGCTGCGCGATACGACGCGCATCGCAGGCAGCGACCCGCAGCTTTGGCGCACGATTTTTGAGCAAAACCGCGACGCGATTCTCCGTGCGCTCGATCATTTCGAGGCCGAGCTGTGCGGCTTTCGCGCCGCTCTCGCCGCCAAGGATTACGACGCGCTCACCGATACCCTTGCACGCGGCCGACACTACCGACAGCAGTTTTGAAACGCGCGCGCGCACAGCGTCAGCGTCTTTTGCGGCGAGCCAAAGCCCGCTGACTGCGCCGCGCCACCCGCCCTCATTCTATAATACCGTATTCACATACCACATACCGCTTCATGGCCAAGCTGCTGCCCGACCCGCTCCCGATTCTCCCGTTTACCGCGCCTGCTCCGGGCTCGGTCACCCTCCCAGGCTCGAAGAGCATCACGAACCGCGCACTCATCCTCGCCGCGCTTGCTGAGCAGCCAGTCACATTGCGCGGCGCACTCTTTAGCCGCGATACGCGGATTATGGTCGCCGCACTCCGCGCGCTCGGGTTTCGCGTCGAGACCGATGAAGCCGAGCTGACGACTACCGTTTGGGGCCTTGGTGGAGAGATCCCCAACGCGGAGGCGACGATCGACGTGGGCAACGCAGGCACCGCCGCCCGCTTCCTCACTGCGCTCGTCTGTCTGCGCAAAGGCGGTGTGTATCACTTCGACGGAGACGCCGCCATGCGTGCCCGGCCCATCGCGGGACTCCTCGACGCACTCGCCCAACAAGGCGCCAGCGCCGACTCCCAGACCTTTCCCTTCACGCTGCGCACAAACGGACTGCCCGGCGGCACGGTCACGCTCAACGCCTCCGCAAGCTCGCAACTCGTCTCCGCACTGCTCCTCGTCGCACCTCGCGCCACCACTCCGCTGCGCGTCGAACTTTTGGGCGAAACCGTCTCCAAGCCGTTCATCACAATGACCGAGCGGATGGTCGCACAATTCGCCGCCCAAGCCCTTTCCGACTACGCGATCGAAGGCGATGCCACCGCCGCCAGCTACTTCGCCGCACTGCCGATTGTGACCGGAGGACGCGTCCAAATTAATGGACTCACACTCGGCCCCGCCGCGCTCCAAGGCGACACCGCCTTCTTTTCGCTCCTGGAAGAGGGGAAGTTAATTACCCGCGTGGGCGAGTGGGTCGAAAGCCTGGGTAAGTCGCACAAGCGCGGCCTCAGCGCCGACTTCAACGCCTTCTCCGACACCTTTCTCACGCTCGCCGCGATCGCGCCGCTCCTCGACGGCCCGACCAAAATTACCGGCATCGCACACACCCGCCACCAAGAAACTGACCGCGTCGCCGGTATGGCCCGCGAACTGCGCAAGCTCGGCCAAGCGGTCATCGAGACCGAAGACTCGCTCGAAATCCATCCGCGCACGCTCGTCCCCGGCCAAGTAATCGAGACTTACCACGACCACCGCTTCGCGATGAGTTTCGGCGTGCTCGGTTGCCACGACCTTCACGGCAACGGCCAGCCTTGGCTCTCAATCAAAGACCCGGGCTGCTGCGGAAAAACCTTCCCCCACTTTTTCGACGTGCTGGAAAAGCTCCGACGCGCTTCCCTCGCCTAATTCATGACTAAGGCCCCTGCCCCACCCCCTGCATCTGCGCCAATCATCGTCGCAATCGACGGCGGCGCGGCCTCCGGCAAGTCGTCCACCGCACGCGCCCTCGCCGCACGCTTCGGACTCCTGCACGTCGACACCGGCTCCTTCTACCGCCAAGTCTGCGCCAAGCTCATGGCGCAAAGGATCGCTCCGGACCAGACCGAGCCCATCGAGGCGGGCTTGGCCGCAGTCACCTTTTCTACGCAGGTCGTGGGCAACACCGCGCAACTCCTCATCGATGGTCACGCCGCAGGAGACGACATCCGCAGCGAGCAGGTAAATACCCACGTCTCGCACTACGCCGCGCTGCCCGCGGTGCGCGCCGCACTGCTCGCCTACCAACGCTCCCAGCCCGAAGTCGCCCGCAAGCACGGGTTTCGCGGCGTCGTCATGGAGGGCCGCGACATCGGCTCAGTGATTTTCCCCAACGCAGATTTTAGGATTTTCCTGCATGCCGACCAGGCCGCGCGTGCCGCCCGCCGCGCCGCCGAAGGCCGCGTAGACGCAGTCGCCGAGCGCGACCGGCTCGACACCTCGCGCAAAGCCGCCCCGCTCCTTTGCCCGCCCGGTGCAGTCGATATTGATAGCACCCACCTGACGCTCGAAGAAGTCGTCGAAAAACTAAGCGCACTCATCGCGCAAAAACTCCCTCCCCTATCTTCGTGCTGACGCTTCGCCCTGCCCGCCCCTGTTGCCCGCCATGAGTCACGGATTCCGCCAAGTCGAGATGGAGCCAGTGTATGGGCTCTTCCATTACCTTTTTGCGTCCGCTTACGGGATGTTTTTTCGTGGCGAGGTCGAGGGCCAGGCGCACTTGCCGCGCGAGGGCGGCTTCCTCATCGCCGCCAATCACGCCAGCTTCCTAGACCCGCCTATGATCGGGGCACAGGTCTCGCGGCAACTCGCCTTTTTCGCACGCAAAACTCTCTGGGGCAATGGACGCAGCGACAACAAGTGGCTCAGCCTTGGCGGCTTCGCCTCGTGGTGGCTCGACACAGTCGGGACAATCCCCGTCGACCGCGACGGCGGCCAAGACGTGAGTGCGATTAAGCGCGTGCTCGGCGCACTCAAAACCGGACGCGGGCTAATCCTCTTCCCCGAAGGCACACGCACGAGCGACGGTCAGCTACAAGCGCCCAAGGCAGGCGTCGGGCTCATCGCCTGCCGCGCACAAGTGCCAGTCGTGCCAGCGCGGATTTTCGGCTCGCGCGAAGCGATGGGCAAAGGCCAGCCCCTGCGGCTGGGAACGCCAGTCAGCGTGGTTTTTGGCCCGCCGATTTTGGCCAGCAACTACGACCCAGGCTCCAGCGCAGGCAAAGAACGCTACCAAGTCGCCAGCGAGCGGATTTTTGAGCAAATCGCCGCACTAGAAGCACCCACGCGGCACATCATTTAAGCGCGCGGTCAGCAGGGCTCCACTACGCGTGGGGCGCAGCCGCAGGCTGTTTTATTTGGCGGCGGGCTCGTTGGCCCGCCGTCCATCGCTGCACCCATTTACCGAACGCTTGGCTGCCGTGCTCATGCACGGCAACCAAGCGTTCGGTAGAAAGGAGCCCAAACTTGGAGGCGGGAGTTTACTGGTGCTTTTCCCCACCTCGCCCAAACGGGTTATCACTCTACTTCCCCCTCCCTGTCGCAACGCGACAGGGGGGAATGCTTTCAAATTTGGGAATTGGTTTCGTCGCGAAGCGACGAGGCCAATTCCCAAATTGAACGGGTGCAGGCACAGCCTGCGGCCCCACGCGCAGTGGGAAAGCAGGAGAAGCAGTCCTCTAGTCCAAGCCTGTGGCGTTGCGGACGCGTTTCATTACGCTCGAGGCGACTTCGCGAGCGCGGGCTGCGCCCTCGGCCAGCACATGATCGACATAGGCGGGGTCGGCAGCGAGCTCGGCGCGTTTTTTGCGGAAAGGCGCGAAGAACTCCCAGTAATGTTCGAAGAGGGCCTTCTTGAGGTCGCCGTAGCCGAGCCCGCCCGCGCGCAGCCGAGCCTCATAATCGGCGGCGACTGCTTCTGGCGCGACGAGCCGGAAAAGCTGGATCGCCGTGTTTTGGTCGGCATCCGGCTTGGGCTCCTCGCGCGTACGGCTGTCCATCACGATGGACATGATTTTTTGGCGCATCAGTTTTTCTTCGCCGAAGATTTCGAGCGTATTGCCGTAGCTCTTACTCATCTTCTGTCCATCGAGCCCGGGCACAGTCGCCACGCCGTAGCGCGACTCATACTCGGGGATAACGAAGGTTTGGCCGTAAGTTTGGTTAAACTTCGCGGCGAGGTCGCGGGTCATCTCGACATGCTGCTTTTGGTCTTTGCCCACCGGCACGCGCTCGGCGTCAAAGGCGAGGATATCGGCAGCCATGAGCACCGGGTACGCGAAAAGCCCAAAGTGGGGCGAGATGCCGCGCGCGACTTTGTCCTTATAACTGTGCGCACGCTCGAGGAGCCCCATCGGCGCGAGGGTGCCGAGAATCCAAGTCAACTCGCAGACCTCAGGCACAGCACTCTGCTTCCAGAAGACGCTCCGCTCGAGGTCGATGCCACAGGCGAGCCAATCAAGCGCGGCCTCGCGAGTGTTGGCGCGGCGGCGCGGGCCATCCGTCAGCGACGTCATCGAGTGATAATCGACGATGACAAAGAAGCAGTCGCCCTCTGATTGGGCGGCAAGCGCGGGCTTAATCGCGCCAAAGTAATTGCCGATATGCAGGGAGCCCGAGGGTTGAATGCCGGTAAGTGTGCGCATTTTGGGAAGGTCGAGGGGGGAATCGAAAAATGAGCGCGGACTCTTTTGGGCGATATTCGCTAAGTCGAGCGACAAGCAAGGCGGGGCGCACTCGCAGCGGCTCGCCACTCACGTGTGCTGCGCGCGTCGGCCCCGCGTCAGCGGGAAGAGCCGACGCGCCTGCGGCACGCTGTCGGCGACGCAGCCGCAGGCTGTTTTACTTATGTGAAGAACTCCGCCCCTGCGGTCGGAGCTTCTCCTCCACAAGCTAGGGGAGCCTTCGGCTCCATATGACGATGACCTCGCTTGACCTCGCCGTGAACGGCGAGGTGCGCGCTTTGGCGCGTGGTTAGCGGCGACACACCACTCTTCTGGAAATTGTCGGCCGACAGCGCGCGCTAGTATCGGCCTCGAGCACACCGCCGAAAGGCGTGAGCGGCATCACCACGGAGCGCCGCCCGAGCACCGTGCCGGGCATGAGGACCGCATTACAACCGACCTCGGCTTCATCCCCGAGAATCGCCCCAAATTTGCGCAGTCCCGTCATCACGACCTGCTCACCGACATCGACCGCGATCTCCGCTTGGTCGAGTCGCAGATTCGAGCACACGACACCCGCGCCGAGGTGAGTGCGATTCCCCAGCACGCTGTCGCCCACATAGCTAAAGTGCGGCACTTGCACGCGGTCGAGCAGCAGCGCGTTTTTAAACTCGCAGGCATTGCCCAACACACAGCCTGCGCCGACGATAACGTTTCCGCGCAAGTACGCGCCCGGGCGAATTTCGGTGCCCGCGCCAATCCACAAAGGCCCAATCAGCGTCGCATACGCAGGCAACTTCACGCTCGGGTCCAGATGCACCCAACCTTCGATATGTACGCCCGAGGGAATCTCGGCAGGCGGCAAGCTTGGAGAAAGACGCTGCGTTTGCTGCTGTGCGACGGCGAGTGCAGGGCCGATTTGCCGCAACCACTCCCAAGGCGCAGCCTCCGCCGCGAAGTGCGGTGTGAAACAGGAGAGGGATTCTGGGAGGGCGAAAAAATCTGCAGCGTGCATTCTTGCAGAAAGCAGAGAGAGCGCCCGCACGCGGTGCGAGAAATTGTTAGGCGCTGCGCACCGCCGTTTTCGCCGCCGTTTTCGCCGCCGGACTAGCCGCTGTTTTAGTTACGGCCCGATCCGTATATTCGGGTCTTGGGTGTTAATGACGCCGCGCGCCGCGTCAGCCCGGTACAAGGTGTTACCTCCAGTCTCGCTAATCGCCTCGGGCGGCAGCCCCTCATTATTAAAAGGCGAATGGGCAGGGATATCAGTAGGCCCAAACAAAGGATAATCGCGAAACGCGCTGAGCCCCAGTCGGCAAAGCAAGGCCGCAATGAGTAGTGCCACGAAAAAGCGAAAGTATGCCATGATTGCCTCCAAAACTCCGAAATGAGCCCACACCGTAAACCGGAAGCTCGCCCGCAGCACCACGCAGTGCCCTAGTAATTTCCGACGCCCGCCCCCATGAAAAAACTCCGCACGCCCATGTTAATCCTGCTCTGCCTCGCTTCGCTCCTCGGGCTCACTGCTAGCACCGCACTCCTCTATTACTGGGTGCATCCGATTTTCGGCGCGGCTCCCCAAGGCGCACGACTGGATCGCATCACCGCTTCACCCAATTACGCAAACGGCGCGTTCCAAAACCAGATTGAGACGCCGATGCTCACAGCCAACGAGTCGCGGCTCTCACTCATGTGGCGCGGCTTTGCTACGCGCAAACGCCCCGAGACCCGCCCACCGCGCCCGCTGCCCACAATCAAAACCGACCTGCGTGCGCTCGACCCCGCACAAGACCTCGTTATCTGGCTCGGCCACTCGTCGTACTACGTGCAACTCGACGGACGGCGGATTTTGATCGACCCGATTTTTAACGATCACGCCGCCCCTTTCCCTTGGATGAACCGCAGCTTCGCAGGCACCGACCTCTACACCGCAGCCGATCTACCCGACATCGACTTACTCGTTATTACGCACGATCACTACGACCATCTCGACTACAAGACCGCCCGCGCCCTGCGGTCCAAAGCCTCGAAAGTCCTCACCCCACTCGGCGTCGGCGCACACCTCGAAGCCTGGGGCTACCCCGACTACAGGGTTAACGAAATCGATTGGGGAGACGTGTTTCGTGTGGGCGCAATCGGCAGCAACCGCGCGAGTCGCCGCGACGGAAGCGCACAAAGCGGAAACCGCGCAGAAAAACCCGCCCTCGAAATCATCGCCACGCCCGGGCGGCATTTTTCAGGCCGCACTTTTAAACGCAGCCAAACACTCTGGATGGGCCTCATCCTGCGCACGCCTACTCGGCGGCTCTTCTTTAGCGGCGACACCGGCTACGGTCCGCATTTTGCGCAAATCGGCGCGCAGTACGGCCCCTTCGACTGGGTCACACTCGACACCGGCCAATACAACCCGCGCTGGGCCTTTATGCACATGCAGCCCGAAGAAGCCGCACAAGCCGCCGAAGCCCTCCGCGCCCACGCCTACACTCCCGGACACGTAGGCCGCTTCACCATTTCCGATCACGATTGGGACGAACCGTTTAAGCGAGCCAGCGCAGCGAGCGCGGGCCGCAGTTACGCATTGTGGACGCCCGAGATTGGCCGCCCTGTTTACCTCGATGGTCGCCCCCAGCACTTCGCCCCTTGGTGGGAGGAGGAGGAAAACGGTCACTGAAGTGAAGAACTCCGACCTTTCGGTCGGAGCTTCTCCGCCACCAGTCAAAGAGGCGGCAGGCAGGGACGACGCGTAAGCACTCACTCGATACGTGCCCAGTGCCCATGACTTCCGCCTCGCCGCGCGCGCGCCGTTCCGCTTCGCTCCAGCCCGCCTATGACCTTAACCCAAGTCGGACAACGCTGTGTCAGTGAACGCGAACCAGAGCTCGGCCTAGGACTCATCAGCGAGCTCGACCACAATCAGATCACGATCGAGTTCCCCGCGACTCGCGAGCGGAGGATTTACGCGCGCGGCACCCCAGTTTTGCGGCGCGTGCGCTTCAAGGTCGGCGATAAGATCGCCACGCGCAGCGGCACCGCCTTCACCATAGAAGCAGTCCTCGGCAGCGACTCAGCGCCTGACGCAGACGGCAGCAGTCCCAGCGAAAACACCGAGCCCGCGACTGGCCTGCTCACCTACCTCGGCAACGGCGGAGCGCTCCACGTCGCCGAGTCGGAAGTCGCCGACGCGACTAGCGCAAACTCCCCCGCAGACCGCCTCCTCACCGGCCAAGCCGAGCCCAGTGAAGTCTTCGACCTGCGCTACCGCACGCTGCAATGGCAAGCCACGCTCGCCCGCAGCGAGGTACGCGGGATGCTCGGCGGGCGCGTCGATCTCATCCCCCACCAGTTTTACATTCTTGGGGAAGTCTCCCGCCGCCAAATCCCTAGGGTGCTCCTCTCCGACGAAGTCGGCTTGGGCAAAACGATCGAAGCCTGCCTCATCCTTCAACGACTCCTCGCCACAGGCCGCGCCAAACGCGCCCTCATCCTCGTCCCCGAATCGCTCGTCCACCAATGGTTCGTCGAGCTGCTCCGCCGCTTCAATCTGTGGTTCACCCTCTTCGACGAAGCACGCCTCCAAGCGACCGAAGCCAGCGAGCCGGAGAAAAACCCCTTTCATTCGAGCCAGCTTTGGATTGCGCCAACGAGCACACTTGCGAACCACGAAACCCGCCGCGCACAAGCAATCGCCGCTGGCTGGGATCTCCTCATTGTCGACGAAGCGCACCACCTCGGCTGGTCGCCCCAAGACGCCTCTAGCGATTACCAGCTCGTCGAATCACTCGCCCAGACCACGCCCGGGCTCCTGCTCCTCACCGCCACGCCTAACCAACTCGGCGCGAGCGGACACTTTGCCCGTCTCCGGCTCCTCGATCCACACCGCTACAGCGACTACGAAGCCTTCCTCGAAGAGACCGAAGGCTACGCCTCAATCGCAGATGTCGCCGACGCGCTAGTCGAAGGCCGTCCGCTCAGCAAAAGTGATCACAAGGCACTTCTAAAAATCTTTGACCGCGACCCCGAGGGCCTCGCCTCACATCTCAGCGCACTCGAGACAGGAGGCGCCGAAGCCCGAGCCGCGCTCCTACGCACGCTGCTCGATCAACACGGCACCGGCCGCATGGTCTTCCGCAACACCCGCACTGCGATGAAAGGCTTCCCCAAGCGGCAGTACTGCCCAGCGCCGATTGAGGGCGCGACTGCCGAAGTGCTCGATCGTGTGGCACGCGAAATCGAAACCGAGGAAGGCAGCGCCCCACACGCAGCCACTCGACTCGCCTACACCTTTAAAGATGACCCACGGCTCGATTGGCTGCTCGGCTTCCTCAAAAAACACGCACGCGAAAAAGTCCTCCTCATCTGCAAAACCGCCCGCAAAGCACTCGCCCTCGAAGAAGCGATCAAGGAACGGCTCAACCTAAACCTCGCCCTCTTCCACGAAGGCCTCTCACTCATCCACCGCGACCGCCAAGCCGCCTGGTTCGCCGAGCCCGACGGCGCACAACTGCTCATCTGCTCGGAAATCGGCAGCGAGGGACGCAACTTTCAGTTCGCCCACCACCTCATCCTCTTCGACCTGCCGCTCAACCCCGGCCTCGTCGAGCAACGCATCGGGCGGCTCGACCGCATCGGCCAAACAGAGGCTATCCGCATCCACGTACCCTATCTCCCAGGCGGGGCCGATGAAGCCCTCGCCCATTGGTATCACGACGGGCTTGCTGCCTTTGAAGCTCCACTCCACGGCGGTAACGAGTACCGCGACCACTACCACGCCCGCCTCCTCGAACTCGTCGCCGAGTACGCGGCGGGCGACGAAGCGCGCGCTGCCGCTCGGCCCAAACTGGAGAAACTCATCGCCGAAACCCAAAAGTTCCGCGCTGCGCTCAACCAAAAACTCTCCCAAGGCCGCGACCGCCTCCTCGAGCTCAACTCCTACGATGCGCCCTGCGCCGCCGCCTTGCTGGAGAAAATCCGCGAAGCCGACCGCTCGCCGACACTCCGCACAAACCTCACCGCGCTCCTCGATCACTTCGGCGTGCGCGTGACCGACCACGAAGACGGCGACGTCTCACTCGATGCCTCCCAAGCCTACGTCGAAGCCTTCCCTGGCATCCCCGCCGAGGGCGGCATGCTGGCCACCTACTCGCGCACCCGCGCCATCTCGCGCGAGGACATCCGCTTCCTCTCTGCCGACCATCCGCTCGTGCAGGACACGATTGACCTACTCGTTAACTCCACCACCGGCACCACCGCCTTTTGCCTCCTAGAGTCCGACACGCCCAACCTGCTTCTCGAAGCCGTCTTCGTCCTAGAAACGATCGAGGACACACGCTGGCACCTCGACCAATTCCTGCCGCCCACGCCACTGCGTGTCCTCGTCGATATCCACGGCCGCGACCGCAGCGCAGAACTCAGCCCCGAAGCATTCGCACGCGACTTAGAGGACGCCCCGCTACCCCAGTTTTTGGAAAAACCCGGGTTTAACGCCACACTCCTTAAAGCCCTATTGGAGGGCGCAACCGAACGCGCCGAAGCACACGCCGCCCCGCTGCGCCAAGCCGCACGCGAAACCGCCGCCACCGCCCTCACCGACGAACTCCAACGACTCGTCCACTTGAGTAAACTCAACCGCAGCGTCAGCCCGCGCGAAATCGAACTCGCCAAAAAACAAGTCCGCCAAACGCGCAAAGCCATCGAAGCCTCGCGGCTGCGGCTCGACTCTATCCGGCTCATCCTCGAAGGCACTCGCTGAGTGCCTAGCGCTGGCTGATACGCCTTTTTCCCACTACGCGTGGGGCGGCAGGCTGTGCCTGCACCCGTTCAATTTGGGATTTCGGCGTCGCGCTATCGCGCGAAAGCGAAATCCCAAATTTGAAAGTCCCTTCCCTTGTCGCGTTGCGACAAGGAGAGCAGTAAAAGGGGAAGTAGAGTGATAACCCGTTTGGGCGAGGTGGGAAAAATCACCAGTAAGCTCCCGCCTCCAAGTTTGGGGTCCTTTCTACCGAACGCTTGGTTGCCGTGCGAATGCACGGCGGCCAAGCGTTCGGTAAATGGGTGCAGCGACACGCTGCCGCCCCACGCGCAGTGGACGCTCAGAGAGAGCAGCGCTGCCAACGGCGGCTCACGGCGCGGCGTAGTACGGGATGATTTGTTTGAGATGTCCTTGGATGATGCTGCCGATTGTTTGCGCAGGGAGCGTGCCTTTGTGCAGTTCGAAAATCGCCACTAATAGCGCGAGCTCGATATCGACCGTCTGCCCGTTTGTCGCGCGCATCTCGGCGAGCAGCTCCAGGGCTTTTTTCTCAACGCGTTTGTAGTCTTTAAAGTTTTCTTCGGTCGCAGCCATTTAGGGAAATGAGTTTGGAGAGTAACGAAGTGAAAACGGGGCCGGTCAATCTCGGGAAGCCGCGGACGAGCGAGCAACAGGAACTCGCCCATGAGCGCCGTCAAAGACTGTTACGCGGGTGGTATTTTGCGTGGCCTTCGATGAGCCGCTGCGGCTCGACTGCCGTGTAAATCTGGGTCGTCGCGATACTCGCATGGCCAAGCATCTCCTGAATCGCACGCAGATCCGCTCCGCCGGTCAGCAGGTGCGTCGCGAAGGAGTGCCGCAGCAAGTGCGGTTTTACCGGCTTGGTGATTCCGGCGAGGCGAGCGTATTTTTTTACGATCACCCAGAGCGTAACCCGCGAGAGCCCGCGCCCGCGCGCACTTAAGAACAGTTGGCTGCCGGTGTGCGTCCTCACGTAGTAGGGGCGGCCCGCCTCCAACCAGCGCGCAATCGCTGTGAGCGCCTTGCTGCCGACGGGGACGACGCGCTCTTTCGAGCCTTTGCCAAAAACGCGCAAAAACCCGTGCTCAAGATCGATTTGCTGGAGCGTGAGTGCGCCGAGCTCGGAGACGCGCAAGCCGCTGGAGTAGAAAAGCTCGAGGAGCGCCTTGTCGCGGAGCGACTGCGGGTCACCGCCGCTGGGCGCGGCGAGCAGCCGCTCGACCTCTTCGTTTGTCAGCGTGCCGGGCATCTGCCGGCGGTGTTTGGGCGCAGTGAGGAGCGCGGAAAAATCATCCTCGCGCAAGCGCTCACGAACGAGGTGGTGGGCGAGCCCACGCAGCGCGGCCAGCTTTCGCGCCAAACTCGCCACTGCGTAATCCGCCCCGCTCAAACTCTGTATCCACAAGGCCACTTCGCCGCCCGAGACGCTGCGCCAGTCGCTCGCCGTCCCCCGCTTGGCGAGAAAGGCCGCGCATTGGTCGAGGTCGTTTAGGTAGCCCTCTTGGGTGTTCGGCGAGAGGCCGCGCTCTAGGCCGATGTAGCTAAGGAAACGATCGATGTCCTCGGCAAAGTCCCCCGGTGCGGCGCTGCTAAAAGTCGCCCGGCGCGCGGCACTGACCTTTCGCTTGGGCGACGACATAGCGAAAAAAATGCTGGGGCTGGGCTACGGGATTATTTTTCGCGTGTTGCGAAAACGCAGGCCACCAAGCCGAAGCGAGTCCGCTTAGCGGCGGCGGCGCTGGAAGTTGGGCCGGTGGGCGTTTTGCTCGCGCACGCGGTAGGTGATCCGCGCCTTCTCTAAGTCGTAAGGGCTCATCTCCATCTTCACCGTGTCGCCCGTGGCGATCTTGATAAAGTGCTTACGCAGCTTCCCCGAAATGTGGGCTAAGACGACATGCCCGTTGGACAGCTCGACCTTGAACATCGTGCCGGGGAGGACGGCCACGACCTTTCCCTCCACCTCAATCGCGTTTACATCAGCCATACGGGAGCGAGGGGAGCTATTGTGGGTGCTTGGTGCATAGAAAAGAGACAGCAGGAGGAGCCAACGCGCGGTGCGCCGAAAAACGAAAAGCCACCTGTAAGCCCTAGCGCCCGCCCCCAAGTCAAGGTTTTACACGAGGCAACTCCACGCACTGTGTAGGTACGCGTCGTTGCGCTCAAAACGCTGCGCAGCGCGCACGCTACCGATGCAAGCCACCCGAAAGCCCTTTCCCGAGTGCCCGTTTGAAAAACGCTTCCCCTCGCAACTCGTACGCGACGACACGTTTTTTATGAGTTTGGCCTACAACCAAGCGATCGACGCATGGCGACGCGGCGAAGTGCCTATCGGTGCAGTCATCGAGCGCGGCGGCGAGGTCATCGCGCTCGCGCACAACACGGTCGAAACCGCACACGACCCGACCGCACACGCCGAGGTCTTGGCAATCACCCAAGCCGCCGCCGCACTCGGCGATTGGCGGCTGGAAGGCTGCACGCTGTATGTCACCAAAGAGCCTTGCCCGATGTGCTCGGGAGCCGTCCTCATGTCGCGCCTCGCCCGCGTGTGCTACGCAGTACGCGACGCGAAAATGGGCTGCCTCGGCGGTGCGACCGACCTCAACGCCATCGCCACGCTCAACCATCACCTCGAAATCTCCGCGGGCGAAATCCTGGAGGCCGAGTGCCGCACACTCTTGCAGACTTTTTTTAAGCTGAAGCGTGAATCAAGTGCCGCTGGCAGTTGACGCCGCAAGCGACACGCTCAAATTCTGCGCTTCCTCAGTATTAGCTGAACCCGAAACCCTTATAAAATCATGGCATACACACTCAAACCGCTCCCCTACGCCCACGATGCGCTAGAGCCGCACATCGACGCACGCACGATGGAGATCCATCACGGCAAGCATCACCAAGCTTACGTCAATAACCTCAATGCCGCGCTCGAAAGCGCAGGCGTCACCCCGCCGAGCTGCCTGTGCAACCTCATCTCCAACCTCGATAAACTCCCCGAGTCGATTCGCGGCGCAGTCCGCAACAACGGCGGTGGAGTCGCCAACCACAACCTCTTCTGGAAAATCATGGGCCCCGGCAAAGGCGGCGCACCGACCGGCGCCCTCGCTACCGCGATCGATGCGACCTTCGGCTCCTTCGATAAGTTTAAGGAAGAGTTCGCCAAGGCAGGCGCGACCCGCTTCGGCTCCGGTTGGGCCTGGCTCTACGTCACGCCCGAAAAGAAACTCGCCGTGGGCTCGACCGCCAACCAAGACAGCCCGCGCATGGGCAAGGCGATCGCCGGGATCGAGGGCACGCCCATCCTCGCAATGGACGTCTGGGAACACGCCTACTACCTCAACTACCAAAACCGCCGCCCCGACTACATCGCCGCCTTCTGGAACGTCGTAAACTGGGACGCCGTCGCTGAGCGCTACACCGACGCACTCGAAGACTAAGCGGCGCAGGCTGTTTTTATTGGCAGGCCGCCTCTTGGCGGCCTGTCTTTTTTGGGACTGTGGAAAGACCGACCAACATACAACTCATTGGGAAGGAACTCGGCATCGTATGGAGCGATGGTTGCGAGACCTACTACGACCCGGCGCGACTGCGCGCGGCTTCGCCTAGTGCCCAGGCCCAGGGCGAACGCGATATCCTAGGCCAAGTCCACGGCGGCGAAGGCCCCACGACTGCCCGCGACCACAGCGGCGTCACCATTCACGGCTGGCAAATTGTCGGAAACTACGCTGTGCGCTTCGAGTTTAGCGACGGCCATAGAACGGGGCTTTACTCGTTCGATTTCCTGCGCGAGCTCGCCGCAAAACCCTAAACGCCTGCACGGCAGCGGAAAACCCCACGCAACGCGCCAAAGAGCGGTTGCCAACCGTTGCTACACACAGCGCACGCTTCCACTCCACACCTCACACACTCTATTTTAAGCACTCATGAGCTCCTTCGTTTTTCCTGCACGCAGCACTACCGCCGAGATTGAACTCGGAACCACGCTCCAGCCCAAATTCGACGCCGACGGACTCATCCCCTGCATCACCACCGACCACCTCACCAACGAAGTGCTGATGTTCGCCTTCATGAACGCGGAGTCGCTCGCCCACACGCTGCGCAGCGGTAAAGCGACTTACTGGAGCCGATCACGCGGCAAACTCTGGTGCAAAGGCGAAGAATCCGGCAACGTGCAACGCGTCAAAGCCATCCTGACCGACTGCGACCAAGACGTGCTCCTGCTCAAAGTCGAAAGCATCGGCGGCGTATCCTGCCACAACGGCTACAAATCCTGCTTCTACCGCCAACTCAGCGAAGACGCCGACCCCAGCGACGAAGCCAGCCTCAAACTCCAATTCGTCGCCCGCCGCCTCATCGACCCCGCCAAACTCTACAAAAAGTAGATCCACTACGCGTGGGGCGGCAGGCTGTGCCTGCACCCGTTCAATTTGGGATTTCTCATCGCGCTATCGCGCGAAAGCGAAATCCCAAATTTGAAAGCATTCCCCCTGTCGCGTTGCGACAGAAACGGAGGGCTTATTTCAAAATCACGATTTGTGTTCGGTTGCGAAGCGACCGAGCCAAATCGTGATTTAAATGGGAGTGGCAGCATGCCACCGCCCCACGCGCAGTGGGAAAAGTTACCTGCTTTGTCCTGCCGCTTCCTCGGGCCCTTCTCCAAAAATATCGGGCCGCAACTCGTAGCGGGGCACTTCCCCGCCACTCGCCTCATCCAGCCGCCGTGCTAAAACGCCTCCAAAGCGGGAGCCCACGCTGAGTGACTTGCGCAAATACCCGAGCGAAGTCCCCGCCCGCTCCGCATACTCGTGCTGCTGCGGAACAGCTAGTTTCTGCAAGTAGGCTCGAAGCGATTCCATGACAACTCTGCTATTACCTTTATAAATTTTAGTCAATTTACTCGGGTAAATATTAAGCGAATCTGCTGAACGAGTTATTCGGGGAATTTTAATCGTAATTACCCAAAGGTAATAAAAGCGTGTTCCGAATGAGTCATACCCCAACCAGAATTATGGAGGCGCGCCGGGCTCGGTTACGCGCTTGGATCGATGCCCACCATGCTGGCTCGCAAGCGGCCTTTGTTAAGGCGACTGGTATCAATCAAGGGGGGCTTTCTTCGCTGCTTCGCTCCAAGGCTTTTGGGGAAAATCGCGCGGCGGCCATTGAGCGCTTGGCGGACATGCCTGAGGGCTACCTCGTGTTTCCTTTGGATGAGGCGGAAAAAACGCCCGTCGCAGTCCAACTGGTCACGCGTCGCTTTGAGGATTTCGGTCCGAAGCTGAAAACGCTTCTCTGCGAGCTTGGCGAAGCGGCCCAAGCTTCGCCCGAAATCGCGGCCCATCTCGAAACCCTAAAACCCTTGGCGCGTAAACACCTTCAGGCCTGTGCGGCCTCCGCCGAGCTGAAGAAACTGAAGCGGCGTGGGGCGGTTTTGTCATGATACGCATGAGCCGATGCGGACTTCTTGTTTTGCGGATCGTCTTTGTCCTAGGCTTTGCCTCCTTGACGCCGCGGCGCGCGTTGTTGAGCGTTCCGCCGCTCTAAGCGAATCGCGCGACTCAACGGAGGAGTGGCTGAGTGGTTAAAGGCATCTGTCTTGAAAACAGACGTGGGTGTAAGCCCACCGGGGGTTCGAATCCCTCCTCCTCCGCCAGAGTCGCGGGCGTTTCTTATTTGCGGGCGGGTGCGAGGCGCATTGCCGTTCATTGGTCGCCCGTCGGTCGTGTATCGGCGTTTTTTTCACGGCGCATCGCTGCCATACGGGAGAAGCTGCACCAGTGTGGGTAGTTTTCGCATTCATAAGTTATTTTACTTAAATTAATTGCGTAGTTCTCCTTTCTTGCGGCTAAGAAAACGCAGTACTCCTTCCCGAGCTATACAGCAGGTGGCTTCGTAGCGACACACCCACACTTCTCGTTAAGAAGCCAGTTTGCTGTCTTACTGATTGGGGCTTTGAGCCCGTTTTGCTTCAACAAAGGCGCAGTGGAACGCTTTCCCACTGCGCCTTTCCCAAGTCTGCTTAGGGCCTGTTCCCGTTTCAAACTCCCGCCTCCAAGTTTGGGCTCCTTTTCACAGAGCCGCTTGGCTGCTGTGCGAATGCACGGCAACCAAGCGGCTCTGTAAATGGGTGCAGCGACACGCTGCCGCCCCACGCGGAGTGGGAGCGGTCGCTAAGCGCGGCGTGTCTCATTCTGTCGCGGGAACGTCACTGGCTGCGGCCGCCGGCCTCTCTGGCAGGATGATGACTCGTGAGGCGCGGGTGGCAGGGAGGTATGTCTTGGCCAGCTCGCTCAGTTCCTCAGCGGTGATTGATTCGATATCGCTCACGCGCGAACGCGCCCAGTCGATCACCTCGGGCTTCTCCTGCGCACGCGACAGCACACTTCGCAGCCAATACGTGTTATTGCGCAGCGAGTCGCGCACGCTCGTCATCACGGGTTGGCGAGCGCGCTCCAGCTCATCCGCCGTCACGCCGTTTCGCGCGAGGTCGTCGCCGATTTCCACAATCAAGTCCGCGATCTGCTCGGCCTGGCTCGGGTCGACCACGCATATCGCTTGGAAGTAGCCGTAGCCCGGGAACACATTGCTCGCAACGTTGCCCGCATAGGGGCTATAGCTGCCGCCTATTTCCTGGCGCACTTTTAGCCGCAGCCGGTCGTCAAGCACCGCACCGAGCAACGAAAGTCGACGTGAGCGGCGCACATCGAGTGCGTCGTGGCTTGGCCAATACACGCGCACATCGCCCTTATCGATTTCGGTCGGGATTCCGTAATTTTTGTTAAACGGCTGCGCGGGAAAACGAACCTGCTTGCGCTCATCAAGTGCACGCCGTTCCGCGCGCTGCGGCAGTGCCCCCAAGGTCTCGGCCACCGCAGCAATTACGGCCTCGGGCTCGAAGTCGCCCACCACCGCGACCTCAAGCGGACCGCTCGCAAGTTCTGGATCAATCCACTCCCGCGCTTCCTCCAAGTTCCGCGAAAGCATGACATCCTTCTCGGGCAAGCCGAAGCGCGGGTCGCCGCTCGCCAGTAGGTTCGCAACCTCAGTGACGAGCGGCCCGCCCGTCGTGTATTTAAAACTTAAATACAGTTGCTCAAGTTGCTTACGCGCTTGGCGCAGTGCCTCGGGCCTCCAACCCGGGTCGGTGAGCTTGGCCGTCATGAGTTGAAGCTGGAGTCGCAAGTCCTCGCTCGTCGTCGCGCCCGCGAGCGTGAAGGCATCGACACCGACAGTAAAACCTACGCCGACCGTGTGCCCCGCGAGGATGCGCCGCAACTCGTCCGCGCTGTGTGCCCCGAGCCCACCGGCATCAAAGGTGGCGCCTGCCAAATCGCCGATCCCAGGGGCTTGCTCAGCAGGCGCGGTCAACTCGCCCTCCCCCACACGCAGCGACACGTAGATGGGGCCTTTTTCAAAATCCGTCTGCTTAAGGTTGAGCCGCACGCCGTTGGCGAAGCGGACTAAGCGCAGGTCGAGGTCTTCCACTCGCTCGTCGCTGATCACCGCGCCCGGCTCTCCCCAGCTCGCGTAAGCCCACTCGCTCGTCTCACGCACAGCAGGCGGCGCGACCGGCTCGCTGTGCGAGGCTTGAAACGCCGCGAGTATTTCCTGCTCAGCGAGGGCAGCCGAGGCATTGCCAGACTTGTCCACACTGAGCTTCGCGTTGCCGATAACGCTCACGTAAAACCCATCTCCCTCAAAGGCCTCGCGCAGCGCAGCGAGGCAGTCTTCGGGCGTCACTTGTGCGAGCGGCGCCTCAAGCAGTGCGAGGTCAAACTCAGGACTCGTGAACACCGTGTCGGTAAATAAAGCCTCAGCGATCTCGCTCGAAAGCTGCGAGGAGTGCCGCGTCGGCGCACCGCGCACGCTCTGCGCCAATGCGTTTTTAAAATCGGCCACGACCTCCGCAAGCTCATCGGGCTGGAAGCCGTGCTCGAGCGCACGACGAAGCTCCTGCTCGCCAACCTGAAGTGCCTTGCGCCAGAGCTTCGGATTGGTCGACACCGTGATCTCCGCCTCTTCGACGAAGCGATAGTAGTCGCCCGCAGTCGCTCGCGCAGTATTGAAGGGCGCATCCTCGCCCTTCGCTAGCTCGCTGTAGCGGCGGTTGAGCATCGCAAGCGCGAGGTTGCGCGGCAGCTCGGCCAGGCGTTTCTCCACGCTGTCCGGCGCCTCTTTGTAGGGCCGCAGCCATGTCAGGATCACATCCGTCCCCGGCGCCTCCGGTTCGTAGTGATAAAATAAATGCGGCTCTTCCAGCTCGGTCACGCGCCCCATGTCGGGCAGCTCACGAGCCGGAGCGCGCGCCACGAGCGGCACAAAGGTGTCGCGGATCTGCCCCTCGGCCGCCTCCACATCGAAATCGCCCACCGCCACCACAATCATGCGCTCAGGCCGATACCAAGTGTCCCAAAAATCCACGAAGCGATCGCGCCCCGCCTCCTCAATCACTGACTCCAGCCCGATAGGCAGCCGCTGCGGCAGGCGCGCTGCCGGCAGCATCGCCCCAAACTGAGCGACAAAGCTCCGGTAGGCGACGCTGTCGCGTGCACGTTTTTCGTTGAGGATGACGCCGCGCTCGCGGTCGATTTCCTCGTCGAGCAGCAAGAGCCCGCCCGCGTAATCGCTCAGCACGCGCAAGCCCTCGGCGAGCGTGTCCGCATCCGTGCGCGGCAGTTCGAGCCGGTATTGCGTGCGGTCGAAGCTGGTAAACGCATTCGTGTCGCCGCCAAAACTCATCCCCATCCGTTGGAAAAACTCGATAAGCGTCCCGGGCGGATAGTGCGTGCTCCCGTTAAACGCCATGTGCTCCAAAAAGTGAGCGAGCCCGCGCTGCTCCTCGGTCTCATGTAGTGATCCAGCCAATACGACCAGCTGTAGCGACGCTCGGCCCTGCGGCTCCTTGTTCGGATAAATCGCGTAGCGCAGCCCATTGGGCAGCTCGCCCGTGCGCAACACAGGGTCGGGCACAAGCGAGGCAGCGGGATTAGTGGAAGCCGCAAGCGCAGACGCAGTTTCGGCTGCGGGCGCATCGGCTCGGGAGATCAGTCCCGTAAGCGGGAGTAAGAGGGCGAAAGCAAAGAGGCAGTGGAAACGGGCGGGCTTAAATCGCGTCATGGCTCGCAGTTATCGACGTGCAGCGCATACGCCTCCAGCGAAAACGTGGCTCCGGTACTCTCCGCCGAAAATCCCATCTCCGTAAATGCCGCACTCGGGTAGACGCTAGCCGTCACGCAGCGCTCGCCCCGATTGGCGAAACACTCCAGAGAGGTCTTATCGAGGCAGAGCAACATCCGCATCGAATTGCGCATTCCACCTGCAAGCGGGGCGACCATGAGTGGCACAGGAAAGTTCTTCGGCAAGACCTCCGAGCCTGCATCGCTACGGTCAACGAAAAGCTCCGCGCGCGCCGAGCCCTCCACGTTATTGACTCCTAGGCGCAGCTCTTGGCCCCAAGGATTGCGAAAAGTAATCGTGCTTTGGCCTGCGCCCAAGCCGTGCAAGCTGACTTTGATCATGCCGCGCTTCAGGTCGAGCTCCCCAAACGGAATCATCGGCACTTCCTCGTTAGCGACCTCTACTTTACCACAGCGAAACAGTCGGCTCCCCTGCTCACGCCGCGCAAAGAGCTCGGGCACCGGATAACTTTTGAGCACATAACCCTCGCTGTTCACGACTAGCGAAAGCTCACGCGGAATCGTCATTTGGCCGAGCCAGCCGTCCGCCGCGCTCGGGAGTTCAGCGGCATAGTCCCAGTTCGACATCCAGCCAATCATCACCCGCCGGTCACCAGGCACATTGTTAAAAAGCACACCCGCATAGTTGTCTCGCCCCCAGTCCACCCAACGCGCGCTCGCGCAGGGCTGACTCTCATCGAGCGTAAAGGTCGTCCCGTCGAAATCGCCCACGAAGTACTGCGTGGCCGAGCCTTCGTTGGGCCCGCCCGGGTTGATGCTCACCAGCAGCACCCACTTCTCTTTCTCAGGAGCGCAACCCTCGCTGTCATCCGCATCCAAGCCATCCTCCCAAAATTCGTTTTTGACCGGCAGCGAAAACAAGTCGGGGCACTCCCAAACGCCGCCGTGCGCGCCACACTCCGCACCAAACTCGGAGAGGAAGCGCCAGTTAATCAGATCCGCCGACTCGTAAAAATGCACGCGGTCGCCCGCCGCCAAAACCATTAGCCAACGCCCGCACTCCGCATCCCAACTCACCTTTGGGTCGCGAAAATCCGGCAGCCCCGGGCTCTGCAAAACGGGATTCCCCGCATACTGCGCCCACGTCATCCCGCCATCCAGCGAGTAAGCAAGCGCCTGATTCTCGACCTGGTTTGGGTCAGTTTCCGCGATGTCGTGCGCAGTGTAAATCGCCACAAGCGGCGGTGTCGTCCCGTCGCCAAAACCCGACGTGTTCCCGTAGTCCACGACCGCACTGCCCGAAAACATGTAAATGGAACCCTGAGGGCACAGCGCAACCGGCTGCTCCTGCCAACACACGAGGTCGCAACTCGTCGCATGCCCCCAATACATCGGCCCGTGGATAGGCGCATGCGGGTAATACTGAAAAAACAAGTGCCAAGTGCCGTCGAGGTAGAGCAGCCCGTTGGGGTCGTTTATCCAGCCCTTGCGTGGACTGAAGTGATACAGCGGACGGTAGTTTTCGGAGTGAGACGCATTCATGGGAAAAGGTGCCGCACGCGCAGCAGATTCTCCGCGCAGGCACTTTTTTGAGAACGCGAAGCGCCCCTCTTTGTTCGCGCTGCGGGCGGCCTATGTGCGTCATCTGCGTCACAAACAGAGAGCACACATTAACCTTGGGAGAAGGGGCGTGCGGGGCTGCGCGACGAGCCGTCATGGCCACGCCACTACAGCGCGATTTCCTCGACTTCGATTGCGTAGGAGGAGCCCGCTACGTCCGACGAGTACAGCAGCGTCGTGTAGGGCCAGTTGGGGAAAAACAGGACCGTAATCGCACGCTCGCCTCCGTTGCAGAAAATCTCCGCCGAGGTCTTATCGAGGATGATCATGAAGTTCGTCTCCGAACAGCACAGCCCTTGCTCCTCGACCGGCACGATGGGCGCAGCAATCACGGGGCCGGCAAAGTTTTGAGAAAAGTCCCCCTCGCCCGCCGAGTGGCGATTGACGATAACCGGCGTGCCGGGGACGGCGTTGTGTTGGAGAATCTCCAGCCGCTCGCCCTGCTCGTTGCAAAACACAAGCCGGTAGCTCCCCATCGGGCTCATCTGCCTAATCTTAATCCTCATGATTGCCCGCGTAAGGTCGATTTCGCCCGACTCAATCAGCGTAGTGATGGGCGCGATACCCACCTGTGCGAGCGGGCCATTGGCCTTGAGCGTGCCGCTGCGGCGGATCTTGCGTGTCGGGTCAAGGTCGCCCCCAAATTCGCTCGGCAGGTGGCTTTTGATAACGTAACCCGACACGGACGTCTTCGCCAAAATCAGCTGACGCGGCAAAGTCATCTGGCCCAGCCAGCCCTCTGCGGAAGTCGGGAGTTTTTTAGCGTAATCCCAATTCGACATCCAACCGATCATCACGCGCCGCCCATCCGGCACGTTGTTAAAGAGCACGCTTGCGTAGTTGTCCCGCCCCCAATCCAGCCAAGCGTAGGGGCTGCAAATCGTTTCGAGGACAGTCGGGTTATTGAGCGGCTTACCCACGATTTGTTTTGCCGCGTTTTTTTTATGATTCGGCGGCGCGGTAAACTGTTTGTCGGGCGTGAATTTCGTCCCGTCGAAATCGCCCACGAAATACTGTGTGGCCGAGCCGCCATTTGGGCCGCCCGGGTTTAGACTGACGAGCAGCACCCACTTCTCTTCGGCATCCGGCGGGGGCGGCTCACCGTGCACCTTTTCGACCTTCATTGAAAAAAAGTCCGGGCACTCCCAGACACCGCCGTGCGCGCCAATCTGCGCGCCAAACTCCGAGAGAAACGCCCAGTCCTTGAGGTTTGGCGAAGTGTAGAAGTGCACACAGTCGCCCGCTGCGATCACCATCAACCACCGCCCGCGCTCCGCATCCCAGCTCACCTTCGGGTCGCGGAAATCGCGCAAGCCCGGATTAGGCAAGACAGGGTTTGCCTCGTAGTGCGTCCACCTCGTCCCGCCATCCAGCGAATAGGCGATTGCCTGCGTCTCTGCGGCGAGCGCGGCATCGCCGCCCGACTTTGCCTTAGCTGCATCGTGCGCAGTATAAATTGCCACGACTGGCGGCACAGCGCCCTCGGCTCGCTCCGCTTCTGCGGCACCGAAGCCCGCCGTGTTTTGCGCATCGACCACGATGCTTCCCGAAAAAATACTGCGCGACGCATCGGGAAAAAGCGCAATCGGCTGCTCCTCCCAATGCACCAAGTCACGGCTCGTCGCATGCCCCCAGTGCATCGGCCCGTGCTCTGGCGCATGCGGGTAATACTGGAAATACAAGTGCCAGACTCCGTCCAAGTAGAAGAGCCCGTTGGGGTCATTTACCCACCCGTCGCTAGGCGCAAAGTGGAAGTTCGGGCGGTAGTGGTTTTTTTGAGACACGCTCATGGGGCTAGTGCTAGTGCGGGGAGTAGGGGTAATAAAAAAAGCCGCCGAGTTTACGCGGCGGCTTTGCGCAAAAGGCAAAGGTTCTATTTGGGTAAATACGCCAGTAACGGCTCAATCCCGACTGCGGCCTCCTGCCAAGATGAGCAAGATGTGCAAAAGCGAGCCGAGCGCAGCGACAAAGGCGGCGACATACGTCAACGCCGCGGCGTCGAGCGTCTCGTGCACCCCCTTCATCTCGTCTTTCTCGACAATCCCGAGCGTCACGAGCTGCGCCTTCGCACGGCGGCTCGCATCAAACTCCACCGGCAAGGTCACGAGTTGAAAAACCACGATTACGCCAAGTGCCCATGCCCCCAAGGCGAGCAGGTTGTAGCCAAAGGCCGAGCCCGCAAAACTGAGCAGCAAAATACCCGCCATAATCACGTAACTCGAGATGCTGGAGGCGATTTGCGTCGCCGGTACCAGCGTTTGGCGAACCTTCATCATGGAGTAGCCAACCTTGTGCTGGATGGCATGACCGGCCTCGTGCGCAGCGACGCCCAACGCAGCGAGGCTCGTCCCGTGGTAGTTCATCTCAGAAAGCGCAAGGCGGCGGCGGATCGGGTCGTAGTGATCGGTGAGCTCGCCCGGCACCTTGATAATCTCCACGCCCTGGACGCCCGCCGAGCGCATGACCGCTTCGGCCGCCTCACGGCCCGTAATCCGCCCACGCGAAGCGATCCTCACATTTTTGTTATAGGCACTGCGCACACGAGTCTGCGCATAGAGCCCGAAGAGCATGGGGACGATGATAAGAATGATCCAAATAAGCATGATAAAAAAATGGGGGGAGCTCTGCTTCGAGTCTGCGCTACCTTATGAGGTTCCTCAAAACGTCAAGGCGCGAGTCGCACATAACGCGCGCCCACGAGCCATCCACGACGCGCCGCTGGAAGGAAAACGGCGCGCGGCACTGCGCCCCACCGCAGCGGGGCGCTGCGCGAGCTGCGTGCTGTATCTCGCTGCGCGAGCTGAATCTCAGAATCAGCACGCCTCGACATCTACCCAGCGGCGTTCGGCCCAGGACTTCAGCCCCAGTTCAGCGAGTTGCACGCCCTTGGCCCCCTCGCGCAAGCTCCAGCGAAACGGTTCGTCCTTCACGACGTGCCGTAGGAATAGCTCCCACTGGACTTTAAAGGCGTTGTCGTAAACGGCATTGGTCGGCACGCGGCTCCAGCCCGCTTTGTAGTCGATGGGGCTATCAATGTCGGGGTTCCACACCGCGCGCGGCGTGGCCGCGAGTGGCTGCGCCTTGCAATCGCGCAGCCCCGCGACTGCCGAGCCGTGCGTGCCATCGACTTGGAGTGTGAGCAGGTCGTCGCGATCGACGCGCACGCACCACGAGGAGTTGAAGTGGCAGATCGTGCCGTTCGCGAGCTGGAAGGTCGCATAGGCCGCGTCGTCCGCCGTGCATTTATAGGGCTGCCCCGCCTCATCCCAACGCTGCGGGATATGCGTCGCACCGAGACACGACAGACTCTGAATCTCCCCAAACAGGTTCTGAATCACATACTGCCAATGGCAGAGCATATCGACGATGATGCCGCCGTCCTCCTCCTTACGGTAATTCCACGAGGGGCGTTGGAGTGCCTCGTGCTCGCCGGTAAACACCCAGTAGCCGAACTCGCCGCGCACGCTCAAAATCCTCCCGAAGAAACCGGTATCGATCAGATACTTCAGCTTGAGCAGCCCGGGCAGCCAAAGCTTGTCCTGCACGACGCCGTTTTTGAGCCCGGCGGCCTCGACTTCTTGAGCGAGCGCAAGGGCCTCGGCGGAGGTCGTCGCCGTGGGCTTTTCGCAATAAATATGTTTGCGCGCGGCAATGGCTTTGCGAACCCCATGCGGACGTTGGCCCGTGAGCGTCGCGTCGAAATAAATCTGGTTACCCGCATCGGCGAGTGCCGTATCGAGGTCGGTCGTGTAACGCGAGATGCCCGCACGGGCCGCCAGCGCGGCGAGCTTTGCCTCGCTGCGGCCCACCAAAATCGGGTCGGGCAAGATCCGCTCCGAATCACTCAAGCGCACGCCCCCTTGATCGATGATCGCTTTGATCGAGCGCAACAGGTGCTGGTTCGTGCCCATGCGGCCCGTGACGCCGTTCATGATGATGCCGACTTTGTGCGTAGTCATAAGCCGCTCGAACTAAGGAAAACTCAGCCGACTACCAGCACCGACGCCGAAAAATCTGCTCGACCGCTTCAGGAGCGCACGGGCGCAGCCGCAGGCCGCTTTATTTGGCAGCAGGCTCGCTGGGCGCGCCGGAGCCGCCCAACGAGGGAAGCGGGCAGTGCTAGAGGTCGCAGACCTCCAACTACGCGTGGGGCGGCAGGCTGTGCCTGCACCCATTTACAGGGGCGCTTGTGCTTTGTCCGTGCACTGCGGCTGGGCTCCGGCAGGGAGCGCAGGGATGTCCCCTTCCCCCGCGCGCGGCAGCGTCCCCTCAAGCTCCTGCCGCCAGTGCGCGACATCGCCGCCCGGACAGTAACAATACATCATGTGTAGCGGCGAATCGCCTACATTGGTCAGTTGGTGAAATACCGTAGCCGGCAAGTAAACCATCTGCCCCGCCGTGATTTCGCTCTTCTCCTCACCTACGCAGATCTCGCCACGCCCTTGGAGCACCATGTAAACCTCTTCTTGCTCTTGGTTATGCCAAGGCACCTGCCCGCCATTAGGCTCTAGGATAACGTAGCCCATCGTGAAACCTTTTGCCGGAATAGGTTGACCGGATTGGCCCGCGAGCCCACGCCCCCAACGGCGAGCCGGAAACGTGTTACCCGGTATTTTGGCAATGTCTGCGATGATCATAGGATCGTGTAAATGCGTAGCACTCAAGCCCATGTAAACCGCAAAGCAGATGCGCATAGCTACGTATTTAATACACAGTAACCGCAGCTATTAGCGCTCTCGCTCGCTCACTCGTCAACGCACGACACGACCGCAGACCACCTCCACTACGCGTGGGGCGGCAGCGTGTCGCTGCACCCGTTCAATTTGGGAATTGGCCTCGTCGCTTCGCGACAAAACCAATTCCCAAATTTGAAAGCATTCCCCCCTGTCGCGTTGCGACAGGGAGAATAGTAAAAAGGAAAGTAGAGTGATAACCCGTTTGGGCGAGACGGGAAAAATCACCAGTAAACTCCCGCCTCCAAGTTTGGGCTCCTTTCTACCGAACGCTTGGTTGCCGTGCATGAGCACGGCAGCCAAGCGTTCGGTAAATGGGTGCAGGCACAGCCTGCCGCCCCACGCGCAGTGGTGAAACGGGAACAGCCCCTAGATGCCTGAGCGCGCTAGGTGTGCCTGCAAGTCTGGCTCACGGCCCATAAACTCGCGATACAGCTCCATCGGCGGCGCGGCGTTTCCACGCGATAAGATCGCTTCGCGAAACGCTCGCCCTGTTTGCCGATTAAAGAGCCCCTCGCGCTTGAAGCGCGTAAACGCATCGGCATCGAGCACCGCCGCCCACTGGTAAGAGTAATAGCCCGCGGCGTAGCCCACCGGGTCGGAAAAAATGTGCCCGAAGCGCGTCAACACCGTTGGCGCGCTCGGTTCGGTCGGCACTAGGTGCGGCGCGATAGCCGCGCGGATCGCCGTCTCGATATCCGACGCAGCGAGGTAGCGCGCGCTGTCCGTGTGCAGTAGCAAGTCAAGTTTCGCCAAGCTCACTTGCCGCATCAGAAAAGTCGCCGAGCGAAAATTCCGCGCCGCGCTCATCGCCTCAAACAGCGCATCGGGGATCCGCTCGCCGGTCTCGTAGTGCCGCGCGAACAAGTCGAGTGCCTCGCGCTCCCAACACCAGTTTTCCATGATCTGCGAAGGCAGCTCCACAAAGTCCCACGCGACATTCACGCCGTTGAGCGACTTCACCGCGATCTCGCCCAGCAGGTGATGCAGCAAATGCCCAAACTCGTGAAAAACCGTCTCGACCTCACGATGCGTCAACAGTGCCGGACGCTCGCCCACCGGCGGCGTGAGGTTCCCGCAAATTAAGCCCAGATGAGGCGTGCGCATGTCAGCGCTACGCGCGCCCGTTCGCAAATAATTCATCCACGCGCCGCCGCGCTTCGCGTCGCGCGGATGCCAGTCCGAGTAAAACGAGCCAAGCTGCTCCCCGCTGTCCGCGTCGAACAAATCGTAAAACCGCACCTCCGGGTGCCAGACCTCCGCAGCCCCCGCCGCGCGCTCTTTCACCACGACGCCAAACACCCGCCGCACCAACTCAAAGAGCCCTTCGACCACCGAACCCAGCGCGAAGTAAGGCCGCAGTGCCTCCTCGTCGAACGCGTGTTTCTTTTGGCGCAACTTCTCCGCCCAGAACGCCAAGTCCCACGGCGCGAGCTTTGCGACCGGCTCACTCGTCTGGGCGGCCTTAAATTTTTCCAGTTCGCTCGTGTCCTGAGCAAACGCCGCCGCCGCCCGCGCCCCCAAATCCTCCACAAACGCCAAAGCCCGCGCCCCGCCCTGCGCCATCCTCCGCTCCAGCACGACCTCCGCAAAGTTCGGCTTGCCGAGCAAGGCCGCCTTCTCTGCGCGCAACGTTAAAATCTGGCGCACCAGCGCAGTGTTATCGTGCGGCTCGCGTGTCCCCACCGCGACCGCCGCTTCCCAAAGCTCGCGCCGCAACGACTCGTCCTGCGCGTAAACCATCACCGGTTCTTGCGATGGCTGATGCAGCGTAAAGCGCCACCCCGTGCTCCGGCCCGCGCCCGCCGCGCTCTGCCGCGCCGCCTCTTTTGCATGCTCCGGCAAGCCAGCCAGCCGCGCCTCGTCCTCGACGATCAGCTCCCAGGCATTCGTCGCATCGAGCACGTTTTCCGAGTACTTCTGCGTCACCTGCGCTAACTCACTTTGCAACGCAGCCAAACGCGCTCGCTTCTCATCCGGCAAGTCTGCCCCAGCCTGCACAAAATCCGCCAGCGTCTCCTCCATTAAGCGCCGCTCAATCCCCTGCACTTCGCCCGCCGCCGCACTTTCATTAAACGCTTTGAGCCGCCGCCACAGCTCGGGATTAAGCGGAATACTCGAGTAAAATGCGCTGACCTGCGGCAGCATCGCATTGTGCGCCTGGCGCAGAGCCGGACTATCCGCGACCGACTGCCAATGCGTCACCAGCCCCCACGCCGTGCCCAGCCGCTCCGTCGCCTTTTCGAGAGCGAGAAAAGTGCTCTCAAACGAGAGCCCTTCGAGCGGCTGTGTAGCGATTTTCTCAATCTCCCCCCGCGCCTCAACAAGTGCCTCCACAATCGCAGGCTCGACACACTCGGGCCGACACCGCTGCCAACGCACTTCAAACACAGAATCAAGAAACGGATTGGGAGAAGAAAGAGCCTGCATGCGCGCGGAGAAAGCCGCGTCCCCACTCACTCGTCAACGCACGACACGACCACAGCCCACTGCCACTACGCGTGGAGCGGCAGCGTGTCGCTGCACCCGTTTACCGGACGCTTGGCTGCCGTGCATTCGCACAGCAGCCAAGCGTTCGGTAGAAAGGAGCCCAAACTTGGAGGCGGGAGTTTACTGGTGATTTTCCCCACTTCGCCCAAACGGGTTATCACTCTACTTTCCCTTCCCTGTCGCAACGCGACAGGGGGAATGCTTTCAAATTTGGGATTTCGCTTTCGCGCGAGAGCGCGTTGCGAAATCCCAAATTAAATGGAAGCGGTCACTGACCGCCGCACCACGCGTAGTGGGAAAAAGTCCCACGCGCAGTGGGAAAAAAGCGCAGCAGCGCGGCGCGCGTTTGAAACGGGAACAGGCCCTTAGAAGACCACATCGGCCACCTCCACCATCCACCCGCCACTCTGTCGGCTATACAAGGCCGGGATATTGCTCCGAATATCACTGAACCGGTACACCAGTTTCGGCGTGATTTTCATGACCCTGAGCTTTCTGTGCCATATTCCGACGCTCCCGATCAGCTCCTTATCCCGTCGCGTCATGCCAAAGAGCGGATGCATCGCATCGAAATTTCTTTCGCCCACATGCAGGCTGACCTGTGTGCTCCAGCCTCCCTTTGTCCGGTAGCTGCCGCCCAGGCGCAGCGCGAGTGTCTTTGACGACTCAGCTTTTTCATTGAGGACATCTTGCTGGTAAGACCCGCCAGCCGAGATTGCCGTGCCCGGCTTCAGTTGATGGACCCACATTAGCCCTGCTCGGTAACTGTCCCCCTCATAGCGGTTCAGCGCTGGCGAGTCATAGCGCTTGTGCGTGTACTCCGCATGCGGAATCAGGTAATGCTTGGGCAGAATCTGCCTGCCCCATTCGGCCTGAGCGCCCACGCGGCTGCCGTACTGCGAACCACCCAACCAGTTTTTCTCATAGACCGGCCCCGCCCTGAACCACTGGTTATGGGTTTGGTAGTGGTAAGCCGGATTCAAGCGCAAGGTGCTCTCGCTATAGTCCTGCTGGTCCCAGTAATGGATGCCGCTATAGCGAAGCCCCGCCGACAGCCCATGATTGCCCGCCAGCGGCAGCATCTTGCGTACGCCCAAGCCGTACATGAAGCCATGCCCGGTCTTGGGCAGGCTCTCCGGGTTCTTGACGAACTCCAGCCCCGCAAACTCGATCGTGCGTTCGGCCGATGCCTGGTTCACGTTGTCGTTGCGGGTAAAGTTCCCGCTGACCGTGAATTCGACCGCATAAAGCTTCTGTAGCTGCGCCAGCTGGTTCTGCGCCAACTGTTTGATCGGCGGCGGCGTTTGAGCGTGCTGCACCAACTGCGCCAGCGTCTTGATCGCATCGCCATAGCGCTTATCCTCGACCTGCATCATCGCCAGATCCAGGCGCACATAGGTCAGCTCAGGTTTCAGATCCAGCAGCGCCTGAAACGCGCCGGTCGCCAGAGGGTAGTTCTTCTGCTGCCGGTACAGTGCTCCTTTGGCATACAACACCAGATGAGGATCGGCCTCTTGGTGGGCCTCATAGTCAGCCAGCATGGCCGGCAGCAGCGCCCATTGTCGCTGTTTGATCAATTGTTCGATTACCTGTGCCATCAGGCGCGGGTGATCGCGCAGTTCTTGGCCGGAAAGCTGACGCAGCGCGTTATCCTGCACGGCCTCTTCAACCTCCGGATCGGTCTCTACAGGCGCTGTATTCGTCACCGGGGCGGGCACCGCCAGCGGTGCCGATTGCTCGAAGCGATGAGTATCTGCCTGTGCGAATAAGGTCACCCCGCAGCCCCACAGAAACAGCCCTGCGCTCCCCAGACGGATTTGCCAGTGTCGTCGCACGGTGGGGGCTCTCAAAATAAAAGACAAAAAAGTACTGCTGGATCAAAGCTCTGACCCAGCAGTACGGAGAAGGACGAAGAATGGGTTAATCAGCGCTTGCCACCAAAGCCGATTTCACTCGCGCCTTCGAGGGCGGGATCGTTTGTCCAAACGGCGCCGGCGACTTCTTCCGCGTTGGGACCGTAGAAGCCAAGCGTATAGTCGACGTCGGCATTCGGTGCAACCGCGACCGTCGCCTTGCCGTTAATCCTGTTGCCCATGACTTGGGCCGCCTCCAGATCGACCTTGCCCGACTGGGCCAAGCCCACGATTGATCCGAAACCCCAGCCAGTCGCAAAGTTCATAATATAGCTCAGAATGCCTTCCTGCGTGCCATTGAAGGCGGTTCCCTCTTAGGTAGCGGTGATAGTTAGGGCATCGATCACTGCGCTGGTCGTCTCCAGCCCCCTCACATCTTCCACCTCATGCACGTTGAGGTCGTCCGCATCCATGAGAGTCCCGGAGTCCTGCGTGTAGACGGTGCCAATCACCATCGAATACGGCTGTTCATAGATGCGCAGATTGCCGGTGACCGTCCCGCTGCTCTGGTTATTCGAACCCGGCTCCGGGCCATAATCGACTTCGAGAAGCAGAGTGTTCAAGCCATTCTGAAGCCCTGAGAAGCTGTATGGGGCATCCGGCACCGTTTGGCCGCTGACTCTGAGCGCCTTGAGCTCTGTGCCAGGGACAGCAGCAAATTCCGCTCCCATGGCACCTAGCGGATCCGGTATGGTCTTGGCGGCCGCGATCTCCTCAGCAAGCGTGGGCGGTGGCGTTTCACCGCCGGGAGGTGGCGTTTCACCGCCGGGAGGTGGCGTTTCACCGCCGGGAGGTGGCGTTTCACCGCCGAGAGGTGGTGGAGGCTGGCCATTGCCACCGCCGCTATTGCTGCTGCTGCAACCGGCGAGGATGAGAGAAAGCGAGAAGAGGGCCGCGAGGGCCAAAGAGGTCTTTTTCATGGGATTTCAGGGTTTTGGCCTTTCCCATGAGACTCAGGGTTTCCCACGGGATTTGAGGTGTTTCCCACGGGATTTTCTAAGAAGAAAAGTTATCAGTTTGATATTAGGAAGCAAATTTTATTTTTAAATAAAACTAATGGCGCTCAGGGCCTGTTCCCCTTTCAAACGCGAGGCCTCTGGCTCGCGGCTCGCCACTCACGTGTGCTGCGCACGACACGACCACAGATCCCTTCCACTCCGCGTGGGGCGGCAGCGTGTCGCTGCATCCATTCAATTTGGGATTTCTCATCGCGCTATCGCGCGAAAGCGAAATCCCAAATTTGAAAGCATTCCCCCTGTCGCGTTGCGACAGGGAGGGGAAAGTAGAGTAATAACCCGTTTGGGCGAGGTGGGAAAATCACCAGTAAGCTCCCGCCTCCAAGTTTGGGTTCCTTTCTACAGAGCCGCTTGGTTGCCGTGCGAATGCACGGCAGCCAAGCGGCTCTGTGAATGGGTGCAGGCACAGCCTGCCGCTCCACGCGTAGTGGAAAAAAGGTGTTTCAGCGCGGCTCGCGTTTAAAACGGGAACAGACCCTATTCTAACCGTCCTTAAAGCCCTACAAATCACTCGGCTCGGTGGGTGGGGCGCTGAGGCGTAGGAGTGCGCCAGCCGCGCTCGCGAGCACTGCGCTCATGAGCACGAACCAATCTCCGTAACGCACGTAGACACTCTGGCGGTCGGCCCAGCGCATGTCGCGTGAGACGCTAATTGTCTTTACCCCGCGATAGTAGATGGAGCCCTCGGCGTCGGCCATCATCTCGCGCACGTTTCCAAACTCATCAATCCAGCCGCTCCAGCCGCTATTGCCGACGCGCACGAGGGGTCGCCGCGTCTCAATCGCCCGCAGCACCGCGTGCGCCGCGTGCTGCACCGCCGCCCCGTCTTCGCCAAACCAGCCGTTGTTCGTGTGCACGGTGAGAATCTCCGCACCACTGCGCACGCTCGCTCGGGCGAGTTGCGGATAGGTATCTTCGTAGCAAATCAGCGGGCCGAGCACCGCAATCCCGCGCTGCATCGGTAGAATCAACGGATGCGGGTCGTGGCCACGCGCGAAGTCATCGCCGACCGGCACGACTTTAGAGAGCCAGCCGAGCAAGGGGCGCAGCGGCACATATTCGCCAAAAGGCACGAGACGCCGCTTCGCGTAAAAACTCGGCGAAACACCGCCTTCAGGCGTCGCGATAAGCACGGCGTTAAACCACGCCTCGTCTGCGCGATCGGCCTCCTCGATAGCGATCGACCCGAGCACGAGTGGCACGCGAGCACGCAGCGCGAGCGTGCTCACAAAGTCGCGGGCGCGCGGCTCACCCTGCACCGCCCAAGGCGTCACGGCTTCCGGCCACAAAATCGCGTCCGGCCACTGCCTCGCGGCCTCTAGTGTGAGGGCTTCGAGCGTTGCCGCGATTTCCGTGCCATGCGCGGGCTCCCACTTTATCTCTTGCGGGATGTGCGGCTGCACGAGTGCGAGCCGCGCCACATCCACCCGCTGCTGCCTAAAGGTATCGCCCAGCATCAGAAACGCCGGAAAGATCAGCAGCATCAGGGCAAACATGAACTCAGGGCAGCGTTTCCTCAGCCCCTGATGCGACTGACGCAGCAGCCGATGCGCATAGGCCGCAATCCCTAGGTTAAACAGTATCAGTAAAAAGGATACACCGGCGCTGCCCGTCAGCGAGGCGACTTGGAGGACGATTGAGCGTTGCCACTGGCTGGCGGCGAGCGGCAGCCAGGGGAAACCGCCCAAGACCCAGCCGCGCGTCCACTCGATCAGCGCCCAAAGTCCCGCGAGCCCCAAGATCACCAAAATCCGCTGTAAGGGCCGCCGCGTCCACATGCGCGGCATCGCCCACCACACCGCCAAATACCAGAGCCCAATCCACGCGCCGACGAAGGGCCCGAGCAGGAGGAGTCCGACCCAGGTCACATGATGCAACCAACCGAGGATCACACACCAGGCGACTGCTTGCGCGGCGAGGAGCGTCCCCGCGTAGAGTCGAAACGAGGGCCGCAAGTAAGCCCAAAACACGGCGGGCGCAGCAAAGGCGTAGGCAAACTCCGAGGTGTTAAATGGGGGGAAGCTCAGCACCGTGAGCACGCTCGTGACGAGAAAGACGCCGATCGCCGCGAGCCTATCCCGGTTTCGCTTTAGAAAGGAGAGCTCAGTGAACTCTGCCGTTTCTGTGGGCCGCTCGGAGGCGCTGCCTTTTTTATTTGGCGTGCTGTCGTTACCCGCACGGCTCGGGACTTGGTCGTCGTTCACGGGTGCGCAGCCCCTTTCTTTTTGCGCGTCGGTGGCACCGACGCGGCGCGTTTGGTTTCGTCGCTCACGTTTAGAAAAGTTTCAGCCCGGCTCAGCGTCCGTGGCAGTTCTTGTATTTCTTGCCCGAGCCGCAGGGGCACGGGTCGTTGCGACCGACCTTGGGCATGTCGCGGCGAATGGTCACTTTGGGCAGTTGGATTTCGCGACTCCCGCCCGGCGCACTCGCCGCGCCGCTAGCAGGGGCAGCGCCCGACGACGACGACGCGCCCAAGCGATTCGCAGTGTTAACCGAGCCTCTGGCGCCCGCCGCCCCAGCGGGTAAGGCATCTGCCGGGCCTTGCGCACGCGCCGATCGGCTGAGGAGTGCGAGCATGTTTTCAAAGGCTTCGATATTCGACGCGCTGCGGAAGAGCCCCGTGCAGATTTGCAGCCGCACGTTATTCATGAGCTCCTCGAAGTACTTAAATGCCTCTCCTTTGTATTCCACCAAGGGGTCTTTTTGGCCGTAGCTGCGCAGCCCGATCGAGCGGCGAAGCTCCTCCATCTCGGTAAGGTGCTCCTGCCAATGGCGATCGATGGCGTTGATGATGACGTAGCGCTCGAGCGCGCCGAGCGCCTCGGGGATTTCGACCGACTCTTTAACGGCGTAGGCTTTTTCGACACGCGCGAGGACGTCGGCAGCGAGCGTGTCGAGGTCGCCCGTTGCAGAGAGCTCCTCGGGTTTTAGCCCGATGGGGAAGTGCGAGTTTATCCAGCCGACCAGTTGGTCGATTTCCGCCGCGCCGGGCGCGGCCTTCTCGCCATAACCCGCGTTTTCAAAGCGCGTGAGAATCTCCTCTTGGACTTGCTCGAAGATGATGTCTTTGGGCCGCTCGGAGTGAATCGCGGCGTTGCGGATGCCGTAAATGACTTCGCGCTGTTGGTTGAGCACGTCGTCGTACTGGAGGAGCCGCTTGCGGATAGAGTAGTTCTGTTGCTCGACTTTTTTCTGCGCGCTCTCGATCGAGCGGTTTAGCCACGGGTGCGCGAGTTCCTCGCCTTCCTTCATCGAGCCTTCCATGAGGCGTGAGGCGAGGTTTCCTTGGAGGAAGAGCCGCATGAGGTTGTCCTCCAGCGAGAGGAAAAACTTGGTCATGCCGGGGTCGCCTTGGCGCGAGCAACGCCCGCGCAGCTGGCGGTCGATGCGGCGCGACTCGTGCCGCTCGGTGCCGATGACGTAGAGCCCGCCCGCTTCGCGCACCCCGGGCCCGAGCTTAATGTCGGTGCCGCGGCCAGCCATGTTGGTCGCGATAGTCACTGCGCCCGAAAGGCCCGCACGCGCGACGATCTCCGCCTCTTGTTCGTGGAACTTGGCGTTGAGAACGGTGTGGATGATGCCCGCGCGCTTGAGCATCCGCGAGAGCACTTCGGACGACTCGACCGAGACCGTGCCCACAAGCACGGGCTGGCCGCGCCGGTGCGCGTCTTCGATTTCCTTAACGACGGCGTTATATTTGTCGCGGCGGGTTTTGAAGATGGAGTCGTTGGCGTCGATGCGGATGCAGGGCTTGTTCGTGGGGACGACCTGCACGGCGAGTTTGTAGATGTCGTGAAACTCGCTCGCCTCCGTCTCCGCGGTGCCGGTCATGCCCGCCAGCTTCTCGTACATGCGGAAGTAGTTCTGAATCGTGATGGTCGCGTAGGTGCGGGTCTCGCGCTCGATGGTGACGCCTTCCTTGGCCTCGATGGCTTGGTGGAGGCCATCTGACCAGCGGCGGCCAGGCATCACGCGGCCCGTGTTTTCGTCCACGATCATCACTTTGCCGTCTTGGACGACGTATTCGATATCCTTTTCGTAGAGCGAGTAAGCGCGCAGGAGCTGCGAGATGGAGTGAATCTCCTCGGAGACTTCGGCGAAGCGTTGCTGGGCGGCGAGTTTGCCGGCCTCGCGCTCTTCGGGCGTGCCCGCGCTCTCGCGGTCGAGCTCGGAGTATTCGGTCGCGAGGTCGGGCAGCACGAAGGCGTCGGGATTGTCAGGGCGCAACTGCTGCCGCCCGAGCTCGGTGAGGTCAGCCTGCTGCTGGCGCTCGTCGATAGCGTAGTAGAGCGCTTCTTTAAGCCGGTAGTATTCGGCCTTGTTAAAGTCCGAGCTCATCTCGGTCTCGAACTTGTCGAGTGCCTTGCGCCACTCGGCGGTTTCTTGAAGGCGCAGGAGCTGCTTGTTCTTCGGGTGGCCGATTTTGACTTGCAGCATCTTGGTAATGGCGGCGCGCCGCTCGTCCTCGCTGGCTGCGCTGCCTTTCTCGAGCGTGGCGCGGGCCTCGGCGATGAGCGTGTTGCAGAGCCGCTCTTGGGCGGAAACGAGCCGGTCGATCGCCGGGCGCAAGCGCGTAAAGGGTTGCTCGCGCTCAACGGGCGCAGGGCCCGAGATGATGAGTGGCGTGCGCGCCTCATCGACGAGGATCGAGTCAATCTCGTCGACGATGCAAAACCAGTGGTCGCGCTGCACTTGGTCTTCGCGGCGGGTCGCCATGCCGTTGTCGCGCAAGTAATCGAAGCCGAACTCGCTGGCGGTCCCGTACGTAATGTCGCGCGAATACATCTCGCGGCGCAACTCGCTCGGCATCTGCTGCTGCACGCAGCCGACCGTCACGCCGAGGAAGTTGTAAAGGTGGCCCATCCACTCGGAGTCGCGGCGGGCGAGGTAGTCGTTGACCGTTACGAGCTGGGTGTTTCGGCCCGTGAGCGCGTTGAGGTAGAGCGGCAGCGTCGAGACCAGCGTCTTACCCTCGCCGGTCGCCATCTCGGCGATGCGGCCTTCATGAATCGCGAGCCCGCCGATGAGTTGCACATCGAAGTGCACCATGTCCCACACCAGCTCGTGATCGCAGACCGTAATCGTGCGGCCTTGGAGGCGACGCGCGGCGTTTTTCACAACCGCAAACGCTTCCGGTAACAGCTCGGCAAGCGCGGCGTGCTTGTCCTCAGCGGCGGCGATCCGTGCGCGAAACTCGTCGGTCTTGGCCCGCAATTGTTCGTCGCTAAGTGACTGATACGACGCCTCAAACTCGTTAATCTGCGCGACAATCGGACGGCTCCGCTCCAAGAACTTCTTATAGTGCCGACCTGCAAAGCGTTTGAACAAAAATGAAAACATGAAGGGCCGGTTCTACAACGCAGCCGCTTGCTGGCAAACACTCTTCGAGAGCGTTTTGCACGAGGAGGCGGGGGCGGCACGACTATAAGTCGTGCGAGCGTAAATGCCACCGCGCGCGGGGCGGCGGCGACAAGTGTGTAAGCGCGGGCGGCGGCCAGTGCGCAAGCGCGGTCGGCAGCGGGTCGCCGCCCCCATTTACTGATCGGGCATGGATGCCGTGCAGAACGCGCGGCTAGCAAGCCAGTCACTGACCGCGAAAATAGTGAATCGTCCGCTTAAGCCCTTCTTCGAGCGGGATGGTCGGCTCCCAGCCCAACGCGCGCTTGGCGAGCGCGATGTCAGGCCGCCGCTGCCTCGGGTCATCCGCGGGCAGCGGCAAGTGCACGATTTTCGACGCGCCGCCCACCAGCCGCAGCACTAGCTCCGCCAGCTGCAACATCGTAAACTCCCCCGGGTTGCCGATATTCACCGGCCCCACGGTTTCGCTGCCCATTAGCCGCACAAAGCCCTCAATCAAATCGTCCACATAGCAAAACGAGCGCGTCTGCGAACCGTCGCCGTAAACCGTGAGATCCTCGCCGCGCAGCGCCTGCACGATGAAGTTCGACACCACGCGCCCGTCATTCGGATGCATCCGCGGCCCGTAGGTGTTAAAAATCCGCACGATGCGGATATCCACGCCGTTCTCGCGGTGGTAGTCGAAGAACAGCGTCTCTGCGACGCGCTTTCCCTCATCGTAACACGAGCGCCGCCCGATCGGGTTCACATGCCCCCAGTAGCTCTCCGGCTGCGGATGCACCGCCGGGTCGCCGTACACCTCCGACGTGCTCGCTTGGAAGACTCGCGCCTTCACCCGCTTGGCGAGCCCGAGGCAATTAATCGCCCCCATCACCGAGGTCTTCGTGGTCTTGATCGGGTTGTACTGGTAATGCGGCGGCGAGGCCGGACAGGCGAGATTGTAGATCTGGTCCACCTCGAACTTAAACGGGTCGATCACATCGTGCCGAACAAACTCGAAACGCGGCTCGCCAAGCAGGTGAGCGATATTGGCCTTCCGGCCCGTAAAAAGATTATCGAGGCAGATGACCTCATGCCCCTCGGCCAAAAGCCGATCACAAAGATGAGAGCCCAAAAAACCGGCCCCGCCAGTAACGAGTACGCGCATAGACCGGAAGGGGATGCTCAACTGGCACACACTGCCAACCCCAAACCCAAATTTCTACTCACGACAGCACGCTTTGAGTGGGCCACGCCAAGCGAAGCACTGCCAAAGACCTCCACTCCGCGTAGGGCGGCGGTCAGTGACCGCTTCCGTTCAATTTGGGAATTGGCCTCGTCGCTTCGCGACAAAACCAATTCCCAAATTTGAAGTCCCTTCCCCCTGTCGCAACGCGACAGGGAGAGTAGTAAAAGGGAAAGTAGAGTGATAACCCGTTTGGGCGAGGTGGGAAAAATCACCAGTAAACTCCCGACTCAAAGTTTGGGGTCATTTTCACAGAGCCGCTTGGTTGCTGTGCGAATGCACGGCAACCAAGCGGCTCTGTAAATGGGTGCAGGCACAGCCTGCCGCCCCACGCGTAGTGGGAAAATTGCCGCGCTGCTGCTCAAAGCCGGGCTCTGTTACGGGCTCTTGTTTGCCTTGGCTCGTGTGGAGGCGTGTTGGGTTTATGAGTCGTTTTATCTGGCGCGGTTTGGGGTGGGGCGGTCGTGTCTTGGGCAGCTAAACGATGACAGACGATTGCCCGCACTTCCACGTTCTTAAAACCGATAGTGACACGGGGGCTCGCCGCGCCCGCCTCCACACGCGACACGGCGCGATTGAGACGCCGATTTTTATGCCGGTGGGCACGCAAGGGACGGTTAAGGCGATGACGCCCGTGCAGCTCCGCGAGATCGGCGCGCAGGTTATCTTGGGCAACACCTACCACCTCAACTTGCGCCCGACTTCGGAGTTGATTGCCGAGTTGGGCGGCTTGCACCGGTTCATGGGCTGGGACGGGCCGATTCTCACGGATAGCGGCGGCTTTCAGGTCTTTTCCTTGGCGAAGCTGCGCAAGCTGCGCGACGATGGCGTGGCGTTTCAATCGCACCTCGACGGCAAAAAGCTTTTTCTCGGGCCGCGCGAGGTCGTGGACATTCAGAGTAGGCTCGGCAGTGACATTGCGATGGTGCTCGACGAGTGCCCGCCTTGGCCTTGCGAGCGCGGGCCCTGCGCTGAGGCGGTTGCGCGCAGTGCGCGTTGGGCCGAGCAATGCTTGGCGCATGCACGCGACACGGGATTTTTTGAGCGCGGGCAGCTCCTCTTCGGCATTGCGCAAGGCTCGACTTACGACGATTTGCGCCGTGAGGCCGCCGAGTCGCTCGCGGCACTGCCTTTTTCGGGCTACGCGGTTGGCGGCGTGAGTGTGGGCGAGCCGGAAGACGAGATGCTCAAACAGGTCGCTGCGACGATCCCCCACCTGCCCGCCCACAAGCCGCGCTACACGATGGGGCTGGGGACGCCGCCGCAGATGCTCAAGATGATCGCGCTCGGGGTGGACATGTTTGACTGCGTGCTGCCTTCGCGGGTCGCGCGACACGGGTTGGTCTTTACTCCCGATGGGCCGCTCAACCTGCGCAACGCAGTGCACACGCGCGACCCGCGTCCCATCAGCGAAGAAGTGGTCAACTACACGACACAGTTTTCGCGGAGCTACCTGCGCCACCTCATTCAGGCGGGCGAAATCCTCGGCTGCACCCTGCTCACGCTGCACAACTTGCATTTTTACCTAGACCTGATGGCGCAAGCGCGCGCCCACATCGAAGCAGGTGATTACGCGAGCTGGCACCGCGCTTGGTGTGCGCGCTATGAGGCTCAGTGACTGCTCCCCCTTACCTCGCGCGAACTAGGGGCTGTTCCCGTTTGAAACGCGCGCCGCGCTGATACGCTTTTTCCCCACTACGCGTGGGGCGGCAGGCTGTGCCTGCACCCATTTACAGAGCCGCTTGGTTGCCGTGCATTCGCACAGCAACCAAGCGGCTCTG
>NZ_LSZP01000033.1 GCF_001580045.1 Cephaloticoccus capnophilus
GCGGGTTATCACTCTAATTTCGCCGCCCTGTCGCAACGCGACAAGGGAAGGGACTTCAAATTTGGGAATTGGTTTCGTCGCGAAGCGACGAGGCCAATTCCCAAATTGAACGGGTGCAGGCACAGCCTGCCGCCCCACGCGTAGTGGGAAAAAGGCGTCAGCAGCGCGGCTTCTGACCCGAGTTTTTGTAGACCTGTGCCGCGCGTGCCTGCTAAGGAACTGCACTCGTGCTTCTCGTCATTGATAATTTCGACTCTTTCACCTTCAACCTCGTCCAGTATTTCGGGCAGCTCGGCGAGGCGCTGCGCGTATTTCGCAATAATGCGATTACGCCTGCCGAAGCCCTCGCGCTCGCGCCCGACCGCGTCCTCATCTCACCCGGGCCCTGTTCGCCGAGCGAAGCCGGCGTCTCGCTCGCGATGATCGCTGCCTTCGCCGAGAAACGCACCCCTCTGCTCGGCGTTTGCCTCGGCATGCAATCAATCGGCCAGCACTTCGGCGGGCGCGTCATCCGCGCCGCGCAGCTCATGCACGGCAAAACCTCTCCCATCCAGCACGACGGACGCGATCTCTTCGCCGGGCTCCCGCAAAACTTCGCCGCCACCCGCTACCACTCGCTCGCCGTCGAGCGGGCCACTCTCCCCGACTGCCTCGAAGCCACCGCCCACAGTGCCGACGGCGAACTCATGGGCCTGCGCCACAAAAGCCTCCCCATCTGGGGCGTCCAGTTTCACCCCGAATCAATCGCCACCGAGCACGGCCTCGACCTGTTAAAAAACTTCCTCAGCTTGCACTAAGCTAGTGTACGCGCCGCAGCGGCCTACTCCGACGCGACTGCGCCTGACCAAGCCCGCCGCACCCAACACCGACCCACCCGCCACCATGCGCTGCCCCAAATGCAGCTCCATCGAAGATAAAGTCATCGACTCGCGCATCAGCCGCGAGGGCAACACCATCCGCCGCCGTCGAGAGTGCCTAGAGTGCGGCCACCGCTTCACCACGACCGAAGTGCTCGTCCGCGACGGCCTCATCGTCATCAAGCGCGACGGGCGACGCGAAGAATTCTCCCGCGAGAAACTCACCGCCGCCATCCGCGCCGCCTGCCACAAGCGCCCCATCGATATTGAGCAAATCGACATGATTATCGACGACACCGTCGACATGCTCGAAGCCCGCTTCGACAACGCACTGCCCTCCCGCGCCCTCGGCGAAGGCATCATGCAGCGACTCCGCGCCCTCGACCAAGTCGCCTACGTCCGCTTCGCCAGCGTGTATAAAGAATTCCGCGACGTCTCCGAATTCATGGACGAAATTAGCAGCCTTTCAAAAGTCGCCCCCGCCCCACTCGTGCAGCCATGAAAAACGAGAATCTTGCCCCCACGCCCACGCGCGCCAACGCGCGCACGCAAAAAAAAGAGGCCTGCGACCTAGACCTGCACTTCATCAACGCACTCTTCGCACACCTCACCGGCCACGACCTCTACCTCGCCGCACAAATTAAAGACGCCATCCGCTTCAACCTCGAAGAGCTGGAGGCCAAGTTTAACGATGACGCCGCTGCGCCAGCGCTTGGCGACGGCTCGGCGGAGACAAGTGCGAAAGCCTTGGCGGCTAAGCCCGCCCTCTGCACGCCGTCAGGCGCAGCGCCAAGTCACAAAGGGGCCTGCGCCTCCTTTTACCAAGCGGCGACTCGACTGCTCAAAACCACGCTCGGCCAACACTTCCCGCAGCGCGGGTTTTACCACTGGGACGCCGCGCAGACGCTCGCCTCAGCCACACCGCTCTTCGCCCGCGACGAAATCCTAAACGGCCTAAAAACCCTCGCCCCTTACCGCGACTCCACACTCCTCATCACCAACCTGCGCCCCGCACTCCTCGCCCCGCCTCCACGCCGCCGAGGCTTCCGCGCTCGTCGCCGCCCCAGCCCGAAGCGACTCCGCGACTACGAAGAACTCATCGACTTCATCCGCCACCTCTCCGCCGCGCACACCGCGCCCGACAAGCGACTCCAAATCCTCTTCCTCTAAAAAAGCCCAAAGGCGGCCTCTCCCCTCTTTTATTACAAAACCGCGCAAAACCCAAAGCGCCGCGCCCCTTTCCCTCGTCCACCCATGACCCTATTTGAAAAAATTATCGCGCGCGAAATCCCCGCCACAATCGCGCACGAAGATGAGCACTGCATCGCCATTCACGATATCGACCCACAAGCCCCGGTTCACCTCCTCGTCATCCCCAAACGAGTGATAACCCGCGTGGGCGAAGCGCAACAAACCGATGCCAACTTACTCGGTCACCTGCTCCTCACCGCAGGACAACTCGCGCGTGCGCTCGGCCTCGCCGAAGGCTTCCGCATCGTCATCAATAATGGCCCACACGGCGGCGAAGCCGTCCCGCATCTACACGTCCACCTCCTCGGAGGTCGCCCCCTCACCTGGCCTCCAGGCTGAGGCGCGCTTCGCCCATAATCACTGCTTTCCTTTAAAAACACAGCCTCAACCCCTACCCCAGAAAATTATGCCCCAAACCCACGTCCAAATTTTAGCACGTCGCAAAGGTACTAACCGTTCATTTGAAAAACCACCAAACACAAAACGCTAAAAAATAGCGTTTCCCCTCTAGTCATCTAATTATATTAACAAAATGAAACTGAAATTTATTATTTCCGCTTTTTTGGGCCTTGCTAGTTTTATAACTGCACAAGCGCAAAACGTGCATATCCCAGACCCAAACTTTAAGGCCTATTTAATTAAAAACCGTGAGATTAACACCAACGGCGACAGCGAAATTTCGGTAGCCGAAGCTCGAGCCTTTACTGGAGCCATTTGGGCTGGCGACAAAAACATTTCCGATCTTACCGGAATTGAAGCCTTTGTGAATCTAAAGAGCTTGTATTGTTATAATAATAAACTAAGCAGTTTAGATTTAAGCCAAAACACGGCTTTAGAATTTTTGACCTGTCATGATAATCCACTAAACAGTTTGGACGTGAGCAACAATAGGGCTTTAACAGGATTGAATTGCTCGGAAAGTCAACTCAGGAGCTTGGATGTGAGCAACAATGAGAAGTTAGAATTCTTAACTTGCCATAATAACCAACTCAGCAGCTTGGATTTAAGCAAAAATACATCTTTAAGGTATTTGGATTGTCATAATAACTCACTAAGCAGTTTGGATGTGAGCAGTAATTTATTTTTAACAGAGTTATTTTGCTCTGGGAATCAACTCAGTAGTTTAGATGTGAGCAATAATGAGAAGTTAAAACTCTTGTCTTGCTATAAAAACTCAATAAGCAGTCTGGATCTAAGCCAAAATAAGGTTTTAGAAGAATTGTATTGCTATAATAATCAACTCAGCAGCCTGAGCGTAAGCAACAGCACGGCCTTAAGAACCTTACACTGTTATATTAATAAACTCAGCAGCTTGGATCTAAGCCAAAATACGGCTTTAGCGACTTTGTATTGTCATATCAACCAGCTAAGCAGTTTGGACTTAGGCAACAATACAGCTTTGATAAGGCTGAGATGCGAAAATAATCAGCTAAGCTCTTTAAATCTTAGAAACGGAAATAATAGAAATATCGCCTCTTATGACATTAAGATAACCGATAATCCCAATCTCCGCTCTATCCAGGTGGACGATGTAGCGTATAGTAACGCAAATTGGTCAGCTAGAAAAGACGCTACGGCTGAGTTTAGTAAAAATTGAGTTTTATTGGGCGGGCCGGTGCGAGGCGCACCGCCGTTTGCTGGCGGCCCGTCTGATACGCTTTTTTCCCACTGCGCGTGGGGCGGCAGCGTGTCGCTGCACCCATTTACCGACCGCTTGGTTGCCGTGCATTCGCACAGCAGCCAAGCAGCTCTGTGAAAAGGAACCCAAACTTTGGGACGTGGATTTATCCGTGATTTTCCTCACCTCGCCCAAACGGGTTATCACTCTACTTTCCCCTCCCCTGTCGCAACGCGACAGGGGGAATGCTTTCAAATTTGGGATTTCGCTTTCGCGCGATAGCGCGATGCGAAATCCCAAATTAAATGGAAGCGGTCACTGACCGCCGCCCCACGCGCAGTGGCGGTCAGTGACCGCTTCCATTTTGCGGGCCGCTCGTTGGCGGCCCGTCAGACGCGGCGCGGCGGGGCTGCGGCTCGCGTTTGAGACGGAAACAGACCCTAGAGAGAGGCGGGGCTAGCGAGGAACTGCATAAACTCCGTTTCGCCGATGACCGGCACACTGAGTTTTTGGGCTTTTTCGAGTTTTGAGCCGCCGCCTTCGCCCGCCAGCAGGTAGCTGGTTTTCTTGCTCACGCTGCTGCTCACGGTGCCTCCGGCGGCCTCGATTTTTGCGGTTGCTTCGCCCCGACTCATCGAGGGCAGCGTGCCTGTCAGCACAAAGGTCTTTCCCGAAAAAACGCCCACGCCGGAAGTCGCTTTTGTGGGTGGAGTCGGGGCCACGCCCAGCTCGCCCAGCGCAGAGAGCAGCGCCCGGGCTTCCGCCCGAGCAAAGTGGCCGACAATCGCCCGCGCCATCGTCTCGCCGATGCCGTCGATGAGGCTCTCTTTTTTGGGCCCGAGAAAGTCCTCGAGTGTGGCGGCAGCCAATGCCTCCAAGCTCCCGAAATGGCGAGCAAGGTCCTTCGCGACTGCCGCGCCGACATGCATGATGCCCAGCCCGTGGATCACTCGCCAAAGCTCCGCGCGCTTGCTCGTCTCGATCGCGGCGAGCAGCGCATCGGTGGATTTTTCGACTTTTTTGCCGAGCGTCAGCAAGTCTTCGCGGCGCAGCCGATAGATATCGGCAATGTCGCGCACCCAGCCTTTGGCGACGAGCGTCGCGACCATCGCCTCGCCGAGCCCGTCGATATCCACGCACGCTTTCGAGGCGTAGTGCTCGACACGCGCACGGACCTGCGCCGGGCAATCGTAGTTGGGGCAGCGCAGCGCGACTTCGCCCTCGATGCGCACGAGCGGCGTGCCGCACTCGGGGCACGAGGTCGGTGGCTCGTACACCCCCGACATGCGCCGAGCCAAGTTCACCCCAACGACGATCGGGATGATCTCACCGGCCTTTTCCACAAAAACCCAATCGCCGATCCGGATATCCTTCCGCGCGATTTCCTCGAAGTTGTGCAGCGTCGCCCGCGAGACGGTCGTCCCCGCGAGATGCACGGGGCGCAGCTCGGCGACCGGCGTCACGACGCCCGTGCGGCCCACTTGGCAAGTGATGTCGGTCAGCAGCGTCTCGGCGCGCTCGGCGGCAAATTTGTAGGCGATCGCCCAGCGCGGCGCCTTGGCGGTCGCGCCCACTTCGCGTTGGAGTGCCAGCGAATCAAGCTTCACGACCGCCCCGTCGGTCGCATAGGCAAAGGTCGCGCGAATCGCGTCGAGTTCGCCAATCGCTCGCCACACCTCGTCGGCCCCACGGGCCCGCCAAAACTTCTCCACTCCCGGCAAACCCCAGGCGCGCAAGCGCTCCTGCACCGCGTGCTGTGTCGCAGGGAGCGCGCTCGCGGGCTCGCAGTGCCCGACCGCGTAAAGTGCGATCTCGAGCCGGCGGCGGGCCACCTCGCGCGCGTCCTTTTGCTTAATCGTGCCCGCGCAGAGATTGCGCGGGTTGGCATAGAGCGAGTCGCCCGCAGCGGCACGCTCGGCGTTGATGCGCTCAAACTCCGCGTGCGTCATAAAAATCTCGCCGCGCACTTCGATGAGTTCGGGGAGCGGGGCCTTGCCCAACTCCGCGAGCAGGGCGTCCCCCCGCGCCAGCTCGCGCGGGAGCGTGGTAATCGTGAGCGCGTTTTCCGTAATGTCGTCGCCCTCCACTCCGTTACCACGCGTCACCGCGCGCACGAGCCGCCCGCGCTCGTAAGTCAGGCTTACGGCAACACCGTCGATTTTTGGCTCCACGACGTAGTCGAGCAGAGGCCCGGCGGACTCGGTTTTGTTTTCGCCCGCCGGGGCCATGCTGCCGCCGCCGATCTCGCCTCCAACTAGCTTGGTAAGCCGCGCATCGAACTCGCGCAACTCATCCGGCGAATACGTGTTATCCAAACTCTGCATCGGTTGGCGGTGCCGGTGGGTTGCAAACCCACTCGTGCGGTCGTCTCCCACCCGCTGCGTCGGCGAATCGGCCTGCGCGAAAAGCGGAAACTGCGTCTCTAGGTCGGCCAGTTCGCGCTTCAGTGTGTCGTAATCCGCATCGCTGATTTCAGGCTGGGCCGCACGGTAGTAAAGCGCGTCGTGCCGCGCGAGCTCGGCACGCAGCGTTGCGATTCTTTCGGGAGCGGAGGCTTCGGACGGCGCAGTCATTACGCGCGATTGGGACGAAGTGCCCCCAAGTTTTCAACCTGCGCGTTCACTCAGCGAATACGGATTACGACGAAATTTCAGCAAACGAGCCGCCCTGCTAGAAAGAGTAGAAAGAAAGCGATTAGGGTCTGTTCCCGTTTCAAACGTGGTCGCGACGGAGCCAGATTTTGCGTGCAGCAAGGCGCGAGAAGCGAAGTTTGCTCATGCAAATGAGCGACGAGTAACGCAGCTGCGCGAAAAATCTGGCCCGTCCCTTCGGGCTGCGCCGTAAGCAGCAGCGCGGCTCGCATTTGAAACGCGAACAGCCCCTAACTCCTTGCGGTTGGTTGTACGCACAGCACTCTCCGCAGCCGATGAGTCCCCACCCCAGTCCCGCGAAAAAAACAGGCGCTAGGAAAATGAGTGATACCAGCGCAGCGCGTTTGGCGGAGCTGAACGCCGGCGCACCGACCTCAAACTTGGTCGAACAACTCTCTATCGACCTTGCCGTGCTAATGGAGACGGCCCTGCCCGAGATCGGGGCCGACGCGATCGCGCAAATGCGCGCCGCCTCGCAGCTCGGGGTCACCCAGCGCATGGCCTTGGCGGGTAAGTTACTCGCCGCGCACTTTGGCGAGGCAGGGCTGGGGAAGGCACTCACACACCGCTCCGACACCGTTCGCGGCTGGGCCTGCTACGCAGTCGCGGCACTGCCCGACCTCACGCTCGAAAAACGCGTGGCACTCATCCGGCCACTCGCCGATGACCCACACTACGCGGTGCGCGAGTGGCCGTGGCTGGCCCTGCGCCCCCATCTCGCCAGCGAACTCGAAAAAGCGATCGGGCTGCTCGAACCGTGGACGCACGAAAGGTCCGAATTCCTGCGCCGTTTCGCGAGCGAAGCCCTGCGCCCGCGCGGCGTCTGGTGTGCACACATTACCGCGCTAAAGAAAACTCCCGCGCTCGGGCTTCCGCTACTCGAACCGCTGCGCGCCGATCCATCACGTTACGTGCAAGACTCGGTCGCCAACTGGCTAAACGATGCCTCAAAAGACTCACCCGAGTGGGTGCGCGAAGTGACCTCGCGCTGGCTCGCCGAAAGCCCCTGCGCCGCCACCCAACGCATCGTCACCCGCGCCTTACGCTCGCTTCGCAAAGCCCAGCTTTAACAAGTGATAGAGATGCAGACAGCAAATCACTGCATTAGGAATCACGATAGGCCAAAGCGTCGCTCCGGGATTAAAGAGCCCGTAAACGACAAACGAAATACACCCGATACAATTAACGACGCGGATAACCCTAACGCCTTTAAAAACAAAACTTAGGGCGACAAACAGCGAGGCCAAATAGCCCACTAGCTCCGGCCAATTCTGCGTAGTAAAAAGATTTGATATGCTCACAGAAAAGCAGCTTAACACGCGCGCTGCTACGCAGCTCAAGCCCACGGCCCCTGCCCCCCACTATCCGGCCACAAGTATCACAGCACCTGCGCCCCAATATTTTCCATCTTATGTCCGCTAAAAAGAACACCCGCCCCGCTCGCGCGAAGACTGCCGCCGCCCGAGCCCACTTCCCCAAAATCGATAAAATCACCTACGAAGGCCCCGAGTCGGATAATCCGCTCGCCTTTCGCCACTACGACCCGACCGAGGAATTCGACGGCAAGCCGCTCAGCGAGCACCTGCGCTTTTCTGTCGCCTACTGGCACAGCTTTTGTGGGACGGGGGCTGATCCCTTTGGCCGAGGCACCATCGTGCGCAAGTGGGACGAGGGCAAAGACGAGGTCTCCATCGCCAAAAACCGGATGGATGCCGCTTTCGAGTTTTTCCAAAAAATCCAATCGCCCTTCTGGGCTTTCCACGACCGCGACATCGCGCCCGAAGGCCGCACACTGGCGCAAAGCCATAAGAACCTCGATGCGCTCGTCGCCCACGCCAAGAAGCTCCAAAAGGCCACCGGCGTAAAACTGCTCTGGGGCACGGCCAACCTCTTCGGCAACCCGCGCTACATGTCGGGCGCAGCCACCAACCCCGATGCGCACGTCTTCGCCTACGCCGCCGCGCAAGTGAAGAAAGCGATGGAAGTCACCCAAGAACTCGGTGGCGAAAACTACGTCTTCTGGGGCGGCCGCGAGGGCTACGAGACGCTGCTGAACACCGACCTTAAGCGCGAGCAAGAGCACCTCGCCCGCTTCCTGCACATGGCGGTCGATCACGCGAAGGCGATTGGCTTCAAAGGCCAGTTCCTCATTGAGCCCAAGCCCAAGGAGCCGACCAAACACCAGTACGACTTCGACGTCGCCTCCGGCATCGCCTTCTTGCGCACCTTTGGCCTCGAAAAGCACTTTAAGTTCAACATCGAGACAAACCACGCGACGCTCGCCGGTCACACCTTCTCCCACGAGATCGAGGTCGCCGCCGCCCAAGGCATGCTCGGCTCCATCGACGCCAACGCGGGCGACACGCTCCTGGGCTGGGACACCGACCAGTTCAACACCGACATCCGCGAACTCACGCTGGCGATGGTCTCCATCCTGCGCGCCGGTGGGCTCGGCTCGGGCGGACTCAACTTCGACGCCAAACTGCGCCGCCAATCGATCGACCTCGAAGACCTCTTCCACGCCCACATCGGCGGTATGGACGCCTACGCGCTCGCCTTCAAAATCGCGCGCGACATCCTCGCCGACGGCCAGCTCGACGGCTTTGTGGCCGACCGCTACGCCTCCTTCGACGAGGGCTACGGCAAGGAGATCGAAACCGGTAAGGCGACCTTCAAGAGCCTCGAAAAACTCGTCTTGACCAAGCTCGGCGAACCCAAGCCGCGCTCGGGTAAGCAGGAGCTTTTGGAAAACCTCATCACCTCCTACATACACGGATAAGGGCCGTGCCGCTCCGGACATGATGGCGCTGACGCGCTAGCCCGTGCCGGATTCACGAAAAGCCGCTTCAAAAGGTGTGCGTTCTTCGGGCGCACACCTTTTTAGGTTTTAAACGAAACTCATGAATCGCTGTGTCCCCGTATTCCTTTTGGCGCTCATTGCCCTGCTCCCACTCGGACTCAGCGGCTGCGCGACCAAGCCCACTGCGCAGCGAAGCGCCGAGTTGAATCTTGCGCAGTTTCACCGCGTGTACGTTGAGACGCGGCTCAACGACAACCACGCCATTGATGCAAAAATTGCTAGCGAACTTCGGCGGCGCGGTTTTACGGCGAGCCACGGTCACCTCTCCATGATGCCCGAAGACACCGAAGTCCTCATCCGCTACGACGCCCGCTGGACTTGGGACTTTCGCGCCTACTTGATCGAGCTGCACCTCGCGGCAAGCACCGCCAAAACGCACAAACCCATCGCCACCGGCCAGCTCCGCCAACTCGGGCTGCGTCCTAAGCCGCCCGAAGCCCTCATCACCCGCCTCCTCGACCAGTTTCTCAAGGGAAACGCGACCAGATAAGGGGAAGATAGCTCCACAGGCCCGCGCGCCCTACGCTTGCTTCGCCTTTTTGAAGAGGCTCACGGAGCAAGCTCGAAGAGCAAAAGCGAAGGCTGCTGCGGCTTTTTCCCGCCGAGGCGTTTCAGGCAGTGCCAGCCTTCGGGCGCGAGTTTGAGCCCGCCCGGCGCTTCAAAAATGACGAGCGCAGAACTCAAGGCGGCGGGCTGCGGGGACTCGGCCCGCGTTTGCGGCGCAAGGAGTGTGCGCAGTCGCGCAAAGAGCGGATCCGCGATCGCCTCAATGCGTTCGTAGGGCGGATCAATGAAGACGAGGGCGGGCGCAAGCGCAGTAGCCGCCGCGTCCCAACTCGGCGAAACGACATCGGCCGCGAGGATTTTCGCCGCGGTTTTGACCCTCATTTCGCCCTCGGCATGTTGCCCAAAACTCTTCGCCACCGCTGCGAGGTTTTTTTCGAGACAGGCAAGCGTGCGGCGGTCGCGCTCGACGAAAAGCCCAGCTGCCGCACCGCGACTCAGGGCCTCTAGGCCGTAGGCACCGCTTCCCGCAAAGAGATCGAGAAAGCGTGCGCCCTCGACCCGTGCGCCGATACTCGAAAAGAGCGCCTGGCGGAGTGCGTCGGTCGCTGGGCGCACCGCGTCGCCCCTCGGCACTACGAGGGGAATCCCCCGGGCCTTTCCACCAGTGATTCGCACACCAAACTACAAAAAACTAACCGCCTCTTGGCAAACCGGAAAGGCTATGCACGCTTGGCCCCCTTGATGACCAAGCACCTACACTTCCGAACCGCGCTTTGCACACTGATCGTGTGCACGGGCTTGGGCGCGGTGCACGGAAGCCCTCATAAGCCTGCGCAGCGGAATCCGGAGTTACGTAAAAACACCGAGGAGCGGCCGGGCGAACGCCAGTTTTTCGGCCCGCTCGCCGCAACGGGCGCAGCCCCCACGGGCGGCCACTACAGCACGATTCGGCCGCTTTGGCTGCGACAGGAATCGGACGGCGAGCTTGATGCAGCGGGGCAAAAAATCCCGACCTCAGTTGAGCACAGTTTTTTGTATCCGCTTTTTTCCTACAAGCGCAGCGCAAACGGCACGGTCGATTGGTCCTTATTTAAACTGGTGAATTTTTCGGGCGAGTCGCGCACGCGCGTGGGTGACGACGCCTCCCTCTCCTTCGAGCTCTGGCCGGTCTACGCGTCCAAGCAAACCGGTACCCCCGAGACGAGCTACCGCGCAGTGTTTCCCATCGCTGGCCAAATCAAATCGCGCTTCGGCTACGACTCGCTCCAGTGGGTGCTTTTCCCGCTCTCGTTTCGCAGCGAAAAAGCGGGGCGCGTAACGCACTCCGCGCTCTGGCCAATTTTCAAAAAACGCTCGGGCGAGGGGCACACCGGATTCAGCGTCTGGCCGCTCTACGGAGTCGCCCAAAAGGAGGGGGCCTATCGCAACCGCTATTTTCTTTGGCCGCTGATTTATGACAGCGTGCGTTACGGTGCAGCGACGAGCGCGAGTACCGGCGCAGCCCCCCACCCTGCCCACCACTCACTCGGCGTCCTGCCTTTTTATGCGCGCGAAGTCCGGCCCGGCTCAATTAGCGAGAGCTACCTGTGGCCCTTCTTCGGCTACACACGGCAGGATGCACCGCTCGCCCCGTATCAAGAAACGCGATACCTATGGCCGCTCTTTGTTCAGGGACAGGGCAGCGAACACAGGCTCAACCGCTGGGCTCCGTTTTACTCGCACTCAGTGCGGCGTGGCATCGACAAACGTTGGTTCCTGTGGCCGCTCCTCCGACACGAAACTTGGCGCGAGCAAGACCTCATACGCACGAAGGACCAAGTCCTGTTTTTCCTCTATTCCTCTGAGCGGCAACGCAGCGCGGCGCAGCCTGACTTGCCCGCCGCGCACAAAACGCACCTTTGGCCGCTACTCAGCACTTGGAACAACGGCGCGGGCCGCGCGCAAACTCAGCTCCTAAGCCCGCTCGCGGTTTTCTTCCCCAATAACGAGAAAGTCCAACTGCTCTACAACCCGCTCTTCGCCCTCTACCGCCACGACCAACAAACCCCCGACGAAGTGCGCCACGAAGTCCTCTGGCGCCTTGTGACTTGGCGGCGCAGCGGCAAGACGCGCGAGCTGCGCATCCTCGGCCCCACACTCGGACTGCGCAAAAACGCAGCCGGCGAATGGCGGCCCTTCCTGTTCGATTTTTCACGCAAATCCCGCACGCTCGACGCCACGACCGAAACGCCAGCGGCTCAGCCCCCGCGCGCCGCGAACCCCGAGCCCTCACCACGATGAAGCACCTCAACGCAATCCTCGCCGGCTTCGGCAGCACCGTCCTGCTGCTCCTCAACAGCCTCCGCCAAGTTGGCAGCCTACCCCGCCAGTTCGCCCGCCTCGCCGAGCAGTGCTACCTCATCGGTTACACGACGCTGCCCATCGTCGCCATTTTGAGCTTCTTCATCGGCGGCGTGCTCGCCCTGCAAAGCGGCTACAGCATGTCGAACTTCGGCACTAAGGAATTCATCGGCTCGCTCGTCGGACTCTCAATGACCCGCGAACTCGGCCCCGTAATGGTCGCCGTGCTGCTCGCCGGCCGCGTGGGCTCAGCAATCTCTGCCGAGCTGGCCTCGATGAAGGTCTACCAAGAAGTCGATGCGCTGGTAACGATGAACATCCCGCCCGAGCGCATCCTCGTCCTCCCGCGGCTGGCCGCCGTCCTCGTGATGATGCCCATCCTGACCCTCATCGGCATCCTCGTTGGCTGGTTCGGCGGTGCGCTCGTCTGCCAATACGTCGGCTTCATCTCGCTCTCGCCGGAGAAGTACTTCGAAACCCTGCGCCGCTACACCGACTTTCATGACGTGTGGAGCGGCCTGGTGAAAGCCGAGATCTTCGGCTTCGTCGTCGTGCTCGTCTCGTGCAGCATCGGCCTAAACACGCGCGGCGGCCCGCGCGAAATCGGCGCCTCAGTCACCAAAGCCGTTGTCACCTCGCTCATCCTCATCCTCGTCCTCGACTACTTCGTCACCAAAGCCCTCCTCTAACGATGCCCTCAGTGCCCAATACCAAGCCTGACGCAGCACCAACGAGTGCTTCGCAAACCAAAAGGGACGAGTCCCCAGTCGCTGTGCGCATCGAGGGGCTAAGCAAGTCCTTCGGCGCGCACGAAGTGTTGCGCAACGTCTCCCTCGAAGTCGCCCCCGGCGAAATCTTCGTCCTCATGGGCCCCAGCGGCTCGGGCAAAAGTGTGCTCCTCAAACACATCGTCGGGCTCGAAGCCCCGAGCGCAGGCCGCGTCACCGTCGACGGGCTCGACGCCGCCGATCCTGCCACGCGCCACGCCGTGCACATGGCGCTCGTCTTCCAAGCGGGCGCCCTCTTCAACTCGCTCTCCGTTTACGACAACCTCGCGCTCTACCTGCGCGAACACCGGCTCGGCACCGAAACTCAAATCCGCGAAAAAGTCCGCCACGCCCTGAAAATCCTCTCCCTCGAAAACGCCGAGAGGAAATCCCCCGCCGAACTCTCCGGCGGCATGCGGAAACGCGTCGCAATCGCCCGCGCACTCGTCATGGAGCCCCAACTCATGCTCTACGACGAGCCCACCTCCGAGCTCGACCCGATCATGTCGGCGACGATTAGCGAGATCATCGCCACCCTCAAGACCCAGACCCGCGTCACCACCATCGTCGTCTCTCACGACCGCGACCTCGCGCTCGGTATCGCCGACCGCGTCGGCATTCTCATGCAGGGCGAGCTACTCACCATCGCCACGCCCGCCGAGCTGCGCCGCAGCACCGACCCGCGCATCAGCGACTTTCTTAACCCGCAAATTAACCTAAGCTCCCCTCGCTTTAAACAACTGGAGACCGCCAAAACATCATGAACAGCGTCCAACACACCGCCCGCGTCGGCCTACTCTTCCTACTCGGCCTCGCGCTCATCTGGGTCACCTACGAAGCCCTCGGCAGCAAATCCGCACTCAGCAAAACCGGCTACCCGATCGTCGCTGGCTTCCAAAACCTGAAAGCCCTCAAGCAAGGCGACGACGTCCGCATGGCCGGAGTGCGCATCGGTGCAGTCGAGACCACCCAGCTCGCCGGACACCGCGTCGAAGCCATCCTGCGCATTGATAAGAAAGTCACGATCCCCAGCGACGCCCGCGCCACCATCACCTCCTCCGGCCTGCTTGGCACCAACTACGTCGCCATCACCCTCGGCACTCCGCATGCCGCCCCGCTCGGCCCCGAGTCCGAGATTCGCACTTACGAATCGGCCGACCTCGGCACCGTCATGGCCCAGCTCGGCGACCTCGGTGAAAAACTTGAAGATACCCTCGGCGCAGTCAGCGGAGCCTTTCGCAGCCAAGACGGCCAACCCAGCCTCTTCGAGCGGCTCAACCAACTCCTCAGCGACAACGGCAACAAAATCGACGCCGTAATGAGTAACCTCGAATCCATCACCAACAAAGTAAACCGCGGCGAAGGCACTTTAGGGAAGCTCGTCAACGACCCCGCCGTTTACGACCAACTCCTCGCCACCATCACCGAAATCAAAGACGCCGCCAATGAAGCGCGCGGCTTCGTCACCGGTGCGCAAGAACTCGTCGCCCACGTCAAAACCGGCCAAGGCACGCTCGGCACCCTCCTCTACGACGAAAAGGCCACCGCCGATCTCAAAGCCATGATGGCCAACTTTGCCCAAGTCTCCGAAAAGCTCTCCAAAGGCGAAGGTACCCTCGGCAAACTTATCAACGACGACACGCTTTACACCGACGCCCAAGCGACCCTGCAAAAAGCCGACCGCGCACTCGGCGCGATGGGTGACTCCGGCCCGATCACCGCTGTCGGAGCCGTCGCCAACGCGCTGTTCTAAACGCAAATAGAGAAGTCACCACGCCGCGCGGCCGAAACGCTCCGAGCTCAACTCGGAGCGTTTTTTGTGCACTAAACGCGAAACCGAAGACGCGCCGCGCCAACAAGGGAGAGGACACTGTCCTCGCTCCCTGCGCGAGCAGGGAAGCATTACTTGCACGCTTCATGCTGTCCGCGAGATCAGAGGTCGCAGACCTCCACTACGCGTGGGGCGGCAGGCTGTGCCTGCACCCGTTTACAGAGCCGCTTGGTTGCTGTGCATTCGCACAGCAACCAAGCGGCTCTGTAAATGGACGGCGGGCCGCCAAGGCTTGACGACGGCTCGGCGACTAAAGTCGTCCTGTGCACGCCGTCAGGCCCGCCGCCAAATAAAACAGCCCGCGGCTGCTCCCCACGCGTAGTGGGAAAAAAGCGTATCAACGCGGCTCACGTTTAAAACAGGAACAGGCCCTAGTCCACTGAACCAGAATAGTCGCACCGGATACGGCGACGGGGGTTGGCGTACTTCCACTTCAGGGGCCAGGCCAAGCACCTGAGTGGGCGCTTTGGGCATTCCAAAGTTGAGTTTTGGGAAACAGTATACCCTAGTTGCCGAGCTTTCATCCTTCCTCGCTTCTTTGCCGTTAAGCGGCACAGCGGGTAACTTCCCCATCCCCCTAGTCCAATGAACCATTGAATTTACATTGGATCTATGGAGTCTGGGGCAGATGAATCTGAGCGAATCCGAACGGCAAGAATTGATGGCGCTGCAACGCAGCCGCACGATGGCCGCGGGTCAGGTACGACGTGCCAGACTGATCCTGTTGCTCGACGAAGGCGCCTCGCGTGGGGCGATCATGAGCAAGTTGGGTTGCGACTCGCGCTTCATCACGACCTGGAAGACGCGTTTCGCGGCCGAGCGCCTCGCCGGGTTGTATGCGCGTCACCCTGGCCGAGCGCCACGCTCGGACCTGGCTGAACTGGAGGCGCGGGTGCTGGAGTACACGCTCAAGCGCAAGCCCGAGGACGGCTCTACGCACTGGAGCAGCCGCAAGTTGGCCGCGCAGCTAGGGCTGCCGTTCATGACCGTGCAGCGCATTTGGCGTAAGCACGACATTCGTCCACATAGGCTGGACAAGCACATGGTCTCCAACGATCCGGCTTTCGAAACCAAGGCGGCCGATGTGATCGGGCTGTACCTGAAGCCGCCGGCCCACGCGGCCGTGTTCTGCGTGGACGAGAAGACCGCGATCCAAGCGCTCGATCGCAAGGACCGGATGCTGCCGCTGTCGCCCGGGCGCGCCCAGAGCCACGGCTTTGAGTACAAGCGCAACGGCACGCTGAGCCTGTTTGCAGCGCTGAATACCGCCACCGGGGAGGTGCTGGGCAAGACTGCAGCGCGCCACACCAGCGCTCAGTTCGTGGCCTTCCTCACCGACGTGCTCAGCAGCCAGCCCAAAGGCCGCGAGATCCACGTCATCTGCGACAACGTCAGCAGCCACAAGACCGCCGCGGTGCAGGCCTTCTTGGCCGAGCACACGAACGTGACGATGCACTACACGCCCACCTACTCGTCTTGGCTAAACCAAGTCGAGAACTGGTTCGCTCGCATCCAGCGCGACGTCATCACGCGCGGCATCTTCACTAGCACCAAGGACCTCCACAAGAAGCTCATGCACTACATCAACCAATACAACAAACGCGCCCAGCCCCTGAAGTGGAAGTACACCGCCCCTCGGCGTCGCATCAGGTGCGATTCCTCTGGTTCAGTGGACTAGTGTGGCGAATAGGACGGGACGTAGCGACGTGTGATGAGGTGGTCGTATTGGCGTTTATGTTGTTGTTCGGCGTAGAGGGTCCAAGTCGTTCGTGGTAAGGCTTTGTTTTCGGGGAAGGTGAGGTGCAGGGCGAGGGCGGTGTCTAGGTCGCGTATTTCCCGTTTTGAGTTTCTTAATTGGGTGGCGAGGTCTTGGCGGATGTAGGGCGCGATCTCGGCGTCGATTAGCTCCGCGAATTTGGAGATGTCGGGTTGTGGGCCGACGACTAAATGGATGTGCCGATTGATTAGGGTGTTTGCGTTGGCACCTAGGACATCGACACGGAAGCCGTTGGCTGCGCCTTCACTGGTCGTGCGGAGCTGTTCGAGACTTTTGGGAATAGGGGTGTCGATGATGGCCGAGAGGCGTTGGCTGATTCTTGAAAACTGCGCTGCTACTGGCTGGCTGCTCAGGTAGCGTAGAAAGTCGAGTGCGGCTTCTCGATTTGGGCTGGTGCGGATGATGCCGAGTTCGGCGGCGTTCATGGGGACTTCGGCGACTTGGCCGAGCGTAAATGGGCCGTAGTGGTGATCGCTCGGCGAGGGAGTGGGAACGGGCAGTCCACGCGTTTTGAAGGGAGCATTCTTTTCCAGTGTGCCGTAGTCCCAAGTGCCCGCGATAATCATAAGGCTGTGTTGGCGGAGGTAGGTGGCGATGGCGTCTTCGTGTTCGAATTGAAGGAAGCCGGGGGTGAACATTTGTGAGAGTTCACTCATGAGCTCTAAGCTGTGGATAAACTCGGGGGTCCGGGAGTAGCTGAAAGTGCCGTCGAGGATGAGGCGGTCTAGCTCAGGCAGGCTCATTGTCCGGCTCGGGCTGTGGTCGCGCACGAGTTTCTGCGTGAGCGAGCGGAGCATTTTTGCAAAAGTGACATTCGCGTAGGGCCGACAACTGGCAATGGGCACGATGCGCTTGCCCGTGCGCTGGTTGTAGTTGCGGACTTGTTCAGCGAGGCGGCGCAAGTCGTCGAAGTCGCGCGGTACGTCGTCTTGCGAGCCGGTGATTTCGCTCAACAGGTCGAGGTTTATGAACAGCCTGTGGGAGACGGTTTGCAGCATTACCGCGTAGATCTCTTCCGAGAGAGAAAGCTGGGAGCTTAGCCCATCGAAGAAGGTGTCGCGCCAGGCGACGCCCTCTAGGCTAGTGCCTGCGTTGTAAGCGTTGGGCTCATCAAGCCACGGCGTGAGTGATACGAAGTGGCGTGTGGGCTCGGGCACATTGAAGGCGTCGAGGATATCGACGGCTGTGCCGCCAACCAGTTGGACTCGCGCCCATATCGGATATAGGCGCTGAGGGACGGCGACTTGGGTGATGCTTACGTTGGGGTGTAGCCGTTGGTAAGACTCGATCGCTGCGGCGAAGCCCTCACGCATGCCAGAGTGTAAATGCGGATGCCCGATGCGTAGCTCGATGCGGTCGCTGGGGACGGGCTGGACGGTGCGCGAAGTCACGCGCCAGAAGGAGGCGACGATGGCGAGACAGAGCACGGCTACGCCAATAACGTTGCGGAAGTGTTTAGCGTTCATGGGGTAGGGGAAAGCTGGGGGAAAGCTAGGCGAGCGACTACTCGCTAGCTAAGGGGGCGGCGCGTGTGCGGGGCGGGGAACCAGAGCGCTAATCCGTATTGGTCGGCGTGTCCAGTGGGTAGCACTAAAAAGCATTGGAAGCTGTGGGGGAACTGCGACAAAGGGAGGCAATGGCCGCCAGTCAAACGGGTCTACGCCTTCGTTTCTTCACTTGGGAAAAGCCGCTGCTTGGGCAGGCGGTCGAGTATTTGACCGCTAGTGCGTTAGCGCAGCGGGCGAGCGCTGTGGGGGGAAATGAGGTCGCTCGGTTATCGGTTCTTCGGGCCTTGGATTTATCGGCGCAGCTTGTAGTGGTGCCGACTCAGCAAGCGGGGCGGCGACTTCGGGAGGCTTTGGCCGCTGGCGCGGCAGCGCAGCGGGCGACGCGTTTGCAGGTCTCGGCGAGCGGCGAGCCCGCTGCGGCGGCGACTTACGCAGCCGCGTCGCGCACGGCCCTTTTCCCGCCGCTTGTGCTGACTTTTGATGCGTTGCTGGAGGTGCTGGGCGAGGCGGGTGCGGGGGGCGGCGCGGTCGCGGGCGCGGGCGCTTCTGCTCAAATCCAACACGCGTCGCCGTCGCAAGTGCTGCTGGCGTGGGTGGATGTTTTGCTCAGCGCGGAGCTTGAGGCGTTTCGTGCCGTGTTTCCGGGCGATCCGCCCGCGCGGAATTTTTCTTGGGCGCGGGGGATGGCTGAGCAGTTGGCGAGCTTGCAGGACGAGTTGCGCGAAAACGGCCTTGGGCTGGTCGAGGTGGCGGCGCGCTTAGAGCCCGACTTTCCCGAGTTTGCGCGTTGGCAGGAGCTCGCGGAGTTGGAGCGGCGGCAGTGTGCGCGGCTGGCGGACTTTGGGCTAGCGGGGCCGCTGGAGGCGCAGCGCGAGTTGTTGGCGCAAGGGAGGCTGCCTGCGGGAATTGAGCGCGTGGTCGTGTTGGCATGGCCGGACCCGCGACCGATGGTTTTGGGGTTTTTAGAGCGCGTCGCTCAAGTCTTGCCGGTCGAGATTTGCGTTTATGCGGCGGAGAGCGAGCGCGACCACTTCGATGGCTGGGGGCGGCCAATCCCCGAAAAGTGGGCGGCTCGGGAATTGCAGTTGCCCGACTTCGCCGCCCGGGTGCGTGTCTGCGCCGACCCGCACGAACAAGCTGAGCGGCTCGCCGATACGGCCGCGCTTTACACTAGAGAGGGGGCTAATGCAGCGCAGGGTTCGCTGGCTTTAGGCGTTCTGGATGCGGAGATTTTGCGCCCTTTGGAGACCGCGCTACGCGAGCGCGGCGTGCCGAGTTTCAATCCTACAGGGAGCGACCGGCGCGGGGATAGGCTGCACCAACTGTTGTGTGCGCTCGCTGCGTTTGCGCGTGAGGACAGTTTTCAAAACTTGGCTCGGCTCGCAAGGCAGCCCGATGTGTTGCTGGCTTTGTTTGGAGCTACGGAGGGGACGCGGTTTTTAGCCGAGTTGGACGGAGTGTATGAGCGGCATTTGCCGCCGGACTTGAGTGCGCTGCGTGCGAAGTGGCGGAGTGTAGACCGCGCGGGAACGGCTGCGCTGAAGCGGCTCGGGGAGTGGCGTGAGGTGCTGCGTAGGGGGGATTTTTCCGCCGCCGGGCAGGCCGTCTTGGCACAGATTTTTCAGGGGCGGAGCTTTGATTTGAGCGTGCCGGAGGATGCGGAGTGGGTCGCTGCCGCTGAAGTGTGGGCGGCGTGCTTGCGCGAGGTCGCGGAGGCGGTGCGGCTTTGCCCTGCGCTAGGCGGCGACGAGCGGTTTGCTAGCGCGGTCGGCGGCGAGCGAGAGGGCGGGGAGGCGTTTCTGGCGCTTGCGATAGAGTGTTATGCGCGGAAGCGAGTTTTTGGGGAGAAGCCAGCGGGGGCGGTCGAGTTGCAGGGCTGGTTGGAGCTGATTTGGGCGGACGCTCCGCATTTGGTCGTGGCGGGGCTAAACGAGGGGAAGGTGCCTGCGTCGGTGAGTGGTGATTTGTTTTTGCCCGAGAGCTTGCGAGCGAAGTTGGGGTTGAAGACCAACGTACAGCGTTTCGCCGTCGATGCGTATTACCTACAATCGCTGGCTGCCTCTCGTGTTGGCGCGGCGCGGTTGGATGTGTTGTTTGGGCGGGTGTCGGCTAAGGGCGACCCGCTAAAACCGTCGCGGTTATTGCTGCGCTGTGAGGAGGAGGACTTGCCGCAGCGCGTGCAGTTTTTGTTTCGCGAGCCGCCTCCGCGTGGCGGCGCAGCTTTGGCGTGGTCGCGCGCGTGGACGTTGCAGTTGCCAGATCCGAGTGAGGTCGAGTTGCCGCTGCATTTACCGGTCACGGGGCTGCGCGCGTGGTTGGCGTGTCCACTGCGGTTTTATTTGTCGCGCGTGCTTAAGTTACGTCCGGTCGATGCGGCGAAAGTCGAAATGGATGCTCGGGACTTTGGCACGCTGTGCCACGCGGCACTTGAGGCGATGGGGCGGGAGGAGGCACTGCGCGGCTGCACGGATGCGCTGCGCTTACAGCGGTTTTTGCGCGAGGCACTTGATGCGGCGGTGGCGCGACAATTTGGGCGGCGGCTAAGCGTCCCGTTGCGGGTGCAGGTGGAGTCGGCGCGGCAACGGCTCGATGCGTTGGCCGTCGAGCAAGCGCGGCTGCATGCCGAGGGCTGGCGGATTAAGCGCGTGGAGTGGGAGTTTGAGTTGCCGATTGGTGAACTCGTCTTTCGCGGAAAGATCGACCGCATCGACGAACACGAGGCGAGTGGAGCCCTGCGCGTCATCGATTACAAAACGAGCGACACGGCTGAGTCGCCCGAGAGAGTGCATTTGGTCTCGCTGCCGAAGGGGGCAGAGCTGCCCGCGTGGAGGCTTTTCCAAGCAGAGGAGGGAAAGAAGCCGCGCGCGTGGGCCGACCTGCAATTGCCGATTTACGAGCGGGTTTGTGCGGGCGAGTTCTCGGGCCGCCCGCTGCGCTGCGGTTATTTTAATTTGCCGCGTGCGGTGGCGGATACGGCCTTGTCGTTGTGGGAGGACTACACGCAGGAGTTGACGGCGTCGGCTTGGGGCTGCGCGGTGGGCGTCGCCGCGGCGATTGCACGGCGCGAGTTTTGGCCGCCGCGTGAGTTGAAGCCTTGGGAGGCGAGGCGCGATGAGTTCGCCACGCTGTTTCAGCGCGGGGCAGCGGACAGTATTTCGTTTGCGAGAAAGGGAGAGGAGGCGGCTGCCCTATGAGTATCGAGCACGAGATGATCCGGGCTTCGGCGGGTTCGGGGAAAACCTACGCGCTGACGAATCGCTTTGTGCGGCTACTCGCGCTGGGCGTGGAGCCCGAGCGAATCATCGCGCTGACGTTTACACGAAAAGCTGCCGGTGAGTTTCTCGACGCGATTTTGGGAAAACTGGCGGGCTGCGCTGCCAGCGAGAAGGCCGCTAGTCGGCTTGGCGCAGAGCTCGGTTTACCAAGCGAGGCCGCTAGGCCGGAGAATTTTCGACGGCTGCTCAGGGCGGTGGTCGACTCGCTGCATCGGCTTCGGCTGGGCACGCTGGATGGTTTTTTTATGGAGATTGCCCAGAGCTTTGCGTTGGAGATCGGGCTGGGCGCGCGCGTCGAATTGCTAGAGGCCCATGCCGAAGCTCAGGTTAAGGCGCAGGTGTTGGGGCAGATTTTCGAGGCCGGGCTTGACGGTGGGGCCCTGTCTGCGACCGCGATCCGCCGCCGAAAAAATCAGGGCTTAGACCGGTTCATTGAGGCGTTTAAGGAGGCGACTTTTGGGCAGGAGGCGAAGCGCGTGGCTGACCAACTGGAGGAGTTTATTCAGGCGCACCAAGAAGTTTTCTTGGACGCTGCGGGGGCGCAGCCGCCAAACTTGAGCGGGCTCGTGGTGGACGATTACGCCGCTGTGCTGGGCGCAGGCGTGATCGCGCTGCGCGAGGCGTTTGAGGATTCGTCGGGCGAGTGGGATGAGAAGCGCAGGCAGTGGTGGGCGCAGCTTTTTGAGGAGTTGGAGGGCTGGGCACCGGGGACTAAGTTGCGCACGCCGTTGGCGAATGTGATTAAGGCGCTGCCGGAGATGCGGGCGGTGACGATGGCGGGTAAGCGGGGCGTCGAGGCTTCGGGAAAGTTGCGCGACGCACTGCTTGCCGTGTCCCGTGCGGTGCTGGGGGGCGAGCTCGCGCGGCGCGTAGCGATGACGCGCGGGGTTTATGCCGTGCTTGCCGCTTACGAAGCGGTTTACGACGCACAGGTGCGCCGCGCGGGACGGCTGACTTTTGCCGATGTCGAGCGGCTGCTTATTCCGGCCCGGCTGGGCACGGGCTTTGCCATGCCGGCAACGGTTGAGGCGCAGGAGCGGCGTTTGCTGCTCGACTACCGGCTAGATGCGCAGATCGACCACTGGATGCTCGACGAGTTTCAGGACACGAGTTTCGGGCAATGGTCGATTTTGAGAAACCTCATTGATGAGGTGATTCAAGACCCGGACGGGCGGCGGAGTTTCTTCTATGTGGGCGACGTGAAGCAGGCGATCTACTCGTGGCGCGGCGGCGATCCGCGACTGTTTAGCGAGGTGTTTGCACACTACGACGCGGCGCTAGCAGGGGCGGGCGGCGACCAGTGCGGGAGCGCGGTCGGCAGTGGGATTGTGGAGCGGCACTTGGATGAGTCGTGGCGTTCGGGCCCGCCGATTATCGAAATGGTCAACCGTGTGTTCGGTGCGGCGGAGACCTTGGACGCTCTTTTTTCTAAGGACGAACACGCGGGCAGAGCTGCAGGTGGGGGCGTGCATGAGTGGAACGCGCAGTGGCGCGAGCATCGTTCGGCGCGGCCAGATTTGGGTGGGCACGCCGCGCTGCTTCTAGTGGAGGCAGACAGCCGAAATAAGGAAGTGGGAAGGCGCTCACGGTTTGAGGCGACGCTGGCTTTGTTGCGCGAACTGCCTCCGCCGAGTGCAGCGTTTTCAATCGCGGTGCTTGTGCAGAGTAACGCCGCGGCGGCGGAGCTTTCCGACTACTTGCGCAGTGAGGGCGGGATTGAGGCGGTAGCTGAGGCCGACTTGCATGTGTGCACAGATAATCCGGTGGGCGCGGCTTTACTCGCGTGCGTGCAAGCGGCGGCGCATCCGGGCGACCGGGTTGCGTGGGCCCATGTAGAGGCCTCGCCCCTTTTATCTTGCGGCGGGCCGCTCGCCGGAGGCCCGTCAGGCCGGGCTGCTGTGACGCTGGACTTGAGTGCGCCGTTGTTCGGGCTGGGGCCGATTATCGAGCGGTTGGAAGCGCGGTTGAGTGGGGATGCGTTTAGCTGTTTGCGTTTGAGGCAATGGGCTTTGGCGGCGGCGGAGTTCGAGGATACCGGCAGCCGAGATCCCGATGAGTTTATTGCCTTTATGCGTGGCTACACTTTGCGCGAGCCGGACTCGGTAGGCGTGGTGCGCGTGATGACGGTTCATAAGTCGAAGGGGCTGGGCTTCGATGCGGTCATCTTGCCCGATCTTCAGGGAGATCGGCTGGACCAGGCGCGAAAGGGCTTGGCGGTGAAACGCGACGCGGAGCGGCAGGTCGAGTGGGTGCTGGATTTGCCGTGCAAGGAAATCGCCGAGAAGGTCGGCGTGTTGGCGGATTATTTGCGCGAGGCGCAAGCCGAGGGGCTTTATGAAAAGCTTTCGTTGCTTTATGTGGCGATGACGCGGGCCAAGCGTGCGCTCTACACGATTATTGAGGAGCCGGGGTCCAGCTCGAAGTCGGCGAACTTTCCTAAGCTTTTAGTCGAGACCTTGGGTGCGGATGAACCGTGTGCGGTGCAGGTTGGCGGACTGACACTGCGCGGGGCTTGGGAGGCGGGGGACTTTGCTTCGGTTGCGGCGAATGCGAAGGCGGCGGCGGCCGCTTCCGAAGGGGAGCTTCCTCCGCCCGTGCGGGTAGAGGGCGCGGTCGAGCCGCGTTTCCCGAGCTTGGTGGCACGGCGGCCCAGTGACCAGACGAGCGGCGTGCGGACTGCAGAGCAGCTTTTTGCGCCGTCGCCAAGCGGGGCTTCAGAAGCCGGAAGTTTTGGCCGCGAGGTGCATCGGCTTTTTGCGGTCGCAGACCGTTTTATTGTGCGCGGCGTCGCTGCCGCAGGGGCGGAGTTCTTCACTGAGGCCGAAGCGCTCGTTGCAGCCTGCCTCGCTGCGCCTGCGTTGGCGCAGGTGTGGGCCCGCCGCGCCAATCGAGAGTTGTGGTGCGAGCGGCGCTTTGAGGCCGTGATCGGAGGCCAATGGGTTACGGGCGTCTTTGACCGTGTGATTGTGGACTGCGCAGAAAACGGTGAGCCGCTGCGAGCGGAGGTTTACGACTTTAAGACCGATGAGGACACGGCGGGCGCAGCTGAGCGGCACGCGCCACAACTCGCGCTCTATCGCGCTGCGGCTGCGCAACTGACTGGCCTGCCAGAGGAAGCCGTCCGCAGCTTCCTTGTTCTGACGAAAACGCAGGAACTCGTCGAGCTGGTCCCGTGAGTGAGCGGCGCGCGGCCGTTGTTTCTCCTGAGGCGCACGCTGAGTCCTGCCGTCCGAAAAAAAGCTCAAAGAGGCTTTACAGTGGAAAATGGGTTTCTCACGGTTGGCCCCTTTAATTTCTGAATCATGGGTAATCTTAAGAAGAAACGTCGTCTGAAGATGTCGCAGCACAAGCGGCGCAAGCGCTTGAAGTCGAACCGGCACAAGAAGCGCACTTGGTAAGGCGCGGAGTCGCAGACCGTTTCACGCGGTGGGCCCTGCGGGGCCCTCGCCTTGGTCTGTGAGTCACTGCATTTTCGCGCGACGTCCATCTGGGGCGTCGCTGCTTTTTTTTGCCCGAGTGCCGCGAGTCGTTTGAGGCAGGCCGATACGCTTTTTCCCCACGCGTAGTGGAGGTCTGTGACCTCTAACACTGACCGCGCGGACGGTCGTGAACCGTTTCCATTTTGCGAGCCGCGACGGAGCCAGATTTTGAGCCGCAGCGCGGCTAACAGGCCCTAATCAACTAGCCGTTGGAACTGTGTGGTCGCGGCTTCGCGCAGTGTGGGGCGCGGCGCTTGCTCAAGGTAAAGCCAGCGGGCGGCGAGCTGTTGGGCTTCGGCAAGTGGCAGTCCGCGCTCGGGGCCGAGTGCATAAAGCGCGGTCGCCCAAGCATCTGCCTCCATGCAGGTCGGCGCGAAGACGGTGACGCTGTGCAGGGCATCGTGCGTGCTGCCGATGCGGGTGTGGTGACTGCGCTCATTTGCCGTTTTCCGCTCCTCAAAATCATCGAGTCGGAGGATGTGCCCGATGCGTTTGCCGCTCACTTCGTCCTCAAAGTGGTGGTGTGCATTTCCCGAGGTGGCGACGGCCAGTTCGCAGAGTCCGGCGACGCTTCTGGGGACTTCGGATTGGGCGGTTTTCTCGGTGTCGGAGGCGGTGGGTGTTTCGAGATAGCACCACCAGGGCTGACCATCGGGTTTGCAGCCGCGCCCGCGTGCTTCGCCGCCGATTTCGATAAAATGATGATGCCAGCCGGCGGCGTGGAGGCGTTCGCTGGCGAGATCGACGGCGTAGCCTTTGGCGATTGAGCACAGGTCGATGTGCAGCGGGGAGTTTGTGGAGGCGCAGTCGCCGTGGCTAGGGCGTTGGCGGACTGTGCGGCGTGCGGTGTCGAGCTCGAGGCGGCGGTAGTCGGCTCGAGCGCGTGCGGCGCGAACTGCAGGCGAGTCGATTGAGTGGCGCGCCGCAGGATCACCCGGGCCGAAGCCGAGGAGCTCGGTCACTTCGCCGAGTGCAGGGCTGTAGGCTCCGTCAGTGAGTGCGGCGACTTCGAGTGCACGGGCGAGGACGTGTGCGGTTTCTGGGGCGAGTGAGAGCCACTCGCCGGGGGGCGTGCGCGCAAAGCAGGCGAGGTCGGACTCGGGCTCCCAAGGGCTCATCCGGGAGACGACTTCGTCAAAAGTCTTTATGAGGATGGCGTTGGCTTGTGCGGCATCGTCGGCGTGAGCGGTGGCGCGTTCGACGATCCGCGCACGCCAATACGTGCCCATCGTCGCTCCGGTGAGCGTGTGTACGGGCCTAAAACTATGACCGCCCCCGAAGTCTAAACTCGGGGGCAGCTCAGTGGGCAGGAGCACGCGTCGCGGCTGCGTCTCGTCGAGCGCAGCGGGCGCACCGGAGAGATCGAAGGTCACAGGACTTCGAGGATTACGGCGTAGCTGGAGCTTTTGGTGGAGGGCACGCCGTGGAGTGTTCCTTGGGACGAGGCTTGGGCTTGGACATGGTAGCGGCCCGCTCCGGGCCACTCGATCCTGACCCAGCCTTCGGAGTCGGAGTAGAGGTCGATGGCGCCTTCTTCGTCGCGGTAGCGGTCGCCTTCGCGGACGACCGTGACCTTCGCGTTGGCGACGGGCTTGCCGTCGGCGAGGACGCGGAAGGTGGCGGGCTCGTCGACGTACACATCGTTGGGGTGGGTTTGCTCGAAGCCGAGCTCGACCCCAGTGCCTTCGGGCTTGAGGACGGTGTCGTTGGGCTCGCCGAGGGTGACGAAGGTCACCAGGCGGCTGCGTCCGCGCTCACTGAGGGCGAACTCGGGCTTGCTGGCGAGGTCTTGGGCCTTGAGCTCTTCGAGCGTGCCGCGCCAGCGAACGCGTTGGCCGTCTTCGCCGAGGTAGCTGCCGAAGTAGGTGGGCGCAGCAGGCGCTTGAGCTGCGGCTGGGCGGATACCTTGTGGCGTGGGAGGGCCACCGCGACCTTGCGGGGCTCCAGGGGCCGCGGGGATTTGCTCAATGCGGTAGGTGCCGGGCTCGGTGAGTTCGAGCTCGAAGCCACTGCGGAGCCGGCCGTTGAAGGCGTTGATGAGTTCACGGGGTTGACCGTCGGGGCCGGTGACGCCGATTTGCTCGACGGGGATTGCTCCGCGGTTGGGATTGAAGAGGAAGTTGGAGCGGGCGGCTTCGAAGCTGACCCAGCGAGTGGCCTTGCTGAGAACCGTCTGGCTGGGGACGATCCAAGAGCGTGCGGCTTGGGCGGTTGGCACGAGCCCTAGCGGGGCGAGGAGTGCGAGGAGGGCGGCGGCTGCGGAGACGCGCTTAAAGGAGAGGCGAGGAATCATGATTCGGGAGGAGGGGAATGCGGTTTGTTGTGTGAGTGAGTGGCGTAGTGGTATTGTAACTACGAAGGGTGTGCGCGCAGTTTAGTTGGACTGGCGTAGGGTGATGGCCCCGAGCTCGCGTTCGCCGCTCGCAGTGATGTCGAGGGCTTGGGCTTTCGACCAAGTAAAGGGGACGCTGACAACTTCGCGGCCGCCTTTTTCACGCACAGCTTCGATTTGGAGGGTGTATTCGGCTCCTTCGGTGAGGCTTTCGGTGAGCGCGACAGGGACTTGGATTTCGTGGACGCCGACGGGGCGCGTCGGGCCGCTGAGTCCGTCCATAGGCATTTCGAGCGAGCGGCCCGATTTGCGCCACCACTGGCGCAGGTCTTTTAGCCAAGTGTCATCGTTGCGGCGGACTAAGTGCCAGACGCTGACGTTGTGGTGCGCCTTGTCGGGGCCTTCGAGCCAGACTGCCACGTAAGGGCGGTGGTACTCGGCCACGTTGAGCCGAGGCAGCTCGACTGTCGCGGTGAGTTCACTTGCGGAGGCGGCACCGGCGACGGCGAGCCCGGGCGCGAGGCACAGGAGGTTTTTGCGGATTATGGAGGACATAGGAATGGTGGGTATTCTGTTAAGGCGGTGACGGGTTGTGTGTGAGTGGGGCGTTTCTAGCGGTTTTTTGAGGGGCGACTAAAGGTGGGCGAAAAAGATCAGGATGATGATTGGCAGGACGATCCCGCCGAGGACGACGGGCCAAGTCGTAGGGCGGCGCTTGGCGTGGACGTAGAGCAGGCACAGGCCGGTGAGGGTAAAGATCACGCAAGCGATCGCGAAGATATCCATGTACCAACTCCACGCGGTGCCGGTGTGGCGGCCTTTGTGCAGGTCGTTGAGGTAGGAGATCCAGCCTCGGCGGGTGACTTCGTGCACGATGTCGCCGGACTCGCGGTCGATAGTCATCCACGCGTCGCCGCCCGGGCGGGGGAGGTCGACATAGATTTCTTCGGGCGACCACTCAAAGGAGCGTCCGCCGACATAGATGCCGAGCTCCTTGTCGAGCCAGTGACGGAGCGCTGCGGGGAGCGGTTTTTTCACGTCGTCGCCCTCCTCGTCGCTGTACGCGATTGTCGCGAAGAGTTCCGCGGGAATCGTCGCAGTGCGCTCAGTGATTTGCGGCTCGGCGGGGATCTGGTCGGCGTGGTTGAGCGTCACGCCGGTGAAGGAGAAGACGAGCATTGAGGCGAGGCAGATCGCGCTGCTGACCCAGTGCCAAAGGTAAAACTGTTTCGTCCACCATGCTTTGGCGGGCTGTTTGCGCGGGGGGAGCGGTTTACGCGTGCCTGCTGCGCCTGCGGGGCGGGCGCCTGCTCCCGAAGGAGTTGGGCGGGCGGCGGCTGCGGATGCTCCGGCGGCGGCCGTGGGGCGCGGGCTCGCCGAGCTTGGGCGCGGGGTCGGAGTCGGTCTGACAGGTCTGGGGGTGGCGGCAGGGGAGAGGGGGTCGGGCGCGTTTGCGTTGTGGGCTGGCGTTTCGGGCGGTTCCGCGTTGGTCGGGGGGACTGAGTTGGGCATTTAAAATGAGTCGAGTCGTGATTAAAAACCGCCGCCAGCCTAGGTCAGAACGTTGGGTTTGATTTTGTTTGAACTGTGGCCTTTGCGAGAAAGCCGGAAGACGCTGACCTAGGGAACCGATGGCGGCGGATCGGTTCCGAGGAAAGATGGCCCCTAGAGCGCGTCAATATGATACTGAGACTTTATCTCATAAAATTTAAGTCTCCCCAAAAACACTCTTCCTTCGCGGCTTAGGGCGGCTCACTCTGTGGTTATGAGTGAGACACTAGAGCTAAGTTTTGAGGATGCGGCCCGTAACTATCCGATTTTCTTTGCAGAAGACTTGAGCACGCAGATTCGCCAAGCGGTCGCGGCACTGTGCGCGGAGGGGCGGCGGGCCGTGGTCTTTACCGATGAGAATTTCCTAAACGCCCAGGGCGCCTTCCTAGATGCGAGCTTTGGCCCGAAGGGGGAGTCGGGGGGAGTTTCCCGCTTGGTTTTCGCGGCGGGCGAGGGCACGAAGTCGGTGGCTGAGCTTGCGCGGGCTTGGGATTTCCTGGGGGCGCAGCGAGTGGATCGCGGAGGCGTGATTTTTGCGGTAGGGGGCGGTGTCGTGGGCGATTTGGCGGGCTTTGCCGCGGCGAGCTGGCAGCGCGGCATCGCATTTTACCAAGTGCCGACGACCCTGCTGGCGATGGTCGATAGCTCCGTGGGCGGGAAGACAGGGATCAATATCGCGGCGGGGAAGAACCTCGTGGGCGCCTTTCACCAACCGCGTGCGGTGTTTGTCTCGACAGGGCTTTTGCAGACACTGCCCCCGCGCGAGTTTGCGGCGGGCATGGCCGAGGTAATTAAATATGGGCTCTTGGGGGATTTGGGGCTGTTTGAGCAGTTGGAAGCCGAAGCGCTGCGTGTGGGGAGCGCGGGGCTCGGGCCGGTGATACGGCGTTGTTGTGAGATAAAGGCGGGGATCGTTCGTGCCGACGAGCGCGAGACGGCCAAGGAGGGCGGGCGCGCACTGCTCAATCTCGGCCACACCTTCGGCCATGCGGTCGAGCAAGTCGCGGGCTATGGCGCGTACTTACACGGCGAGGCGGTGGCGATTGGGCTCGTGGCCGCGGGTGATCTGTCGCGCCGATTAGGCTTTATTGATGCGCAGGCTTGCGAGCGGATTTCGGCAGTGCTGGCCGCGCATGACCTGCCCTTGCGACTGCGGGAGCCCTTGTCCGCCGAGGCACTGATTGATGCGATGCGCCGCGATAAAAAAGTGCGGGCGGGGCTGCCGCGCTTTGTCGTTTTGCGGGCGCTCGGCGAGGCGATTACGAAAGACGGCATTAGCGAGGAACTCGCCCGCGCGTGCTTCGCGGGGATTGGTGCGGGTGAGTAAGCGATGCGTCCGAATCGCGTAGGGCACACGAAAGAGTGCGCGAAGGGGAAATAAGAAACAGACAAGTAAAGTGAATGAATCGGTTTTGGCTTAGGCGACAGTGAACAAGAGGTTTCATGGTCTCACCATGAAACCTCTCTCTAAAATGTCTTTTCTTGCTGTTTTATTTTCTCAGATTTTATCTTTATCACTAGCGAATACGAAATTACCCCCCCCCCCCCCCC
>NZ_LSZP01000034.1 GCF_001580045.1 Cephaloticoccus capnophilus
CCCCCCCCCCATCGCGTTGTAAATCAATAACTTACGTAAGTTCGCTCTCCGCGTGCGTCGCCGGACTCGTTTTCGGCGGGCTCGGGCTGAGTTCGGCAATTGCGCAGTTTTTGCTACCGCCACTTCCTTCCACTATAAATGAGTGGAAAGGGCCAAATGGCGGGACTTGGGAGACTCCGGGCAATTGGACGGGCGGCCTCGCCCCCACTGAGGCGGATAACGTGCTCTTCGGCTACGAGCCCGTCGGTGGCGTTGTGCCGTCCCCGACCGATGACTCGATCCGTCAAACTGTTGATGCTGGCAGCGCAAACCGCGAGCTGCGCTCACTTTGGTTTAAGGCCGGGCTATGGTATACGCTGAGCGGCACAGGTGAGTTCTGGGTCGGGAAGGGCGGCCAAGATCCTTATGTGCTCGTGGTTACCCCCGGTGACGCGGGAGAGCAGTCGGAGCACACGATTGAGGGATTCTCCCATTTCATGGTCTCTTGGCAGTTTGCTAAGCAGCAAACCGTGAAGATCGAAAACTACTCGGAGGGCGGGCTCGGGATCTTCACCGATAAGATACGTCTCTACGATCAGATCATACAGATCGGCGGGACGGGAGCGACCCACTTTGCGGGCGTGCTTGGGGGCGCAGATAACGATAACTGGAGCGGGCAGATCAACGTGGGCCTATTTGAGGGAACGGGGGATCAGCCGCAGCCGCACTTTGTCCTATCGGGGGAGAATAAGGATTATCGAGGAGAGCTTCGCGTAAATCACCGCGGCTTCGCCATTATCAAGGCCGACCAAGCACTCGGCGGCGTCCAAGGCGAGAGGACGGTGTATGCCGGCGGCTCGCTCGCGCTGCGCTCCCACGTGGAGACACCTCTCATCTACAACGTGCTGAACGATACTGTTCTGGACATCAAGCCTTACGACGACTACGAGGATACCGTCAGCAACGAGGGAATCGTCCGAAACGAGGGGACTCGGCGCATCGGTGCCCTCTACAACGATGGCGGCGAAAACCACTTCGGCGTGCGGGTCTCCTTTAATGGGGACACGCTTTTCGGCGCGCGCGGCGACCGTAAGGGCGGGCTTTTCCTTACAAACCAAGTCACCGGCACTGCCCAACAAAATCGTGGCGATTTCATCAAAGTCGGCCCCGGGCTAATTGTTTTGGCCAACGGCACCAACAATTGGGCCAACGGTACGACTCTGCGGGCGGGCGTTTTGCGCTTAAGCACCTCTGGCGCATTGCCGACTGCCTCGAATCTCGTTTTCGACGGCGGGGCTTTTGGCGGCATACTCGAACTCGGCTACGGCAACACTTTTAACTACAACCTAGGGACTGGCGGCGGCAACATCCGCTGGGCGGATACAGGCGATGGGGGGTTCTCGGCATTCGGAGGAGCGCGTACCGTGAACATCGGCGGCGGCGCGACGCTCACCTGGGGCAGCACCACCCACTTCGTCGGCGACGGGCAGGCGCTGCTACTCAGCTCACGGTATGCCAACAACGTCATCACTTTTGCCAACGCGATTAACCTAAACGGCGCGCTACGCGAAGTCCGCGTCGAGCGCGGCGAAGACTCCGCCCACGGCGTCCTCTCGGGCGGGCTCAGTGGATTTGGGGGCGGGCTGGTAAAAACCGGCGACGGGCTGCTCCGGCTCACGGGTGCGAATACCTACAGCGGCGCGACGCGAATCGAGGGCGGTGCACTGCGCGGTATAGCCGCCAACAGCGCCTCCAACATCCAACTCGCAGGCGGCGTCCTAGGGCTCGACGCCAACTTCACGCGCGAGCTGGGCACTAGCGGTAACCAAATCCGCTGGCTCGGCTCCGGCGGCTTCGCCGCCTACGGCGCAAACCGCAACGTAACCTTTGTGGGTAATGGGGGTAGTGCGGTATCCCTCACCTGGGGCACGACTGGCGGCTTCATTGGCAGCGACCAAGAGCTGCGCTTCGGCCACCACACCGCAAACGGCACTGTCCTCTGGAACAACGCCCTCGCTCTCGGCAGCGGCGAGCGCACGATTCGCATCGAGGGCAGCCAGCAAATCACCGGCGCCGTTGTTGATTTTCGCCAAGCGATTTCGGGCACGGCGACGCTTAACCTAATCGGCAATGGCCGCATCGACCTCAGCGCCAACAACTCTGCACTAAGCTCCACCATTGCTATTTACGGCGCAGAGCTGCGCCTCCTCGGCGCGGGCAAACTCGGCGCAGCGACCGCCTTCGACATCCGCCACGGCGGCACACTCGTCATCAGGAACACCAATAACACTAGCGACACCAACCGCATCGGCGACACCGCCGCGATCACACTCGCCGCAGGTACAGTCCGGCTCGATAGCGCAAATTTCACCACCGCCATCTCCGAAAGAGTAGGCGAGCTTAGCCTAGAATCGGGAGCCAGCACGATCGAGCTAAACCGGGGCAACACGAGCGTGGAGCTCCACGTCGAAGCGCTCACACGCGACAGCGATTCCCGTGCCACGCTCAACGTTTCCGGCGACCTCAACGACACACTGCGAAGTCTAAAAGTGGAGCAAGACGCCAGCGGCCATGCAGTAGGCGGCATCATCCCGTGGGCGACCAATGACAACGAGTGGATCAAAGTCTCCGGCGGCGCACTGAAAGCCCTCGACAGCTCAGACTACCACACAGGAGGGCAAGCCACGTGGAACGCCGCCCACAACGTAAAGGCGGCAGGAGGGACAAGCCTCTCTGGCAACCGCACAATCAATTCGCTGATTTTCGGCGGTGACCTAAACCTCTCGGGGCGCAGCCTCACGCTCAACTCCGGCGGACTGATGAGCAGTGGCCTTGGCGGCCGCGCAATCACGGGCAACACGGGCACGATTACGACCGGGAGTAGCACTCGCCCGCTCTACATTCACAACAACGGCCAACTTAGCCTCACTGGAGGCGTCACACTCAGCGGCGGGATGGATGTCGTGAAAACGCGCAGCGGTAACCTCTTCTTCGATAACAACACCAGTGTAACGCACCGCATCGGCTCGCTCTACATCCACCAAGGCACGGTGGCGTTACGTGGCCGCGGCAGCCTGCAAGTCGGCGGCAGCGACCCCCGCATCACCATCGGCGACGGCGCAGGCAACGACCGGCTCATCCTCCCCGGTAACCGATGGAACCCGATTACCAGCAGCAACGGATTGCCCTCCATCACCCTACGCGGCACGCCCTACGACCCACGCGGCCCCGAATACGGCGGCGACCAAGCCATCCTCCAACTCGGCGGCAACGGCCCCAACTACGGCGCAGGCACCAAACAACACCTCGCAGAACTCCGCATCGAAGGCAGAGGCACCATCGACTGGCGCGGCGGCGAAGTCGGCCAAGCCAATATCCTCTGGATCGACACCCTCTCCTTCAGCAGCACCACCGACATCCTCTTCATCCGAAACTGGTACGAATACGAAGACCTCTTCCTCGTAAAACGCGTCCATAACGGAGTCCAGTTCGATGACTTGAAGCTCAACCAAATCGTCTTCGAAGGCTACCAAGACTACTTCACCACCTTGAAAGACTACGACGCCGACTACTGGCAAATCACCCCCTGGGGCGCCAAGCCCGCGCCCGAACCCAGCACCTACGGCGCAATCCTAGGCGCAGCCGGCCTCGCCCTCGTCACTTGGCGACGCAAGCGCCGGAAAAACTAAACAGACAGACCTCCACTACGCGTGGAGCGGCGGTCAGTGACCGCTTCCATTTAATTTGGGATTTCGGCATCGCGCTATCGCGCGAAAGCGAAATCCCAAATTTGAAAGCATTCCCCCTGTCGCGTTGCGACAGGGGATTGTCCTTTTCAGATTTTGGTTTCGTTTCTGCGCCTCGCGCAGAGGCGAAACCAAAATCTAAACGGGTGCAGCGACACGCTGCCGCCCCACGCGCAGTGGAAAAAAGAAAGGCACGCCGCCAACAAGCGGCGCGCCTAATAAAACAGTCTGCGGCGGCGGCGCGCCACGCCAGTGGGAAAGTGCTTCAGCGCAGGAAGAGTTTATAGGCGGGGTTTTCGGTTTCGTCCCAGTAGCGGTAGCCTAGTTTTTCCAAAAAGCGGCAGAGTGCGGGCTTGTCCTTTGTGGGGACTTGGAGCCCGGCGAGCACGCGCCCGTAATCCGCGCCGTGATTGCGGTAGTGGAACAGGCTGATATTCCAGTTGGGCGACATAGCGGTAAGGAAGCCCATCAAGGCGCCTGGCCGCTCGGGAAACTCGAAGCGATACAGCACCTCGTCGTGTGCTAGGGGCGAGCGGCCGCCGACCAAGTGGCGGATGTGTGTCTTGGCCATTTCATCGTTGGTGAGGTCGAGTGTGCGAAACCCATGTCGCTCGAAGTAGGCGGCGATTTTTTCGCTCTCGTCGCGTCCGCTCACGCGAATCCCCGCGTAGATGTGGGCCTCGCGCTCGTCGGCGATACGGTAGTTAAACTCGGTGACGCTGCGCTTGCCGACCAGTTTGCAAAACCGCTTAAGGTTCCCCGGCCCCTCGGGAATCGTAACGGCAAAGACCGCCTCGCGGTGCTCGCCGATTTCCGCGCGCTCGGCGACGTAGCGCAAGCGGTCGAAGTTGAGATTCGCCCCGCTGGCGACCGCGACGAGTGTCGCTCCGCGCAGCCGCTCGCGCTCCACATAGGCCTTGGCCCCTGCCACCGCCAGCGCACCGGCGGGCTCCAGCACCGCGCGCGTGTCCTCAAACACATCCTTGGTCGCCGCGCAGATGTCGTCGCTCTCGACCAAAATCACATCGTCCACATAGCGGCGGCACAGTCGAAACGTCTCCTCGCCGATCTGCTTGACCGAAACGCCATCCGCAAAAAGCCCCGCATGCTCTAGCCGCACGCGCCGCCCTGCTTTGAACGAGTGCGCGAGCGCCGCCGAGTCGCTCGGCTCTACGCCGATGATCTTCACCTCGGGGCGCACCCGCTTTAGGCACGCGGCAATCCCCGCGATGAGCCCACCGCCGCCCACCGGCACAAAAACCGCGTCGAGCGGCCCTTGATGCTGGCGCAGTATCTCGAGCCCGACGGTGCCCTGCCCCGCGATTACGTCCGGGTCATCGAAGGGATGCACAAAAGTCAGCCCCTGCCGCTTCTCCAGCGCGCGCGCATGTGCATCGGCCTCGTCAAATGAATCGCCCATTAGCACGACCTCTGCGCCGCGCGTGCGCACCGCCTGCACCTTCACCTGCGGCGTCGTCAGTGGCATCACGATAACCGCGCGGGCTCCCAGCCGCTTGGCCGCCAGCGCAACCCCCTGCGCATGGTTCCCCGCCGAAGCGCAGACTACGCCCCGCGCGAGGGCCTCGGGCGCGAGCTGCGCCATTTTATTATAGGCGCCACGCAGCTTAAACGAAAACACGCTCTGCATATCCTCGCGCTTGAGCAGCAGCGTATTATTGAGCCGCGCGGAGAGATGCGCGGCTTTTTCCAAGGGCGTCTGACGGGCCACATCGTAGACCCGTGCAGTCAGTGTTTTTTGTAAATAATCGATCATCGAATCGCGAACTATACCCCTCCGGAAGGGGGGGGCTATTTCATCGACTCTCAAGAAATCCCTGTCGAACGAAAATGCTCCGACTCCCCGAGTTATTAGTCCGCAGAAAGCGATACACGCCTCCCCTCAGCGATAAGCCGCAGGTGGCAAATAAATCAGCCCGCTACGCCTTGCGCTGCGTGCCGTGCTCCGCCGATAGTCCTGCCCTCATGAACTACCAAGGACTCGGAACCAAGGCACTGCACGCCGGCCAGCAGGCCGACCCCACGACTGGCTCGCGCGCCGTCCCCATCTATCAAACGACTAGCTATGTGTTTCGCGACACCGAGCACGCGGCGAACCTCTTCGGGCTAAAAGAACTGGGCAACATCTACACTCGTATGATGAACCCCACTACAGATGTCCTCGAGCAACGCATCGCCGCGCTCGAAGGTGGCACCGGTGCCCTCGCCCACAGCTCCGGCCAAGCCGCAATCACCGATGCCATCCTCAACATCGCTGGTGCAGGCGACCACATCGTCTCGGTCGCCCAGCTCTACGGCGGCACCTACAACCTCTTTCACTACACGCTCGCGCGGATGGGCATCGAGATCTCCTTCGTCGATGCCGCCGAGCCCGACGCCTTCCGCCGAGCCCTGCGCCCCAATACGAAAGCCTTCTACGCCGAAGGCTTAGGCAACCCTGCGCTCAACATCTTCCCCATGGAGGAAGTCGCCAAAATCGCCCGCGAAGCCGGTGTCCCCCTCATCATCGACAACACGGCACTCTCGCCCTACCTCAACCGCCCCGCCGAGTGGGGCGCCAACGTCGTCATCCACTCCACCACCAAATACCTCGGCGGCCACGGCACCTCCATCGGCGGTGTGGTCGTCGATTGCGGTAATTTCGACTGGGGGCAGAACGACCGCTTCCCCGGCTTCACCGCGCCCGACCCCAGCTACCACGGCCTCGTGTACTGGGACGCCTTTAAAGCCTTCCCGCCCACCGGCGGAACGAACGTCGCCTACATCTTCAAAATGCGCGTGCAACTGCTGCGCGATATCGGTGCGGCCATCTCGCCCTTTAACTCCTTCCTCACGCTCCAAGGCATCGAGACACTCCACCTGCGCATGCCCCGCATCTGCGAAAACGCGCTCAAGACTGCCGAGCTCCTCGCCGCGCACGATAAAGTCGCTTGGGTCAACTACCCCGGCCTCAAAGACAGCCCCAACCACGCTGCGGCCAAAAAGTATCTGAGTGGCGGCTTCGGTGGGCTCCTCGGCTTCGGGCTAAAAGGCGGCTACGAGGCCGGACGTAAATTCATCGAATCGCTAAAACTGTTCTCGCACGTCGCAAACATCGGCGATGCCCGATCGCTGGCGATTCACCCCGCGAGCACGACACACAGTCAGTTGAGCCCCGCCGAGCAGCTCGCCAGCGGCACCCCGCCCGACTACGTGCGCCTCTCGCTAGGCACGGAGGACTTTGCCGACATCCAAAGCGACCTCGAACAGGCCCTCGCGCTGGCGTAAGGGGAAACGCACGACAAATCGCGCCCTGTAGCGCTGGCGTCTGTTCCCGTTTCAAGCGCGGCTCGCGTTTGAACGCGGGAACCGGCCCCAACTCCAAAGCGCAAAACCGCAGCCCCTACTGGCTGCGGTTTTTTTGTGTAATCGATAAAAACACGAGCGCGGCACGTTTCGCTGTGCTGCAGTCGCGGCAAAGGGCGCTTATGACAAAGATGGCGCGCCGAAAAATGGCTAAGGGCCCTTGCACCACGCGGCGCACTGCGTTCCTCTCCGTACCTTCCTTATGAAATCCATCACTCGTTCTTTTCTCTTCGCCTTTGCGCTCGGCTTGCTACCAGTCGGCGCGGCACTCACCGCCACCACGGCGGTCGCCACACCCTCCGCTGAAGGAGCGGAAGTCTACTTTATCTCGCCTAAAGACGGCGACACCGTGCGCGGGCCGGTCGTCGTGCGCTTCGGCCTAAAAGGGATGGGGATTGCGCCCGCGAATATCGAGATGCCCGGCACCGGCCACCACCACTTGATTCTCGACGCGCCCTTGCCCGACCTCAGCAAGACGATCCCGACCGACGACAACCACCTGCACTACGGGCTCGGCCAAACCGAGGTAGAGCTAAGCCTCGCGCCCGGAAAGCACACGCTGCAACTGCTCTTCGGCGACCACCTCCACGTCCCACACAGCCCCGCTGTATTTTCCGAGCAGATCACGATCACCGTGCTGCCGGAATAAGGGAATCGCCGGCTCCGCCTTCTGCTGGCGCACGGGCACAAGCCCGCGCGCTTTTGCCTGCGCCAAAATGCGATAGGCGGGCGGCTTGAGGCAGGCCGCTTGATTTCAGGGGCACCTACAAAAAAGAGGGGCGACCGAGTTCGGTCACCCCGCTTTTTGTGCCGCCCTATTTGGCGAGCGGCCAAGAGGCCGCTCGCCAAAGTAGCGGAGTCTGTGCAAGGCCTAGTTCCCGTAGCGGGTGGTGGTGACGCGCTCTTCGAGGAGTTGCTTTTCGAGCTCGAGGATGCGGCGGCGCAGGGCTTCGGCATCGCTGGGCGAAGCGGCGCTGCTGCCTGTAGCGTAAGCACTGGCTGCGTTGGCGCGCATGTTCGCCATTTCGAGAGCCATCGCGCTTAGGCGGTCGTTTTTCTGGCGGAGCGCGGTGTTTTGCTCGCGCAAGGTCTCGACCATGCGGGCGAGTTGGTCATCGCCGCCAGTGCCGTTTTCGCGGTGGTGCGAGGCGAGCTCAGTCGCGGCTTTGGCGGCGGCGGCGCGCGCCTCGCTGAGTTGGCGGTAAAGGTCGTGCTCGCGCTTCGCGCGGTCGAGCGCGTTGGCGAGCAGCGCTTTTTCCGACTCGAGCTTTTTGACGGTTTCGGGAAGCGGCGCGGCAGCGAGGGCGACCTCTTGCGCGTGGAGGCGTTGGGCGAGGTCGCGGTTTTCGCTTAAGAGGCGGTTACTGTTCGCGCGCAATTCGTCGAGCTGGCGGCGGTGGTCGTTGGCCGAGTTAGCGACTTCGGCGAAGCGCGCTTGGGTTTGCTCATGCTCAAGCTGCATGCGCTTGAGGTTCATTTCGAGAAGGGCCTTTTCGGACTCGATGCGCTTGAGCTCATCAGCCGGAACGCTTGCCGCGAGGTTGAGTTGGGCGAGCTGGACTTGGTTGGAGAGGGCGAGGTTATCGTTTACCAATTGCTGGCGCTCACCGGCGAGTTGCTCGACTTGGCGCGAGAGGGCGCTGAGCTCGCTGTTTGCCTTGTTGGCCTTTTGTTCGGCGATTTGGAGTTGGAGCGCAGACTCGTTCTTCGCGCGGTCGAGCTCGGCTTGGGCCAGGGCTTTCTCGGCCTCTAGCTCCTGGAGCCGGTCGGCGGGGACACTGGCGGCGAGGGTGCTGCGCAGGGTGTGGACCTGGGCGGCGAGCTCGCGATTTTGCGCAGTGAGTTGCTGGGTGCTGGCGAGGAGCTGCTCGACTTGGGAATGCGCCTTGGATGCCTCGGCATCGACTGCGCTGGCGAGGCGAGTCTGGAATTCGCGCGCGGTATTGGCCTGTGTGGACTCGGCCTTGGCGAGGGCACTTTGGAGGCCATCGATGGTTTGCTGCGAGCGCGCGAGCTGGGCGGTGAGTGTCTCGTGCTGGGCTTCGAGTCGTTTGAAGTCGGCGACGGGCACGGTGAGCGCGACGGCTTGTTTGGCCATGTTGACCTGAGTCTCTAGCTCGCGGTTACGCGCGGCGAGTCGCTCACTGTTGGCGGAGAGTTCTTGGACGCGGCGATTAAGCTCGGCGGATTGGTTGGCGGCAGTGGCGAGCTGCGTCTCGGTAGAGGCTCCCGCGCTCTTCAGGCGGTTAAGCTCGGCGGCAAGCGTGGCCTTCTCGGTTTCCAAGCGGCGCAGGTCAGCCGCGGAGGCGGAGCCCGTCGCAACAGCCTGCTTAGCTAGCTTAAGCTGGGTCTCGAGGTCGCGGTTTTGGGCCAGGAGCCGGTCGCTGTTAGCCGAAAGCTCTTGGACGCGGCGGTTAAGCTCGGCGGTCTCGGTGCTAGTGGAGGCGAGTTGAGACTCCGCAGTGCGAAGGCGGCTGACCTCGGCGAGGAGGGCGGACTTTTCGCGCTCAAGGCGTTGAAGCTCCGAGGCGGAGGCGGCGCCGCTGGTCGCGCTTTGCTGGGCTGCCGCGAGGCGGGCTTCGAGGTCGCGGGTCTGGGCGCTGAGCTGCTCGTTAGTCGCGGTGAGTTCCTCGATTTGGCGGTGGTTCTCCGCTTGGGCGAGCATCGCGGAGCTGGAGCGAGCTTGGATCTGGTCGCGCTCTTGCTCGGCGCGGCGAAGCTCGTTGAGGAGGCGAGTCTTTTCGGCTTCGAGCAGCCGGAGTTGCTCGGCTGGGACGCTGGTCGCGAGTGCGCGGGAGCTGCTCTGCTTGGCCTCGTTGAGGCTGCGGTTTTCGGCGAGGAGGCGCGCGTTGGTCGCTTGGAGTTCGTCTAGCTCGCGGCGGTGTTTGGAGGAGGCCGCATCGACGGCGGCCGCCACGGCGAGTTGGAGCTTGGTCTCGGCAGAGGCACCGGTCTCGCGGAGTTCGCGGCGGAGCGAATCAAGCTCGCCGGTGGCGCGAGCGAGCTGGTCGCTGAGGGAGGCGTTTTGCGACTGGAGTTGCTGGGCCTCGCTGGCGGGAACAGCAGAGGCGAGGCGCATGGCGGCGGACTGGCTCTGCTGGCGAAGCTCTTCGATTTGAGTGCTGAGGCGTTGATTGGTGCTGCGCAGCTCGGTGAGTTCGCGGCTGATGCGGTTCTTCTCGTCGGAGGTGGTGGCGACGAGGGACTGGGCTTGGCTGCGCTCGCTTTTGAGGCGGTCGATTTCGGCACGGAGGACGTCTTTCTCGCCCTCTAGGCTGCGGAGTTCGGCAGCGGGAACGGTCGAGGCGAGCGCGAGTTTGGCGGACTGGACTTGGTCGGCGAGGTCGCGGTTTTGCGCGGCGAGTTTTTGCGCGTTGGCATTGAGCTCTTCGATGCGGCGGTTGAGCCGGGCGGTTTCGCCCGAGACGCTGCTGACGCGAGACTCGGCTTGCTCGCGGGCGAGGGTGGCGGCGTGCTTGGCACGTTTAAGCTCCTCGGTGAGCGAGGCGTTAGCCTCTTGGAGGTGCTCGATCTCGTGCGAGGCGGGCGCAGTGCTGAGGGCGAGCGTGGCAGACTGGAGCTTTTGGGAAAGCTCGCGGTTTTCGTCGGCGAGGCGGCGGCTGTCCGCGAGGAGGTCGTCGATGCGGCGGTTGTACTTGGCGGCTTCGCGCTCGACCGCGGCGGCGATTGCTTTGGTGTTGTCCACCTGGGCAACAGAGCCAGCGGCAGGGCGCGCGGCAGACTTTGTCTGACGTTGGAGTGTAGTGAGGGTGCGAGTGGCACTCTCTAGGTCGGCGCGCAGTTCTTTGTTTTCGGCTTCGAGCTTGGCGAGTTCGCGGCTATCCGCGCTGCTGGAAGGCGCAGCCCCTTTTGTTTGGCGTGCCGAGGTCGTCGGCACGTCGCGGCTGCCTTGCTTGGCTTGAGCGACTTGCTGGGTGAGTTGGTTGTTTTCGGCTAGCAGCTTGGCGTTGGCCGCACGAAGTTCGGCGAGGGTCGAAGACGCTTCTTCTTGGCGCGCTCCCGTTGGTCGCGCGTCCTTCGCATTTCCTTGGGCCTTAGCAAGCGCGTCTTTGGCGGCGGTGAGTTCGCGGTAAAGGGTGCTGAGCTGGATGGTGGAACGTTTGACTTCGTCGTTGAGCGCAGCGTTGGCGGCTTCGAGCTCTTTGATTTTGGCGGAAGTCGCGGCAGCAGTATTCACACCGCCCGAGCTGACGACTGGAGCGGTGACGGCGCCCGAGCTAACGCCCGGAGCGGTGACGGCAACGGTCGGGGCGGCAGACGCGTTTATGGGGCGTGAGGTCGGTACTGCGACTGGCGGAGGCGTGCGCCGCCCAGTCGAGCGCGGCTCAGGGATCGGAGCTTGCGCAGCCGCAGTCGCAGACGGGGTCGGGGCGGCAGCACTCGCGGCGACTTGGCCAGAGGGGGCTTGTTGGGCTTCGCGATCGGCGGCGACGCGAGCTGCCGGGCTGCCCGGGCGCGGAAAGCTCGGTTGAGCGGCGGGCTTGGGGCGCACGCCGGAAGAGCGAGGCTCGGGAACCGCCACAGGCTGATTCATCTGATGCGCGGTCGTTGCCCGCGCATCTGGGGCCGCGGCGACTTGGGCAACAGGCGCGGACTCGTTGAGCGAGGCGACTTGGATAGCGGGGGCCTCGCTGGGCACGAGGGCGGGCGTGGGGATGGGCTCGCCGGTGAGTTCGCTCTTGAGTTGGGCGAGGCGGCGAGTCGCCGCGGCGCGTTGTTCGTTATTGAGGTGCTGGGCGACGAGGTCGCGGCCTTGGGTGCGGCCACTTTGCTCGCTGGAAAGGCTGAGCCACGCGTAGGCATCGACGAGATTGGCCGCGAGGCCGCCGCGACCTTCGGCGAGCATGATGCCGTAGTTGTTCTGCGCCGCGCCGTAGCCTTGGCGGGCAGCTCTCTGGTAAAGCTCGGCAGCGCGGGTATCGTTTTTAGCGACGCCGTGACCGTCCTCATACATCATGGCGAGGTTGTAGAGGGCTTCAGGGTAGTCCTGCTCGGCGGCGCGTTCATACCAGCGCTTAGCGGTGCCGAGGTCGGCGCGGACGCCGTGACCTTGCTCGTAAGCGACGGCGAGGTTGAACTGCGCTTCGGGTAGGCCCGCATCGGCCGCACGGCGCAGCCATAGGATCGACTCGAAAGGGTCGGCCGCGACGCCGTGGCCGCTGGCGTACATGTTGCCCAAATTGAATTGCGCGTGCGGGAGGCCGAGGTCGGCCGCGCGGCGGTAGTATTGCGCGGCCTTGGGCAAGTCGGCGCCACCCGCTTGGCCTGTCTCGTAGAGCGAGCCGAGGAGGAAGAGGGCCTCGGGGTCGTCGGCAGCGGCGCGTTCGTGGAGCTCGGCGAGCGTCGCAGCGGCGGGCTGTTGCTGAGCGCGGCCGGGCACGATGAGGAGCACGGTGAGCAACAGGAGGAAGCCTGCGAGGGTGGAGCTAAGGAGGAGTCGGCGACTGGTGGTCATGGCTCTGGGTGTTAAAGAGGCGTGCGTAGGTTCACGCAGTTAGGCGGCAGGGCAAGAGGGCAGCGTCTTGCATGCCGTGGATGATTTTTTTGTCGGGCGGGCAAAAGGTCGCCAGCGCACCGGAAAGGGTCGCTTGGCCACTTTTAACGAAATAGTAGGGGCAAAGCCGGAGGCGGCCTTGTGCATCGGCGCGGAGGTCGCCGTTTGCCTCGTAAACCGGATGCGAGACGCGGCGCGGTTTTTTGTAACGTTGGAGGACGTGAGGGTGCGTCGGGGCGAGGTCGAGCGCACGGTCGAGCGCGGCGGCCCACTCTTCGCGCGAGGAGTCGGCCCCGAGCGTCACACTGCGCGCGCCCCACGCGGTCTCGTGGTAGCCACTGACTTTGAGGATGAGGTCGCGCTCTTTTTGCGAGGCGTTGGCGAGTTCGCGCCAATCGCTGATTGGGCGGCCCGCTGCCAGCGGCCCGTCGAGAACGGCCCCGGGCGGCAGCGGCGCGGGGTCGAGGATCCACGACTCGGGGATGAGCTTGGTTAAAACTTTGTGTGCGCGCTTCGAGAGTGCCTCGCGCCAATAGTCAGCAAGCCGATGGTGGTGAAAGAGCGCGAGGCCGAGCTTCTCTTCTTGGAAACTGCGCATGGGCGGCGCGATCGCGACCTCGCCCGCCGCCCACGCCTCGAAGATATACGGCGCAGTCGGGATGTTCGGCAGGTCGAAGAGTTCAAAGAAGCGGTAGAGTATATCGAGTTTTTCGGGCGTACCGCCGACATCGTAGAAGAGCGCGTTTTCGAGCGGGAAAATTTCGCGCGGCGAGAGGCAAACGACTTGCTTGCCCGCGAGCTGGAGTTGCTCGGCGAGCCACTGCATCTCGGGCCGATAGGTCGCCGACTCGTCGCTGACGACGAGCGCGATGCGCGGGCTCGGTAACTCGGGCCGCAGCGCGGCGAGCGAGTCGTAGAATGCGGAAATCATTTGGTCGCCACTTCCGAGGATTTCGCGGCCGCTGCCGCTCGCGCCCGCATACAGCCGATTTAGAAACGCCGTTAACCCGATACCGCCGGGCACGCTGTCGAGCTCGGTCATGACGAAGCCTTCGTCGGTGAGGAGCAGGTCGGGCCGCAGCACCGTGGGGAAGGCTCCCGCGTTACGCGGGTCGCGGGCGTGCTCGACTAGCTGCGCGGGTTTTCCGCGTTCGAGATAATCGACGACCCAAGGCGCATGCAGGGAGTGGTTGCGCAGCAGGCTTTTTCCGGAGGCGCTGCGCAGGTAGAGTTTTTCGAGTGCGTGGTGAAACTCCAAACACGCCGCGCCGATTTGCTCCAAGTCCGCGACTTGATCAGGCGAGAGCGGCCAAGCTTCGGGCGAGAGCTGCCAGCTCTTGTCTTCAAAGAGCGGCTGCGCGGCGAAGGCCGCTTTGAGTCCAGCAAAGTCTACCGCCGCAGGCTGCTTCATTGGGCGTGCTCCCGTTGGTCGCAGGTCAATGCTACGCGAGGAGTCGGCAATGGATGAATGGGCAGGCATGGAGTGCGGTGACTTAGGAGGAGTTTCGGAAAAAGCGAACGGCAGGGCGCGTTTCTCTACTCGTCCTCCATTTGGATGTCTTTGTTGCGATGACGCGGGCAGCCCGCGCGCAACCATGCGTTAACGAAAGAGTCGAGCTCGCCATCGAGGACGCCCGACACATCGGCAGTGCTCACGCCCGTGCGTAAGTCCTTCACCATTTGGTAAGGCTGCATGACGTAGCTGCGGATCTGGCTGCCCCAGCCAATCTCGCCCTTCTCGCCGTAAAACCGCTCCATCTCGCTGCGCTGCTCGTCGAGTCGCTTTTCGTAGAGGCGGGCTTTTAGGACTTTGAGCGCACTCGCGCGATTTTTGATTTGGGAACGTTCGTTTTGGCAAACGACGACCAGGCCCGTGGGCAAGTGGGTGAGCCGCACCGCCGAGTCGGTCGTGTTGACGCCTTGGCCGCCTTTGCCCGAGGAGCGGTAAACATCGACGCGGATCTCGGACTCGGGGATGTCGATATCGATCGTGTCATCGACTTCGGCGACGACATCGACCGCACAAAACGAGGTATGGCGGCGTTTATTAGAGTCGAAGGGGCTGATGCGCACGAGCCGGTGGACACCGCGCTCGGCCTTCGCGTAGCCGTACGCGTTTTCGCCGCTAAGAATGAGGGTCGCGCGGCTAATGCCGGCCTGGTCGCCCTCCTGCACATCCGTGATTTCGGCGGTGAACCCGCGCTCCTCTGCCCAACGGGTATACATACGAAAAAGCATGGCCGCCCAGTCGTTGGACTCGGTGCCGCCGGCCCCCGCCTGGATGGAGAGGATGGCGTTGTTGCGATCAAATTGGCCGGTGAGAAAGGAGGCGATTTCGAGCCCGTCGAGCTCGGCGAGGAGTGCGGCGGTGGTCTGCTCTAGCTCGCGTTCGTAGCTCTCTTGCTCGGTGCCCTCGCTGCTCTCGGCAAACTCGGCGAGCACGTCGAGGTCATCGACCTTTTTGCGAAAGGCGACCAGTGGGAGAACGGCCCGCTTTAGCCCATTGAGCGCGGCGATGTGCTTCTGGGCACGGTCTTGGTTATCCCAAAAATCGGGGGCGCTCATCTGCGCCTCAGTCGCGGCGATCTCGTGCTGCTTTTGTTCGCAGTCAAAGAAACCTCCATAGGTGGCCTGCGCGGCGTTTGATGTTGGCAATGTGGTCAAAGGTTTCTGGAGCAATCATGTTTGTTGTGCGAAAATATCGGTGACGCTTGGGCAGGACTGCCTAGCAGCAAGGGGAATTTCTTAGCGCACGCTACGCAGCGTGTACGAAAAAGCCGCCCCTTATTCGAAGGAGCGGCTTTTGCTATAGGAAAAGTGGGCTAACGCAGCGCGGCTTAGGCGAAGGAGTTAGCGAACCAGCTTTGGTATTTGCCCCCCACCAGCGGGAGGGGTTTTTGCTGGCCTTGCGCAGCAGAGATGAGGCCAAGGATGAAAAAGACAACAGAGCCCAAGGAAAGTAAGGGGAAGTAGACCATCGCAATCGCCCCAAAGACAATATTCACGAGGGGGATGATGCCCACTATCATGAAGAAGATCGTGGCTCCGAAGAAGAGTACAAAAGCAGTAAGATGAAGCCCGAGCGACTGCCGGAGGTGGTAGGTGCCGAGTTCCGTCTTCTGCCCATTGTGTAGAATCAGTGCGATAATGAAGCCGATTACAGGGATGTAGCTGAGAATGGCTGCTGTGGAGCTCCCTCCCAAGGGAGCACTCGCATTGGCGGTGGTATCAGAGGGAGGCGTTTCGGTGGACATAGGAGTTTTGTTAATGAGGGGATTAGAGAATGCGGTACGAAAGAGGCGGTAGGCTGAGAGGCGAAGCGGCAGCGCGTCAACCGTAGGCTTTGGTAGGAGCCTGTGTGAAATTACGCAGGCTCCGTAGCCGCGTTTCATCTCGCGCGGGGCTCGCCTCAGAGCGAGGCCGGCCCAAACCGCCGGACTCACCTCTCGCGAATTGCCCGCAGCTCGGTCATAAGTGCGTCGAAGCGCGCATCAAGCTTCGCATCAAGCGCATCCATACGGGCATCCTGCCGAGCCGCCAGTGAGTCTATGCGCGCGTTGGTGGCGGAAAACGTAGCTGCGAGAACAGCCAGCAAAGCAAGCACTGCACCGACTCCCCACTTAAGTAAGCGATTCTCTAAACTCCGCATCTCGCCACGTAACTCGCCACGTAACTCGCCCATTTCGCCGCGCAGGTCGCTAATATCCCTACTCGTGGCGAGCGTGGGGACGGTCTCTTCCCAGCGGGCCTCCAAAACGGCGACGCGCTCCTCAACTGGGGCATCACGAGTGCTGCGGTGTGAGCGCACACCACGCCCTTGCTCACGCGCCTTGCGGGCAGCCTGGGCGAGGATCTGGGGGCCGACAGCCGTAGCAGTCTTGGGCATAACACCTAGGAGAGTGGGGAAAAGCAGCGCCCACGCAAACTCTTTCCCGCTCACGGCTCCGCCTCGCGCAGAACTACTGCTGGCTAATACTCTTTTTCTCACTACGCGTGGGGCGGCGGTCAGTGACCGCTTCCATTTAATTTGGGATTTCGTCATCGCGCTATCGCGCGAAAGCGAAATCCCAAATTTGAAAGCATTCCCCCTGTCGCGTTGCGACAGGGCGAGTAGCAAAAGGGAAAGTAGAGTGATAACCCGTTTGGGCGGGGTGGGAAAAATCACTAATAAATCCACGCTCCAATGCTTGGGTTCCTTTTCAGATTTTGGTTTCGTTTCTGCGCGGCGCGCAGAGGCGAAACCAAAATCTAAATGGGTGCAGCGACACGCTGCCGCCCCACGCGTAGTGGAGCTCTGTGACCTCTGACACTGAGCTCGCGGACAGTGGTGGACTGTTCCCATTTTGCGGGCCGCCTGACGGCGTGCACAGGACGACTTTAGTCGCCGAGCCGTCGTCAAGTGCTGGCGGCCCCTAATCACGCAGCGTGCCGTCGGCTTTCTCGGCGAGGTAGCTGGCGTAGGTTTGGCGGAGGCCGTCCTCCAAGCTGGTGCGCGCGCGCCAACCCAGTGCGCTCAGCCGCGAGACATCGAGGAGTTTGCGCGGCGTGCCGTCGGGCTTGGTCGTGTCCCACTTGATTTGGCCTTCATAGCCAACCGTCGCCGCGACGCGCTCGGTAAGTTCGCGAATCGTAACGTCCGTGCCGGTGCCCACGTTTAGCCAGTCGGGCGGGCTATCTTGCGCGAGCAGGAAGGCGCAGGCGTCCGCCAAATCGTCAGCGTGAAGAAATTCGCGGCGCGGGCTACCCGTTCCCCAAGCGCTAACGCTAGGTGCTCCCGCTTCCTTGGCTTCGTGGAAGCGGCGGATGAGTGCGGGGAGGACATGTGAGTTATGCGCGTGGTAGTTATCGCCCGGGCCGTAAAGGTTGGTCGGCATGGCCGAGTGGTAAAGGACGCCGTGCTGCGCGCGATAGTGTTGGCAGAGTTTTAGGCCGGTGATTTTCGCCAGCGCGTAGGCTTCGTTAGTCGGCTCCAGCTCGCTCGTCAGGAGGCAGTCTTCGGGCATCGGCTGCGGCGCGTGCTTCGGATAAATGCAGGAGCTGCCGAGGAAGAGCAGGCGGCGCACACCCGCGCGCCACGCGCCGTGGATGCAGTTCACCGCGATCGCGAGGTTGGTATAAATAAAGTCCGCCGGGTAGGTGGCGTTGGCATGGATGCCGCCGACTTTTCCCGCCGCGATAATCGCCGCGGTGGGGCGCTCGGCCTCGTAAAATGCGTTGACGGCGGCTTGGTCGCAGAGGTCGAGCTGAGCGCGGCTGCGGAGGATGAGCGCAACGCCCGGCTCGCGTGCGAAGCGGCGCACGAGCGCACTGCCGACCATCCCTTGGTGTCCTGCAATGAAGAGCTTCATGAAGTGTGATACGCAGTGTTTCTGAAAAAATCCGCCGTCGCTGCGCTTAGCCGAGCGAGGCGAGTAGGCGCGTGAGTTCGTCGCGTTTGGCGACTTGGTTGGCGAGTTGGCGGCGCGCGCCTTCGACGACAGCAGGCGGGGCTTTCTCGGCAAAGGTCGGGTTCGCCAGGCGCGCCTCAGTCGCGGCGATATGCTTGGCGAGCGTGTCGAGTTCCTTGGTCAGGCGAGCGCGTTCGGCGGCAGGGTCAAAGGACTCGTCGAATTCGAGAGCCAGGGTTCCGAGCGCCGTCACAGCAGACGCAGAACCGCTGATCGACTCACAAAGAGTTATCTCAGCCGCTCCGATTAGTCGGAGAAGTTTCGCGATATTAGGCTCCACGATAGCGGCCTGCTCAGCGTCCACCTTTAGGCGGAAGAAGGTTTTCTTAGGGGAGCTAAGCCCATTCTCAGCTTTGAGCGTGCGGGCCTGGGCAACGAGTGCCTTGAGCTTGGCGACGGTCTCGACGGCTTGCGCATCAATCACGAGTCCGCGCGACTCGGCGGCAGCGCGCAGCTCGGCGGCGCTGGGAATGCGGGTTTCCTCAATAAAGGGCCGCAGGCCGGGTTCTTGGCGGCGGGCTCGCTCGCCCGTCGTCACTGCGGCTTCGCTCGCACTATCGACACCCGCATACCCAAGAAGCTGCCAGAGCTCTTCGGTAATAAAGGGGATAAAGGGATGGAGCAGCAGGAGGAGCTGCCGGAGCACCAAATCTTGTAGCGCGAGACAGCCCTCTTTGCGCGCATCGTCCTGTAGTTTCGCTTTCGATACTTCCACATACCAGTCGCAGAAATCGTTCCAGAAAAACGCATACAGGTGCTGCACCGCCGCGCTAAACTCGAAGTGGGCAAAGCATTTCTCGACCTCGGCGCTGGTCTCAATGAGGCGCGCGAAAATCGCGTGGTCATCGGCGTCGAAGTGCGCGGGCGCGAGTCGCGCAAGGATCGCCTCTAGCGAGGCGTTACTGCCTCGGGCGGACTGGCCGCTCATTTGCCGAAACCGGCAGGCATTCCAGAGCTTATTGCAGAAGTTTTTTCCGCCCTCGATTCGGTCCTCTTGGAAGCGGATGTCTTGGCCCTGGGGCGCGATGGAGAGGATGCCGAAACGCAAGCCGTCCGCCCCATATTTGGCGATGAGGTCGAGCGGGTCAGGTGAGTTACCGAGCGACTTCGACATTTTGCGCCCTTGGGCGTCGCGAATGATGCCGGTGAAGTAGACGTTGCGAAACGGGATCCGGCGCGCGAGCGGCTCGCCGGGGCGCGTAAATTCGAGCCCCGCCATAATCATCCGCGCCACCCAGAAAAAGATGATGTCGGGGCCCGTGACGAGCGTCTCGGTCGGGTAAAACGCGTCGAAGCCCGCGCGCTGCATGGCGGCTTCGTCAGGCCAACCGAGCGTCGCGAAGGGCCAAGCCCACGAGGAGGCCCAAGTGTCGAGGACGTCGGATTCTTGCACCCAGTTTTCCGGGTCGGGCGGGCCGTCTAACGAGACGTGGAGCTTTTGCGGGTCGCGCAGGTCGGCCTCGCTGAGGCTCTCGATGTCGAGCCCTTTGCGATACCAAACGGGGATGCGGTGGCCCCACCAGAGCTGGCGGCTGATGCACCAGTCGTGCAGGTTGTCGAGCCAGTGCAGGTAAACCTTGGCCCAGCGGGCTGGGTAAAACTTGATGAGCCCGTCGCGCACGGCGGCTTTCGCCTCCTCGACGCGCGGGTAGCGCAGCCACCATTGCCAAGTAAGGCGCGGCTCGATCGGCACGTCAGCGCGCTCGGAATAGCCGACGTTGTTCTCGTAGGGCTCGGCCTTCACGAGGGCACCGCTGGCGGCGAGAAGTTCGGCGGCTTTTTTGCGGGCGACGAAGCGGTCGAGGCCGGCGAGCTCGGGGCTCACGAGCGCGTTGACCGTGCCATCGGCTTCGAGGACGTCGATTTGCGCCAGGCCGTGCCGCTGGCCGATCTCGAAGTCTACCTTATCGTGAGCGGGAGTGATTTTGAGCGCACCGGAGCCGAAGTCTTTATCCACAGCGGAGTCCGCGATGATGGGAATCTCGGCAGGCGGGCCGAGCGGACGGCGGACCGTTTGGCCGAGCAGCGCGGTGTAGCGCGGATCGTCCGGGTGCACGGCGATGGCGACGTCGCCCGCGATGGTCTCGGGGCGCGTCGTTTGCACGGTGATGAATTCGCCGGGGCGCGCGATGAGTTCGTAGCGCACATGATACATGAAGCCCTTGCTCGGCTTCATGATAACCTCCTCGTCGGAAAGCGCGGTCTTCGACACCGGACACCAATTGACCATCCGGCGGCCACGGTAGATGTGGCCTTTGCGAAACAGCTCGACGAAGAGCGTGAGAACGCTGCGCGAGTAGTCGGCGTCCATCGTGAACTGCGTGCGCGCCCAATCGCAGGACGCGCCGAGGCGGCGCAGTTGCTCTAGGATGATGCCGCCCTTTTCCTCGCGCCAGTCCCAGACCTTGGAAATGAAGGCGTCGCGGCCTAGGTCGTGGCGCGTCTGACCTTGAGCGCGGAGTTGACGCTCGACGACCGTCTGCGTGGCGATGCCCGCGTGGTCGGTGCCCGGGAGCCAGAGCGCGGACTTGCCTTCAAGGCGAGCGCGGCGGATGAGCACGTCTTGGAGCGTGTTGTTGAGCACGTGGCCCATCGTGAGCACGCCGGTGACGTTAGGCGGCGGGATGACGATCGAGAAGGCAGGCTTGCCGGCTTCGGCGCGGCCCTCGAAGGCTCCGGCAGCCGACCAAGCGGCGTACCACTTTTGCTCAATCTCACGCGCCTCGTAGCTCTTGGAAATCTCGGACATAGGGAAAAAGGCGGCGAGCCAACCGCGCCCCCCCAGCTCTGGCAAGTGGTATCCCCACCCACACTCGCGCCGCCGCCCGCAAATCCCCTCGCGCCAAGACTGGCACCTCACAAGTCTGCTCGCAAAACGCCCATGCCCGCCGAAGCCCGCCCGACCTCCTCCCCCGCACTTAAGTTTGCCCTGCCGGACTCAATCGATGGCGCGGCACGCATCGCCCTGTGCAAAGCATTTTTGGCCGAGCGGGGCAACGCCCTCCGCGCGCGGCACGCCGCCGGAGGCGGTGGACGCCAGATCGCACGCGCACGCGCTGACACGATCGACGCGGTCTTGCGCGCCCTCATGCTCCACGCCGTCACAGGTTATCCGCACGGTGCCCTACCCGCTCCGATGTCGCTCCTCGCACTCGGCGGTTACGGACGGCGCGAGCTTTGCCCACTGAGCGACATCGACATCCTCTTTCTTTACCCAAGCGACACACCCGCCGAAGCGATTAAACCGCTACAGGAGCACTTGATCGCGGAAGTCCTCTACCCGCTCTGGGACTGCGGGCTAAAGGTCGGCCACTACACCCGAACAATCGACGAAGTCTTCGCCGAAGCGCGCGGCGACATCCGCACTAAGACCTCGCTGCTCGAAGCGCGCTACCTGTCGGGCTCGCGACCGCTCGCCGCTCACTTTGCGGAGGACTACCGTCGCTATTTCACGACCGAGGCCCCGCTCGACTACATCACCCAACGACTCACCGACCAAGCCGAGCGCCGCGCCAAAGCAGGCGACACCGTATTCCTCCAAGAGCCCGATATCAAAAACGGCGTAGGCGGGCTGCGCGATTACCAGAACACGCTATGGATGGCGCGGGTAAAGCTGGGCATCTCCGAAATGGCCGAACTCGTGGGGCTCGGCTATTTGCGCGGCGAGGATGCCGCCGCCTTCGAGCGCGCCTACGACTTCCTGCTGCGCGTGCGCAACGGGCTACACTTTATGCTCACGCACCCGAGCGACTTGATGGACCTCGCCATACAGCCGCCGCTCGCCACCTCGCTCGGCTACCCGCAGGAAAACGACCTAGAGCGCGTCGAGATCTTCATGCGCGACTACTACCAACGCGCACGCACGATTCTGCGGCTCTCCACCCTCGTCGAAGAGCGGCTCGCACTCACCCTCAATACAGGGACAGCCCAAGCCCCAAAAAATAAAAAAGGCCGCACGGCCCCGCTCGATGGATTCGTCCCACGCGGCGACAAACTCGCGGCACAGAGCCCGGACATCTTTGAAACCGACCCCGTGCGGCTCATCCGCGTTTTCCGGCATTGCCAATCGCTCGGCTGTCAGCCCGACCTCGCACTCGCCGAGCTCATCCGCGCACGACTCCCACTCATCGGCGAAGCACGCCTGCGCGAAAACCGCGATGCCTGTGAAAGTTTTCGAGCGATCTTGAGCGAAGTGGGCGATGTGTACCCCACGCTCGACCTCATGCACGAGCTCGGCGTCCTAGGCGCCTTTATCCCCGAGTTTGGGAAGCTCACCTGCCTCGTCCAACACGAGCTCTACCACCGCTACACAGTCGATGTGCACACGCTGCGCACCATCCGCGAGCTCGACCAGCTCTTCGCGACCACCGCCGAGCCCGCCGCCCTCAAGTATCGCCAAGCGCTTCACGAAACCGCCGCGCCTCAGCTCCTCTACCTCATCCTGCTCCTGCACGACATCGGCAAAGGCGAAGGCGTACGCGGGCACGATGAAGCAGGCGTACGCATTTCCGAGCCCATCCTACGCCGACTCGGTATTTCCGAAAGCAAAACCCAAATCGCCCTCTACATCATCAAACACCACCTGCTGATGGGCCGGTTTTGCCAGACGCGCGACCTCGACGATCCGCAGACTGCCGCCGCCCTCGCCGAGCAAGTCGGCGACCCCGAGCAACTCCGCTACCTGTACGTGCACACGTTTTGCGATGCGCGCGGCGTCGGCGACGCCCTCTGGAACAGTTACAAAGACCAACTCCACACCACGCTCTACCGCCGCACCATGGAGCACATGCGGCTCGGCGACCACGAGATCCAGGCCCGCTACCTCGCCCGCCGCGCCGCCGCCCAAGCCGACATCCTCGCCCGCCAGCTCCCAGACATCCGCGAGGACGAAGTCACCGCGCACTTCGACCGGCTCCAACGTCGCTACGCCATTTACACCGAGCCCGACGAGATCGCCCTACACCTGCAAATGGTGCACCGGCTCCTGCACACACTCGTCACCGACGCCGCCCCACAAGCCGCGCTGCGCCCCATCATCGAATGGCAAAACGACCTCAACCGCTCGCACACCATCGTGCATGTCGTCACCTGGGACCGCGCCGGACTCTTCTATAAACTCGCTGGCGCACTCAGCGCGGCGGGCCTCTCCATCCTAAACGCCAAGGTACACTCGCGCAGCGACCACATCGCCATCGACAGCTTCACCGTCGTCGAGCCCGGGCGCGGCCTCGTGCAAGCCCCGAAAAAACGCACCACCTTTGAGCGAGCCCTGCGCGACGCACTCCTCGAAGGCCGCGACCTGTACCCACAAATCGTCGCCGAAGCCCAAAAGCACATCAGCCCCTACCTGCTCAACCGCGACTCCGGCCCGCACACCGCCTTCCCGCCGAAAGTCGAGATTTACCACGAAGAAGCAACAGGCCGCACCGTCGTCGAAATCCAAGCCTGTGACCAAATCGGGCTCCTCTACCGGCTCGCCAAGACAATTGGCGAACACGGCTACACAATCACTTGGGCGCGGATCGCCACCGAGCGCGGCATCGCCGTCGATGCCTTCTACATCGAGCAAACTGAAAGCGACGCCGTGCGCCTGGCCGCACTGCGCAGCGCCCTCTTCACAATCATCTCTCCAAACGAAACGGCGCCCGATGCCGCAGACTCCGCGACTGCGGCCACCAAGTAAGTCTTCGCCACTAAGTAAGTCTCCGAGTTGGAGAGATTAGCATTTTGCCGTAATACTCACGCCACTACGACTCTTACCGCCCTCCCCTTCCCCGACTTATGCGCGCTCAACTCCTCGCCCGCTTTCAAGCCACCTTTGGCCGTGCCCCGACACTAATCGCCCGCGCCCCAGGTCGCATCGAGTTCATCGGAAACCACACCGACTACAACGGCGGCACCGTCCTCGGCGCAGCCATCGACCGCAGCCTCTGGGTCGGCCTCGCCCCGCGCGACGATGCCCGCCGCCGATTCGGCGCGGACTACAGCGGCCATGACTTAGTCGAGCTGCCTGCGCACCCACTTGCGCCCCAACACGGAAAAGCCTCATGGGTAAATTACCCGCTCGGCATCCTCGCCGCATTTCCTGATTTCGGACTGTGCGCCCCGGCAGGCTTCGACCTTTACGTAGTCTCCAACCTGCCCAGCGGCGCAGGGCTCTCCAGCAGCGCGGCACTGGAGCTCGCCTCGGCGCTCGTCTTTGCCGCAGCGACCAATCAGCAAATCGCGCGCGAGCAACTCGTCGCCATCGGCCGCCACGCCGAAAATCACTTCGTGGGCGTCCCCTGCGGCATCCTCGACCAAGGCGTGTGCGCGTTCGGACAAAAGGACCACCTCGTGTTCATCGACTGTCGAGGCCCGCAGTTTTCCACTGTGCCGCTGCTGCCCGACACGCGATTCTGGATTTTTAATACGCACACCAAACACGCCCTTGTGGACGGACTCTATGCAGAGCGAAATCGAGAGTGCATGCAGGCCGCGCAACGCCTCGGCGTGAGCCAGCTCGCCGCACTCACGCCCGAAGCATTCGCTTCGCATCCTGAGAAAAATGCGCTCCCGCCCGCTGTGGCTCGCCGCGCACAGCATGTCGTCGAAGAAATCGCCCGCGTCGGGGCAGTCCACCGAGCCCTGCATGCGGGCGATTTGCACAACACCGGCGCGCTGCTAACCGCCTCACACCGCAGCTCCCAGCACCTTTTTGAAAACAGCACTCCCGAACTCGACTTCCTAGTCGATACACTCACCCCCACACCCGGTGTTTATGGAGCACGACTCACTGGCGGCGGATTCGGCGGCGCAGTAATGGCACTGACCCACACGCAATTTTCCCAAGCGCACGCCGAACAAATCGCCCGTGCCTACTCCAAAAAATTTGGCGGCGAAGTCCAAATCCTCGAGACCCGCACCGCAGACGGCGCAAACCTTGTAGCCTAGGATCTGTCCCCGTTTTTTTCCACTGCGCGTGGTGCGGCAGCGTGTCGCTGCACCCATTTAGATTTTGGTTTCGCCTCTGCGCGACGCGCAGAAACGAAACCAAAATCTGAAAAGGAGCCCAAACTTGGCGGCGGGAGTTTACTGGTGATTTCCCCCACCTCGCCCAAACGGGTTATCACTCTACTTTCCCCTCCCTGTCGCAACGCGACAGGGGGAATGCTTTCAAATTTGGGATTTCGCTTTCGCGCGATAGCGCGATAAGAAATCCCAAATTAAATGGAAGCGGTCACTGACCGCCGCCGATAGCAGACAAGCCCGAGTACGCCTAACATTAAGCCGGCTCCGTAAGTCGCGGGCTCAGGGGCACCGTTAATCATCCAATATTCGTCGCTATAATCCTCTAGGTGGATCTTACTAGGATCATAGCCCTTAAACTTAATTTTATTTAGTGCATCCTCAAGATTGCGACTCGTCTTCCGAACAAGGAAAAAGTGAGTGCCTTCTACCCAGCCTTGGACGTCTAGCTCAGCCCCCTTATCAATTGATAAGTCGTCCAAATAAAGGAAACGCTTATCCGAGAAGCCCAGTTTAAACAGGAGAACAGACGTCCCCTCGACCACAAGCTTGTGAAAGGACTCCTCCTTTATAATATTTGCATCGGCAAATTGGAAAGTGGAGTCTCGCAATCGCACGGTTGAATTACGCTCAATCTGTCTAGTACCCCACGTAGTCAGCTTCGCATGATCATTAATAAAAATATCTCCCCCAATCGCAATCGCCCCATTACTCTTGTTTAGCGAAAGCACATTATACCGCCCCGACACTTCGACAGGCCCAGTAAAGGTATTACTCTTATTTCCACCCAATAGGGCAACCACCCAATTTCTATGCTCAGCCCCTCTTATCCGCAGACCTACCTTATTTGCCCCATTATCAGAAATAACGGAATCAATCCGTACATGATCAACCACACCTCGGTTTGACCGAAGCCAGATATCCAAGAAATTTTCACTAGAAGTAAGAAATCCAGTTCCTAAAATATACGACTCAGGATTCGATGCATAAACGGTTATCCCACCCGCACCAATAGTGAGCCTATAGGGGCTGTTTACAACCACACCCCCACCGTGATAAATAGTCAGGCTATGTAAATTCCGATTGGCGCTAAGGGTGTGCCATGAGTTTATACTCACATCAGAATCATCCGTCCAAGAATGATCACTTTCACCCCACTCTATTACATTACTATAACTTATGCCTGGGGGGGGGGGGGGG
>NZ_LSZP01000035.1 GCF_001580045.1 Cephaloticoccus capnophilus
GTCTTGGATGAGAGAAATAATAGGCTGGGTATTTATGCAAGGCCTGCTATGACTGATGTCATCGATTTAACTGTTAATAGTACATCAGTTATTGCTTTCTCATATCCAATACATTGGGATGCTGATGATGTTGATAATATATTCGAGTTTTATATTGGTAATTTAAGAATAGCTGATGATAGCATTCTTAAGATAGGTTCTATTAGAGATGTTGTTAGTTTTGTGGTGTGGGATACTGCTGAAAATCGGGAAGCACTTAGCCGAACTGCGATTATATCTCGGAATGGAGCCTTGATGAAACCAAAGTGGACATTGCATTCTGGACAGTGGTTTCTTTTTCCGTTCTCAAATGAACCTTGGACGCCCGTTCCTGAAGTATCGACTTACGGAGCGGTCTTCTCTTTTTCCGGACTGGCCCTTGGGCTTATTCGTAGGCGGAAAAAGAGAAGAACGCACTTAATCACTGCGGATGGAGTTCGAGTGTAACCAAGACAGGGAAGTGGTCGGAGGCGTCGTTGTCGATGAGGGCGACGTCTTTGACTGCCCAATTGTGTTTTTTGTCTACGAAGACGATGTCGAGCCGCGTAGTTGGGGCGTCGTAGGGCCAGGTGAGGGCGGTGTTTCCGGCTGTCACGCCGGTGTCTTTCATTGCGGCGGCGAGGACGTGGTAGGGGGCTTCTCCAGTTTCGAAGTTGAAGTCGCCCGCGAGGATGAAGGGGCCGTCGAGCGCGTCGGCGACTTGGATAATGCCCTTCACCTGGGCGAGTCGGTTGGCTTCGTGTTGGTGGCAGAGGTGGGTGGCGGCGAAGGTGATTTTTTCTCCGCGCCCAAGCGGGTAATCAATCGTTAACAGGGCGCGGGATTCGCCGCCTTCGGGTGTGGGGAGGATGCGAGTCGTCGGGGGCGAGAGGGCGAGGTCGAGGGGCAGGCGGGAGAGGATGGCTTCGCCGTAGTCGCCGCCGTGTTGATCCATCGCTTTTCCAAAAACACCGTGCAGGCCGGTCAACTTGGCGAGTTCAGCGCAGAGGTCTTGGGGCGTGCCGCCGCTGAGCTGTGCACTGCGTTGGGTGAAGCGGTCGACTTCTTGGAGCGCGACGAGGTCGGGTTGGCACGCGTCGATGACTTTCGCGACTTCCTGAAGGTTGGGCGTGCCGGGGCGGTAGAAGGCCTCGCCGTGGTAGATGTTGTAGGTGAGGATTTTTATTTTATGGGGGGGCATGTCAGCGCAGTATTGAGGTTTTGAGGATTTCGGCTAGCAGGGGAGTTACTTATGGCGACTACAACGATTCATCCAACGGCGATTGTGGAGACGGGCGCGGTCTTGGGCGCGGGTTGCGAGATTCGGGCCCATGCGATTGTGACGCGGTATTGTGTGCTAGGCGAGGGCGTGGTGGTGCACCCGTTTGCGGTCTTGGGAGGCGAGCCGCAGCACTTGAGTTTCGATGCGGCGGGAGTGGAGTCGCGCGTGGAGATCGGGGCGGGCACGGTGATTCGCGAGCATGTGACGGTGAATCGGGCGTCGGTGGCGGGTGGGGCGACGCGGATCGGCGCGGGCAGCTTCTTAATGGCGGCGAGCCATGTCGCGCACGACTGCTCGCTGGGCGAGCAGGTGGTGCTCGCCAATGCGGCGTTGCTGGCGGGGCATGTGAGTGTGGGGGCGCATACGTTTCTGGGCGGAGGGGCAGCGGTGCACCAATTTTGCCGAATTGGTGAGAGCGTGATGGTGGCGGGGCATGCGTCGATTACGCGGGATGTGCCGGATTTCCTGATGGTGGCGGAGCGCGATGAGGCGATTGCGCTCAACACGGTGGGGCTGCGGCGGCGGGGGATTTCGCACGAGGCGATTGGCGAGCTGAAGCGGGCCTTTGCGATCGTGTTTTTCACTCCCGGGAATATCCGCGAGGTCGCCCGTGAGGCGCTCAATGAGGGGGAGCCCTCGTGTTGGACGAGCGCGGAAGCGCGGCAGTTTTTGGCGTTTTTTGCGGAGGGACAGCGTGGCTTCGTGAGGGCGCGTCGGCAGGGGCGGGCCTCGCAGCACGAGCAGGAGGAGTCTCTGTGAGGTCTCAGCCCGTTTCATGTGGCGAGCCCTTCGTTGAGGGCTCGTCAGCAAGGGCTGATTTGGCGGGCGATGCGTTCATGAGCGGCGCATTGACCACGAGCGAGCAGGGGCGGGGCGAGGTGCCGCTGGCGATTACTTGTGGCGATCCGGCGGGGGTGGGGCCGGAGTTGATTGAGCGGATTCTAGGCGGGCAGGGGGCGCCGCCCGTTTCTTTTTCTGGGCCTTTGGCAGTAATCGGGGCGGAGCAGTGGCTGCGCAGTTTGCCGGATTTTGTGGAGAAAATCGCGGTCGGTGATTCGGCGTTTCGCGCCCAAGCGGGTGTGCCGAGTGCGGCGGGAGCGCGGGTGGCTTTGGAGGCGATGGAGTGCGCGGCGGCAGGTTGCGTGGCCGGTCGGTTTTCGGGCGTGGTGACGGGGCCGGTGAGTAAGGCCGAGCTCGCGAAAATTGGTTATCCGTTTCCGGGGCAGACGGAGTTTTTTGCGTCACGCTGGGGCGGCGACCAGTGCGGTAGCGCGGTTGACGAGCCGGTGATGGGCTTTGTGGGGGAGCGGTTGCGCGTGGTGCTGGCGACTTGGCATGTGCCGCTCGCCGAAGTGCCCAATCGATTGAGCGAAGCGGTGATTGAGCGCACAGTCGCCGCAGCGGGAGAGCTTGCCCGTATCGGTAGAGCCGCCAGCGAGCCTGCCGCGCGAATCGCGGTTTGCGGGCTAAATCCGCATGCGGGCGAGGGCGGCTTACTGGGCGTGGAGGAGCGCGATTTTCTGAATCCGATTTTGGCAAAACTGGGCGGGCGCTACCCGGGGCTGGTGCCGCAGTGCTTGCCGGGCGATACGGTTTTTGCGCGGGCCTTGCGCGGGGACTTCGACGTGGTCGTCGCGCTTTATCACGATCAAGGGCTCGCGCCGCTAAAGGCGGTGGACTTCGACACGGCGGTTAACGTGACGCTGGGCTTGCCTTTTGTGCGGATGAGCCCCGACCACGGCACAGCCTTTGATTTGGCGGGGAAGGGCACGGCGTCGCCTCGCAGTTTTGCAAACGCAATCCGACTCGCACGCCACTGGGTCCGTTAGAGAGCCCTCGCGTGCGCTTTCGCCCTCGTCAGAGCTTCCACTACGCGTGGGGCGGCAGCGTGTCGCTGCACCCATTTACCGAACGCTTGGTTGCCGTGCATTCGCACGGCAACCAAGCGTTCGGTAGAAAGGAACCCAAACTAGGAGGCGGGAGTTTACTGGTGATTTCTCCCACCTCGCCCAAACGGGTTATCACTCTGCTTTCTACTCCTTGTCGCAACACGACAGGGGAGTGCTTTCAAATTTGGGATTTCGCTTTCGCGCGATAGCGCGATGAGAAATCCCAAATTGAACGGGTGCAGGCACAGGACGGCGGGCCAACGAGCCCGCCGCCAAATAAAACAGCCTACGGCTGCGCACCACGCGTAGTGGGGAGAGAAAAAGGCAGGGGGGCGATAGGCTCTTCTGTGATCGGGTAATTGACGCTGGCGTGTAGTGGATTTTAGTCGGCGGCCCTTTCCCTGTTTTCTCGATGACTGCTACTGTTGCTACTGCTCCGCTCCAATCGCCGACCGTTTCTGCCGTGCCCGCGTCGGTGGCCACTCCGCGCGAGGGTGACGAGCGCTTGGTGTGCTTGACTGATGCGGCGGGCGAGAAGTTGCGCGCGCTGATTGCGCGGGAGGGCAAGGGCGAGTTTTTGCGAGTCGCGATTAGCGGTGGCGGCTGCAATGGCTTGAGCTACAAGCTGCGTTTTGTGCCTGCGCCGAAAGCGGGAGATATCCTCGTGCGCAGTGCGGGCGTGGCGGTGCTCGTCGATAGCAAAACCGCGCTCTACTTGCGCGGCACCGAGCTTGACTACTCGGCGAAGCTCATCGCCGGCGGCTTCCGCTTTAGTAACCCAAACGCCAAGGCGAGCTGCTCCTGCGGCGAGAGTTTCAGCGTGTAAGGGGCGCAAGGCCCTAACGGGTGCCCTGCAAAATAAATGGGTCGAAGGCCCCGTTATAGGATTGTCTTCGTGCGAGCGGTTTGCGAGAACCGCGCTCCGACTTCCCAAGTCTTTCTTAAGTCGTCCGTATCACTAAATGGCCAATTCGTTTCCCTCTGGCGGAGGTAACCGCCCCGGTGGCTACAACCGGCGCAACTCAAACAGGAGCCCCTTCGCGGGCATCCGTCGCAATCATCGCATCCGCGTCCCCGAGGTTCGCGTGATCTCTCCCGAGGGTAAGCAACTCGGTGTGCTGCCGACTGCTACGGCGATCAGCCTCGCGCTGGAGGTCGGGCTGGAGCTCGTCGAGGTCGCCCCGGCTGCGCGCCCGCCGGTGTGCCGGATCATGGACTTCGGCAAATACGTTTACGAGGAGTCGAAGAAGACCTCTCACGCGAAAGTCACCGCCAGTAAAATTAAGGAAATTGAGCTCACGCCGCGCATTGAGCAGCACGACTTCGAGACCAAGATTCGACACGCCGAGGAGTTCCTCTCCCACGGCAGCAAGGTGAAGCTGCGCCTAAAATTTCGTGGCCGCGAGATGGCGCGCACCGAGCTGGGCTTCGACGTCATCCGCCGCGCGATCGCCGACCTCGAAGGCATGGGCCACCCCGACTCCGAGCCGCGACTCATCGGGCGCAACATCAACATGATGATCACCCCGCTGCCCGAGAATAAGCGTAAGCCGAAGTACTATCACCCGCACCACCACGAGGCAGCGGCTGAGGACGATGAGCCGCGTGCGCACGCGAAAAAAGCGGAGTCGGCGCACGCAGAGGATTCTGCGAACGAAGCCGCCAGCGCGCAGCCCGCTCCTGCTGCGGGGGCCGACGAGTGAAGTCGCGGTCACTGTGATGGCTAAGCCACAGCGGTGGATTTTCGCGTTGGGCTTAGTCGGGCTCGCCCTTAGCAGACTCACGAGCCCGAGCCTCTTGGCTGTCGAAACACTTAAGCGCGAGCGCGTCACGGGAGCCGCTTCGACCGCCGCGACCGTGGGGGTAGACTATGTGCGCGCTGCCGACTTTGCTGCGAAGTTTGGGCTGAAGCCGGAGCCTTCGCCGGATGGCAAAAAGCTAACGCTCAAAAGCCCGTGGACGGAAATCGCCCTCGAGGCGGGCAGCCGCGAGATCGCGCACAACGGGTTGCGGATTTTTTTAGGCGACGGCGTGCGACAGCAAGGCGGCCACTTCCTCATCTCCAAACTCGATATCGATAAGGTCCTCGTGCCGCTGCTTTTGCCCGGCTATGGGCTGGGCACCCAGGCGACGGGCGCGGCGAGCTACGGCAGCCCGCCAAACTTGAAAACCATCGTCATCGACCCTGGCCACGGCGGACGCGATCCGGGCAAGGTGAACGCCAAGCTCGGTGTGAACGAAAAAACGATGACGCTCGACACCGCGCAGCGGCTGGCGCGGCTACTCGAAGCGCGCGGTTATAAAGTGCTGCTTACCCGCTTGGGCGATTCATCGCTGGACACCGATAAAAACACGGATTTGCGGGCGCGGGCGCATTTCGCGCGGGCTGCGGCGGCCGACCTCTTTATTAGCTTACACTACAACGCGGTGGATGGCTCGCCTGCGACCTTGGCCCGCGTGCGCGGGGCCGAGGTCTACACGCTCACGCCGCAGCACCAGCACTCCAGCGGCGATCCTGAGCGGCAGGATAAAAATGGGGCCGCAGTCGCGCTACCGGGAAACGCGTACGACCACTGGAACATGATTATCGGGCACGAGGTGCACCGCGCTTTGGTGAAAACGGTGGCTGTGGCGGACCGCGGGCTGAAGCGCGCACGCTTCGCAGTGCTGCGCGAAGTGACGTGCCCGGCGATCTTGGTCGAGGCGGGTTTTCTCTCCAACGACGAGGAGGCGCACAAAATCATGAGCCCCGAGTACCGGCAGCAACTCGCCGAGGCGATTGCCAGCGGGGTCGTGATGTATGACGCCGCGCTCGAAGCGGTGCGGCGGCGCGCCCAGCACTGAGCCCACGCGCAGTGGAGCGAGCTCGGCGAATGGCCCATGCGAACATCAGCTGTGCGCTGCGAAGGCGCGGGCCGCGCCTGAAGGAAGCGTTGGACGCGGCGGCACTCTGTGACACGCTGCGTCGCGTGCTTTCTCGATTCTTCTGCCTGATTGTTTTCGGCCTGCTCGTCGGTCTGGGCTTTGCGGCCTCGCCTGTTCGCGCACTGAGCGAAGATGCGGCACTGGCCGCGCGAGTCGTGCTTCTGGCCAATGCGAACGACCAAGACTCGTTACGCGTCGCGCGTCATTATGCCGCTGCGCGTGCGGTGCCCGAGGATAACATCGTGTCGCTGCCCTTGTCGCGCGAAGAGACGATTTCGTGGGAGGACTTTGTGCGGACGCTTTGGCAGCCGCTGCAAGACGAGCTCGTGCGGCGCGGCTGGATTGATGCGCTCCAGGGCCGCCGACTCGACCCAGCGGGACGGCGTAAGGTGGCCGCTTCCGGCCACTCAATTTCCTACCTTGTCGTGTGTCGCGGCGTGCCGTTGCGAATCGCCAATGCTCCCGAGCTGATTATTCCCTCGGGCGACATCGACCCGCGTGAGCAATTTCGCACGAACGCGGCGGCGGTCGATTCCGAGCTAAGCCTGCTCGCTTACGGCGATTACAACATAAACGCCTATCTGCAGAACCCGTTTTTTCGAGGGAGCGTAGACGGGGCGGCAGGAGGCTTGGCGCAGGGACGCCGCCGCAGCGCGGCACTTTTGTCTGAGCGTCGCGTGATTAAGGTCGCGAGACTCGATGGGCCGAAGCTCGCCGATGTGCTCGCGTTAATCGACAACACACTCCTCGCTGAAGAGCGTGGCTTGCGCGGGCGGGCCTATGTGGATGCTCGCGGCCCACATGCCGAAGGCGAAGCGTGGATGGAGCAGATCGCGGCACGTGCTCAGGAGCTGGGCTTTCCGACCGAAGTGAATCGCGAAGAGGGGAATTTTCCGAAGGAAGCGCAGTTTGAAAGCCCGGTGCTGTATTTCGGCTGGTATGCGGCGGACGTGGAAGGGCCGTTTATGCGGCCCAAGTTCCGTTTCGAGCCGGGAGCGATTGCGGTGCACCTGCACAGCTTCTCGGCAGCGACGCTGCGCTCGGAGTCGAAAGGCTGGGTTGGGCCGCTGATCGCTCGCGGCGCAGTGGCAACGACGGGCGCGGTATATGAACCTTACCTCGAACTCATGCACCGTTCGCAGCTAATGTTTGAGGAGCTGACCAAGGGCACACGACTTGGCGACGCGGCTTACGCCGCCCTTCCTGTGCTAAGCTGGCAAAGCGTGCTGATCGGCGACCCACTCTATCGGCCCTTTAAGCGCAAGCCTACGGCGGCCAGAGCTGTCGATCAGTAATCATACTTAAGTAGGTATACTTGACTCAATAAGTAAGCGGCTCTGTATTGGTCGACGGACTACAAATGCTTTTCATCCCCGTCTAGCAGCCGCAAGCGGCTACTGTCTGTGCGATGGAAGGCTGATGTATAGTCAGTTACGGCATTTCCCCGTGCCTTGTTTTTGTGTCCGTTTCGCACGGCGCAATTCGTCCAGACAAACTCCAAACTTATGAATATCCCCACATCTATACGTCGCGTTCTTCGCGACGTATTCGCATCTTCGTTGATGCTTGGCCTCGCCGTCTCTTCTCACGCCCAGCAACCCCCAATTCAAATCGACGAGGACATCATCCGACTCTCGCCCTTTACAGTGCAAGAGAGTGCAAACCTGGGTCGTTACCAAGCCGCCCAAGTCAGTTCGGGCAGTCGAGTTCGGATGGACTTGATGGACTCCACACAAAGTGTCTCGGTCCTTACTAACGAGTTTCTAGGCGATATCGACACCACCCAAATGCTTGATGCAGTCAAATATGTCGCGGGTGTCGGGATCAGTAACAATCCCGAAATTATGGACATCATGAACATCCGCGGCTTCCAAAATTGGCGGGCGGTGACCATTGATGGATTCAGTCAAGCCTACGGCGTCATTAATACAGACCCGATCATTATTGAGCGTATTGAGGTCGTAAAGGGCCCCAATGCTATTCTTGCCCCTCAAGGACTGCCGGGCGGTGTTGTCAACAGCGTGACTAAACGCCCGCTTTTTAAAAATAGCGGTTCTGTTTCCTATCAAGTCGGTCGCTACGACTCCAATCGCGCCGAAATCGATGCGAACTATGTAGTAAAGGACGACAAACTCGCTCTGCGCGTAGTCGGCGCCTTCACCGATGCCGATAAGTATGTGAAGGAAAAGTTTTTCCAAAATCTTACGGTGATACCGATGCTTACCTATCGAATCAGCCCGACTACCGAGCTCACGGCTCAAGGTCATGTTTACAATGGGGCGGCGCAAGGTGAGCCCCTCCCCATATCTGTGTATGCAGTGGGCCGCAGTAATGTTCGCATTCTGGACGGGATTCCGAGAGATTTCGGACTGACAGGGCGCAATATATCCCGCCACGAGAGCGGCCAAAGGGCGCAGTTTTTCCTCACTTCTCAAATTACCGACAAGCTCTCTATGAGATTGGCCGCTAAGTGGGCCGAGACCAGCACGCGCGTAAACGGTGTAAATGTCAGTGAGAGTCGTGACGCAAGTGGTGCGAGACTCGTGCCAGTCCAACTCAACAACACCACTGGCGTGTGGGAGTGGGACGGGGTTACCCGTAATGACGACCCGCGCTTCCTTCTTTCTGGACTACAAAATGGGGTTACTGTTGATCACGCGAACCTGCAAAATGACTTCGTCTTCGAGCACAACGCACAAGGTTGGAGGTCACAAACCGTCGGTGGTTACGCGATTAATTATACCAGCCGCAGCGGGTGGAATAGAAACTACGTCGCAGACCCTACACTCTATAACTTCAAGGACCCCAACTACACGCCGCCGACCTTCACGCTGGAGTCTGACTGGGACTACAACAATGGGACACGCGATCGTAGTCACCAAGTCTACCTCTACCAAGTACTCCACCTCTTCGAGGACCGGCTGGTGCTCAGTGGCAGCCTTTCCCAAAATCGCTACTTCACCGGTGATTACGATAATTTGAGTGGTGGCCGCTCTCAGGAGAAAGCAGAGACCACCCTGCCCGCTGCCGGTCTCGTTTACAAGCTTACGCCAGAGATTTCACTCTACTACGGCTACTCCGAACAAGAAATTATGGGCGCATCCCAACCGGTTGAGCTAATCCCTTCTCACACGAGCCCCAGTCGTCAGCACGAGGTTGGCCTTCGCCTCCGGCTCTTCGATGGCCGACTCTACACGACCTTTGCCTACTTCGACATCATGCAAGATGGTATTTGGAGCCAGGCGACTGAGAACATGATCGACCCGACTGCCCCCAAAAAAACCGCACAGCGTAGTGATCGCACGTCCAAGGGCTTCGAGTTTGAGTTCGCTTGGTCCCCCACTAAAAACTTCTCGGTAATCGGCAGCTTCACCGACTTCAAAAGTCGGGACCAGGATGATCTACGCTACGCCAATGTTGCCGAGAGGATGGCCGGGATCTGGGGCAGCTATAGCTTCCCCGAGGCAGGTCCGCTGCGCGGGCTATCCATCGGACTGGGGGCCAACTACGTCGGCGAGCGCCCCGGCGATACCATGGGCTCATATGTCAATATCCTCAACCCGGTGCGTGTTCAACCTGCATTTTGGCTCCCCTCTTACACTGAGGTTGAGGCTAATGCCACGTATCGCTTTAACAAACACTGGAAGGCCCAACTCGTCATCAAGAACCTTCTAGATAAAGAATACATCAGAGGTGCCTTTAACCGTAACGCCTTTGTCAGCACACCCATTAACCCGAAACTCACCATTCGATATCAGTTCTGAGTTCTGTGTAAAAGATACAACCTTAACCTCCTTGCGGCGCACCCTTTGGTGCGCCGCAACTGTTTTGAGAGCAGAGAAACCCCTAGAGTAGCAGCTAGGGCGTATTTCGTGAGCCTCACTTTTTGGCGGAGAGTGCGTAAGGAGTGAGTGTCGGGAGGACAGGGTTTTCTGCGGGACTTAGCCGTATAAAAACCCACTCGTTATCTAATCCCTGCTCAAACTCCATCGGCCATCCCCCCGCAGCCAGTTCTGCCAATAGCTGCTCGCCGCGATCCGCATAGCCCTTCCGATCTAAGAGGATTCCAGAAAAACCATAAGACTCGAGTTTAGTGGCCATTTCTCTAGGCGGTAATTCCTGTACCGCCAACTGCCAATCTGCGCCCTCCCGCCCCTTATTACTCCCATACGAATAACGCAACTTTGTAGAGTAAAGAAAAGGGCGTATGGAGTTGTATAGAAAAAACTTAATATCGTTAGGCCCAGGTCCATTAAAAGGCTCAGGGAAAACAAAGGCAGGCAGCGTATAGATCATGGCACCTTCGCTTAAGCGCTCCTCCAGCTTTAAAACCAGGTCCTGATCTCCGACTACTCGTTCTTTTATAAAAAGGTTATCATAGAAAGGGAAGGTATAGAATTTAAAAGACTGGTCCCATAGTGCAAGCGTGGCTAGAAAAACAAAAGACAAGGCCTTGGGAGTTAAGGACCAATTTCGGGTCGTTTTATGAATTTTAAAAGTAAAGTAGAGCAAGCCTATAGTCGCAATTGCCTCAGAGTAACGGTTTGTTGATCGGATATTATAGGAGTTAAATAGTAGACTAACAAGCGCATGAATGCCTCCGAAGCTGGAGTAGGAAATAATCCAAAGAACGGTAAGAAAAGGAAGCGAGGGCGATCGTTTATTAACTTGGCGCTGAATGCTCTTGAGAAAGAGAAAAGCTAATCCTATGATTGCACAAAGGCCAATATAGGCTCCCCACCATGTTTCGCCTATATCCAACTTTCCTCCGTTATAGTAGCGTGAGGAAATATCTAAATAGGATATCCAATTAGGGATAAGAAGATCGATAGGCTTGAGCGAACATGTTTCTACATCAGCATAAGATCGAACTAGCGCCGTAGGGTTTGCACCATAGTTAAACTTATAGATAATGAAACTAGCTAAAACTGATCCTGCAACTAAGCTGGCTGCAAGACATGGGGTAAGCGCCCTGATGATTCCTGGACGGCGCTTTATCAGCCGACATAGCAAGGCTAGAATATATATTTGTAAGAAAAAGAATACCCAATAAATATTTAGTAGGCCACTTAATAGACTAATAATGAAAGTCAGCCTGAGCCTAAAAGAGCCCCATGATAATTTTTGAACAGTCGCTATATACCAAAGACAATAGAGCTGAAGAGGGAGAAGTCCTGTGAATCCTACTCCGATGTGATCAATAGAGCGTTGGCTTTGCGGAAGAAACGCATAGACGACAGCAAAAATCCATGAGGATAGCCGTGAGATCTTCCATAGCCTAGCGGCTGAATAAAATGAAAATGCTGCTACTGTAGAGGAGAGTAGGAGCATGATGTTTGCAGCAGGTATAAGCCCAAAGACTTTAGCGATTTGGCCACCTAGCCAAACGATCACTCGCTCCACCTCTGGAAAATCGTTTAGCTGTCCGATGAACGGGGCCCCAAGAGACTTGGTGGTTATATGGGTAAAAAGCCCTAGGTCACCCTCTTTGCTTAGCTTCATCATTGCCAATATATAGTGGCAATCGGTTACGTAACGTGTCGGAAATTTAAAGTTGCTTCCCCAGCGATTTTCAAAAGTCAACCACAGCGCACATACGGTAAGGGCAAGCAGAAGTAGTCTAACGTATCTTCCACGTGCACGATTCCACCAAGTTTCAGCAAGTACTAACTTTCTTTGAGATGAGAAGTCACGGTGATATGACTCATTATTATTCATGCGTGAGAGGAGATTGTTCCTGCGATAGGAGTGGGTGTTGCTTTCCTGAGCAAGGAATCCCCTCTTTTATGACACAGAAAACAAGCCGCCTAGAAAGTATCTTTTATCGCACTTATTAGCCCCAGCTTGTAGGCGCTGTGCGGCATTGTGACGGGCCGCCATCTTGGCTGAACTCCAGAGCACGCCTCTGCGTAAGAAAAGGCAAGGTCTCGTCTGAGCCTTATATTTAAACATCAAAATGCTATATGCATACAGTTAATCTCTCCCCTGGACTGATTCCTATTATTTTTTTGCTCTAGGGTGTATTTTGGGTTTTCGTTGCTTTGCTTGCTCTAGAGCAAGCCCCCGCCGCTCGGTGCTCATGCCACCAGAGTGGTGACGCTCCTCCCAAAATCCATGCGTTCTTCCCGATGAGGCATCGTCATCTGTGTTCCGCGCGCCTTTAGCCGTGCTTTTGGTCGCTGCCTTTGCTTTCGCCTTCTCGATTACCGCGGCCTCAGCTGCTTCAGCGCCCGTTCCCCAAAACGTGATTGTCATGATTAACGCTGGGGCGGGCTGGGGCACTTGGGATGCGACGGCCTACTGGCAATATGGTAGCCGCGAGGTCGAGCGCTTCGAGGAGTCCGCGCGTGCGACTGATTGACGGCGGCGGCACAGGGCGGGAGGCTTGCCGCTCTGATGATTAAAAAGCCCGTACTCGTTTCGTTTTTGCTGATTGCGGGGGCGCTCACGCTGCCACCACAGGCTGCACTTGCGCAGCCTGCCGCTGCGCCGAAGGCCGGCCCTGTAGCGTCCTCGCCGGAGGCTGAGTCGCTTAGCGAACGCGGCCTGCGGCTCTTGGTCGAGCGGCAGCGGATGCTGTTCGCGGAGGCCGCCGAGCGCGAGAAAGCGGGACGCTTCGACGAGGCCGACTTTACTCGGCAGATGCAGGAGCTTTGCCGTGCGTATGACTCGCTGCTAAGCGATAATCCGAAGTTTGCCGCTGCGTATGCGGCTTACGGATACTTGCTCGGCAAGCTCGGGATGGAGGACGAGGGCGTGGGGATGCTCCTCAGGGCCAATCAGTACGACCCTGAAATCCCGCTCGTGAAAAACCAGATTGGCAACTACCTCGCTGAGCGCGGTAAGCCGCTCGAAGCCGTGAACTACTACTTGGCCGCGATCCGGCTCGCGCCCGATGAGCCGCTCTACCACTACCAGCTCGGGACGCTGCTGCATAATTCGCGTGCGGACTTTATCCGTTCGGGCGATTGGGAGGCGGCGGCGGTCGACCTTGCCTCGCACGAGGGCTTTAGGCGTGCGGCGGAGCTCGCGCCTGAGCGTTTCGAATTGGTGTACCGTTATGCGGAGTCGTTCTACGATTTGCCGGAGCCGGATTGGGACGGCGCACTGAAGCTGTGGGGGCAGTTGGAAGCCGCAGCAGGTAGCGAGATTGAGCGGCAGGCGATCCGGCTGCACGCGGCCAAGGTGTGTTTGGAGTCGGGGCGGCGCGATCACGCGCGGGCGCTGCTCGGCACGATTGATGAGGCCGCACTTGCGGCTCAGCGGGAAAAGCTGATTGCGCAGCTCGAGCGCGACGTCGAGAAGTAGCGGCCTTTTCTCATGGATCTCGGCCTCGACCCTGAAACGCTGCGCAAGGGCGCGATTTTTTACATCCTGCTCATATCGAGTCTGTGCGTGCACGAGTGGGCGCATGCGGTGACGGCTCACTTGCTGGGCGATGACACGCCCGCCGAGGAGGGACGAGTGACGCTCAATCCTATTGCCCACATGGACCCGCTGGGCTCGGTGATTTTTCCGCTGCTGTGTATCTTTGTGCTGCCGGGGGCCTTGCTCTTTGGCTGGGGGAAGCCCGTGCGAATCAACCCCGCAAACTTTGCCAAGCGTAAGCGTGACGAGCTGCTCACGACGCTCGCGGGGCCGGTCAGCAATCTGATACTCGCGTTGCTGGCGGCGGTCGTGGGTGGGTTTTTGTTTCGCTGGGAGCCGCGCACGGTCGAGGTGTTTTTCCAACTCATCGGCATCAATGTGCTCTTGGCGGTGTTTAACCTGATCCCGCTCCCGCCGCTCGATGGCGGTCAGGTGCTGCGGAATTTGGTGGGGATGCGCGAGGAGACTTTTAGGGCAATCTCGCGTTGGAGTTTCCTCATTATCTTGGTCGCGATCAACATCCCCGCGTTTCGCTTACTCTTAATGCTGGCGATGTCGGTCGTGGCCGCGCCGATGATGCGCATCTATGAACTCCTCGGCAGCAGCTAAAAACGTGGCAGGCGCGGATTTGTTCGGCGGGGCAGCTCTCAAGCCCTCAGCGCAGGCATTTGCGCGCGAGGCGCAGCGGCTCGCGACGCCGGGTGAGTGGCTGCGCTTTGCCGAAAAGTGTTACGAGCAGCACAGGCTGGCCCTCGGGCAAATCGCTACGAATGCGCACGACGAGGCGTTGTATCTGATTTTACATACGCTGGGGCTGCCGATGGAGAGCGACGAGCGAGTGCTGACGCGGCGGCTTTGCGCGGAGGAGCGTGCGGCCCTCGCGGAGGTGTTTCGGCGGCGGATTTTTGAGCACATGCCGGCGGCGTATCTCACGCGTGAGGCGTGGTTGGGGGAGCAGCGGTTTTATGTGGATGAGCGCGTGCTGATCCCGCGCAGTTATTTCTTAGAACTGATCGGCCCGCCACTCGCCGAGCTGCTGGGCCGCCCACGCGAGGCGCAGCGCCGTGTGGTGGATGTGTGTACAGGCTCGGGTTGTCTCGCGATTTTGCTCGCCCAGTATTTCCCGAATGCGCGCGTCGATGGCATCGACTTGTCCGCCGATGCGTTGGATGTCGCCCGCATCAATGTGCGCGAGCACGGTCTGGAGGCTCGTGTCGCGCTTCACGAAAGTGATGTCTTTGATGCGCTGCCACTGCCGAAATCGGCGTCCGAAAAATACGACCTCATTTTAAGCAACCCGCCCTATGAGCCGAGCGCGCATTGCGACGCGCTGCCAGTCGAGTTTACACGAGAGCCTCGCCTCGCGCTTGATGGCGGGGGCGACGGGCTCGACATCATTCGCAAGCTGCTTGCCCAAGCGCGCGCACGGCTCGCTCCAGATGGGATTGTGTTAATCGAGGTTGGCGGTTTGCAGGAAGCGATGGAGCGCGAGTTTGCTGCGCTGCGCCCGCAGTGGTTACCGACCGAAGATGGGAGCGACTGCGTATGCTTGATTGCCGCGCAGCACCTAGAAGGCCTTTGCCCTGCCGGATAAGCTGCGATTCACTAAAACTTTCCCCGATGTACTTACTCAGCCCCAATCTCCGTTGTTTGCTTATCGCCACTTTAGCTTTGCCCCTGTGCTTCGCCCTTGCCGGCTGTCCGTCCAAAGGCGGGGGTGATGAGGCAGGCGATCCCATTCTTATCGGTGAGATCTCCTCGATCACGGGTAAGGAGGGTGCCTTTGGCCAGAGCGCGCATCGCGGTATCGTCCTCGCAATCGAAGAGGCCAACGCGCGTGGCGGGGTGCTTGGTGGCCGCAGCTTGCGCTTACTCACGGAGGACAACCAGTCCAAGGCTGGCGGCTCCGGGACTGCCGCACGCAAACTCATTTCGCGTAACAAGGTCGTCGCGATTCTTGGCGAAGTCGTCTCCAGCCGCTCGCTCGAAATCGCCTCCATCGCCCAACTCACGCATACGCCGATGATTAGCCCTGCATCGACTGCCGAGAGCGTTACGCAAGCGGGGGACTATGTTTTCCGCGTCTGCTTTCTCGACTCCTTCCAAGGCACGGTGATGGGCAAGTTTGCTTACGAGATGCTCGGGCTTCGCCGCGTAGCGATTCTGTCCTCCGTCTCCTCGGCCTATAGTGTGGGCCTCGCCAAACACTTTAAGGAAACTTTTGTGGGCTTGGGGGGCACGATTGCCGTCGAGCAGAAGTTTGCCGAAGGCGATAAGGATTTTAAGGCGCAGCTTACTGCTATCCGAGCGAGCGGCATAGATGCGATTTATGTGCCCGCGTATTACACCGAGACTGCGCTTATCTCGAAGCAGGCACGCGAGCTTGGGCTCACGATTCCGCTGATGGGCGGCGACGGCTGGGGCTCGCCCGAGCTTCTCGAAATCGGAGGCGCGGCGGTCGAGGGGATCTATTACTCGACTCATTACTCACCCGAAAGCACTGCCGCGCAGGTGGTGGAGTTCGTGTCGAAGTACCGCGAACGCTGGGGCGGGGAAACGCCCGATGCGTTTGCGGCGCTCGGCTACGATGCGGCACTGCTCCTCATCGACTCGCTGGAGCGTGCCGGGACAACTGAGTCCGCTGCGCTGCGCGACGCGATCGCCGCTACGCGTGACCTGCTCGGGGCGACGGGCCGCACCGCCATCGATGAAAACGGAAACGCCTCGAAAGCCGCCACCATCATGACGGTAAAAAACGGTCGCTTTACCTACGTCGGCGAAGTGGCCAGTGAGCCCTCCCAGTGACCACGCACCAAAGCGCGCACCTCGCCGTTCACGGCGAGGTCAAGCGAGGTCATCGTCATATGGAGCCGAAGGCTCCCCTAGCTTGTGGAGGAGAAGCTCCGACCGCAGGGGCGGAGTTCTTCAGCTCGCGGGAGCGCCGCCGCAGGCGGTTTTATTTTGGCACCGCTTACTGCGCGCCCAATTCATAAAGGGCGTAGCCGGCGCGGAGGTTGGGCCGCCAATGACAGGGGCTTTTCCAATCGCCCAGCAGGTGTGCGTGGCGGAGGATGCGTATCTGCTTCACGGCGCAGAAGTGTTCGAAATCGTCAATGGTGAGCGGATTGGCGGGGCGGCTCTCGAACCACTCGGTCGTGTAAATCGCGTTGCGCGGTTTGCGTCCGCGCAGGAGCGCGGCGAAGCGGTTGCGCCAATACCCGTGGTTGACGAAGCCGACTGTTACGGCGCGACTCACGCGTAGTGCTTCCAGAATTACGGCACTCGGATTGCTGAGTTCTTGGATAGTGCGCGAGCAGATGACGTGGTCGAAGTGTCCGTCGTCAAAGCGGCGCGTAAAGGTGTGGATGTCGCCTTGGTAGGCGGTGACGCCGCGCCGCACACAGGCGGTGATTTTCCCGAAATCCTGGTCAACGCCGATGCCCGCGATGTCCTTAGTCTGCTTGAGGTAGGTGAGCAGTTCGCCGCGCCCGCAGCCGAGGTCGAGCACATGAGTGCGGGGCTGCACCCATTGGCCGATGATTTCCATATCGATGGTGCGTTTCTCGGTGGGCAGGGGCATTGTTTTGGTTTCTTGGGGGGAGAGGGCGCGGAGTTTAGGTGGGTCGAGCGGAGTTTTGGGCGAAGCTGAGCTGCGCGCGGGTTATATCGAAAAATCCAATACAAACTCGTCTTCTCGTTCCAAGAAGCCGCGCACGATTTCGTAAAGGTCGGGCGATTCGAGGAGGAAGGAGTCGTGCCCGCGGTCGGTGGCGAGTTCGGCGTAGCTGGCGCGTTTACCCGCGCGCAGCAGGGTGAGCACAATTTCGCGATTTTGCTCGGGCGGGAAGAGCCAATCGCTGGTGAAGCCGACGACGAGTGTCTCGGCCTGCACGGGGGCGAAGGCGCGCTCCAGCGAGCCGTAGGCGTGCGCGAGGTCGAAGTGGTCGAGCGCACGCGTGATGTAGAGGTAGGAGTTGGCGTCGAAGCGGTTGATGAAGCTTTGGCCTTGGTAGCGCAGGTAGCTTTCTACCTCGAACTGGATGTCGAAGGAGTAGGAGTCTTGGGCTTCTGCGGCGGCGCGTTTGCGGCGGCCAAATTTACGCTCCATCGATGCGTCCGAGAGGTAGGTGATATGCGCCATCATTCGCGCAATGGCGAGGCCCACGCGGGGGCCGCCGTCGGGCGGGTAGTTGCCCGCTTCCCAAGCGGGATCCTGCATAATGGCTTGGCGGCCCACTTCGTTAAATGCGATGGCTTGCGCGCCTTCGCGCGCGGTTGTCGCCATCGCGAGGACGCGCCGCACAAAGTTGGGGTAAAGGATTGCCCAGAGCAGGGCCTGCATGCCGCCCATCGATCCGCCGATTACGGCATGGAGCTTTTCGACACGCAGGTGCTCGAGCAGCCGCTTTTGCGAGCGCACCATGTCGTTGATGGTGACGAAGGGGAAACTGATGCCGTAGCTCTTGCCAGTCTCGGGGTTGATCGACGAGGGGCCGGTCGTGCCCGAACAGCCGCCTAGGCAGTTGGCACAGATGACAAAAAAACGGTCGGTATCGACCGCGCGGCCCGGCCCGATTAAGTGATCCCACCAACCAGGTTTGCGGTCTGCAGCGCTGTGGCGGCCTGCGCAGTGGTGGTCGCCGCTAAGCGCGTGGCAGATGAGCACAGCGTTGTCGCGCGCGGCGTTGAGTTGCCCGTAAGTCTCGTAGCGCAGCGTGAAGCCCGGCAGCACTTGCCCGCTTTTAAAAGTAAAGGGCTCCGCGCAAACGAAGTCGCGCGGCGTGACGATGCCCACGCCGTCATTGCGCACTTCATCGTTTGCGTCATCCGCGCTGTAGTCTGCGCGGGGTTCTTGGGCGCGATCTGCCTCGTCGTCGTGCGCACTGGGGGCGCGGGGAGTCGAGGAGCTAGCATCCAAATTGGGCATGGTGCACAGCACACAGAAGAAAAGGGAACCCTGAGGCAAGCGGTCGTCGCAGTGACTGTGTCACCTTCCTCAAAGTCAGAGTAAGCGTGGCCCGCGCCCGCTTCATCCCGCTCGCGCGGTCAGTGTCAGAGGTCACAGAGCTCCACTACGCGTGGGGCGGCAGCGTGTCGCTGCACCCATTTAGATTTTGGTTTCTTTTCTGCGCGTCGCGCAGAAAAGAAACCAAAATCTGAAAAGGAGCCCAAACTTGGAGGCGAAGGGTTACTGGTGATTTCTCCCGCTTCGCCCAAACGGGTTATCACTCTACTTTCCCTTTTACTCCTCTCCCTGTCGCAACGCGACAGGGGGGAATGCTTTCAAATTTGGGATTTCGCTTTCGCGCGATAGCGCGATGAGAAATCCCAAATTAAATGGACGGCGGGCCAACGAGCCCGCCGCCAAATAAAACAGCCTGCGGCTGCGCACCACGCGCAGTGGAAAAGTGCAGCTTACTCGTGAGCGGCGTTGCTGACGGCGTCGTCGAGTTCTTCGTTGGAGAAGACGGCTTGGACGTCGTCGAGGTCTTCGAGGACGTCGTGGAGTTTGAGGAGGGTTTTGGCGACTTGGGCATCGGTCACGGCGATGGTGCTCGTGGGGATGTAGCTGATCTCTGCGCTTTCGGTTTTGATGCCGGCGGTTTCGAGTGCGTGGAGGACTTTGTCGAAGTCGTGGAGGTCGCAGCGCACTTCGTAGCCCTCGTCGCTGACGATGACGTCGTCGGCTCCGGCCTCGAGGGCGACTTCCATGAGTTGGTCTTCGCTGGCGGCTTGGTCTTTGGTGATGAGGAACTGACCGGCGTGGAGGAACTGGAAGGCGACGGAGCCGCTTTGGGCGAGGTTACCGCCGAGTTTGGAGAAGGCGGAGCGGACTTCTTGTGCGCTGCGGGTTTTGTTATCGGTGGTGACTTTGACGATGAAGGCGACGCCGCCCGGGCCGTAGCCCTCGTAGGCGAGTTCCTCAAAGACGACGCCGGGGAGTTCGCCGGTGCCTTTCTTAATGGCGCGATCGACGTTGTCGGCGGGCATGTTGGCGTCGCGGGCCTTGAGGAGCAGGGTGCGCAGGCGGGCGTTGCTGTCGGGGTCGCCGCCGCCGGCTTTGGCGGCGAGGGTGATGTCGCGCGAGAGGCGCGAGAAGACTTTGCCTTTGCGCGCATCGGTGACGGCTTTGATGCGTTTGACCTTTGACCACTTGTTATGTCCAGCCATGACGAGGAAGAGAGGTGTGAGAGGGAGGGGAAGTGTTGCGGAGGGAGGGAAAGGCTCGCGCGGGCGAGCGTGCGGCGGGCGCGCTCGGGTGCGCGGCGTTTTCGTTTTGCGGGGGTGAAGTCTGTGCGGGCGAGGCGAAGTGCCTACGCGGTTTTACGGTTTTTTGCGCGCGGGCGGAGTGACGTTTTTCAATGGTTTGCCGCGCTTGCCGCTACTAGCTCCGCCTAGATCGGTGGCGGTGGGCGCGGGGCCGTCGGTTTTCATCCGGTTAATGACGAGTTGTTGGCCGATGGTGAAGATGCCGTTGACGGTGGAGTAGAGGGCGAGCGCGCAGGAGAAGTTGTAGCAGAAGAGGGTAAACATCCAGGGCATGAACTTGAGCAGCTTGGCCTGCATGTTATCGGCGGAGGGCGTGGGCGTGAGCCGCATCTGGATAATCATCGTCGCGCCCATGAGGATGGGCATGATGTTGATCGGCAGCCCAAAGATGCGTGCGACGGTGTCGGGCGCGCTCAGGTCGGAGGCCCACAGGAAGGACTCGAAGCGCAGTTCGGAGGCCGTGCGCAGCATGACGAAGAAGCCGATGAAGAAGGGCATGGTAACGAGGATCGGCAGGCAGCCTCCCGCTGGGTTTACCTTGTTCCGCTTAAAGAGCTCCATCGTGGCCTGCTGCATCTTTTGCGGGTTGTCCTTAAATTTTTCGCGCAGGGCCTGCATCTCGGGCTGGATTTTTTGCATGCGCTTGGCGGAGCGCGAGGCGGCGAGTGTGAGCGGCAGGAAGACGATTTTGAGGGTGAGAGTGGTGAGGACGACGGCCCAGCCCCAAGCCCACTTGGGGGAGAGGGGCGAGAGCCAGCCGTGCACCCAGTTCATCATGGTGAGGAGCGTTTGGCTGAAGAACCGGAACATGCCGTAGTTCATCACCTTGTCTTGGTTGGCCTTAAAATTGTCGCTGTTGGAGAGGCGCGGGTAGGCTTTTGGGCCGATGTAAAAGTCCATCGCGAGTGTGGAGCTTTCCTGCGGGGCGAGCGGCCGTAGGTCGAAGAGTGCCTCGGCCCCGAGTCCGTAACTGGTCGCGTGTGGGATGTCGGGATTTTCGGCGATGGGGACACGGCGGGTAACGATGCCGACGGCGGGCTCGGCGGGTGTGAGGATGCTCGCGAAGAAGCGGTTGCCCAGCGAGGCCCAGCGCACGGTCGCATGGGTGGGGAGCTCGGGTGTGGGCTCGCGCGAGCCGATTCCGAAGAGGCTGAGGAAGCCGCCGCCTTTTAGCCGCGTGTGCTCGATGAAGTGCTGTTTCTTGCCGTCAGAGTAGCCGCTGGTGAGTTGCTGGCCGTAGACGTCTTCGCCAGTGGCGCGGACGGTGCCGAGGCTGAGCGCGAGGCGGGGCAGGGCGAGCGTATCGCCGCTGAGGTTGCGAAGGGTGGTCTCGTGTTGGAGTTGATACGGGTCAGTGCCGGGCTCCGAGCCGTCGGGCAAGTAGTAGCGGCGCGTGAGTTCGAGGCGGCCCGAGTCGAGGCGCGCGCGGTAGATGACTTCGCGCGGGTTTTGGGAGACGACTTCAAAGGCGGCTCCGAGCGCGCCGACTCCGGGCAGTGTATTGATGCCGAGCATCGGGCCGGTGCGGACTTGGTTAAAAACAAAGTGGTGGCTGCTGCCGAGTTCCTGCGGGAAGCGGCGCAGGGCGACCTCCTCAATGGCGGCGCTGCGATTGCTCAGGCGCACTTCGATAAAGGCGTTGGCGAGGAGCGCGGTCGTTTCGCCGGTCGCGCTGGGGGCGAGTGCTTTGATCTCGGCGGTCGCTGGGCCTGCAGTGGCGACGAGCGTCGGAGCGACGGGCGCACCGCCGGGCGTGGCGATCGTGCCGCTCGGGGCGGCGACTCCGGCGGGCTGTTGGCCCGCGGTGGCGGGCGCGTGTTGAGCGGGGAGTGGGGGCGGCGCAGCGGCTTGCCGCTGCGCGCTAAAATACATGGCGGCGAAAGCGGCCATGAGCAGGGCCACGCCGACGACGGTGTTTTTCTTATCCATTAGTTCGTAGAGTAGTTGGGAAAGGGGGGGCGTGTGTGACTCGTGTGCAGCTCATCCGTGCGGCAGAAGGCCCCGAGCGCATTTGCTTCGGTGGCGGCACGGGGTCGAGCCCGCCCGGGTGCAGCGGTGTGCATTTGAGGAGGCGGATGAGCGCGAGCCAAGTGCCGCGCAATGCGCCGTGGCTTTGCAAGGCTTCGGCGGCGTAGTGCGAGCAGGTCGGGTAAAACCGGCACCCGCACGCGGGCCCAAAAATAACGGGCAGCACGGGCGAGAGCGTTTTTTGGTAAAGACGCACGAGCGCGAGGAGCCCGTTGGCAGGGAGGCGGACGAGCCCGCGAATGGCTCTTTTAAGAAAGCGATTCATGGCTGTTTAGCGTGCGTTTCCTAGCCGCCGACACAGGTCGGCAAAACGGGTTTCGAGCACCGCCCACGGAAGCCCGTTAAGCAGGCGGCGGGCGACGAGGAGTAGGTCGCCGTCGGGCGGGAGCTTTTGTTGGTGAAGGCGGAAAAGCGCGCGCAGCCGCCGCTTGGCGCGATTGCGCTGGACGGCATTTCCTACGGCGGCACGGGAAGCGACCACGCCGAGCCGTAGGCTCGCGTTAGCTTGCGGGCGGCTCGTTAGCGGCCGGTCAGGCCGGATGCTTGCCGGCTTTGGGCAAGCCAACCACCACGCGGTGAAGGCGTCGCACTGGTGGCGACGTCCTGCCTGCCGCACGGTTTGGAAATCGCTCTGAGTGCGCAGGTGCTGCTCTGGAAGGAGGCGTGTGGCACGTGGCACCGGCGCGGGCGGGTTTCTGGGTGCGGCGGAGGTTTGCCTAACGCTCAAGCGTTAGACGACGGTGAGGCGTTTGCGGCCCTTGGCGCGGCGGGCGGCGAGCACTTTGCGGCCGCTGGCGGTGGCCTTACGGGCACGGAAACCAATCTGACGGGCGCGCTTCTTGCGGTGTGGGCGGAAAGTCGGTTGCATAGGTTTGAGTCGTTAAGAGGTGAGGGAAGTGCCGAAGCGCCGCGCCCATGTCAACGGCGGTCTTTGCGGCGATGTATCAATCGTGCCGCAAATTCGTTTCCGTGACCACGCACCAAAGCGCAAACCTCGCCGTGAACGGCGGGGTCAAGCGAGGCATTCCTTCATTTGGAGCCGCAGGCTCCCCTAACTGGTGGCGGAGAAGCTCCGACCGCAGGGGCGGAGTTCTTCACTTAGTTGCGTAGTTCACGCAGTCCGCGCGGCTTGTCTTTTGGGCGGCTGTGGCGCCAATTCTTGGGCGCGACTGGTGTCGTGTTTTTCGCCAACCGCTAAGCCCTCTATTCCCCACATGGCCTCCTTACGTTTTCGGCAAGTTCACCTCGATTTTCATACCAGTGGCGCGATTCCCGGTATCGGTGAGAAGTTTGATAAGCGCGCGTTTCAAGAGTCCCTCAAGCTGGGGCGGGTGAACTCGATCACGCTGTTTTCCAAGTGTCACCACGGCTACAGCTATCACCCGACGAAGGTCGGGGTAGCGCATCCGCACTTAAAGGGCGACTTGTTGGCGCGGCAGATCGAGGCCTGCCGCGAGATTGATGTGCGCTGCCCGATTTACCTCAGCGCGGGGCTCGATGAGGTGGCCGCGCAGGCGCATCCCGAGTGGGTGGTAACGCGGCGCGACGGGACGAGTGCCGTGCCGTTTAAGGCGAGCTGGCGGCTGCTGAGCTTCAACTCGCCCTATCTCGATTACCTGTGTGCGCAGATTGAGGAGGTCGTCACGCGTTGGCCGGATAACGATGGGATATTTTTGGACATCATTTCTGCGCCGCTCGACTATAGTAACACTTCGATTGCGCAGATGCTGGCCGCAGGGCTCGACCCCGAAAGCGAGGCCGATGCGCGCGACTACGCGGAGCGGGTGTTGTATCGCTACTTTGAGCGTACGACTGCCGCGGCGCAGAGTGTGCGGCCCGATACGCCTGTGGTTCACAACTCGGGCGATGTCTCGCTAGGGACAGTTCGCGCACATGGGTTTAACACTCACTTCGAGCTGGAATCACTGCCGACTGGCGGTTGGGGCTACGATCACTTCCCGCTGCTTGCGCGTTATGTGATTACGCAAGGCAAGGACTTCCTTGGGATGACGGGTAAGTTTCACACGACTTGGGGCGAGTTTGGCGGCTTTAAGCGTGCCGCCTCACTACGCTACGAGTGCGCCGCGATGCTCGCCTATGGGGCCAAGTGCTCGATCGGCGACCAAGTGCACCCGAGTGCACAGATGAATACCGACACGTATGCGCTGATTGGTGAGGCGTATGCCGAGGTCGAGGCAAAGGAGCCTTGGTGCGCTGCGGTGCGATCCGTGGCGAAAATCGCCATCGTGAGTTCGCGCCAAAACCAAGCCCGCTGGAATGCCGACCATACCCAAGGGCTCGCCGCTGATGAGGGCGCGGGCCGGATGCTTCTGGAGCTGCACCAGCCTTTCGTTGTGCTCGATGAACACGCGAGTTGGCAGCCCTATGAGGTCGTTATCTTGCCCGAGGGCTTCGTGATGACGCCGGCCAAGGCCGAGCAAGCGCGGGCGTTTATCGCGAGTGGCGGGCGAATCGTGGCGGCGGGCTCTGCGCTGCTAAACGAAGCGGGCGATGCGTTTGCGCTGCCGCCTGCTGCGGGTGTGGGGCTGCGTGGACGCAGCGCGTATAACCCAGATTACCTCGTGGCGACCGAGCACGCGCCGCGCGTGCCGGTGCGTTCGCCGATCGTTATTCATGGAGGTGCGTACGAAGTCGATTTGGCGAAGGTCAGTGGCGATGGCGCGCGCGCCGCAGTTTCGGTTTTGGCGGAGCGGCGAGTGCCGTATTTTAACCGGACCTGGGGGCACTTTTGCTCGCACCAACACACGCCCGATGCACCGGAGCAGCCGGGCGCAGGGACTTCTCCGGCGGCGATTGCGGGCGAGGCGATCGCGTACTTCGCGCACGATTTGTTCAGTGCGTATCGCCGCCAAGGGCAGCCGCTGTATCGCGATTTTTTCGAGGCGGCGTTGCGGCATTTGTTGGGCGGCGTGCTGCCGGTCGAGACGAGCGGGCTGCCTACCAGCGGGCGCGTAAACGTGTTGGAACAGCCGGGCGAGGGCCGCTACGTCGCGCATCTGCTCTATGCGCCGACAAGTGTGCGCGGCACGTTTAACGGGAAGCCGATCGAGATAATCGAAGACCTAGTGCCGCTGCGCGCGGTGAGCGTGGCCTTGCGCTTGCCGCGTGTGCCTAGGTCGCTGCGCCTGGTGCCTGAAGGCCGCGCACTTGATTTTCAGGTGAGCGATGGCGGCGTGGTGCACTTTAGCGTCCCCGAATTTACCGCGCACCAAATGGTGGAATTGGCTTACGAATAGGTGAGGGCGGCGGAAGCGATCCGGCCCCTGCATATGATCCGGCCCTGCGCGGTCTCTAGGGTGTCACTACGCCGACATAGCTGAACTTGCCGTCTTTTACGGTCATGATGGTGGCGGCTTTTAGGGCGTTTCCGTTTTCGTCGATGTCGGTGCGGCCTGTCGCGCCAAGGAGTCCGCGAGTCGAGGCGATGGCGTCGCGCAGCGCGGCGGGCTCGGTCGTTCCGGCGCGCTCTAGCGAGTCGATGAGGAGCAGCGCGGCATCGTAGCCGAGTGCGGCAAAGGCATCGGGCGTCTCGCCGTCCCAGCGCTCACGATACTTGGCGATGAACGCTAAGGCCTGCGCGGCCGTGCTTTCAGAAGAGTAGGGCGCAGAGTAGTAGATGCCTTCTACGGCTTCGCCACCGATTTCGAGGAGTTTAGGCGAAGCCCAGCCGTCGCCCCCGAGGAGCGGCAGCGTCAGCCCGAGTTCGCGCGCCTGCTTACAGATGAGGGCGGTTTCGGTGTAGTAGGCGGGGATGTAAATGGCATCGGCCTGGCTGGCGCGAATCGCGGTGAGCTGTGCCCTGAAGTCCTTATCGCCTTCGGCAAATTTTTGTTCGGCGGCGATGCTGGCACCGCCTGCGACGAAGGTTTCTTTAAAGTGGTTCGCGAGTCCGACGCTGTAGGCAGAGGAGACTGAGGAGAGGGTGGCGATGCGGTTTAGGGCGAGCGATTCGCGCGCGAACTTGGCCATGACCTTTCCCTGAAACGCGTCGAGGAAGCAGACTCGAAAGATGTAGTCCCCGGCCTCGGTGACGCTTTCAGCGGTCGAGCCCGGGGAGATCATCGGCGTCTGGCTGCGTTGCGCGATTGAGGCGATTTCGAGTGATCGGTTGGAGGCGACTTCTCCCAGGATGGCGATGACTTCGTCGCGCGAGATGAGCTTGCGGGCGGCGGTGCCGGAGTCGCCGGCTTTGGACTGGTTGTCTTCGGTGATGAGGCGCAGGGGGCGCCCGCCGAGCAGGCCGCCGCGTGCGTTGGCCTCTTCGATGGCGAGAACGATGCCGCGATGCGTGGATTGTCCACAGGCGGCTTCCTTACCCGTGATTGAGGAGATTTCGCCAACGCGGATTTCGCCGCTGGCAGCATCCGAAGATCGCGAGGGCGCACAGCCGGTGAGGGAGAGGAGTGCTGCGGTGGCCAGTGCGGCAAGAGAGGAGGAGAGCGGTAGTGGATTCATGGCGCGCGGCGAATCTGCCGAGACGAGAGGGTGGGAATGGGCGCGGAGTGAATAGCTTTGCATCGGTGGGCGCGAAAGTTTTCGGTGTGCGGCTTTTTCTGTGAGGATTTACGACCGTCATCTTTTGCGCGAATGGCTACAGGTCTTGGGCCTGGTGCTGGCGGCCATGATTGGGTTGCTGCTTGTGCAGGTGCTCTACGACGACTTTCGGATGCTGAGCGATCAGGGGGCGGTGGCGCGGGATTTTTCGCTTTATGTGCTGGTGACCTTGCCGGGGTTTTTGGCGATTGTGCTGCCGGTTGCGCTCCTGCTTTCGCTGCTCTATACGCTCGGGCGGCTGCATCGGGCGGGGGAGCTTGTGGCGTTGCGAGCAGCGGGCGTGGGGCTATTGCGCATCACTGCGCCGGTGTGGGTGGTGGGCTTGGGGATGTGTGCGGTGACTTGGGGGCTAAATGCGAGCGTCGTCCCGTGGTCGGTCGAAACCTCGCGCGCGCTGCGCGACTCGTTAGAATTTCGCCGCCAAGCCGAGTCGGCATTTCAAGAGGATACGATCGGCGCGGTGCGGCGCGTGGCCTTTGACAATCGTGCCGCGGCGAGTGCAGGGCACGGCGGGCGGCTGTGGTTTATCAATAGGTACAGCCAGTTCACTCAGCGAGGCTATGGGGTGACGGTTTCGGTCTTTGAAGAGCTGGGGGAGCCGATGGATGGCGCTGCTGCTGTCGAGGGGCTGAGTGAGCGTCTGGAGTCGCGGCGGATCGTGGCGGCTGCGGCGTGGCGCGACGAGGCGGCCGGTGGCTGGGTTTTTGCCGATGGGCAGGAGCTGTTTTTCGATACGAAGAGCGGCGAGATTCGGGGGCTAAGTCCATTTGCCCAACTCATCGAGCGCAGTTTCGACGAAGAGCCTGACTTGATGCTCATGGTCGATAGGCGGCCTGCAGATTTGTCGTTTTTGGAACTGCGGCGGCTGATCGATTACTACTCGGCAGAGGGAAATCCGAAGGGCGTGGCGTATGCCGTGCGCTACTTCGGGTTGGTGGCCGATACGTTCGCGCCCTTGGTGGTGATCGCGCTGGCGATTCCGTTTGCCGTGAGCGGGGTGCGCATGAATCCGGCGGTGGGGGTATCGAAGTCTATCGGGCTTTTCTTTCTGTATTACGTGCTGATGAACGTGGGGACTTCGCTCGCGGTGAAGCAGGTACTCGAACCGGCTCTGGCGGCGTGGCTGCCCAACGCGGGCATGGCTGCGATCGCTGCGTGGCTTTTTGCGCGGCTGCGCTAGGGGCTGTTCCCGTTTGAAACGCGAGCCGTGCTGCGCGAAAATCTACCTCCGTCGCGGGCGCGGTGCCGTAGCCGGCGGCTATTACTCGGCGCTGCGGGTGTCGGTCTCGTTGCGGCTACTGGCGTTGGCTTTGCGTTGACTCGCTTGCTCTTCGAGTTCGCTGGCGAGTCGCAGGGCGGTGTACGCACGCGTGTCGCGAGGGACGGCCGCGGCGAAGCGGCGATAGTGTTTGGCCGCGAGTTCGCTTAGGCCGATTTCGCGGGCGAGCCCGGCGATCATGATATCGACGTCGCTGTTGCGATAAAAGGCTTCGTAGCCCAGTTCGCGGCCTGCGATGAGGTGCGGCAGGGCGGTTTGCGCATCTTGGTGCACGTACCAATGCAGGTTTCCCGCGATAGAGTGCAGCTCTCGCTTGGCGTGGTCGGCGGTGACGCTGGGCAGGAAGGTTTCGACCTTTGCGGCGGCGTCTTCGAGTGGCGTGTCGGGGGCTTGCATCGCAAGCAGGAGCGCGAGTTGCACGGTGCCTTGGTCAGCGAGTTCGTGGCCGGGATATTCGCGCCGGAGCTGTTCGTAAAACTCGCGTGCCGAGTCGAGCCGCTCGGGGGCTATGTGGTCTTGGTCGATACGCCCGAGCAGGTAGAGGGCAAGAGGGCGGTAGCGAGTCTCGCTCGTGGGCAGATCGGCGACTAGGCTTAGGAGAAGGTCGCGTGCTTTGAGGATATTTTTTTGTGTGACGGGGTCGCGGGCGAGGAGGGCTGCGGCGTGCGCTATGGCGACTCGCGTATCGCTGGGGTCTTCCTTGTGGAGTTTTTCCAACTTCCGCGAGGCAGTGGTGTAGTCGACGTTAAGTGCGTCTTGCCAAGGGTCGGTCTCGAGCTCGTTAGCCGCGCGGAGAGGCAGAGTGGCACTGAGCGAAAAACCGAAAACACAGAGCAGCAGGAGAGCGGGGGTAGGGGCGTAGCGGCGGGTTAACATGGGGGAAGCCTTCTTTTTAGTCGGAGAAGAGAGGGGCAGCGCCTACTCGGCATAGGGACGGTAACGCAGTGCGTCGAATTTGCGTAGGTGCTGGACTTCGCTGTGCCGCCGCCAGTTGGCGCGAGCGCGATGTTCGGGCGGGAGTGTGTAGTGCAGCGCGATCGTCGCATCGAGCCGCTGTATGTCGCGCTGGAGGTGCCGCAGGTGTGCAGCGATGTCGTCGCGCAGGTAGCGGGGGAGCTCGCGGTCTAGGTGTTCGGCAACCCCCGAGACATCGGCTTTGGGGCCGACGATTTTGTGAATGTAGCGTTGGAAGTGGTTGCCGCTGTGGCCGGTGCTAAACGAGCGGAAGTCGACTGTGAAGCCGGGCATCTCACCGTCGAGCCGTGACTTAATTTGCGCCAAGTTTGGCGGCACCGGGGTATCGATTATGGCAGAGAGCCGCTGGCTGATTTGGGAGAATTTTTCGGCCGCGCGCTGGCTGGTCAGGTAGTGCAAAAAATCGAGCACAGCCTCGGGGTGTGGGCTGCTGCGGATGATGCCCATGGAGCCCTCGATGTCCATCGGCTCGGCGACTTGGCCCAGCGTGAATTGTCCAAACTGCGGATCGGCAGTGCTCGGGCCGAGGACGGGCAGCGCGCGCGTCTCAAAGGGCACGCCGTCGATCAGCGCCGCATAGTCCCAACTGCCCGCGATGAGCATCAGGCTGCGTTGTTGTACATAGGTGGCGATTGCCTCGTCTCGCTGGAGCTGCATGAAGCCCGGGGTGAGCAACTGTGAGACTTCGCGCATCAGCTCTAGGCTGCTGCGCAGTTCTGGCGTTTTCGTGTAACTGAAGACGCTGTCGATTATGAGTGTGGCGAGTTCTAAGGGGCTTACTCGCAGGTTGCGCGCCGGGCTGTGGTCGAGCGTGAGGCGTTGGGTTTGTGACGGCACGATGCGGTCGAAGGCGTAGCCCGCATAGGGGCCGCAACCTGCGATCGGGATGATGCTTTTGCCGCTGTGTTGGTTGTAGGCATCCACTTTGGCGGCGAGGGCTTGCAAGTCTGCCAAGTCGCGCGGCGGCGTATCGCTGCCCGTGATTTCGATGAGCATCTCGCGGTTGTAGTAAAGCCGCAGTGAGTTGATTTGGAGGATGACGCCGCTGATTTCGCCCGAGGTCGCGGTGAGTGCGCGCATGCCGTTAAGCCCGTCGAAAAAAGTATCGCGCCAAGCGACGCCTTCGAGGCTCGTCCCTGCGTTGTACGGGTTGGGTGTATCGAGCCACTCGGTGAGCGGTAGGTAGTAGTGGCTAATCAACTCCTCGTTAAGTGCGAGCATGCCTGTGATGTCGGCGGCAGTGCCGCCAACAAGCTGGGTGCGCGCCCAGGCCGGATAAAACCGTATCGGAACGGGGAGCTGGGTGATGCGCACTTCGGGGTGCAGCCGCTGGTAGTCCTCAATCGTCGCATCGAAGGCCTCGCGCATCCCTGTGTGCAAAAGCCAGTGCCCGATGTGTAGCTCGATTTTGGCAGGGGCTGTTTCGGTGGCGGCGGCTTCTGTGACAGTTGCGGCTGCCGTTTCCGGTGCTGACTCGGAGAACGGCCCTCGCGGCTGAGGCTGGGCGGAGACGCTGGGCTTGTAAGGCGTGGCTTCCGCAGCGACCGCCTTTCCAGACCAGCCCATGCGCCGTATCGTACGTGCGCTGACATGCCACAGAGAGGCGCAGAAACTTAAAACGCAGATGCCGATAGCGATGCGCGTAGAGATACTGGGCGAATCCATTGCGGGGAGGCCTGCTTAAACTGCGGGCGGGTTGGGGTAGGGGGAAAGCGATTTTCTCGGGAAAACTCAGCAGTGAGCTCGCGCGAGAACTGAGGCAGTGCCAACGAAAGGAGCGGCGCCCCGGCTTCGCAAGCTGAGATAGCTGCGGAGTATACCCAGCAGGTCGCGGCGGCGCTCACATAGTGCCACGTGCGGCGGCGGTGATGGCGATGCTGGCGGTCACGGCGGTTTCGAGCCGGAGGACGCGCGGGCCTAGGTGCGCGAGGGTGAAGCCAGCGTCGCGGAGCGTGTCGCGTTCACTGCCTGACCAGCCGCGCTCGGGCCCGAGTGCGACGATGAGCGGGGTGTCGGCTTCGAGAGCGATACTGCTAAGTGCCGCACTCGCTTCGTAGTTATCTAAAGCGACGCGCACAGAGCGTTTTACCCCGTGAGGCCGGGGCGCAGATCCTGTTTTCGGGGGCGTCGTCGCTGTTTCCGTGGGAAGGGTAAATTCGCGGATAACTTCTGCGAGCGTGTGGCCGTGGCTGACTTGAGGGATGTGCGTGCAGAAGGCTTGGGCGGCGCCGGCTTCGAGGTGGCGTTGCCACTCGCCAGAGCTCCAGAGCCGACTATCGGCGTAGCTGGCTTCGCTGCGCTCGCAGCGGACAAAGTGGAGGGCGCGCGTGCCGAGTGCGGCGCTGTCTTGTAAGATCTTGCGCGCGGTTTGCGGGCGCGGGAGGCCGATGATGAGCGTTGTGGGCGGCGGCTGCGGTGGCGGGGCCGGCTCCCACGAAAACGCGAAGTCGAGTGCGCTCGCTGTGATGCTGAGGAGCGTGGCCTTGCCGCGCGGGCCGTTGGCGAGGCCGACGTCGAGCGAGTCGCCGACCCTTCGCCGCAGCACGCCCAAGATGTGCTCGGCGCGCGCGTCGCCTCGCGGCAGCGCTCGGGCGATTTCTTCGGGCTGGAATAAAACGAGGTTCACGGTCGCGGGCTGATTTTGTCGGCAGACTGTGACGCAGCCGCATCGCCGCTGCGCAAACAAAACCGGTCGAGCGACCGCGCGCCGCCAACATCTGAATCGCAAACTATGAGACAGCCCTCGGCTGTGGTGCGGGTGGACGGAATCGAACCGACGAGGCCACTTTGGAAGAGTGGAGTTTTACCACTAAACTACACCCGCGTGTTGGTGCTTGAGTGGGAAAAGCAGGGCGGCTGTGCCGCGCGGGTCAATCCTCAAGTCGCGCGCGCCGCGGCGATTTTTGCGAGCGGCGCCGGGCGGCGTGTGCAGGGTGGGTGGTGGCGGCTCAGCGTGGCTTGTGTACACAAACACTCAAAGATGCCTTGCGGGCGGCGTGCGTGCTCGGTTGCCTCGCGGGCCTCTACGCCCTTACCCATATGCCCAAACGCAGCGACATCCAGTCCATCCTCATCATTGGTGCAGGGCCGATTGTTATCGGCCAAGCTTGCGAGTTCGACTACTCGGGCACCCAAGCCTGCAAAGCCCTACGCGAGGAGGGCTACCGGATCGTGCTCGTGAACTCGAATCCGGCCACGATCATGACCGACCCGGAGTTTGCGGACGTGACCTATATCGAGCCGCTGACGGTTGAGATTTTAGAGAAAATCATCGCGACGGAGCGGCCCTCTGCGCTGCTGCCGACGCTCGGCGGGCAGACGGCGCTCAACCTCGCGATGGAGCTGCACGAGGCGGGTATTTTGGAAAAATACGGCGTGGAGATGCTCGGCGCGAAGCCCGAGGCGATCGCCAAAGGCGAAGACCGCGAGCTCTTTAAGCAGGCGATGCTCAAGATCGGGCTCGATGTGGCGCACTCGTGCGTGGTCAAAACGATGGACGAGGCGCGCGCCGCAGCGGAAGAGATCGGCAGCTACCCGCTCATCATTCGCCCCTCGTTTACGCTGGGCGGTGCGGGCGGCGGCATCGCGTATAATAAGGAGGAGTTTGAGCACATCACGGCCAACGGCCTCGACCTCTCTCCCGTGCACGAGGTGCTCATCGAGGAGTGCCTGCTCGGCTGGAAGGAATACGAGATGGAGGTCATGCGCGACCACAAGGATCAGTGCGTGGTCATCTGCTCGATTGAAAACTTTGACCCGATGGGCGTGCACACCGGGGACTCGATCACGGTCGCGCCTGCGATGACGCTTAGCGATAAGGAGTATCAGGCGATGCGTGACGCGTCGTTTGCCGTCATCCGCGAAATCGGCGTGGCGACCGGCGGCTCGAACATCCAGTTCTCGCTCGACCCGAAGACGGGGCGCCAGGTCGTCATCGAGATGAACCCGCGCGTGTCGCGCAGCTCCGCTCTCGCGTCGAAGGCGACCGGTTTCCCGATTGCCAAAATCGCCGCCAAACTCGCGGTGGGCTACACCCTCGACGAGTTGCGCAACGACATCACGCGCGTCACGCCCGCCTCCTTCGAGCCGACCATCGACTACGTCGTTACGAAAATTCCGCGCTTTACCTTCGAGAAATTCCCCGATGCGGACTCGACGCTTACCTCGGCCATGAAGTCGGTGGGCGAGGCGATGGCGATCGGGCGCACCTTTAAGGAGTCGATGCAAAAGGCGCTGCGCTCGCTCGAAATCGGTGCGCGCGGCTTTGGCGGTGGCGGTGGCAAATACGGGCTCGATACCCCGCCCGACGAGAGCGAGATCCGCGCTCGGCTCGCCACGCCCAATGCCGAGCGGATTTTCTACATTCGCTACGCGTTTATGGTGGGGATGACGGTGGACGACATCTTCGAGCTTTCGAAGATCGACCCGTGGTTTCTCCACCAACTGCGCGAAATCTACGACATGGAGCGCGCGCTCAAAAACGCGGGCTCCGCGGCCGAAGGCGCGAAGGCTGGCGGCGCCGCTCTCGCCGCGCTCGACCCCGTGCTCCTGCGCCGCGCGAAACAGTTTGGGTTTTCCGATGTGCAGCTCGCCCATTTTCTGGGCTGCGAGCCGGAGGCCGTTCGCGCGCGGCGCGAAGCGCTGGGCCTTGGCACCAGCTACCGCTTGGTCGATACCTGCGCGGCGGAGTTCGAGGCGTTTACGCCGTATTACTATTCCAGCTATGGCGATGAGAATGAAATCGGCGCGCCCAGCGCTAAGCCGAAAATCATGATTCTGGGCGGTGGGCCCAACCGGATCGGCCAAGGGATCGAGTTCGACTACTGCTGCGTGCACGCGAGCTTCGCACTGCGTGAGATCGGCTACGAGACCGTGATGGTAAACTCGAACCCCGAGACCGTCTCGACCGACTACGACACCAGCGACCGGCTCTACTTCGAGCCGCTGACGCTCGAAGACGTTTTAGAAATCTACACGCAGGAGAAATGCGACGGGGCGATCGTGCAGTTTGGCGGGCAGACCCCGCTCAACCTCGCCTCTGCGCTCAAAGCACGCGGCGTGAACATCATCGGCACTTCTCCCGAAAGCATCGACACGGCCGAAGACCGCAAACGCTTTGCGGCGATTTTAGACGGGCTCGACCTCAAGCAGCCCGCCAACCGCACGGCGATGAACCAAGAGGAAGCCCTGCACTTCGCGCGCGAAATCGGCTTCCCCGTGCTCCTGCGCCCCTCCTTCGTGCTCGGTGGGCGAGGGATGTTTATCGTTTACAACGAAGCGGAGTTTCAGGCCGTCATTCGCCAAGCCTTCGAGGTGATGCCCGATAAGCCGGTGCTCATCGACCAGTTCCTAGAAGATGCCGTCGAGCTCGACGTGGACTGTATCAGCGACGGCGAGACATCGGTTATTGGCGGGATGCTCGAGCACATCGAGTTTGCGGGGGTGCACTCGGGAGACGCCTCGATGGTGATGCCGCCGCACACACTCGGCGCCGAGATACTCGACACCGTGCGGCGCGCGACCCACGCGCTCGCCCGTGCGCTCCAAGTCGTCGGCCTCATGAACGTGCAGTTCGCGATTAAGGCCGGGCAACTCTACGTCCTCGAAGTCAACCCCCGCGCCTCGCGCACCGTGCCCTTCGTCGCCAAGGCGATCGGTGTGCCGCTCGCTAAGCTCGCCGCCAAAGTCATGGCGGGCAAAACCCTCAAAGAGCTCGGCTTCACGCGCGAGCTTAGCCCGAAGCATTGGTGCGTGAAGGAGGCGGTCTTCCCCTTTGTGCGCTTCCCTGGGGCGATGATTACGCTCGGGCCCGAAATGCGCTCGACTGGCGAGGTGATGGGGCTCGATGCCGACCTGGGCCGCGCCTTCGCCAAGGCTCAAGCCGCCGCCAAACCCGGACTGCCCACCAGTGGAAACGTCTTTCTCTCGGTCAAAGATGCGGACAAACCGCGCGCGGTGAAGCTCGCCCGCGAGCTCGCCGCACTCGGCTTCGCGCTCTACTCGACCAGTGGCACCGCAAAGGTTTTGGAGGAAAATGCCGTGCCCGTGACCCGCTTGGCAAAAATCGACGAAGGCCGCCCGACAGCGGTCGATATGGTGAAAAACGGCCAAATCCAGATGGTCATCAACACGCCCGGTGGGATGATTCCGCGCCGCGACGAAAACGCCATCCGCGCGGCCTCCTACGCCCACAGCGTGTGCATCATGACGAGCATCACCGGAGCCGAAGCCGCGCTAAACGGCATCCGCGCCCTCTCCACCGGCCAGCTCGGCGTCAAACCAATCCAGCACTATAAGGATAATGTCCTCACGATTTAGCGGAGTGCTTCTCCGCTAAAGATACGCTGCCCTGCCAGCTTTCCCCAATTGTATACTTGCGTAGCGCTTGGGGAAGAGATGGCAGAGTATCTATTTTGAATAAGACTGAAGCGCTGCGCTTGCATAGCCACTATGCGCACCTTTTCTCTACTGCCTGTATACTTTATTTATCTATTAGTCAGTGTTAAGTGTTTTAGTTCTAATATTACCCCCCCCCCC
>NZ_LSZP01000036.1 GCF_001580045.1 Cephaloticoccus capnophilus
TTCGATGAAAGAAATAAAAAATTTAAAATTGGGATTTCAGATCGTGTGTACGTAAGTTACTTATCATTACATGCGTCTGCAATGATAACTATGGATTGGCAGGCGACTGTATATATAGCCGATTTGGATTTTAAACCGGGAGCGACTTTATCATTTAGTGGTGAATATATCGTTCCAGGTAGTGTTATGTTGAGTAAACGTTTTGCGGAGGATGACTCTATTTTAGAGAGATTTAGATTCTTATCTAATGGGGAATACTATATATTTGAGCGTGCATACCAAGGCGATGGGTACTGGGGGCTTAAACCTAACCTTGCCGTGAATTGGACTCCCGAGCCTTCGACTTACGGGGCGATTGTTTCAGCCTGTGTGTTGGGGGTGGGGTTTTGGCGTCGGCGCAAGAGTCGTTTGAAGCCAGCCTAAAAAAGCCGCTCCATTAGCGGAGCGGCCAATTCGAAGAGTGAGTTTATCGGCGCGCGGCTCGGTGGTCGCGCGCCGAATAAAGTTTTTTTGGTTTATACGTGTACGCCGGCGCGGGTCCACATGCCGCGCATGTCGACGACTTGGCCGGAGTCCATCGCTTGGTCGATGCCGAAGGCCGAGATGGCTGAGGTGTAGCCGTCGTCGATGCCGGCGAGCGGGGCTTTGCTTTCGAGCATCGTCGCGCGTAGGTGCGAGGCCATGAAGGCGTCGCCGCCTAGGTGCATGTCGCCCGCAGTGAGTGCGAAGGTTTCAGGCTCGGTTTTGTGGCCGTTTTTGCGGTGGGTGATTGTGTTGGTGATGGCGTTGAGCAGGAGCGTGCCTTCGGTGCCGACGAGATACATCCGGCGCTCGGGGAGAGCGCAGTTGCAATTGGTGTGGAAGGTGGCGCGTGCGCCGTTGGCGTATTCGAGGATGGCGACTTGGTTATCGACGATGGTCGCGCCCTCGGAGAAGGGGTCGATGCCTTCGGGGTCGGGCCAGCCGCGGTAGGCGGGGCGGCCGTTTTCGTCGGGGCCGATCGCCTCGGCGAGGTGGCGGTTTTTAGGGGCGAAGACGTCCTTCCCGCCGAAGCTGGCGGCGCGGACGGGCAGGCTGTCGATTAGCCAGTTAACGAGGTCGATGTCATGGCAGCATTTTTCTAAAAGGTGCGTCCCGGCTTGGTCGCGGTAACGGCGCCAGTTGCCGTGGATGTAGCCGCCGTGCGTGAAGGAGAGCGTTTCGTTAAATTCGAAGGAGATGAGCTTGCCGAGGATGCCGCTCGCGAGGAGTTCTTTGGCTTTTTGGTAGAGGGGCGTGTAGCGCAGGACTAGGCCAAAGAAGAAGTGGCGATCAGGGGCGGCGAGGCGGGCTTCGCGGAGTCGCAGGCAGTCCTCGAAGGTGGTGGCTAGCGGTTTTTCGCAGAAGACGTGTTTGCCCGCGCGGAGTGCGGCACTGGCTTGTTCGACATGGTGGCAGTTGGGCGAGGCGATGATTACCCAGTCTATGCCGCTGTCGGCGAGGAGGGCGTCGAGGCTGGGCTGGGCTACGGCGGCCGTGCCGAGTTTGGTGTTGAGCGCGGCGGTGGCTCCGGCGCGCGGGTCGTAGAGGGCGGCGAGCTCGATTTGATCGCTGCCTGCGCCTTCGAGGAGGTGCTTAACGACGGTGGTGCCGCGGTTTCCGCAGCCGATGAGGCCGACTTTTACCGATTTCTTTGCTTGGGACATTTCTATTTGGGGGGATGGGGTTTTGTTGTTCGGTCGAGGACCGTTTTTCGGGCACGGACTTTGACTCGGGCTCAAGGGGCGACAAGCATGGCGATTACTTATGGATAAGAAAATTGGTGTTATCGGGCTCGGGATTATTGGGCGGGTGTGGGCAGGGCACTACGCGGCGGCGGGTGTGCTGGGCGGGACCTGGAATCGCACGCCGAGGGCGGAGGCGCCGCTGCCGCTGGGCTCGCCTGAGGCGGTCGCGCGTGCGGTGGATGTGGTGCAGATCGTCGTGGCGGATCCGGCTGCGGTGGAGGCGGTGTTGGCGCGAGTCGTGCCGGAGCTGGGGCCGGGTAAGGTGCTGGTGCAGTCGAGCACGATCGACCCGCAGAGTAGCGAGCGGTTTCGCGCGCAAGTCGTGGCGACGGGCGCACGCTACTTGGAGGCTCCGTTTACGGGGAGCAAACCGGCCGCGGAGGCACGGCAGACGGTTTATTATCTGGGCGGGGAGGCGGGGCTCGTCGCAGAGCTCGATGCGCTGCTCGGCACTGTATCGAGTTTGCGCTTACACGTCGGCGACCATCAACAGGCTTGCGCGTTGAAACTGGCGATGAACCTCAATATCGCCGCGCAGATGCAGGCGCTTTGCGAGGCACTGACACTGGTGCGTCGAGCTGGCGTGGCGGACGAGGTTTTCTTTAACGCACTACGGCCCAATGTCGCCTACTCGGGCGTCACCAAGCTTAAGGAGCCGAAGCTGAGGGCCGAGGATTACGCGCCGCAGTTTTCGGTGAAGCACATGCTCAAGGACATCCGGCTAAGCGGACTGACCGCGAGTGAGGGCTCGAGCGATCCCTTCGCGGTTCGCGCCGCCGTGCTGGGTCGGCTGGCGGCCGCCGACGCGCAGGGTTACGGAGAGGAAGACATCTGCGCGTTGCTAAAGCTACTCGCGTGAGCCTACGCTTTTTTCCACTGCGCGTGAGTCACTTTCCCACTACGCGTGGGGCGGCAGCGTGTCGCTGCACCCATTTACCGAAGGCTTGGTTGCCGTGCATACGCACGGCAACCAAGCCTTCGGTAGAAAGGGACCCAAACTTGGAGGCGGGAGTTTACTGGTGATTTTTCCCACCTCGTCCAAACGGGTTATCACTCTACTTCCCCCTCCCTGTCGCAACGCGACAGGGGAGAGTGCTTTCAAATTTGAGATTTCGCTTTCGCGCGATAGCGCGATGAGAAATCCCAAATTAAATGGAAGCGGTCACTGACCGCCGCCCCACGCGCAGTGGATGCTCAGAGGAGGCAGCCTCAATTCACGCGGCACCACTCGATTGGCTGGCCGTTGGGGAGTGTGAGCGGCACGGCGGCGTGTGCGGGCTCGGCGTGCGCGTGGTCGTGGTCTTGTGGGTGGTCGTGTGTGTGGGTGTGTGCGACGAGCTCGGTGTCGGCGGGGGCGTTGAGTTCGATTTGGTCGGAGCCGGGGGGCGGCGGGTTTTTCCTAAAATATTCTTGGAGGATGCGGCTGGCGACGGGCGCGGCGTAGCGGCCTCCGCCAAACTCTTCGCCTGCGGTGTCGCCCTCGATGGCGACGGCGATTGCGATGGTGGGGTTTTGTGCGGGGGCGAAGCAGATGAACCAAGCGACGTTTTTGCGGCCGGGGATTTGGGCAGTGCCGGTTTTTCCTGCGATGGCGACGTCGGGCACGCGTAGTGCGGGCAGGGTGGTGAGGACTTTGGCGGTGCCGGTGGTGGTGCAGCCGACCATGCCCTCGATGAGGGCGCGCCGCTGCGCGGGGGTGAGGCCGATCGGCTCGTGGCGTTGACGGGGGGCATTCTCGCGGTGAACGAGAGTCGGCTGGGTAAAGACTTCATCGCGGGCGATGGAGGCGGTGAAGGCGGCCATCGAGAGCGGGGTGGAGAGGACGTAGCCTTGGCCGATAGCCATATTGGCAGTGTCGCCGGGGAACCAGCCTTGGCCGATGTGGGCGCGTTTCCAGGCGTCGTCAGGGATGAGCATGCGGCGGGTTTCGTTGGGCAGCTCGATGCCGGTGGGGCGGTCTAGGTGGAAGCGGCGGGCTTCGGCGGCGACGCGCTCGGCGGTGGTGCGCCAGCCGGCTTCGTAGAAGTAGATGTCGCAGCTTTTGGCGATCGCTTCGGGCATGAGGGCTTCGCCGTGACGGCCGCGTCCGTTGTAGCAGAGGAAGCGGCGACCGTGTTTGACGAGGACGCCTTGGCAATCGGCGATTACCTCGTCGTGGGCGACTGCACCGGAGCGCAGGGCGGCGATGCTGGTGAGGATTTTAAAGGTGGAGCCGGGCGGGTAGGCACTGGCGATGGCGTGGTTGGCCCAGGCTTTGCGCCGCTCGATGTCTTGACTGTCGGCGTAGGAGAGGCGCGGGGAGAAGAGGCTGGGGTCGTAGTCGGGGACGCTGGCGAGGACGAGGACTTCGCCGGTGGCGACATCGAGGGCGACTGCCGCGCCGGGGGTGTCGAAGGCGCGGAGCTGGTCTTCGGCGGCGCGCTGCAGATCCATGTCGAGCGAGGTGATGATGTTTTCCCCTTGGGAGGGCGGCTTGTTTTGCAGCGGCGGGTTGATGCGGTAGCCGCTGGGGTCGACGCGGAAGATGCTGCCGCCGGCTTCGCCTTGGAGGGCTTCGTCGAAGGTTTTTTCGAGGCCCTCGCGGCCGATGGTGCCCTTGAGCTTAAAGGTGCGCAGGTCGTCGCCGAGCCAGCCTTCGGCTTCGATGTCGGGATTCACGCCGACGTAGCCGAGCGTGTGCGCGGCGCTCTCGCCAAAGGGATAGTAGCGGGTGCTGGTGGTGTAGACTTGGAGGGGAGAGGAGACGGGGAGGCTCTCGAGGAGGCGGGCGTAGTCTTGCGGCGCGAGGTCGTCGAGGAGCGTGAAGGGGAGGAGGAGCTCGGCGCGGAAGTGACGGGCGAGCCGCTGGCTATCGACTTGCTCGGAGCGCCCGAGCAGCGAGTTGACGTGGTCGAGGTAGCGTTGGACGACGGAGACGCGGGCGATTTGCTCCAGCTGGGCGCGGGTAGGCAGATCGTGGTCGCCGGTTTCGCGGTAGTTTTTGCGAATGCGGATGTACTCGCGGCGAAACTCGGGGCGCAGCTCGTCGAGGTAGAGGACTACGGAGAAGCGGGCGCGGTTGCCGACGATGAGGCGGCCTTCGCGGTCGTAGAGGTTGCCGCGCGAGCCGGGCATGAGGATGCGGCGTTGGTTTTGGACGCGTTCGCGCTCGTGGTGTTCGTCGCCGCGCAAGAGTTGTTGGTAGGCGATGCCGCTGCCGAGGGTGAGCAGGAGCGCGGCGATGAAGAAGTAGAAGACGATGATGCGCGGGTCGTAGCCTTTTTGGGACTCGACGAGATGACCGGATTTTTGCGCGAGGTTGGCCATTGGGGGGACGGTGGTCGGGCGTGTGAGGAGTCGATGCGAAGTTAGGCGCAGATCAGCGGCGGTTGTGAAAGGTGTCGCTGGGCCTGGTGCTGCCTGTGGCGTGGCGGGCGATTAAGAGGAGCCGATTTTGTAGGGCGAAAAACCACGGGGCGATTAGGGCTATGAGGGCTTCCGACAATAGCAAATCGAGCAAGAGGCGCGGTGCGGAGCGGGCGATAATGGGGGCGCGAGTGATGAGGAAGCTCGTGAGCGCGATCCAGAGTGCGGCGTTGCTGAGGAGCGCGACGAGGACGAGCGAGGGCGTGTGGCGTGTGTCGAGGTGTGAGCGGCTTTTGCGAATGAGCGTATGCGCGAGGGCGAAGAGGACGAGGTGTGTGCCAAAGGGGATGGGGCTTGCCGCGTCGCACCAGAGTCCGGCGAGGCAGCTGAGGATGAGCCCGCTCGCCGAGGGTAGCCGTAGTGCGGCGAAGACGACATAGAGCCCGCCACCGAAGAGGTGAAGGTGCAGCGGCGAAAGGGCATGGTTGAGTTGCGCGAGCCCAGCCCAGAGCAGCACGAGTGAGGCGAAGAGGAAGAACGCGGCAGAGCGGAACATGAGGCACGAACGTGTTGCGCTACTGGTGTTGTGCGGTGGCTTCGGCGGTTTGTTCGCGCTCGCGGGTCGGCACGAGGATGGTGACTTCGCGCAACTCGCTTAGGCGCGAGTCGAGCGTGACTTCGCCGCTTTGGAAGAGCCCGTCGGCATTGGGGCGCAGCTGCGTGATTTGCCCAATCTGTAGTCCGGCGGGGAATACGCCGCCGAGGCCCGAGGTGAGGAGTCGGCGGGCGGGTGGGGCGCTGGGCGCGGCGCCGTTTCGATTTGGCGTGTTGGCCGTGGGCGAGTGCGTTTGCGCAATGTCGAGCGGCACGAACTCGATAACGCCGCGAGGCCGCGCGAGCGTGGGATTGAGCCCGCCTTGGTAGCTGATGGGGCGGGCATCGCCCTCGATGACGGCGGCGAGCCGGACGTTTGGGCTGCTGATGAGGTCGACGGTGGCGGTGTAGGCGTGGACTTCGCTGACGATGCCGACCACGCCGCCTGCGAAGACCACGGGGGCACCAGTCGGGATTCCGTAGTTACGGCCCTTGCGAATGATGAGCCGTTGCCACCACGCGGAGAAGTCGCGCCGGACGACGCGTGCGTGTTCGAGCCGGTGCTCAGGGGGCGGCGGGATTTGGAGGAGCGCGTGCTGGCGGTCGAGCTGGGCGCGGAGCGTGGCGTTTTCCTGCACGGCCAGCGCGTAGGACGCGTTGATGCGGGCAAGGTCGCGGCCCGCCTCGATGAGCTCGTGCTTCGAGTGCGCGCGCAGCGTCCAGTATTCTTGTAAATCGCGCACGTAGGAGGCGGTGGCGTCGATAGGGGCTTGGAATTCGAAGAACGAGGCGCGCCAAAACGATTTGAGGAAGACGGGCACGAGGAGCCAGACGAGCAGCAGGAGGGCGAGCGTCAGAAAGGGTCGGGCTTGGTCAAAACGGGGCGGCACAGCGAGAAGTCGCGCGGGACGCTAAGTGCCGCGCCTCCCAACGCCATAACAAAGGCGGCTTATGCGCTCTCATTTTGCGCGGCGGGTGCGCTCGCGTAGCGATTTGTCGCCATTTGGAGAAGGCGTCTTTGCTGAGTTCACCAGCGGCGAGGTCGGCCCCGAGCGTGGTGGCCGTGGCTTCTGCTTTGCTAGGCGCAAAGCGGCAGCCGTGGCGGTCACTGACCGCCGCCTCACATGTGCTCCATGAGCCAAGTGAGGTCGCCGAGGACGTCGCCGGTGCCATTTGCCACGGCGGAGAGCGGGTCTTCAGCGATTGTTACGGGCAGGCCGGTCTTGTCGCTGAGGAGCCGGTCGATGCCGCGAATGAGCGCGCCGCCGCCGGCCATGACGAAGCCGCGGTCAACCAGGTCGGCGGAGAGTTCGGGCGGGCAGCGCTCGAGGGTGATGCGCACGGCATCGACGATTGTCGCGATGGTGTCGCTTAAGGCTTCGCGGATTTCTTGAGAGGTGATGTTGATGGTCTTGGGCAGACCGGCGACGGAGTCGCGGCCTTTGACCTCCATCTTAAGCTCTTCGTCGAGCGGGTAGGCGGAGCCGATGCGCATCTTAATCTCTTCGGCAGTGCGTTCACCGATGAGCAGGTTATAGGCGCGCTTCATGTAGTTGATGATCGAGCTGTCGAGCTCGTCGCCTGCGACACGGACGGACTTGGAGAACACGACGCCGTTTAGCGAGATGATGGCGATCTCGGTGGTGCCGCCGCCAATATCGACAATCATGTTTGCCGCGGGCTCATCGATGGGCAGGCCCACGCCGATCGCGGCGGCCATGGGCTCGGGGATGGTGATGACTTTGCGCGCGCCGGCGTGGAGCGCGGAGTCTTTTACGGCACGTTTCTCGACTTCGGTGATGCCGGAGGGGATGGCGATAACGACGCAGGGCGGGGCGCGAAAGGCGGAGCCGGAGACTTTGCGGATGAAGTAGCGCAGCATCGCCTCGGTGACGTCGAAGTCGGCGATGACGCCGTCTTTCATCGGGCGGATGGCGGTGATGTTGCCCGGGGTGCGCCCGAGCATGCGCTTGGCCTCGTCACCCACGGCGCGGACTTTGCGCGTGGCCGTGTCGAGCGCGACGACGGAGGGCTCGCGCAGGACGACGCCTCGATCCTTTAGGTAGACGAGGGTGTTGGCAGTGCCCAAGTCGATGCCGATGTCGTTGGAAAAGTAGCCGAGGAGGTTAACTGCCATGAGAGTGTCGCGAGTGGAGGAGGAGCAGGCGGGGCGGGTGCGCGCGTCGCGGGCGAATGCGCGGGCGACGGAATCGGGGGCGCGTAGGAGTGTCAACGCGGTAAATGGTGCGTAGCACCTCGGCTGCGGCGGAAGTTACGAAAGGCGCGCCGGTCCTTTTTATTGGCGGTGGGATCGCGTGGCCCACGCGATCACCTGTTTGATTGGCGTGTGTTGAGTGGATGCTGGTTTCGGCTTGGCAAGTGAGGGGCTGCGCAAAGGCTGCGGCGGATGAACGAATCGGCTTATGCGTGCATCATGGCTGGGGGAAGTGGCGAGCGGTTTTGGCCGCTGAGTCGGCGGGCTCGGCCCAAGCACCTGCTCAAACTATTTTCGGAGCGTACGCTGATCGAGGAGGCGGTGCGGCGGCTGGAAGCTGTGGTGCCGCTCGCGCACATCTTTGTTTTGAGCAACGAGGCGCAACTGGAGGCGACGCGCGCGGCCCTCCCTTTCCTCGCGCCGGAGCAAATCATCGCCGAGCCCGCCAAGCGCGATACGGCGGCGGCGGCGGCGTTGGCGACTGCGCTTGTACGCAGCCGCGATCCTGAGGCGGTCATGGCACTGCTGCCTGCGGATTCGCTCATTAAAGATAGTGCGACTTATGCGCGGCAATTGAGCGGGGCACTCGCCCGCGCGGCGACGAGCGATGCGTTGCTGACTTTCGCGATTAAGCCGAGCTCTGCGGCGACGGGCTTTGGTTATTTGGAAATGGCGGAGGGCTTGGGCGGCGGCTTTCGGCGGGTGGCGCGTTTCGTGGAGAAGCCCGACGCGGCGACGGCGGCGCAGTATGTGGCGAGCGGTAACTATGCGTGGAATGCGGGGATGTTTATTTGGCGTGTGGGGGCGTTTCTCGCGGAGGCCGAGCGGCACACGCCCGCGCTCGCGACGTTTATTCGCGAGTTCCCGAACTGCGAATCGAGTGCGCTGAGCGAGGGGGCGAGCGTGGCACAAGCGGAGGCGCGCGCGGCGTTTCTTGCCGAGCGTTTCCCGACGCTGGAGCCCAGGGTTTCGGTGGACTACGCGATTATGGAAAAGGCGCGCGCGGTGGAGACACTCGTCGCGGAGTTCGACTGGGATGACGTGGGGAGCTGGACGGCTCTGCCTGCGCACTTGGGCGAAGATGAGGCGGGCAACTGCGTGAGCGGGGCGGGCGTCGCGCTGCACGGCGCGCGCGGTAATATCGTTTTCGGCAGCAGTGGGCGCACAGTCGCGCTCTGTGGCGTGCAAGACTTGGTGGTCGTCGAGACGGCGGACGCGATCCTCGTGGCGCATCGCGACTCTGTGCAGGAGATTAAACAGGTCTTGCCCAAGGTGCCGCCGGACTTGCTTTAGCGGGCTCGTATGCGAGTCCGTGCGAATTCCGCGTTGACGAGGCCGAGGCGCGGCCCTTTTGTCCGCGCTCCTTTGGTTACGGCAAGATAGCTCAGTTGGTAGAGCAGAGGACTGAAAATCCTTGTGTCCCCGGTTCGATTCCGGGTCTTGCCACCAGAGTCGCTGCCCCATCTCGGGGCTTTTTTTGTGTTCGCTTTGCGGGCTGGACGCGATGCGACGGGGCGCTCCATCTTCGGCGCTTTCTCTCGTGACGACCTTTCCTTCGCTTCCTTCTTCTGTCCTCGTTGTCGGCTCTGGTGGCCGTGAGCATGCGCTGGTGCGCGGGCTGCGCGCCTCGGCGTCTGCGCCGCGCGTCATTTGCGCGCCGGGTAATGCGGGGATCGCTGCGGATGGAGTGGAGTGTTTTCCGGTCGCGGCGGACGATGTCGCCGGGCTCGTGGCGCTCGCACAGCGCGAGCGGGCTGAGTTTGTCGTAGTGGGGCCTGAGGTGCCGCTGGCGCTCGGGCTGGCGGACGAACTGCGCGCGTGCGGCATTCCGACTTACGGACCGGGCAAGAGCGGCGCGCGTCTCGAGGCCTCGAAGATTTTTACCAAGGAGCTTTTGTTTAAGTACAAAATCCCGACCGCCGCGGCGGGTATTTTTGATGAGGAGGCCGCCGCGTTGGAGTACCTAGAGAGTCATGCGGCTCCGATTGTGATCAAGGCCGATGGGCTCGCCGCCGGGAAGGGCGTGACTGTCGCGCAAACCGACGCGGAAGCGGCAACTGCGGTGTCCGAGATGTTTGCGGGCAAGTTTGGCGCGAGCAGCAGTAAGATTTTAATCGAGGACTGCCTAGAGGGCGAGGAGACCTCGATCCTCGTGGTCGTGTCGGGCCGCGACTATGTGATTTTGCCGACCTCGCAGGATCATAAGCGTATCGGTGAGGGCGATACAGGGCCCAACACCGGCGGCATGGGGACGTACTCGCCCGCCGAGGTGGTGACGCCCGAGGTTTTTGCGCGAATCGAGCGCGAGATTGTGCGCCCGTCGGTCGATGCGATTGCGGATGAAGGCATTGAGTTTCGCGGCACGCTTTTTATCGGGCTGATGCTTACGGTGGATGGGCCGAGCGTCATCGAGTACAACGCCCGCTTTGGCGACCCAGAGACGCAAGTCGTGCTGCCGCGAATCGAGAGCGATTTGTGCGAGCTGCTCTGGCGTGCGGCGTGCGGCGAGGGCGCGCTCGCGGGCTACGCGTTGCGTGTGAAACCTGACTACGCGATTTGCGTTGTCATGGCGGCGGCAGGTTATCCGGACACGCCGCGAAAGGGCGACGCGATTAGTTTCCCGGCGGCGGCGGCCCTTGCCGAGAGTGTTTCGATTTTCCATGCGGGCACGGCGCACGATGCCGCGGGCCGAGTCGTTACGGCGGGTGGGCGCGTGCTCGGCGTGACGGCGACAGCAGCCACTCTTGCGGATGCGGCGCGGGCAGCCTATGGGGCCTGCGAGCAAATCGATTTTTCGGGTAAGTACTACCGGCGCGATATCGGGGCCCGGCAACTCGCACGGGAGAACGCCCAGAAATGAAGCGAGTCTATGGCGTAGTTTTTTTACTCGCAGCAGCGTTCGTGCTGCCGTCTCCCAGCACTGGGACTGCGCTGCGAGATTTGGGCGAGGGGCTTGGTTATATCCGGGTGCTGGGGGAGCCGGAGCGCTTCGCGTTGCCTTCTGCGCTGTCTAGCGAGGATCAAGTTCAGCCGGCCCTTGTCCTTGATTTGCGTTATGTGGGCGGGGGCGCAGCAGAAGCTCAGCAGCTTAGCGAGTGGTTGAGCGAGCGTGCCGAGACATCGTCCGTAGCGCCTCCGATTTTCTTTCTCGTTAATGGGGAGACCGCGCTGGCACTGGGCGAGGCAGCGGCGCAGTTTGCCCAAAATTACCCCGCGCTCCTCATTGGCGCAGCCTTGGCGGATGGCGGCGACTTTGTGCCCGACATCGTGCTCGAGATTGACGCGGAGGAAGAGCGTGCCGCCTATGCGCTGCTCGCGAGTAGCGATCCGGATATTGGAGGGCTTATTGGTGAAGCTGCGGCAGCCGCACGTAAGCGGCGTTATGACGAAGCGGCGGTGATCGCTGCGCATGCCGCGCCGGAGTCAGCGCATCGCCCCAGTAGAGCGGCAAGTACGGAGCCTCCCCCCGAAGCCACTGTGGCGAGACCGGTTGACTTGGCCCTCCAGCGCGCGATTCATCTGCACCGCGCGTGGCGCGCTTTGAGCAGCACCCGTAAGCTTCCGTAACTTCCTAGCCTTTTCCCTGTATGTCTTCGTCCACACCCGGCCCGATCGTTGTCGTCTGCACCGCCAATATTTGTCGTAGCCCGATGGGCGAGGGGCTGCTGCGTCACGCGCTCGCTGCGGAGACTGAGCCGCTGTGCTCGATTCCGATTATTTCGTCGGGAGTTTCGGCGCGATCGGGTGATGTGGTTTCGGAAAACTCAGTCTTCGCGCTGAGGAAAGTGGGCATCGATATTGCCGCGCACAAGAGTCAGCCGCTTACCCAAGCGATGCTCGATTCCGCGTTGCTCATCCTATGCATGACCGAGGCACACCGTGCGATGATTCGGCTGCAAGCGAGCCCTGTGCCGCGCGAGCTGCGGCTGTTTCGCGAGTTTATGCCGGTGGGTAATCGCCGAGAAATCGCCGATCCCTACGGCGGCCCGAGCGCGCTTTATGAGGCGTGCCGCGACGAGTTGGTAGAGGCGATTCCCTCAGTGATCGCCCACATTAAGGGGCTGTTGGCAGGCTAAGTGGGAGTGAGCTCGGCCGGAGCACTTTCCCACTGCGCGTGGGGCGGCGGTCAGTGACCGCTTCCATTTAATTTGGGAATTGGCCCCGTCGCTTCGCGACGAAACCAATTCCCAAATTTGAAAGGATTCCCCCTGTCGCGTTGCGACAGGGAGAGGAATAAAAGGGAAAGTAGAGTGATAGCCCGTTTGGGCGAGGAGGGGAAAATCACGGATAAATCCACGTCCCAAAGTTTGGGTTCCTTTTCACAGAGCCGCTTGGCTGCTGTGCGAATGCACGGCAACCAAGCGGCTCTGTGAATGGACGGCGGGCCAACGAGCCCGCCGCCAAATAAAACAGCCTGCGGCTGCGCACCACGCGGAGTGGAAAATCTGCCTCCGTCGCGGCTCGCGTTTGAAACGGGAACAGGACCCTAGTTCCCCAACACCCAGTTAAAGATCAGCGGGGCGACGATAGTGGCGTCGCTTTCGATGATGTATTTGGGGGTTGAGGCCGCGAGTTTGCCCCAAGTGATTTTCTCGTTGGGCACGGCTCCCGAGTAGCTGCCGTAGCTCGTCGTCGAGTCGCTGATTTGGCAGAAGTAGCCCCAGAGCGGCACGCCCGTGCGTCCCAAGTCCTGATGGAGCATGGGGACGACGCAGATGGGGAAGTCGCCTGCGATGCCGCCCGCGATTTGGAAAAACCCGATCGAGCCCTCTCCGTTTTTGAGCGGTTTGGCGGTTTTCGTATACCACTGCGCGAGCCAGGTCATGTACTCGATGCCGGTGCGCACGGTGTGCACGTTTTTCACTTCGCCGGTGATGACGTGGCTCGCATACATGTTACCGAGCGTAGAGTCCTCCCAGCCGGGGACGATGATGGGCAGGTCGGCTTCGCAGGCGGCGAGCATCCAAGAGTGCTTCGGGTCGATTTGGTAAGCCTTCTTCAACTTTCCCGAGCGGAGGATTTTGTAGAGAAACTCGTGCGGGAAGAAGCGTTCTCCGGCGCGGTCGGCGGCCATCCACTCGGCGAGGATGAGCTTTTCGATCCGGCGCATGGCCTCCATTTCTGGAATGCAGGTGTCGGTCACGCGGTTCATGTGCCGCGCGAGGAGGGCTTCTTCTTCGGCTGCGCTGAGGTCGCGGTAGCCGGGGACGCGTTCGTAGTAATCGTGCGCGACGAGGTTAAAGATATCTTCTTCGAGATTCGCGCCGGTGCAGACGATGGCGTGGACTTTGCCCGCACGAATCATCTCGGCGAGCGATATGCCGAGTTCGGCGGTGGACATGGCACCGGCGACCGTGACGAGCATTTTACCGCCGGCCTTGAGGTGCGCTTCGTAGCCCTTGGCGGCGTCAACAAGTGAGGCCGCGTTAAAGTGCCGGTAGTGGTGCGCGATAAATTGGGAAATCGGGCCTTTGCGCGCGGCGAGTTTAGCGTTCTCGGCCTCGGGGCTGAGTCGGGGTTTCTTCGATGGCTTGGTCATAACGGCGCGCACCTTGAGAGAGGGCGGCGAGTGCGTCTAGCGGCAAAGCGGTAAAACAACAATGTGCGCCCCGCGCTCGCGGGGCGGTTGACGCGTGAAGCTGTGCCGCATGGAGTCGCCCCCTTTTTATGCTCACGCTGGCCGATGTTTCCAAATCCTATGGCACTCGCGAACTGTTCGCGCAGGTGTCGCTCTTTGTCGCGCGCAGCGACCGTTACGGTTTGGTCGGGGCCAATGGGGCGGGCAAGACCACGCTCTTTAACCTCATCCTCGGCGAGGAGCAGCCGGATACCGGCGTGATCGAGTGGGAGCGCGGCGCGGACTTTGGCTTCCTGCCGCAAGAGAGTGCACCGGTCGGCGAGGAGACGATCCTCTCAATCGCGACCGGCGGCGCGAAGCTCGACCTCACGGGCGAGGACGACGAGGACTACGACATCGATTGGACGCTGGAGCCGCGCGCCCGAAAAATCCTCGCCGGGCTCGGCTTTAAGGACGCGGATATGGAGCTGCCCGCGAACAGCTTTTCCGGTGGCTGGATTATGCGTGCGCACATGGCGCGATTACTCGTCGCCGAGCCTGCACTTTTGCTCCTCGACGAGCCGACTAACCACCTCGACCTAGAGGCGCTGCTGTGGTTTCAGGACTACCTCACGCGTTACCCGGGCGGCCTGCTCATCATCTCTCACGACCGCGCCTTCCTCAACGCGCTGTGCACCGGCATCCTCGAACTTCGCGGGCAGACGCTGCACCGCTACCACGGCAACTACGACGACTTCTTAATCGAGCGCGACGCGCGTAAGGAGCAGCAGACTGCGCTCTTCAAAAACCAGCAGCGCGAAATCGCTCACCTGCAAAAATTCGTCGACCGATTCGGCGCAAAGGCGAGCCTCGCCAGCCGGGCAAAGTCCCGCGAAAAGCAAATCGCACGGCTAAAGGAAGTCGCCATTGAGGAGCCGGATGACGAGTTGCGGCGGATTAATTTTCGTTTTCCGCAGCCGCCGCGCTCGGGCCTAAAGGTGATCGAGCTGGCGGGCGTCGAGCAGGCCTATGGCGAACACGTCGTGTATCGAGATCTCAACTTCAAGGCCGAGCGCGGACAAAAGCTCGTCCTTGTGGGGCCAAACGGCGCGGGCAAATCGACGCTCCTCAAAATCCTTGGCGGGGTGCTTCCGATTCGCGGCGGCGTGCGTGAGCTCGGCTCCAATGTGACGGCGGGCTATTTCGCACAAAATCGCGGTGAAAACCTAAACCTCGGTGCGACTGTGTTGGAAAATATGCTCGAGCTGCGCACCGCGCAAAACGGCCTCACCGAGCAACAATCGCGTGCGCTGCTCGGAGCCTTTCTCTTCCGCAAAGACGATGTGTTTAAAAAGGCCTCCGTGCTCTCCGGCGGCGAAAAGTCGCGGCTCGCGCTCGCGCGGCTCCTCGTCGACCCGCCGAACCTGCTCTTGATGGACGAGCCGACGACTCACCTCGATATCGCCTCCATCGACGCGCTGATCCGCGCGCTGCGCGATTTTACCGGCACCTTTATTTTCATCAGCCACGACGTGCACTTCATCCGCGAGCTCGATGCACATGTGCTTCACGTCCACAGCGGGCGACTCACGTCCTACGCGGGCAACTACGATTACTATTTAGAAAAATCGCGTGCGACCAATGCCCGCGCCGCGTTGACGGCCGGCTTCACGGATGGACGGCCTGCACAAGCCGCCGCGCCGGCGAGCGGCCAACAAGCAGCCGCGCACCTCGCACCCGCCCGCCAAAAAAATGGGTCTGCGACGCCTAACGAACTGCGGAAAAGGCGCGCTGCCTTGGGCGAGTTGGAAAAACGCGTGAGCGAGCTCGAGACCGCGCAAGCGGAACTCACCGCTGCGCTCGAAGCCCCCGAGACTTACCAACAACCCGGCAAGGCGCAGCACCTTAACCGCGAGCTCAGCGCAATCGTCGACCAAATCGCAGCGGCTACCGCCGAGTGGGAAAAGGCGGCCACCGCCCTCGCCGAACTGGAAGGGAACAGCCCCTAGCTCCCTTTTATTTGGCGGGGCACTCGTTGGTACCTCGCCCCTTATCGCTTATGATTTTCTTGGCGCGAAATCGCCGCCCCACTGATGCCGTTTCGCGATAGACAAGTCCACTGGAGCCTAGCCCACCGAGTCGGTACTGCGTTACTCGGCTTTGTTCTGTCTGCCTGCTTTGCTTCCGCCCAACTCGTTCCCCCGTTAACGGCGATTAAGTGGCTTGCGCAAGTTGATGGGGATTGGGGCACTGCGGGGAACTGGGCGCCTGCTTCAGTTCCTGACAGCGGAGCAGCTGTTTTGTTTGGCAACGTATCGGGTGGGCCGGCCGATCCCGATGAACCGCTCATCACCGTTACCAATAATGCCGACCGCGAGCTGGACTCGCTGTGGTTCGATAGTGCGGCGGGGATCTTTTATACGATTGGTGGCACTGGCACGCTTACGCTCGGTGCTGGGCTCGCAGATGGGGGGCGGCTCATCACTGTTATCTCTAACGGCGGCGCGCACTCTGAGACTAACATCAACAACGGCATCGTCCTCGATGACATGGTTTCCGGTCGTGCCCGCTGGATTGTTAACCACTCCCAAGCTGGGCTGCGTCTCTCCGAAACGGTCAATCTTGGCTCACAGCAGCTGCGGATTTCTGGAACCGGCGCGACCCATTTTAGCGGAAGCCTTTCCGGTACGGGTAAGGTGTCGAGCATCAGCGAGTCCCAATACGCCACACCTCATCTCATCCTGAATGCCAACAACTCGGGTTGGAGTGGGGGACTCAGTGTGGGCGTGCGCACATTGGTTTTCGTGAAAGCCGATAGGGCACTTGGCACGGGGGCGACCGTGGTCACCCAAGGCGGCACGCTCGGCTTTCGCTCTCATGGTGACGGCCCATCGCTCGACTACAGCAATCCCGCTGGGGCGCTTTCCGTCCGTGGTTTCGGTGCGGCTCGCCAAGTCGGCAAACTCGGTATCGGCGCGATTTACCATGACGGCGGCAACAACCTCTTCTCTGGCGATATTACACTGGCTGGCAGCACCTACTTTGGCGCGCGTGGCGATTCGGGCGGGCTCACCCTTTCGGGAGCCATTCTGGGATCGGGGTTTTTCTACAAAATCGGGTCGGGACTCATTACGCTCACCAACCCCAATAGCCCCGCCAGAACGATCTCCATTGACCAAGGTGTTTTGCGAATCACGGAGCAACAACACGTCGCCGGAGCAATCCGCTTCGCTGGAGCAAAACTCCTCTATCCCGACAGCAGTGGCATCCTTGAGCTAAGTGGTAACGTCAACAGCCTCACCCTCGAGATCGGCACAGGGGCAGGGCGTATCCAGTGGCGTGGTGCGGGCGGCTTCTCGGCGTTTGGGGGAGATCGCAGCGTCACGCTTAATGCACCGGGCGCGCTCGTGTATTGGGGGCGTCATGGCTTTGTCAGCCACGACCGCACGCTTTTCCTCAGCTCGCGCTACGCCGACTCAAAGATTACACTTAACAACTCAATCGAGCTGCTTGGGTACAACCCCATTTATGTCGCGCGGGGAGTCAGCTACGGCGCGCGGGCCGAGATCTCCGGTGCACTTACAGGAACCAATGGATGGTTTCACAAAGTCGGCCCCGGGCGGCTCGATATCATCGGCACCAATACCTACCGCATGCCAACAGACATCAGTGAGGGCGTGCTGGTGGGCCATATCCCCGACGCATCTAACCTCTACCTAGGCGGAGGCGTGTTGGGGCTCGAATCGGACTTTACTCGGGACATGGGCTCCGGAGCCAAGCAGATCCGATGGGAGGTCGGTCGCTCCGGCGGGTTTGCGGGCTATGGCGGCGATCATGCCGTGCGGCTAAATGGCACTACGGCGCAAATTGACTGGGAAACAAATCACTTCGTGAAAGCGGGGGACGAGCTCCGCTTTGGTCACTATACTGCCGATGGCACCGTGCTCTGGGACAAGCAGCTCGGCCTAGGCACTGATGGGCACCGCACAATTCGCGTCGAGCGCGGCCTCCCCGCCGCTGCGGCAAACCGCGCAGACGTTAGCTTTACCCAAGCCCTCTCCGGCACAGGCGGCTCGCTAACGCTCAAGGGCGATGGCCGCCTCGATCTCGCCGTTGATAACGCCGATCTGAAGCTTGACGAGATTCGGATTCATGGGGCCGAACTCCGACTCCAGCAAGCGGGCCGTATTACTGCCCCCGGGACCCACTTCATTCTCAAAAATGGTGGTGCCTTGGTCCTCGACAACCTCGGTACACACAACGCGACAACCGGAGGCAGCTACCAAGCCGACCGGCTCCACGACGACTCGGAAATCACACTCACCGCCAGTACGCTGCGCTATCAGGGCTCTGATGCCGCCCCTTCTGAAGAAAGGGTCGGTACCCTTATTTTAGAAGCCGGAGCCAGCGCCATCGACGTGCAAAGCTCGGGCAGCGCGACCGCTACACTAAACGCCTCCAGTCTCACGAAAAATCTCCTCGCCACCGCAAACCTCACTCTCGGCACACTGGCCGAGTTTGTCCTAAACTCATGGGCTGCTGATTACTCAATTAATGACGGCGGCGGCACCGCGATCGCTCCTTGGCTCACTGTGAACGGGAAAGACTGGGCCACGCCGATCCCTTCGGGCATGGCCACGACACTCTCCGCGCTCTCGACCTACGAAAGCGGTGATCAAGGCACTTGGGGCACTGCTCACAACATCGCACTGACCGCCGCTCAAACGCTGGGCGGAGCACGCGCCATCAACTCGCTCAAACTCGCCACGACTGGCGCACTCAATCTCGGCAACTTCACACTCACACTCAACTCGGGCGGGCTCCTCTCCATCGCTGGCGGCACCCTCTCCGGCACCGGTCGCGTAAACACTGCCGTTAGCCGCCCGCTTTACGTCCACGTTTACGGCGCAGACCTCACGCTTAGCGGCGGCATTCAGCTCGACGTGCCTCGGCTAGTTAAAACCGGTGGCGGCCGCCTCACCTTCAATACTAGCGCACTTCATAATCTGGGGCGGCTCCACCTCCACCAAGGCACGGTTGACCTCCAACAGGGCCGGATCAACGCGAGTCACATCGTCGTCGGCGACGGCGCAGGAAAAGACAGCCTGATCCTCCCTGCCAACACTTGGGAGCCTCTCGCTAACAAACCCGAAGTGACACTCCACGGCACGCCCTACGGGCCCGGCGCGGAATACGCGTCCTACAATCCCGATGAGGCCATCCTCCGACTAAGCGGCAACACCAAGCAGCACCTCACTAAGCTGACGATTACAGATCGCGGTACGATCGACTGGAGCGGCGGAGAAGTCGCCACGGCCAACTTCCTGTGGATAGACGAGCTGGAATTTAACAACGCGGATGCCCGCCTCTTCATGCGTAATTGGTATGAGTACGAAGACTACTTTCTCATAAGTAGAACGTGGCTTAATAGCCGCAACGAAGCGCAACGCGCCCAGCTCCTCTCCCAAATCATCTTCGACGGCTACCAAGACTTCCCTGTGCTGGCCGAAGGCTACGACGCAAACTACTTCATGATAACTCCCTTCAACGCCCCCGAGCCCGCCACCTACGGCGCGATTTTGGGTGCAGTCGGAATCGGCCTCGTCGCGTGGCGGAAACGGAGTCGGCAGCAAGCAAAAGAGCGCGAAGATGTTAAGCGTCCCCGCCGCCAAATAAAACCGCCTCCGGCTGCGCCCCACGCGCAGTGGTGAAAAAAATCCTAGCCCCATGCTTTCTGCCCTTTCCGAGCTCTCTGTCGCCTTCCCGTGGTTTGGGTGGGTGGCGATTTTCGTGTTTGGGGCCTGCGTGGGGAGTTTTCTGAACGTGGTCATTTTGCGAAACCCGCGTGGGCAATCGGTTCTGCGGCCCGGCTCGCGCTGCGACGGCTGCGCTGCGCCGATCCTCTGGCGGGATAAGCTGCCAATCCTCGCTTGGCTCTTTAGGCGCGGCCGGGCGCGCTGTTGCGACGCACGTTTCTCGTTTCGCTACTGTGCGGTCGAGCTACTGACTGCGCTGCTTTTTCTCGTTTGTTGGCTGAGCTTCCCACCGCTCAAGACACTGTGTGCGGTGGCGTTTTTGAGCCTGCTGATCGTCGCGAGTTTTATCGACCAGGACCATCGGATCATCCCCGATTGGCTGACGATTGGCGGCGCAGCGCTCGGACTCTTCCTCTCACTTTGCGTGCCCGAGCTTCACGGGTTTTTGAGTGAGCCGATGGGCAGTGAGTCGCCTGTCCCTCTCGCGCATTTTCGTGCGTTTGCGAGCAGTGCGGCAGGGCTGTTTATCGGCTCGGGGCTCTTGCTCTGGATCGCGCTCGTGGCGGAGGTTTTTATGAAGAAAGAGGCGATGGGCTTTGGCGACGTGAAGTTTGTCGGGATGATTGGGGCGTTCTGCGGCTGGCAAGGGGCGGTCTTCGCGATTTTTGGCGGTGCGATACTCGGCACCTTGTTCGTGGGGGCTTTGCGGCTGATTGGAAAGCGGGCCCCAAATGGACAAATCCCATTCGGCCCGATGCTCGCGGCCGCTGCCACGATTTACTTTTTCGGCGGGGGTACGCTTACTTCATTTTTAGGTAATTTCACCTGTCGCTAACCCAGTGCTAGGGCCTATGCTTGCGAGCATGTCCCTGATATCAATCAACCCCGCGACAGGGCAGCGCATCCATATTTACGGTTCGCACAGCTCGGTGCAGATAGAGGCCGCTCTCCGGCAATCGCGGGCGGCTTTTGGCGGGTGGCGTGAGACTGCGCCCGAGACTCGCAGTGCGGCGCTGCGCTCACTGGCCCACTGCCTGCATACGCAGGCGGACGACCTCGCTGCGCTGATTACTGCCGAGATGGGTAAGCCCATCACACAGGCGCGGGCCGAGGTCGAGAAGTGCGCGCGCGTCTGCGAATACTATGCGAAGTACGGTGCAGCCTATTTGGCGGAAGAGCACCCGCATGGCGCGCCGCGCCAAGCCCGTGTCGTTTACGAACCGCTCGGGCCCGTCCTCGCAATCATGCCGTGGAATTTTCCGCTTTGGCAGGTTTTCCGCGCTGCCGCACCGTGTATTATGGCGGGCAATACGGTGTTGCTCAAACACGCGCGCAATACCTCCGGCTGTGCACTGGCGATTGAGCAGATTTTTCACGATGCGGGGCTTCCACACGGGCTTTTGCAAACGCTGCTCGTGCCCACGCAATCGCTTGCCGCGCTCATCGCTGACTCGCGCGTCGCGGGGGTGACACTTACGGGGAGCACCGCGGCGGGGCGAGCGGTCGCCGCGCAGGCCGGGGCCGCGCTCAAGCCCTGCGTGTTGGAGCTTGGCGGCAGCGACCCCTATCTCGTGCTCGATGATGCCGACCTCGACCGGGCCGCTGAGATTGGCGCGCACGCACGGTTGATTAATTGTGGGCAAAGCTGCACCAGCGCGAAGCGCTTCATCGTTCATGCGAAGGTACGTGCCGCTTTTCAGCGAAAGCTTGTGAAGGCGATCAGCGCCTATCGGGTGGGAGACCCGCTCGACCCGAAAACGCAGGTCGGGCCGCTCGCCCGTCATGATTTGCGTGATACGCTTCACGCCCAAGTTACGCGTAGCGTGGCACTCGGCGCGAAGTGTTTGCTAGGCGCTGAGCCAATCCCTGGCCCCGGCTTTTTTTATGCGCCGAGTGTCTTGGCGGAGGTACGCAAAGGGATGCCCGCCTTCGACGAAGAGCTCTTCGGGCCGGTCGCCGTGGTGATCGAGGCGCAGAGTGACGAAGAGGCCGTCGCACTGGCCAACGATACTCCCTATGGGCTCGGGGCGGCGATTTTTACGCGCGACCGTGCACGGGCGCGTGAGCTCGTGCCAGTGCTGGATGCAGGGATGGTTTTCATTAACGAAGCCGTGCATTCGGATCCTACGCTGCCTTTTGGCGGAGTTAAGCAGAGCGGGTTTGGCCGCGAGCTTGGACCGCCGGGGATCCGCGCCTTCGTGAATACGAAGACGGTTTGGATTTCCAGTTAGGGCCTGCTCCCGCCTCAGACGTGAGGCATCTGGCTCGCGGCTCGCCACTCACGTGTGCTGCGCACGCTCGCCGCTCTGCGCAGTTGCCTTGGGGCGGGTGAGCCCCTGCACTGCGCGGCTTATGTTATTTTCTTCGAGCAAACGGATTCGCTGCGGGGTGGCTGGAGTCGGCTCCCTCGGCCAACACCACGCGCGGGTTTACGCCGAGTTGCCGGATGCCGATCTCGTGGGCGTTTATGAGACGAGCGATGCGCGGGCCGCTGAGATTTGTCTAAAATATGGCTGCCGCCGGTTTGCGACGCTTGAGGAGTTGGGCTCGGCGTGCGATGCGGTCTCCGTCGTCGTTCCGACCGACCGGCATGCCGAGGTGGCACTCCCGCTTTTGGCACAGGGGACGCACTTGCTGATTGAGAAGCCGCTCTGCGCAAGCCTCGACGAGGCGCAGCGCGTGCTTGCTGCCGCACAAGCTCACGGCTGCGTGGTGCAGGTCGGGCACATTGAGCACTTCAACCCGGTGATGGCATTTTTGGAAAAGCAGGTGCGCGCCCCGCAGTACATCACCGCTGAGCGACTCGCGCCGTATCAGCCGCGCGGCACCGAGGTCGGCGTTGTCCTGGACTTGATGATACACGATATCGGGATCGTGCTCGCGCTCGTGAAGTCGCCTGTGCGGCGGATCGATAGCGTGGGCGTGACCGTGCTCTCGAAAAAAGAGGACATCGCGAATGCGCGCATCGAGTTCGAGAGCGGTTGCGTTGCGAATTTGAGCGCGAGTCGGCTTAGCACAAAGCGGCAGCGCGAGATTCGGCTCTTCCAGCCCGACGCGTATCTCTCGCTAGACTTCATGAACCAAGAGGGGCATTTGCTCAAAAAGAGCGACCTGCTCGCCTACGGTGCAAAGATGAAGCTGGGGCTGGTGAAAACGGGCGACCTCAGCGCGATCCCGGTGAAGTCGATCCCGATAGAGAAGGGCGAACCGCTCGCGCTGGAGCTTGCGCACTTTGTCAAAAGTGTGCGTCTCGCCCAAGAGCCGAAGGTCGGCGCGGCACTCGGTACCCGTGCGCTCGAAGTCGCGATTACGATTACCGAGCAAATCCAAAACGCGCGGAGCGCGGCGTAATCCCGTGAGCGTATCCGAAAAACAGGGACTGCCGTTTCGCTTAGCTGCGCCGAGCTGCGGTGAGGCGCGGCCCGACCTGCTCGTCATTGCGGGCGAGCACTCGGGTGACGAGCACGCCGCACGCGCGGTCGCTGCGTTGCGTGCCCGGCAGTCCGAGCTGCACATTTGCGCACTGGGTGGGCCTCGTTTGGCCGAGGCAGGGGCACAGCTTTTGCACGATCTGACAGCGAGCTCTGTAGTGGGCTTTGTCGAAGTGCTGCGCAGCTACTCGTTCTTCAAACTGCTCTTTGAGGAGATTTTGCGTTGGGTCGTCGAGTACCGCCCGCGCGCGATCTGCTTTGTGGACTACCCGGGGCTGAACTTGCGCTTGGCCGCTGCGCTGCGCGAGCGCGGGCTTTCGTGCAAAGCAGGCGGCGACGTGCGCTTGCTCTACTACATCTCGCCGCAAATTTGGGCGTGGAAAGCGAAGCGGCGTTTCGCGATGGCGCGCGACCTCGATTCTCTGGCCGTTATCTTTCCCTTCGAGGTCGAGAGTTACGCCGATACGGAGCTGCCGGTTGAGTTCGTCGGGCATCCGTTTTTGGCGGCAGACTATGAGTCACCGGTCGCGTATGATCCCGAGGCGCCGATTTTGCTGCTGCCGGGGAGTCGGCGGCAGGCGGTTGGGCGGATTTTACCGGTACTGCTGCGCGGACTGGCGGCTTACGAAGCGGAGCTCGGCGCGAAAACAGAGGCCACAATCTTGTATCCGAGTGAGGCCGTACTTGAGGAGATTTGCGCGGTCGGGCTACCCGAGCATGTGCGCTGCGTCCCGAGGGGCAGCGCGGCGATTCGTGCGAGTGCCGTTTTGACCAGCTCGGGCACGATGTCGCTGCATTGCGCCTTGGCGGGAATCCCCGGGGCGATCGCGTATCGCACTAATCCGCTGACTTATCTGTTGGCGCGTTGGTGGGTGCGGCTCGACTACATCGGTATCGCAAACCTGCTTTTAAAAGAGCCGATGTACCCCGAGTACATCCAAGCTGCGGCAAAACCGGAGGCACTGGCTGCCGAGCTACGCGCCTGCCGAAGCGATCCAGCGCGCCGCGAAAGCACTGCCGCTCAAGCCGCCCAGCTCCGCGCATTGCTCAATCGACCCGCGAACGGAACCGTGGCCGACTGGCTTAGGCGTGGCTTGCGGTAAATCGCCCCTAGCGAAGCCGCAAGCGATCCCCCTACGCGGCGCCTTTGGAGACGACGAAAGCGGCGCGGACGTCTACGGCAGTTTGGCCTTCCTCGACGACGCGGGCGTGGAGCTTGAGCTTCGCCTTTCCATAGCGGGTGAGCGCGTCCTTAAATTCGTTGATGGCTGCTTGGGCGGGGCGTTCGCAAATTGCGCGTAGGTCGCCCAGCACGGGGCGGCGATAGGCGGCCCGGCTCTCTTTTACGACGATGCGCCACTCGGCGGTGTTTTTGCCCTTCATCAGCTCCCAGACGACTCCATAACCGGCGAGCGTGGCTAGCGAGACGAGGCTGCCACCAAAGGCGGTGCCGAGTGAGTTTACGTTTTGCTCCTTGGGGGCCTTGAGGACGAGCGCGCGGTCATCGCTGACTTCCACGCCTACGCCCATCATCTTCGCGAGCGGAATCATCTCGTGGAGAAAGAGCTGAAAGGCGGGGACTTTGAGCGACTTCATGGCGGGTAGGGAAACGGAGCTGAGTGCCGAGCTTGGGGAACTTTGCCCGCCCGTCAACGGGGTCTTCGGCCCTTTTATTTGGCGCAGCGTCGCACGCCGCTGCGTCCGTCCGCGATTGGTTGCGATGAAAACACTCGAAGTAGGTCGGCCGGGGCCTTTGATCGCTGGCTTATGACTTTATATGAATCACGGGTGGCGGTCGCTCCGGAGGCGGTTGAGGGCATTGACGAGGCAATCCAAGAGGCAGGGCTGCTGGGCTGGAACTTGGTCGGAGATGTGATCGAGCGCACTGCGGCGCTTGTCGGGCTTTTCCCGAGCGAGCAGGAGGGGCAGGCGGCTTGGGCGGAGTTGGTCGCCGCGTGTCCATCACTCGCCGGAGCGCAGCCGCAGTTGCGTAAAATCGCCGAGGAGGAGTGGCGCGAGGGCTATCGTGCACACTTCAAGGCGTGGCAATTTGGCCGTCTGCACTGGGTGCCGGTGTGGCATAAGCCGCAGGCTTCGGCATCTGGCGCGGGCGCGTTGGCCGGCGTCGAGGCGCAGCGCAGCGCGGATGATCACACAGGGTTTATCGCGCCCGATGGGCACGAGGTCTTGTGGCTCGACCCGGGACTCGCCTTTGGGACGGGGAACCACGAGACGACTCGGCTGTGCGTGGAGAGGGCCGTCGCGTTTTCAGAGGGGCGCATAGACCTCGCGGCGACGCGAGTCATCGATGCGGGGTGCGGCTCGGGGATTTTGGCCCTCTCGGCGGCGAAGCTGGGCTTCGGCTCGGTCGTCGGTTTCGACAACGACCCCGAGGCGGTGCGAGTGAGCGAGGAAAACGCCGCGCTCAATGCGCTTACGGGCGCGGTCACTTTCTACGAGGGCGACCTCGTTTCAGGGCTTGCAGGCCGACAAGCAGAACTGGTGTTGGCGAATATCCTCGCGCCCGTGCTGATCGAGTTTGCGGCAAATCTTGTGGCCGCAGTCGCCCCGGGTGGAACGCTCGTTTTGAGCGGGATACTGGCGAGCGAGGGCGAACAGGTGCGGACCGCCTTTGCCCGCGCTGCGGCGGATTGGCATTTCGAAGAAAGTCGCGTCTTGGGCGAGTGGTGCGACGTGGTCTGCGTGCGGCCTCTCTAAGCTTCCACTGCGCGTGGGGCGGCAGCGTGTCGCTGCACCCGTTCAATTTGGGATTTCGCATCGCGCTATCGCGCGAAAGCGAAATCCCAAATTTGAAAGCACTCCTCCCTGTCGCAACGCGACAGGGAGGGGAAAGTAGAGTGATAACCCGTTTGGGCGAGGTGGGGGAAATCACCAGTAAACTCCCGCCTCCAAGTTTGGGTTCCTTTTCACAGAGCTGCTTGGCTGCTGTGCGAATGCACGGCAGCCAAGCAGCTCTGTAAATGGACGGCGGGCCGCCAACACTTGACGACGGCTCGGCGACTAAAGTCGTCCTGTGCACGCCGTCAGGCCCGCCGCCAAATAAAACAGCC
>NZ_LSZP01000037.1 GCF_001580045.1 Cephaloticoccus capnophilus
GAGTGGGAAAAAGGCATCAGTAGCGCGGCTCGCGTTTGAAACGGGAACAGTCTCTGGGGCTGCTGCTGGAACGAAGGCGTGCGCGTAGGCGTGTGGCGGTCGCTTAACGCGCAAACGCGTAGGCGTTGTGGAAGAGTTGCATCCAGGGGCTATCTTCGGGCCAGTTGGCGGGCGCCCAGCTTAGCGAGCAGGTGCGGAAGACGCGCTCGGGGTGCGGCATCATGATTGTGACGCGACCGTCGCGCGTGGTCAGTGCCGTCAAGCCTTCGGGGGATCCGTTGGGGTTGAGCGGGTAGTTTTCTGTGGGTGCGTGGTGGTTATCGACGAAGCGCGCGGCGGCGAGCGGCGTGGCGTTGAAGGCTGCGGCGGCGTCTGTGCTGGGGAATTCGCAAAAGCCTTCGCCGTGGGCGACGACGACGGGGAGCACAGAGCCCGCCATGCCGCGAAGGAGCACACTGGGGCTGTCTTCGATTTTTACCGACACGAGTCGCGATTCGTATCGCTCGGATTTGTTTTGGACGAAGCGGGGCCAGCCGTCTGCGCCGGGGATGAGTTCGTGCAAGTTGCTGAGCATTTGACAGCCGTTGCAGACGCCGAGTGAGAAGCTGTCTTCGCGCGCGAAGAAGTCGGCAAACTCGGCCCGCGCGCGTTCGTTAAAGAGGATAGTCTTTGCCCAACCTTCGCCTGCACCGAGGACGTCGCCGTAGCTGAAGCCACCGCAAGCGGCGAGGCCGGCGAAGTCGCGCAGCGTCACGCGGCCCGCGAGGATGTCGCTCATGTGCACATCGACCGCGCGGAATCCGGCGCGGGTGAAGGCGGCGGCCATCTCGATTTGGCCGTTAACGCCTTGTTCGCGAAGAATGGCAACAGTCGGGCGCTGGTCGCGGCGTGGCGCTGGGCTAAGCGTGAAGGTCACTTTTGGCGTAATGCCCGGGTCCCTACGGTCGAGTTTGAGTTGGTAGTCTTGTTCGGCGCAGTCGGGGTTATCGCGTTTTTGTGCGATTCGGCGCGTCGTGTCCGACCAGAGTGCGCGGAGTGCAAAGAGGTCTTCCTCCCAAAGTAGGTCGCCGTTTTGCGCGGCGACTTTTACTTGGTGTGCATCGGGCGTGGGGCGGCCGATTTCGTGTGTGCAATCGTCGAGGCCGTGGGTGTTGAGGATGGCGTGGACCTGTGCGAGGTTGGCGTTGCGAACTTGGATAACCGCGCCGAGTTCTTCGCTGAAAAGGGTCGCCGCTCCTTTTATTTGGCGAGGCGTCGTTGCGGCGTCGTCTTTGGGGAGCACGATCTCTACGCCGCAGTGTCCGGCGAAGGCCATTTCCACGAGCGTCGTGAAGAGTCCACCGTCGCTGCGGTCGTGATAAGCGAGGAGTTTACGGTCGCGGCTCAGTACCTGGATGGCGTCCCAAAAGGCTTTGAGGTCGCGTGGTGAATCGACGTCGGGCGTAGCCTCGCCGATTTGCGAAAAGGTCTGCGCGAGGATGGAGCCACCGAGTCGGTTTTGACCGCGCCCGAGGTCGATGAGCAGAAGCGTAGTGTCGGCATCGCGCACGAGTTGCGGTGTGAGCGAGAGCCGCACGTCTTCGACGGCGGCGAAGGCCGAGACGATGAGCGAGACGGGGGCGGTGACGCGTTTTTGTGCGCCGCTTGTTTCGTCCGCCCAGACGGTGCTCATAGAGAGCGAGTCTTTGCCAACGGGAATGGTGATCCCGAGCGCGGGGCAAAGCTCGAGGCCGACGGCGCGGACAGCGGCGTAGAGCTCGGCGGCGTCGCCGGGCTGATCCGGTGCGGCCATCCAGTTGGCCGAGAGGTTGACCTTGCCTAAGGGCCCGACCTGGGCTGCGGCGAGGTTGGTTAACGCTTCGCCGACGGCGAGCCGCGCGCTGGCGGCGGCGTTGTTGATGGCGACGGGCGTGCGCTCGCCCATTGCCATCGCCTCGCCGGTGTTGGTGTCGAAAGCGGCCGCGGTGACGCCGCAATCGGCGACGGGTACTTGCCACGGCCCGACCATTTGGTCGCGAACGATGAGGCCGCCGACGGAGCGGTCGCCGATGGTGATGAGGAAGCTTTTATCGGCGACGGTGGGGTGGGAGAGGACACGCTGCACGGCTTCGGCGAGTGTCGCGCCGCCGAGGTCGAGCGGATGTTGTGGGCGGGCGAGGGTAGTCTCGCGGCGGTGCATGCGGGGCGGTTTGCCCAAGAGCACGTCGAGCGGGAGGTCGATCGGGCGGTTGGCGAAGTGGGGATCTTCGACAACGAGGTCTTTGCGCTCGGTGGCCTCGCCTACGATGGCGAAGGGGGCGCGCTCGCGGTGGCAAATTTGCTCAAAGGTGGCGAGCCGCGCGGCAGGGACGGACAGGACGTAGCGTTCTTGGGATTCGTTGCACCAGATCTCGAGCGGCGACATGCCGGGCTCGTCGTTGGGGAGTTTGCGCAGGTCGAAGCGGCCGCCGCGGCCAGCGTCGTTGACGAGTTCGGGGAGCGCGTTGGCCATGCCGCCTGCGCCGACGTCGTGGATAAAGCTGATCGGGTTTTCTGCGCCGAGGGCCCAACAGCGGTCGATGACTTCTTGGCAGCGGCGTTGCATCTCGGCGTTGTCGCGTTGCACGGAGGCGAAATCGAGCGACTCAGTGCCGGAGCCGCTAGCGACTGAGCTCGCCGCCCCGCCGCCTAGGCCGATTAACATGCAGGGGCCGCCGAGAACGATGAGATGGTCGCCGGGCGCGATTTCGCCTTTCTCAACGTGCTCAGCGCGGATGTTACCGAGCCCACCCGCAAGCATGATGGGTTTGTGGTAACCCCTGAGCTCGGGGGCGCAGTCCTCACTTGTCGGGCGAGTCGCCGTTGTCGGCGCGTTGTCTTCTTTAGACCTTGGTGCGTCGCCGGGCTTGGTTTTTTCTCGCGCGGGCACGGCAGCCTCAAATGTGCGGAAGTAGCCGTTGATGGCGGGGCGGCCAAACTCGTTATTAAAGGCTGCGCCGCCGAGCGGGGCGTCGATCATGATGTCGAGCGCGGAGGCGATGCGGGCGGGTTTGCCGTAGTCGTGTTCCCAAGGTTGGGGCGCGTCGGGTAGTTTTAGGTTGGATACGGTGAAGCCCACGAGTCCGGCCTTGGGGCGTGAGCCGCGTCCGGTCGCGCCTTCGTCGCGAATCTCGCCGCCGGAGCCGGTGGCCGCGCCTGGGTAGGGAGAGATGGCGGTCGGGTGGTTGTGGGTTTCGACTTTGCAGAGCAGGTGGATGGGCTCGGGGTGCGCGTCGTAGTCGCCGGTGAGTGGATCGGTAAAGAAGCGTCCGCCGTGCGTGCCGGTGATGACGGCGGCATTGTCTTTGTAGGCGGAGAGGATGCCGTCGCTGTGGAGCTGGTGGGTGTTGCGAATCATCGCAAAGAGCGAGTGGGCTTGAGGCTGCCCATCGATTTCCCAAGTGGCGTTAAAAATTTTGTGGCGGCAGTGCTCGGAGTTGGCCTGCGCGAACATCATGAGTTCGACGTCGGCGGGGTCGCGCCCAAGGCGGCTGAAGGCCTCGGCGAGATAGTCGATCTCGTCGGGCGCGAGCGCGAGGCCAAGCTCGCGGTTGGCGGTTTCGAGCGCGCTGCGGCCTTTGGCGAGGAGCGGGATCGTGCGCAGCGGGCGAGGGGCCTCGTGGCGAAAGAGCGCGGCGCACTCGTCGAGCGTGTCGAAGGCCGCTTGCGTCATCGGGTCGATGAGGGCTGCGCGCAACGCGTTCAGTTGGGCCGTGTTGAGGACATGGAGGGGCGGCTGAAGCGCGGCGTTATCAAGGATGAGCGTGTACTCGACGACGCGTTCGATTCGGCAGATTTTGTCGAGTCCGCAGAGTCGGGCGATGTCGGTCGCCTTCGACGACCAAGGCGAAATCGTCCCGGGACGGGGACTTACCACTAACTGAAGTCCGCTTTGGCCGCCGCGGCTCGACTTGGCTTCACGGCTAGGGCCGTAGCTGAGGAGCCTTTCGAGTATGGCGTGCTCCTGCGGCGTGAGGTCGCCACTTGTGTTGCAGAGGTGGATGAAGTGCGCCTCAATCGCCCGCAACGGCAGGCGGTGCTCGTCGCTCAGCGTTTTGAGGAGTTTTTCGAGCCGGAATGGGGATAAGGCAGCAGAGCCGCGAAGCGTAAGCATGATCGGAGTAGAGCCAATCCGAATGATCCGCCTCGCGTCAACGAGGCATGCACTGAGTGCCACTACGCGTGGTGCGGTGGCATGCTGCCACTTCCATTTAAATCACGATTTGGCCCGGAGGCGTTGCCTCCGAACACAAATCGCGATTTTGACCGGAGCCTTCTTTCGCGACGCGAGGATATCCTTCAAATTTGGGATTTCGTGGTCGCGCAACGCGCGAGCCGAAATCCCAAATTGAACGGGTGCAGGCACAGCCTGCCGCCCCACGCGGAGTGGTGGTTCGTCATTGCCAACCTTCTTTTGAGAACACTACTCGTAATGAAGTATAAACAAGTCAGGAGATATAGAAATGAACCCCACTTTTCTTAAAATTATAGGGTACTTGAAAATGGTTGCCGCATCCGTAGCTGGGGCTGGCTACAGTCCAGGAATAAATGCTCAAGGAGCCAATATGATCATGACAGTCAATAATGAACAATCCGTGACGTTACCACGCCCGCCACTCAAAATTCCGATGCCGCTGGACAAGGCGGGGTACAAGGTGGATGTAACGTTTGAAGTGCCGCCGTTACCCAGGAGAATGACCTACCTAAGCCATTTGATCGGGTTGCGCATTTTATTCACTACGGGAGATCTAAATTTACTAAGAGCCTTGGAAGCGCATCCAGTTGAAGTGCGCCTTTCTCTGCATCGTATCGAAGACGGCAGGGAAGTTAGAATTCCATTGCGCGACCGAAAAAGGGTTTCTGGCTTTGGTGAATATCCTCGTCGATATGAAATATTTGAGATTCCAGAAGGAAAGGCGACGGCATCTCTATATTACGCCGAACACTTCGGCGCACCGCAAGGGACGCCCAATGGTTCGACTATGGTAATGAACTTGGCTGGAGCGGGTACAGCCGTTACCCCTGGTGTTTATCGATTTCAAGTCGAAACCTTGGAGGATATTCCCGCGCTGAGTGGCTTCACCTCATTTTTTGTATACGAAAAATACCTGAAAAGATAATTCGACGCTATCGGAGGTGGTTTTGGAAAAACCCGCCCCGTTCAGCCCAATCCCCTCGCATTCCTGGGGATAAATAGCCATGAAGTCAGAATTGAATTTTTTGGTTATCAAAAACGAAACGCTTTTTATTGATGGCATTGATTTTTGTGACACTTTATTTATCAGGCCAAAGATAAACGGCATGGATATCATTGCGGATTTTTATAACAATGATTGCTTGGCTGTTGCTGACGAATGGATTAATGCCTCAGTGAGGTCAATGGCTGCACTCACTGAGTGCCACTACGCGTGGGGCGGCAGCGTGTCGCTGCACCCGTTCAATCTGGGGATTGGCCCCGTCGCGAAGCGACGAAGCCAATCCCCAGATTTGAAGTCCCTTCTCCTTGTCGCGTTGCGACAAGGAAGGGGTAAGGAAATGGGGAGCGCCGCGGGTTTCCCGAGACGGGAAGAATCACGAAAAGCCCACGTCCCAAAGTTTGGGTTCCTTTTTACAGAGCCTTCTTTCGCGATGTGAGGATCTCCTTTAAATTTGGGATTTCGTGATCGCGCAACGCGCGAACCGAAATCCCAAATTGAACGGGTGCAGGCACAGCCTGCCGCCCCACGCGTAGTGGAGCTAGGTCTGTGAGCTCTGACACTGACCGCGCGGTCAGTCGTGAACCGCTTCCATTTTGTCGGCGACGCAGGGCCTGCAGGCTGGGTTATTTTGCGAGTGCTGCAGGCGCCACAAATCCGTTGACGGGTGCGGGAGGGCAGGGCGCAATCGCCGCCCCGTGTCTAAGCCAACCCACTCGCTGCGCCGCCGATATCGCTGCGCACCCCACTCTCCCCGCAGCCGCTGCCACCACCGATGAGCGACAAAGTCACCCATGAGTGCGGAGTCGCGCTAGTCCGGCTCCTCAAACCGCTTTCTTATTACCAGGAGAAATACGGCAACCCGCTCTGGGGCTTTACTAAGCTGTTCCTTCTCATGGAGAAGCAGCACAACCGTGGCCAAGACGGCGCGGGTGTGGCCTGTGTAAAGCTGGGCATGCCGGCGGGCGAGCCCTTCATGTTTCGCGAGCGCAGCGTCGAGCCCGAGCCGCTCAACAAAGTCTTCAAGTCGCTCCTCGCTCAATACGACCAGCAGGTGCAGGCGGGCACGGTGCATCCCGAGTTTCCCGAGACGGTGAAGCGCGGTTTTTCGTTTGGCGGCGAGCTACTCATGGGGCACCTGCGCTATGGGACGAGCGGCGGCTACAGCATGCTTTCGTGCCACCCGTATTTCCGGCGTAGTCCGTGGCCGACGCGCAACCTCGCCCTGTGTGGTAACTTTAACCTCACCAACACCACCGAGCTCAACGCCTCGCTGACAGCGATGGGCCAGCACCCGATCTTTGCGACGGACACGCAGGCGATTTTGGAGAAAATCGGGTTCTCGCTCGATGAGGCGCACCAAGAGCTCTACCGCCAACTCCGCGCCGAAGGGCTCCCTGGCGACGCCATCTCGCAACGCATCAGCCGCGACCTCGACCTCGGGCGCGTCTTTACGCGCTCCGCCGAAGGCTGGGACGGCGGTTACACGCTCTGCGGCTTAATCGGTAACGGCGACGCCTTTATCGCGCGCGATCCCTTGGGCATTCGCCCGTGTTTCTATTTTCAAAATGACGAAGTCGTCGCCTTTGCCAGCGAGCGAGCGCCGCTGATGACGGTTTTCGACCTCGAAGCCCCGCAAGTCAGCGAGCTCGCGCCCGGGCACGTCATGGTCGTCAAGCACGACGGCTCGCTTAGCCAGACGCAGTTTGCCGCGCCGCAGCCGCGCGCGGAGTGCTCGTTTGAGCGGATTTATTTTTCGCGCGGTAACGACATCGACATTTACGAAGAGCGAAAGTCCCTCGGCGCGCGGCTCCTCCCGCAAGTCATTGCGGCGATCGATCATGACTGGGAGCGCAGCGTCTTTAGCTGTATCCCGAACACTGCCGAGGTCGCCTACTACGGGCTGATGTCTGCGCTGCGCGAACGCCGCCGCAGTGAGGTCAAAGCCGCGATACTTGCCGCGCACCGCAGCGGCGCCCTCGACGACGTGCTACTCGACGAACTCATCCTCAGCAACTGGCCGCGCAGCGAGAAAGTCGTCAGCAAGGACATCAAGCTGCGCACCTTCATCGGCCAAGAGACACTGCGCAACCAGCTCGCAAGCCACGTCTACGACATCACCTACGGCTCGGTAAATCCGGGCGACACGCTCGTTTGCGTGGATGACTCGATTGTGCGCGGGACGACCTTGCGCAAATCCATCCTGCGCATCCTCCAACGCCTGCACCCGCGCAAGATCGTCATCGTCTCCACCGCGCCGCAAATCCGCTACCCCGATTGCTACGGCATCGACATGTCGCAACTCGGCAAATTCATCGCCTTCGAGGCGGCCGTGGAGCTCATCAAAGAGCGCGGGATGACCGAGCTTTTGCGCGAAGTCTACGACCTGTGTCGGGCGGAAGTATCGGGCGGTGAGCCCGCGCGCACCAACCACGTCAAAAAAATCTACTCCCCCTTTAGCGCGGAGGAGATTTCCGCAAAAGTCGCGCAGCTTGTCTCTCCGCCGCCCAACGGCTGGGGCGGCCAAATCGAGGTCATCTTTCAAACCGTCGAAAACCTCCGCGCGGCGGTCCCGAATCACACTGGCGATTGGTATTTTACGGGCAACTACCCGACGCCCGGCGGCTACCGCGTCGTGAACCAAGCCTATCTCAACTTTTATGAAAAAACCGAAGCCCGCGCCTACTGAGGCTAAGGCGCGTGCAGCGAAGTGAGCTCCCGCTTGGGCGATTTGAAAAACTTAAGGGCAAAATACCGATGTCAGACACTCTCAGCTATGAATCCTCTGGCGTAGATTACGACCAGCTCGATGCCTTCAAACGCGCCTGCCAAGGTGCCGCGCGCACGACGGCACCGCTCCTCGCTGCGCACGGCTACAGCGAGCCCGCCAACACGCGCGGGGAGAGCTGTTACCTCATCGAAGCAGCCGACCACTACCTCGCGCATGTCGAAGAAGGGCTCGGCACCAAGAACCTGGTGGCCGATGCCGTTTACGCGAAACAGGGGCTCAACTTTTACCGCGAAATCGCGATCGATACGGTCGCCACAATCGTCAACGACCTCGTCACCTGTGGCGCGCTCCCAATCTCGGTCGCGATGCATGCGGCGGTGGGCGACTCGGCCTGGTTTGCCGATTCGGCGCGGATGCAAGCGCTCGTCGATGGCTGGGCCGAGGGCTGCCGACAGGCCCACGCAGTCTGGGGCGGCGGCGAAACGCCCACGCTGAAATCGATCGTCAACGAATCGGCAATCGTCCTCGCGGGCTCGGCGATTGGGCGGATCGCTCCGAAATCGCTGCGGATTACGGGCGAGGTGCGCGAAGGCGACCGCATCCTCTTTCTGGCAAGCTCCGGCGTGCAGACCAACGGGCTCTCGCTGTGCCGGCTCATCGCCGACCAACTCCCGAAAGGCTACGCGACGCCACTCGCGGACTTCGTCCCGACGGCGGGCTCGAGCGAAGGCCAAAGCTACGGCGAGGCCTTACTCGCGCCCTCAGTGATTTACGTAAACTTCGTCGCCGAGTGCCAACGGCGGGGGCTGCCGCTCAACTACGTGGCGCACGTTACCGGTCACGGCTGGCGCAAACTCATGCGCTTGGAAGAGCCCTTTGTTTACGAGATCACGGAGCCGCGCGAGCCCTTGCCCGTGTTTCAGTTTTTGGAAAAAGCGGGGCCGATTTCGCGGCGCGAACTGTATGCGACCTACAACATGGGTGTGGGCTTTGCGGCGTATGTCGCGCCCGAATACACGGAGGCGGTGCTGGCCGCTGCGCGCGAAACCGGCTACGATGCTTGGCTCGCTGGAACCGTGAAAAAAGAAGGCACGCGCAAAGCGGTGGAAATCCCGTCACTGGGCCTCAGCTACGAGGCCGACACACTGGCTCTGCGCTAAACGAGTGCGTCGGTGCGGGTGGATAAACCCGCGCGCGGCGTCTTGCCCGCTTGGTCGCATAGGGTGAGGGAGCCGCAGGCGCTCTTTTTCTCCGTAGGCGCTCCTTTTATTGAGCGATCAGCTTGTTGGCGAGATGTCGTAGCGCGCGGCGTCTGCCAATAATGGCAGGGACGGTGCCCCTTGGCCGCCTCATCGTTGTCGCGTGAGCGTGAGTGGGAGCGGCCACTCGCCTCGTCATTCCTCTAGCTCGACGTTCCAGTAAGCGTGATCGAGGAAGCCCTTCCACGCTTCGTGCGGCCGGTTGCCGAGCACGAGCGAGATGACGGGCCGCCACTTGGGGCGCACGGGTTTGCGGATGAGCCGCATGCCGGCTTGATGCGGCAGCCGGTTTGCCTTGCGCGAGTTACACGGGATGCAGGAGCACACGATGTTTTCCCACGTCGTGCGCCCGCCGTGGTCGCGCGGGATGACGTGGTCGAGGTTGAGCTCGGCGCGGGGGAAGACCTTGGCGCAGTACTGGCAGGTGTTTTTGTCGCGCTCGAAGACGTTGTTGCGCGTGAGTTTGACGTCTTTGCGGGGCAGCCGGTCGAAGACGCTGAGGAGAATCACGCGCGGCAACCGAATGGCTCGGGTGGGCGTGTGCACGATTTCGAGCGGCTCGTCGCGCGGCGGGCGCGAGGCCGAGAAATCGATCCACTCCAGCAGCCCAAAGGTGCGGAAATCGTCGTCCTCGTTGTAAACGACTTGCGCATGGCCGCGTGCGAGGATGGCGAAGGCGCGGCGCGCCGCGATTACGTTAACCGCCTGCCATAGGCGGTTTAACACGAGCACCGGTTGGTCCAGTACGGCGTCCATAACAGGTGCTGCGAATAGCCGCGCGCGTTAGCGGCTGTCAATGGTCGGCACGCTTTCCTTGCGTTAATGTGACAAAATTCGCGCGCGGTTTCGGCTGCGCGCGCCGCCGAAAGTGAGTCTGCCGCGTTCGTGTTTTGCTAAAAAAAGCGCGGCTGGGTGTGCTGTGTCCTTGACAGCGATTTGGGGTGGCTTAGCTCTCGGCCTCTTTTCTCATGAAAACGATCCTCGCCAACAAAGAGACGGTGCAGCCCACGTGGCACCTCATTGACGCCGAAGGGCAAGTTTTGGGCCGTCTTGCGGTTAAGATCGCGAACTTGCTCCGCGGTCGGCACAAGCCTATCTACACTCCGCACGTCGATACCGGCGATTTCGTCGTAGTGGTGAACGCGGAGAAGGTCGTCCTCACCGGTAAGAAGGAGGAGCAAAACGAGTACATGTTCTTCTCTGGCTACATGGGTGGGGAGAGCCGTCGGAAGCTCTCCGATATGCGTAAGCAGCGCCCCGAGTTCATCCTTCAGCATGCCGTTAAGGGGATGCTCCCGAAGAACCGCCTGGCCGCCAAGATGCTGACCAAGCTGCGCGTCTTTACTGGCCCTAACCACACCCACGAGGCGCAGGCTCCCGTGAAGTTTGCCCTCTAAGTTTTAAGTCCACCTAGCCCACACGAGAATGAGCATTGAGGATTCCTCTGTTATTACCGCGACAGGTCGCCGCAAGACGGCCACGGCGCGCGTCCGCATCATCGAAGGCACGGGTAAGCTGATCGCCAATGGGCGCAGCTTCGATGCCTATTTCCCGCCTGAGAGCTTTTCCAAGGCTGCCAGTGCGCCGCTCGCGACCGCCGAGTTGCGCGACAAGTTTGATGTGACGGCCAACGTCTCCGGTGGCGGTGTGGCTGGCCAAGCCGGTGCAGTCGCCCACGGCATCGCCCGCGCGCTCCAAAAGTTCGACCCCGAGCTGCGGGCCGTCCTCAAAAAGGCCGGACATCTGACCCGCGACCCGCGCGAGAAAGAGCGTAAGAAGCCCGGTCAGCCCGGTGCGCGCAAACGCTTCCAGTTCTCCAAGCGCTAAGGCGCGAAGCGGCTTTTATTTGGCGTGCGGCTCGCTGGCCGCGCGTCGCGCTTTTCTACTTCCAACGGCTCCTTTTTCGGGGGCCGTTTTTTTGTGCATCTGAGTGAGCGGAAGGCACTTTGGGTAATTACCGAACTTATTGATGTCTCAAGGATTACGTAAACATCCTTATGACTAATCGGTTGCGCTTGCAGAGTTTTTTATCTCGTCTGTGACACAGCTTCAGTACCCCAGCCCTTAGCCCCGCAGGCGATTAATTGGTGGGTACTTGGCACACAAAAACTCCCTTTCCCAATAATCCTCACCTCCACAGCCAAGCCCAGCAATGGCCGAACGATTTCTCAAAAACGCTCAATCTCTGATTTCCGCGAGTGCGCTTTTGGGCGGGCAGCCGCAGAGACTGCGTTCGAGCGCGGGAGCCGAGTGCGGGCAAGGGCATAAGCGGGGCGATTTTACGACTTTGGCGGCGGGGAAAACCCCGCTCCGCCGTCAATAGGGAGCATAGGTCATACAGGGACCTAGGTGAAGCAAAACGGGCCGTGTCGTGCATGGGAGTGCGCGACACGGCCTCAGCACTCCACTCGCGGACTGTTTTTTTATTGGCGAGTTATTGGCGAGCTGCTGCGAGGCGCTCAGCCACTCGTTGGCGGCTCGTCGGAGGGCGGTGCTCTCTGCTGTTCTTCCGTTCTTACGCGCGGGCGGCGACTAGTGCGCAAGCGCGGTCGGCAGTTATCTGACTGGGCCCGCGCGGCGTGTGTGGGCTGATCGCGAGCCCGAAAAACCGCTTCCGAGGCGGCCTTAGCTTCCGAGCCGGACGCGATAGATCGCCCAGAGGGTTTCTCGGGCGGTTGCGGTGAACTCGCTGCCGGTGAACTTGAAGAGCAGGTCGCGTGGTGGGCCGCCGTTTCCTTCGGGCAGCGTCAGTTTTAGCGTTTGAATCGCTGTGGCGTGATGCGGATCAACGAGCGTTTGGGCAATCGGCTCACCTTCGAAGTGGTCGAGGTAGAGCTGCAAGTAAACGGGCTCTTTGGGCGCATCGGGTGGGATGCCGACTGATTCGTTTGCGAAAGCGAAGTTGTAGGGCAGGTCGACCACTGAAACCTCTAGGCTGCGGATGCCGTCGAGGACGGCGTCTTTCCAGACCCAAATCGGGTCTTGGGTAATGACGGGCAGGGCGAGTCGCTCGCCTTCTAGCGGCTCATCATCTTCGAGGCGTAGGGCACAGGTTTCTAGGTCGGGGACGAGCTGCTCGGCGTTGCGGGTGCGCAGTGAGTCGGCGTCGATGATTGCGCAGCGCGATTTTGCGAGGGCTTGTCCGTCAAAAAAGGCGCTTGCGGTGAGGGTTACCGGGAGCTCGGGGAGCTGTACGGGCCCGGCGTAGAGTGCGGAGTCGCTGCGTGGCTCGCTGCCGTCGAGCGTGTAACGCAATTCGCCAAAGTCGGCTTGGTTGGAGAGCTGAAATTGCGTGGGCGTGTAGATGACGGCTCCGGTGGCGTCGGCGGCGGGCAGTGCTTCGATTTGCACGCTAAAGGCCGAGTCGGCGGGGCGCAGTCCCGCGCGGATGATTCGACGTAGGTGTACGGCGATACGCGGGAGGAAGCGTTGCCAATCGCGCTGACTGGCGGGCGACCACGCGTTTTCGGCGGCGGCGCAGAGGCGCGGGTAGAGCATGTGTTCTACCTGCTCGGCCGTGCGCACGTACTCCGTCCAGAGGTTGGCTTGGTAACCGATGACGTGGCGTGCGGTTTTCTCGTCAAGGTCAGCAGGCACGGGCTCGAACTCGTAGAGTTTCCTCAGGGGAATCATGCGGTCGTGCCCCGGCGGCTCGTCGTGTGCCAGGGATTGGACGCGATTGAGGTAGGCGTAGTTGGTCGGGCACATCACGACGTCGTGGCCTGCCCGTGCCGCGATGGCGGCGTTTTCTATTGTGTGCCAGACCATGACGTTTGCGCCTTCGGGGAGCGGGCCTCCTTCTAAAATCTCGTCCCAGCCGATAAGTTTGCGGTTGTTGGCGGTGAGGAACTGGGCGATGCGACGGATGAACCAGCTTTGGAGGGCGTTTTCGTCGGCGAGGCCGAGTTCGCGGATTTTTGCTTGGGCGCTGGGGGAGCGTTTCCAGTGGTGCTTTATGGCTTCGTCACCGCCGATGTGGATGTAGCTGCTGGGAAAGAGGGCTATGACCTCGCGCAGTACGTTTTCCAAAAATATGAAGGTGGCGTCGTCTACGTTAAAGAGGAAGGGGTGGATGCCCCACTCGGGGGCGACGGTGGTTTCCTCGCCAGTCGAGCCGAACTCGGGGTAGGCCGCGATGGCTGCGCGGGCGTGGCCGGGGACTTCGATTTCGGGGACGATTGTGACGTGTTGCTCGGCGGCGTACGCGACGATTTCGCGGACTTCGCCCTGTGTGTAAAAGCCGCCGTAGCGAAGCGGCTGTCCATCGGGGCCGCGACCGGCCTTGCCCGCGGGGATGCGCCAGGCTCCGACTTCGGTGAGTTTCGGGTACTGCTTGATTTCGAGTCGCCAGCCTTGGTCGTCTGTGAGGTGCCAGTGGAGGGTGTTGAGTTTGTGGAGGGCCGCTTGGTCGATGAGCTGCTTAATTTGCGCGATGGGCTGGAGGTGGCGCGAGGAATCCAGCATGAAGCCGCGCCAAGCGAAGCGGGGGTGATCTTCGATGAGTAGCTCGGGCAGTGTCGCGGGGAGGCCGGGCTCAGTTGCCGCGCCGAGGAGCTGCCAAAGGGTAGTATGGGCGTAAAAGAGGCCGGCTTCGTCGGTCGCGAGGATGCGGATGTGCCCGGGAGTGATGTGTAAGGTGTAGGCTTCGGGACGGAGCTTTGGCGGGGTTTCGAGCTCAAAGCGGATGGTGCCGCGCTCGGGATCGGGCGCAGCGCTCGCCTCGCGGTACTCTAGGGTAAGGCCGCTCGACTCTTTGAGCCTAGCGATAAATCGGGCCGCGGCTTTGGTTTCAGCGGGGTGACCAGCGATGACTAGGCTCTGTGAGGTGAGGGTGAAGTGACCGGTTCCGCGCTCGACCTTTACGGGATAGGGCACGAGCGGAAGGGGGCGTTGAGGGCTGAGTTCTTCTGAATAAGTCATTGTTTAATAATAATTTGAGAAAATATTGGAATGCAGGAGCAGCACGGTGAGCTGACAGTCGCGCGGGGTGGGCGGTTTCCTTTTTTTCGTTGGGGGGTAAACAAAAAGAGCCGCCCTAAGGGTCTGTTCCCGTTTCAAACGTGGCCGCGACGGAGTCAGATTTTATGTGCAGCAAGGCGCGAGAAGCGAAGTTTGCTCATGCAAATGAGCGACGAGCAACGCCGCGGCGCGCAAAATCTGGCCCGTCCCTTCGGGCTGCGCCCAAAATCTCGCCATACGGCGTTGCAGCCTTTGCCAAGGTTGTAACATTGGCTGCATGCTGCGCCTAGTCTGGCGAAATTTTAGGCAGCAGCGCGGCTCGCGTTTGAAACGGGAACAGACCCCGGGACGGCTCGCGAGAAAAAGGAACTGGGCAAGGCTGCTTACAGGTGCCGACTGAGTTCTTGGATGAAGGCTTGGGCGTCGGCAGGGCTGGGTTGGTAGCCGGGTTGCGAGATTTCGGTAAACCCGGGGCGGCCGTAGTTATCGACCATCCACTTGCCAGTGACGCCGTCGCTAAAGCGAACGGTCCCGCTGGCGAGTGCGCCGGGGAGGAGCGTTACGGCGTCAAGCGTCACGGTGACGTTGGCCGCTGCACCCGCTCCATCGGCTGCGGCGGGTGGCAACGCGTCGGGTTCGGGGACGGCGTCTGCGTCGCTGCCGTCATCCGCATTTGCAGCGCTGGTCGCTGCGGCGGGCATCGTCGGCGGTGGCGCTGGGTTGCTGACGTCGCTGGCGTCGGCGGTGCTGGCAGGGTCTTGGAGACTGAGGTCGAGGTCGTCGACGAGGAAGCGCACGTCCATGTAAGTCATGCTGACTTGGAACTCGTCTTGGAGTTTTTTCTGGACGGTGGAGAGGTTGTCGCCTGCAGCGACCCAAGCGGCTACGGCTCGGTTTTGATCGGGAGAAAGGCTCATGGCGAAAGAGTGGCGCGAGTGGGTGGTCGCCGCGCGCGGTGCGGCGAGCACGGCGTCGGCGTGACTTAGCGGGCGAGTTGGGTTTTGAGAAACTCGATACTGCCGCGCATGCTGGGGTCTTGCTCAATCATGTTATCGACGGCTTTGCAGGCGTGAATGACAGTGCCGTGGTCGCGCCCGCCAAAGGCGTCGCCGATGTCTTGGAGCGAGTGCTTGGTGAGTTTGCGCGAGAGGAACATCGCGATTTGGCGCGGGATGGCGATGTTGTTGGGGCGGCGTTTGCTGGTCATATCGCTGTGGCGGATCTGGAAGTGGTCGGCCACGCGTTTCTGGATGACGTCGATGGTGAGGAGGTTTTGCGCCTGCTCGATGAGGACGTCTTGGAGGAGTTTCTCGGCGGTGGGGATGTCGAGGGGGCGACCCGTGAGGGCGGCGTAACTGCTGACTTTGATGAGGGCACCTTCGAGGCGACGGACGTTGCCCGAGAGGCGTTGGGCGATGAAGGTGATGACCTCGTGCGGGACGTCGGCCTTAAGCGTCGCGGCCTTCGAGCGCAGGATGGCGACGCGGGTTTCGTAGTCGGGGGCTTGGATGTCGGCGGGTAGGCCCCACTCGAAGCGCGAGACGAGGCGGGCCTCCAGTTGCTGGATTTCGCTGGCGCGGCGGTCGCTGGAGAGGACGATTTGCTTACCGGACTCGAAGAGGTCGTTAAAGGTGTGGAAGAATTCCTCTTGGATGCGCTCTTTGCCGGCGAGGAATTGGACGTCGTCGAGGAGCAACACGCTGGCACGGCGGTAGCGTTGGCGGAATTTGGTGAGGCTGTTTTCCTGGAGGGCCTGGATGAACTCGTTGGTGAAGCGCTCGGTGGAGAGGTAAACGACGCGGGCGTCGGGCCGGTTTTGGAGGATGGCGTGGCCGATGGCGTGCATGAGGTGCGTTTTGCCGAGGCCGGTGTCTCCGTAGAGGAAGAGCGGGTTGTAGGCTTGCGCGGGCGCTTGAGCGACGGCCATTGCGGCGGCGTGTGCCATCTGGTTGTTCGCGCCGACAACGAGGGTGTCGAAGGTGTTGCGCGGGTTGAGCGTGGCCTCGGGGCGGCGACGCTCTGGGGCTGCCGCCCCCAATCTTGGCGACGCGTCGCGGTCGAAGCCCGTACCCGTTTGGGCGTGGTCGTTAACTCCGCGTCCGCCGGAAACGGCTCCACTGCTGCCGCGCGCATTTCCCTGTCCGTCGAGCAGTGCGGCGCTGTCGCTGTGGCCGCGATGGGCGTGGGCGGATTGCGGCGGGGCGGCCTTTTGGAGCGTGATGCTGAGCTCGCGTCCGTAGGCCAGGCTGAGGTGCTTGGAAATGAGGTCGAGGTAGTTCTCCTGAATCCAAATCGCGGCGAAATCGTTGGGCACGCCTAAGGTGATTGTGTCCTCGCCAAGTTCGATACAGTGCAGCGGCTCGAACCACATCTTAAACACGTCCTCTGAGAAAAATTGCTTAAGGCTTGTTTTGGCGGTCTCCCAAGGGCTGGGGGCGAGGGTGGCGGTGGGCATGGATGGGCGGCTTAGGAGGGTTTATTCACAAGGCTTGCCGATGGCTGTATTCTCCGTTGTGCGCGCCCGCGCTCCGACCGCCGAAAGAGGCGTAAAAATCGTGGTGCTCTAGCAGTGGCGATGGGTGAATCGTCCAAATGTATGTAAATCACTGATAGGTAGCGTGTAGCAGGATTATTCCTGTGCTGTGGATTGGGGCGTGTGGAACAACTTGAGAAAGAGCACCCGTGGGACTGGGCAAGGGAGGTGACTGACGTGGCGACTAACTGGGATGGGGAAAGCCCTTTCAAGGTCAACTTCCCAACAAGTTGTTCACAGCCCTTTTGCTCACAACTTTTCACATTTTTAGGTTGCCATGCTTTGCGGTGATTCGGGGGCAAAATGACTTGTTGATTATCCGTAATTTATGGGACGCGGACACTGCCCATTTACGCCAGAACAGTACCCTTGCGCAGCCCCTATTTAGCACGCCGCGATGCTGCTTTTTTCCACTGCGCGTGGTGCGGCAGCGTGTCGCTGCACCCATTTACAGAGCCGCTTGGTTGCCGTGCATTCGCACAGCAGCCAAGCGGCTCTGTGAAAAGGCCCCCAAACTTGGAGGCGGGAGTTTACTGGTGATTTTTCCCACCTCGCCCAAACGGGTTATCACTCTAATTTCCCCTCTCTGTCGCAACGCGACAGGGGGGAGTGCTTTCAAATTTGGGATTTCGCTTTCGCGCGATAGCGCGATGAGAAATCCCAAATTAAATGGAAGCGGTCACCGACCGCCGCCCCACGCGTAGTGGGAAAGTGACTCACGCGCAGTGGAAAAAAGCGTATTAGCGTGGCTCGGGCGGGCGATTTTCGACTATTGGGGCAGCTCTGCTGCGCTCGGCTCGGTCCATTTACCGTGTTCTTTGATGAGGTCGATGAGGCGGTCATCGGCTTCCGCTTGGGGGATGTTGTAGCGGATGCATTGTTTGCCGACGTAGAGGTTGATTTTGCCGGGGGCTCCGCCCACGTAGCCGAAGTCGGCGTCGGCCATTTCGCCTGGGCCGTTTACGATGCAGCCCATGATGGCGATTTTGACCCCTTTGAGGTGGCCGGTTTTGGCGCGGATACGCTGGGTGGTGGTTTGCAGGTCGAAGAGGGTGCGCCCGCAGCTCGGGCAGGCGACGAACTCGGTCTTGGTCGTGCGGGCGCCCGCGCCTTGGAGGACGTTGTAGGTGAGTTTGAGTGCGCGGATGGGGTCGGGCTCGGTCTCAATGCTGACCATGTCGCCAATGCCGTCGCAGAGGAGTGCGCCGCTGAGCGTGGCGGCGTCGAGGAGCCGCGAGAGAAAGTCGGGTTTGGGGGCGACGGCGCTTTGCTCGGTGTTTCGTATCCACAGCCGCTCGCTTGGTTTTTTTTGCGAGAGGAGCCTGTCCTCTGGTCGTAGGCCTTCGCCTCGTTTGGGTGAGTCTGCTCGGTCAAGTGCCTTGGCGAGTTGGCGGTAAGCGGTGAGTGCGGGGCCAGAGTCGCCTGCTTTGGCGTGCGGATCCGCTAACGTAAAAATCAAGGGGAGCGTTTCGCTTAGCTCGCGGAATGTGTCGGCGAGCGGGGCGACGTTTTCGGGGCGCAGCGCGACGGCGAGGGCGAGTCCGTGTTGGCGGGCGATTTGGGCAAGGGCGTTTAGGGCTTCGCCTTCGTCGGCTGTGAATTCGCGCAGGAGCACGTTGCCGCGCGGGAGCGGCGCGGCGAGGAGTGCTTCGGCGAGCACAGCGGTGGGGATGTCGGGGGCGAGCTCGAGGACGACGAAGCGGCTGGGGACTTCGCCGCGCGCGGAGGCGTTTGCGACTTCGGAGACTTCGCTCGCTCGCTCGATTGGGATGAGAAGCCCTTCGAGCGGCGTGTCAGCGAGTCGATGGGCGGGCTCGGCGGCGAAGGCGGCGCGGACTTTGCCCAGCGCGGTGAGGGAGGCGGCACGGACGATGACTGCTGGGACTTGCCCAGCGCCGATTTTCACGCCGCCCGCGAGTTCGAACTCTGCGGTATCGCGTCGGCTGGGGGCTTCTTCCAAGTTGGAGAAAGACGGCGGCTCGGTGGCGCCAAGTGCGCTAGCCTTGGCGGCTAAGGCCGTGCTGCGCACGCTGTCGGGAGGTCCGCTCAATAAACGGGTCTGCGCGCCCTTATCGGCGAGTGCTCGGGCGACGGGGATTTCGTAAACGGAGTCTTCGGTGAGCGAGACGCGCAGTGTGTCGCCTAGGCCTTCGGCGAGGAGCGTGCCGATACCGATTGCGCTTTTGATGCGGCCGTCTTCGCCGTCGCCTGCCTCGGTCACGCCGAGGTGTAGCGGGTAGTACATATCCTCTTGCGCCATGCGGGCCACGAGCAGCCGGTAAGCCTGAATCATGACCTTGGGGCTGGAGGCTTTCATCGAGAGCACGATTTGCTTAAACCCGTGCGATTCGGCGATGCGGAGAAACTCGAGCGCACTTTCGACCATGCCGAGCGGCGTGTCGCCGTAGCGGTTCATGATCCGATCGGAGAGTGAGCCGTGGTTGGTGCCGATGCGCAGTGCGCGACCGAGTGTGCGGGCGCGTAGTACGAGCGGGGAGAACGCCTCGTGGAGCCGTTGGAGTTCCCGTTCGTAGTCGGCGTCGCTGTATTCTTTGACGGCGAATTTCTTTTTGTCGGCGTAGTTGCCGGGGTTTACGCGGACTTTCTCGACATGCTCGATCGCCTCCATCGCTGCCGAGGGCAGGAAGTGGATGTCTGCGACGAGGGGGATGTCTGGGAAGCCCGCCTCGCTCAATTTTTTGCGAATCGGGCCGAGGCACTTGGCGGCGGCAGGGTTGGGCGCGGTGATGCGGACAATCTCGCAACCGACCTCGGCGAGCGCGATGGCTTGGCGCACGGTGGCGTCGATGTCCTGCGTGTCGCTGGTCGTCATCGACTGGATGCGCAGGGGATTCGTCCCGCCGATGCCGACCGAGCCCACGCGCACTTCGTGCGTGCGGGCAGTGCCCGCTTCCACTCTGGCGGCGAGTCGCGGTCGCAGACCGGGCGTCGCCGTCACGTTCTCGGTCTCATTCATCGCCAGTGTCGTTTGCCGGAGCGCTTTGGGTGGCCGCGGCGGGTTTGTCGGCGATGTCGCGGAAGAGGCGGCGGATGTCGCCGAAGACAGTGACGTAGAGCATCGCGCCGAAGAGCAGAATCATGAAGGCACTTTGCGTAGCCATGACGAAGCTGGTCGGGAGGGCGCGGCGGCGCAGTCGGGCGATGGTGGCAAAGAGCATTTGGCCGCCGTCGAGCACGGGGATGGGGAGCAGGTTGAAGATGGCGAGGTTTACGTTGATGAGGATCGTAAACATGAGCACGGCGACGAAGCTGATTTGCGCGGCGCTGTGCAGGATGCGGGCGATGCCGACCGGGCCACTCATTTTGGACAGGCCGATGTCGGACTGGGGGTTGAGGAGGCTGGCGAGCGTGCGCCAAGTCATCCGCGCGTGGCTTGCGATCTGCGCAATGGGGTTGGGGTGCACGAGCGCGAAGTCGGTGGTGAAGGCGAGCCCGAGCCGTGCCTCAGGGGAGCTGCGCGGCGGGATGGTGAGCGCGACTTCTTGCGCAACGCCTTCGACCTTACGCTGGACGAGTGCGGTGAGCGGAGCGGCGGCGGCTTCGTCCAAAACATCGAGGTAGGTTGCGATGTTGAGGATGCGTTGGCCGCCCAAAGAGAGGAGTCGGTCGCCTGCCGCCAGGCCCGCTGCGGCGGCGAGGCTGTCGGGCTCGACTTCGTGGATGATTAGCTCGTAGCCGGAGTCGATGCCCACGCGGCGGAATTGGTCGGGGCCTGAGAGCTGGGGGTAGATGGTCACTGTTTGCCGTGCGCCCGCGCGCTCGATTTCGAACGTGGTCTTGGGCGCGCCGGTCGCGGTGCGGCCCGAGCCGGTGACGATGCCCTGGAGCACGTCGCCCCATTCTTTGATTGAGCGGCCGTCGATCGCGAGGATGCGGTCGCCCGCGCGGAGTCCGGCCTCGGCGGCGGGGGAGGCGACTTGGGCTGCGCCCGCGCTACCGCCCTGTGCGTCGTCATCGAGCCTGAGTGTGGGCGCGACGTAGCCGATCGTAGTCGAGGCGGCCGGCGCACTCATTGGCTGACCCTTGGCCCAGATGATGCAGCCCAGCGCGAGTGCGAAGAGGATGTTGAAGGCTGCACCCGCAACGAGGGTGAGCATCCGCGCGCCGTAAGACGCGGGGGGGAGCTTGGCGACATCGACCGAGCTTTTTCCCTCAATCGCATCCATCGCGGCGAGTTGTGGGAGCGCGACGTAGCCGCCGAGCGGCAGCCAAGAGAGCCGGTACTCGACGCCGTCTTTCCCCCGCCAAGAGAAAATCGCGGGGCCGAAGCCGATCGAGAAGCGTTCGACGTGCAGCCCGCACCAGCGCGCGGCGAGGAAGTGGCCGAGCTCGTGCACAAAAATCGAGCCGCCAAAAAACAGCACTACGAGCAGGCCGGCCCAGGCGTTGGAGAGTAGGCTTTGGAAAAGGTCGGAGGACATGTTCGGGAAAATGATTAGGCGAATTGCGGCTGACGATAAAGCGGCAGGGGTGGGGCAGTTTTACTTAGCGGTTTTGGCAGCAAGGTCTGTGGCGATTTGGCGAGCTTGGGCATCGGTGGCGAGCACGTCGGCGAGGTCACGCGGCTCGGTGTGCGGGAGGCGTTGGAGGGTTTTATCGACCACTTCGGCTATCGCAAGAAAAGGCAGCTTACCGGCCAAAAATGCGGCGACGGCGACTTCGTTGGCCGCGTTGTAAATTGCGGGCGCAGTGCTGCCTCCGCCTGTGCTTCCGCACGGGTCGCCGCCCGCCCGCATGACTTCGTGCGCGAGCCGGAGCATCGGGAAGCGGTCGAGGTCGATGGGCCGAAAGTCGAGGGAGAGTGTTTGCGCGAAATCGAGCGTTGGCTCCACGCCGGGCGCACGCTCGGGGTAGAGCAGCGCGTGCTGGATGGGGAAGGTCATGGAGGGCGGGCAAAGCTGGGCGAGCAGCGAGCCGTCGGCGTATTCGACGAGGCAGTGGACGATGCTCTGCGGGTGCAGAACCGCTTGGCACTGCTGGGGCGCGAGGCCGAAGAGCCACTGCGCCTCAATGAGTTCGAGGCCCTTGTTGGCGAGCGTCGCCGAGTCGACGGTGATTTTTGCGCCCATCGCCCAATTCGGATGTTTGAGCGCATCGGCGGGCGTGACGTGGGCAAGTGCCTCGACGGGGAGGTCGCGAAACGCGCCGCCGCTGGCAGTGAGGAAAATCCGTTTTAGCCCCGCTGGGTTTCCGCGCTCTAGGCATTGGAAGAGCGCGTTGTGCTCGCTATCGACTGGCAGAAGCGCGACGCCGCGCGCACGAGCGGCGGCCATCACGAACTTTCCGGCGAGGACGAGGATCTCTTTGGAGGCGAGGGCGATCGTCTTTCCTGCCGCGATTGCGGCGAGCGTCGGCTCGAGTGCCGTCGTGCCCACAATCGCCACGAGGACGAGGTCGGCTTCGGCGATTTGGGCGAGTTCGCACAAGCCGCCGAGTCCGGCGTGCACTGTCGTGCCCGCTGCAAAGGCCGCACTCGCTCGCGCATCGCGAAACGCAGCTTCGTCGTGGATTGCGACGTGCCGGACGCTGGGGTGGCGCTGGGCGATTTGTGCGAGTTTTTGCCAATTGCGCCCGGCAGCGATTCCTACGAGTTCGAGCCGGTCAGGATATGCGGCGATGACGCGCAGGGCGCTCTCGCCTATCGAGCCAGTGGCTCCGAGGAGGACGATGCGCTTGCGCGAGGCGAAGGGCGTTGTGTGTGTCGGGGCAGCCAATAGTGGAAAAAGCGCGCAGCCTGCCAGAACCCTACCCCCACGCAAGACGCCAATAGCGTGATAGTTCCACTGCGCGTGGTGCGGCGGTCAGTGACCGCTTCCATTTAATTTGGGATTTCGCATCGCGCTATCGCGCGAAAGCGAAATCCCAAATTTGAAAGCACTCCCCCTGTCGCGTTGCGACAGGGAGGGGAAAGTAGAGTGATAACCCGTTTGGGCGAGGAGGGAAAAATTACGAAAAATCCACGTCTCAAAGTTTGGGGTCCTTTTCACAGAGCCGCTTGGCTGCTGTGCGAATGCACGGCAACCAAGCGGCTCTGTAAATGGGTGCAGGCACAGGACGGCGGGCCAACGAGCCCGCCGCCAAATAAAACAGCCTGCGGCTGCGCACCACGCGTAGTGGGAAAAAGCGTATCTAAATGTGTGCCGAGGGGCGCGTTTTTCGTCGGTAGGTCACTAGGTAATATGGTGCAGCGTTGGCGGCGGGGGGGCTGGCGAATCCAGTCGGCGGGGCGTCGCCTTCGAGCGCGAGGCAGAGTCTGAGTCGGTCGCCGCGGAGCTGGCAGATCCCCGGGAGTGTGCGTCCGGCGTTGGTGCCGACTTTACCGTGGAGCGTGATTGGGTGGTGCGGCGGTGCTTCACTTTCCGTTTGGGCGAAGATCTCAAAATGGCCGGCATCGGAAATTTCTCCGGCAAAGCGGACACGGTAGGCACTTTCCGCATCGAACTCGATTTCGACCCGCGCCGCAATTTCGGGCGGCATGGCTTCGCCACCCGAAATTGCGCCCTGTGCGCTGCCTGCGCCGCCGAGCTCAGCGCGGACGAGCGCCCAAGTGCCGAGGATTTGTTGGTGCAGTTCAGTCACTGTCTACGGCGGGTTTAGTTTGCGGCGCACGCGTTACTGTGTCGTCGGGCTCGAGTTCAGCGGTTTCCGCTTCGTCGAGTGCGTAAGTCTCGGGCACGGCGGGGAGTGCGGTTTTGGTTTTCGCGCCGAGTTTTTCGAGCGCGGCGACTTGAGAGTGGAGGTTGCCGCGCCCGCTGTAGAGTTTGGACATTGCGGAGTCGTAGGTCTCGCGGGTGTTGATGAGTTGGGCGTCGAGTTTTTGGAGGTCTTTGAGCAGGCCGGCGAATTTCTCGTGAAGTTTACCTGCGCGATCGGCGATTTGTTGGACGTTTTTAGTTTGGCGGTCTTGTCGCCAAAGGGTGTCGGCTGCCTTGAGGCAGATGAGGAGCGAGGAGGCGGTGGTGAGGATGACTCGTTTGCCGAAAGCGTAGTCGTAGAGTGCCGGGTCGGTCTCAATCGCGAGCGCGTAGGCGGGCTCTATGGGCACAAACATCAAGACGTAGTCGGGGGTGATGAGCACACCGGTGTCGTCGTAGCGTTTGGCGCTGAGTTCGTCGATGTGTTGGCGGACGGCTCGGGCGTGCGTTTTGGCGGCGGCCTCGCGCGCTGTCGCGTCAGAGGCAGTGGCGGCGTGTTCGTAGGCGACGAGCGAGACTTTGGAGTCGATGACGAGGTGGCGGCCTTCGGGAAGGCGGAGGATTACGTCGGGCCGCAGACGGCGCGATTTCCCGCCCTCGCCCTCGGTGGTGTTAAGCGATTCTTGGATGAGGAACTCTTCTCCTTTGCGCATGCCGGTGGACTCGAGGAGTCGCTCTAGGACGAGCTCGCCCCAAGCCCCGCGAACTTGGGACTTTCCCTTGAGTGCGGAGCTCAGCTCTTCGGCTTCCTTTCCTATCGTCTTGTTGAGTTCGCGGAGTTGTTCGAGTTGTGCCTTGAGTTCGCCGTGTTGGGTGCTGTCGCTCTTTTGCGCGGCTTCGACGCTTTGGCGAAACTCGATGATTCGCTGGCTTAGTGGGCCGAGGAGTAGGCCGAGTCGCTGCTCGTTTTGCTCGGTAAAGGTTTTTGTCTTTTCGCCAAAAATCTGAGCGGCGGCGGCCTCGAACTCGGTCTTCATGGCGGCCTTTACCTGCTCAAGGTCTCTTAGCCGTTGGTCGAGGTGGGTTTCGCGCTCGGCAAATCTCCCGCGTTCGACGGCCAGTGTTTTTTCGGTTTCGGCAAGCCGGGCTCGCAAGGTGTTAAGCTCGGCTTGGGCTTCGGTAAGCGCGGCGCTGAGTCGTTCGCGTTCCTTTTCTTGATCGGCGAGTTTTGAGGCGATCAGCGTTTGCTGTTGGCGGGCAACGAACCAAGCGAGGGGAATTGCAAGGGCGGCGAAGAGGAGAGTCGCGAGAAGGGTGGTCACGATGCGAAGTCTTTGGGGGGCTCGGCATGCATTTCGATTTTAAAGCAAAGGCCGAGGAGGATAATTTCCGGCCCCGACTGCGCCTAGCTTCCCACTGCGCGTGGGGCGGCGGTCAGTGACCGCTTCCATTTAATTTGGGAATTGGCCCCGTCGCTTCGCGACGAAACCAATTCCCAAATTTGAAAGCATTCCCCCTGTCGCGTTGCGACAGGGAGAGGAGTAAAAGGAAAAGTAGAGTGATAACCCGTTTGGGCTCAGTGGGGAAAATCACCAGTAAACTCCCGCCTCCAAGTTTGGGTTCCTTTCTACCGAAGGCTTGGTTGCCGTGCGCATGCACGGCAACCAAGCCATTCGGTAAATGGGTGCAGCGACACGCTGCCGCCCCACGCGCAGTGGGAAAAAAGCGTATCAGCGCGGCTCGCCCAGTAAGACGGCCTGCGGCGGCTTAGAATTTGTAGACCCAAGCCGCACCGAAGACGATGGGGTCCAGCGCGAGCTTACCGAGTTTTGCGCCGTTGGCCTTGAGCTCGGTCTCTACGTCAACCCAGCGGGCGTCGAGGCGGATGCTGCTGCGCTCGGTGAGCTTGTAGTCCACACCGGCGTGAGCGGCGAAGCCCCAGGAGTCTTCGGCGGCGAGGTCAAAGCCCGAGGCGCGGGTGTCGAAGAACGTGGTGTAGTTGAGGCCGACGCCGACGAAGGGCGTGAACTTGCTCGCGTTAACGAAGTAGTACTGCACCGAGAGAGTCGGGGGCAGGAGCTTCGTTTGGCCGATGTAGTCTCCGCCGGCCTTCACACTGTGGCGGAAGGGCAGCGAGGCGAGCAGCTCAATGCCGAGGTTTTCGTAAATGAAATACTCGAGTGTGATGGTGGGTTGCAGGTCGTCATCGACCGTGGTGCGGGCTCCGCCGAGGGCTTGGCTGTTGCTCGACTTGGGCGAGATGTTGTGCACGCCGAGGCCGAGGTTCCAAGTTCCGGCGGCTTGGGAAAAGCCGGTGGAGCCGAGCAGCACGACCGAGGCGGCGGCTGCGAGTAGGGTTTTGATGGTGTTTGCTTTCATTTGTGTAGGTTTGGTTTCCCACGCAGATTTAGCCTGCGGGGGATGCCAATGGCTGCGCAGTTTCTGCACTCCACCAAGCCCAGTTCACCCTGTTTTGGGGTGATATTAAGTTACCTACTCACTTAGATAACTGTTTTTATGGCAAAGTGATCTGAAACAGGGGGCGGGGCGCCGAGTCTACTTTCGCGCGTGGAAAATGGCCTCGAGCGGCAGCCCTGTGAGCTGGGTAATCCCGCGCAGTAGCCGCCACAGCCCAGCGAGCATGATGGCCATGCTGGGCAGCGTGATGACCGGCCAGCTTATGAGATTCATTTTGGCGAGTTCGGCATTGAACTCGGGGCTGCCGCTAGGGCTTTGGAGGAGCCAGCGGGCGAGCGCGAAGTTGAGCACCGCGCTGAACAAAAACGAGCCGACGAGCCATTGGCCGGTTTGGCGCAGGAGTCGCTCAAATCGCGCCTGGGCGGCGGGCTGCGAATTGTCGCTGCCTGGCTGGGCATCGAGCGCGGCATCAATACGGGCGACGTCGATGACTTGCTCGTTATAAACAAACTGGCGGACGAGCGGGCGGCGCGAGTGTTGCGAGGCCCAGACGCAGGCGGCAATGAGTGCGGGGATGGCAGCTTCTTTTACGGCAAACCAAAGTCCATCGACCTGCATGAGCCCGAGCCCGCCAGTGAGCAGCACGCTGGCGAGCCCGATGACCGACACGAAGTTGGCGCTGCGGCGCTGCGCGAAATCCCAGAGTCCGTAGCCGAGGGGGAAGAGCAGCGCGGCGACGAGCGCGAGGGCTGGGCCGAGTCGTTCGGGGGCGCTCAGCTTGGCGAGGATGAGCGAGGGCAGCGCGATGTTGCACACGAGGTTGACGAGGAGGTTTTCGCGCTTGGGCGCGGGCGCGGGCGCGGGTGCGCCGAGCGCTGTCGTGTTGGGCGTCTCGGTGGTCGGGAGGGGCGCAGTAGGCGTGCGGGGCGTGAGGGGCGTGCGGTGCGGCATGGTCAGTGTGGGCGTGGGGATAAACGCAGCGCAGACAAGAAACACACAAGTCTGCGCTTTTACGCGCTTCCCTGTGCGCAGTGCGGTGCCGTAGCTTTGCTGCAAGTCATGATTCTTCTCGGTCTCAATATCGATCACTGCGCGACGCTGCGGCAGGCGCGTTACCGCGATGTGACGCACAGGGGAAATCCGATTGTGGAGCCCGATGTGCTGGCATTGGCACTCGTCGCTGAGGCGGCCGGGGCGGATGGGATTACGGCGCATCTGCGCGAGGATCGCCGCCATATGCAGGATGCCGATATTGTGGAGTTGCGGGCGCGAATCGCTACGCGGATCAACCTCGAGATGGCGTGCACGCCGGAGATGGTGGCGCTCGCCCTGCGCGTGCGGCCCGACTCGGTGTGCCTCGTGCCCGAGTCGCGCGAAGAGGTGACGACCGAGGGCGGCTTGGACGTCGCGGGCCAGCGCGATCGGGTGCGCGAGGTCGTCGCGGCGATGAGTGCGGCGGGGGTTGCGACGAGCCTGTTTATCGATCCTGAGCCCGTGCAAATCGACCTCGCCGCCGAGCTGGGTGCGCCGTGGGTGGAGCTCCACACCGGCGCGTATGCAAATGCCTACTACGCGAATGACGGTCGCCGCGCGACGGAGTTTGCTCGGCTTCGCGAGGGTGCCCTCCGTGCGCATGCGCTGGGGCTTCGTGTGAATGCGGGACACGGGATTAACTACACCAATATCGCCGAAGTGCGGACGCTGCCGCATCTGCACGAGCTCAACATCGGCCACAGTATCATTTCGCGTGCGCTAGCGACCGGCCTCGCCGAGGCGGTTCGCGAGATGCGTGCGTTGATGAATCCCTAACTCCTTTTCGCAACCATGAGTGACGCTTTCGCGAGTCCTGCCTCTGTGCGTGCTGCTCTGCTCTCCGGACTTTCGCTGCCGGCGGGCGGCGTACTAATCGGGCTCGGCTGCGACTTGATTGAGGTCGAGCGGATCGCGGCGGCGATTTCACGGCACGGTGTGCATTTCCTTACGCGCACTTTTACCGAGGAAGAGCGAAGTTACTGCGCTGCGCTCAAGTATCCGGATAAACACTACGCGGCGCGTTGGGCGGCGAAGGAGGCCGTGGCGAAAGCGTTTACGACAGGCATCGGTGCGGAGCTTAGCTGGACCTCCGTGAGCGTGTATCACGGCGCGCGCAGCGAGCCACGGGTTCGGCTTGATGATCAGGGGGCGAGCTTGCTTCGCGCCTTGGGCGGGACGGATGTGCTGCTCAGCTTGTCGCATACCGAGACGCATGCGCTGGCAGTTGCCGCGATTGTTAGGAAGGAGTGTGCATCATGAGTGCTGAGTTGGAAAGTGATGACCCGCTTCCCGGGGAGAAGCCTGCGCGTCCGCCCTCGGTGAAGCAGCTCTCAAAGACGCCGTCTTGGATCATGCTCGGCTTTGTGATTGGGGCGGTGTTTGTGCTCTCGCTGCGGCGTGATCCCGAGGTGGTTTATGTGCGCGAGGAGGTCGCGCTGCCTTCGCCGTCGCCCGCTGCTGCAGCGCCGCCGCAGGAGCCCGATTTTACGGTGCTGGAAGCGGTCTTTGCCGAGTGGCAAAGCTATGCGGTGTGGGACGCAGATGTGACGGAGGTCGCGCTTTGGGATAGCGATCTGGGCCGATACGCGCGGTTTTATGAAGTGCTGCGTGCACCCAGTCGGGAGGGCGTGGCGGGCGGCGCACTGACGTTTTATTATCGCTCGATTCCTGCGCTTACCCGGCCTGTCGTAACACGCGGGGTGAGCGAGAGCCTGCCGCTGCTGTTTACCGAGCCGGATGTGCTGCGCGAAGCGTGGCTGCGCCAGCGCGACGAGGAGACTTGGAGTGCAATCCAAGAGTCGATCCGCAAGCTCTCGGCTCCGCGCGAAAACGAGTAAACTCATGAGTGTGGGCACGGAGACTGAGCCTTGGGCACAGCCGATTCTTTCCGCAGCGGAAGTCGGCGAGTTTGAGGCGCGGATTTTTGGCGGGGATGAAACGCAAACGCGCGAGTGGTCGGCGAGCGGTGCATTAGCGCGGTCGGCGAGCAGCGCGAAAGCTTGGGCGGCGATGCAGGCTGCGGGGCGCGCGCTCGCCGATGCGGTGCTCCGCGACTTTGAGGGGATTGGCGGTTTCCCCAAAAATGCCGGGCGGCTCCTCGTGCTCGTGGGCAAGGGCCACAATGGCGGGGATGCCTTGATCGCGGCGGAGGCGATTTTGGGAAAATACCCGAGTGTAGTTGCGGACTTCGTTTTCGTTTTTGGTGAGCCTGCGCTTAGGCCGCTCGCGCGTCGGGCTTGGCTTAGCCTGCAAACCCGGTTTCCCGAGCGGATGCAGGTGCTCGCGCGGCGGGGCTTGAGCGAGCGAGTGACCACGCACCAAAGCGCGCACCTCGCCGTTCACGGCGAGGTCAAGCGAGGTAGTCGTCATATGGAGCCGAAGGCTCCCCTAGCTTGTGGAGGAGAAGCTCCGACCGCAGGGTCGGAGTTCTTCACCACGGGCGCGCCTTACGCGTTGTGCTTGGATGGCGTTTTCGGGTTTCAGTTTCGCCCGCCGCTCGACTCGGGCACAGCCTCTGTGTTGGCGGCGGCGGGCGCGTTGTCGGTCGGGCTGCGTGCGGCGGTGGACTTGCCTTCGGGCTTAGGCGAGGCAGGCGCGTTTCGCGCGGATTTCACTTACGCGACCGGCGTTTTGAAGCGCGAGGCGCTGGGGTTGCGAAACGCCGGGCGGCTGCGCTACCTCGACCTCGGTTTTTTCAAAAACGCCAATCCGGAATCTCGCTCTGCTGAGCGGGTGATTACGGCTGAGGTGTTGGCGCCGCTGCGCGGCTGGCGCGATCCGCACTCGGATAAGCGCGCGCAGGGGCATGTGTTTGTGTTGGCTGGCTCTCGGGAATACCCGGGCGCGGCGCTGATGTGCGTGCTCGCGGCATTGCGCAGCGGAGCGGGCTTGGTGACGGCCTTTGTGCCCGAGGCCTTCGTTTCGAGTTTTGCGGCAAGCGTGCCGGAGGCGATTTGGGTGGGCTGGCCGGAGACGCCTAACGGCGGACTCGCGCTGGAGGGCGAGTATCTGCTGCGCGAACGGCTGGCGCGTGCGGGCGAGAAACGTGCCTTGGTCATCGGCCCGGGAATTGGCCGCGAGCGCGAGACACAGGTCTTGGTGGGCGAAGTGCTGAAAACCTATTCGGGCGAATTGCCGGTTTTGCTCGATGCCGATGCCTTGCAGCCGGAGTTTTTGGAAAAAACGCGCGGCCCGCTCGTCCTCACACCGCATGCGGGCGAGTTTCGACGCCTCAGCGCCGCGGAGCCGAGCGACGCGAGTTTACGCGACTTCGCGCAGAGAGTGGGCGCAGTCGTCGTTTTAAAAGGGCCGGTGACACGGGTTTGCGACGGAAGCCCGCGCCGCGACTCGTGCCTTAACCGAGGCGTCAGCGGCGAGGGCAGTGGAGAACGCGAGGGCGCTTCCGCGCTGCCGGTTTATCACAGTCTTTTGGGCGGGCCGGTGCTCGCACGCGGCGGCACCGGCGACTTGCTCGCTGGAATGATCGGCGCGCAACTAGCCCGCGAGCCGAGCGCGATTTTGGAGGCGAGCTGCCGTGCAGTGGCTTGGCATGGGCTGGCAGCAGAGGCACTGGAGCGCGCCCAAGGCGCGGAAACCGTCCGCACGACCGAACTCCTCAATTACTTGAGCCTGGCCCTGCGCAGTTAGTCAGACTTCCACTACGCGTGGGGCGGCAGCGTGTCGCTGCACCCGTTCAATTTGGGAATTGGCCTCGTCGCTTCGCGACAAAACCAATTCCCAAATTTGAAAGCACTCCCCCTGTCGCGTTGCGACAGGGAGTAGAGTGATAACCCGTTTGGGCGAAGTGGGGAAAATCATCAGTAAACTCCCGCTTTCAAGTTTGGGGTCCTTTTCACAGAGCCGCTTGGCTGCCGTGCGAATGCACGGCAACCAAGCGGCTCTGTAAATGGGTGCAGGCACAGCCTGCCGCCCCACGCGGAGTGGAGGTCTGTGAGCGCTGACACTGACCGCGCGGGCAAGAGTGCGTTTTTAGCAGGGCTTACGGGGGCGATTAAAGTGTTGGAACTAAAACTGTGTCATAAGCTTACTATAGACTTTACTTCATTAGTATATTAGTAATGAATAGGTTCGTTCTTTAACCCAAAGAAGCGACTACACAAATCCGCTGACGCACTGTGGTGCAGGGCGGCCAAACTGAGAAACAAACCTATGAAACACATGATTTTAGAAACCTTGCGGGCTCGTACTTGGGCAGTTCGCTCGGCGGCCCTCGGCGCGGCCTTGTTTGCCGCTGGGCTGATCGGGCCGCTGCCGTATGCCTTTGGGCAGGTCCCTGATACTGCCGCGGTACGCCAAGCCCCAGATAACGCGGAGCTGCTCCGGCTGCTCGAAGCGCAGGCTCGCCGGATTGAGCAACTCGAGGAGCGGCTCTCAGCGGTGACTGCGGCGGCCGAGAGCGACCGCGTAGCGCGCCAATCGGCGCATGAGGCGGCAGCGCCAGATGCGCACGTGCTCTTGCCCCGAGTGGAGGCGCTTGAAACGAAGGCCAAGGCGCAGCCGACGCTCAATTGGTCGCGGGGAGCCGCCCCGCGACTGACCAGTCCCGATGGTAGCCTAAGCTTCCGGCTGCGCGGGCGTCTGTTTGCGGACGTGTCGGGGACGGGCGGCTCGCGTTTTGGCGAGCTCAATAATACGGGCACCGAAATCCGCAGTCTGCGTTTTGGTGCGGAGGGCGCGTATAACCAGCTTAGCTGGGTGATTGAGGGCGACTTTGCCGACAACACTACGGCGTGGAAATCGGCCTACCTCGCGCTGGGGCATAAGCTTTTTGGAAAGGGCGCTGAGCTCAGTGTGGGCAATCGGCTTGAAGACCGTGGCTTCGATGGCGCGAGCGGCGGTGGAAACGTGCCCTTCCAAGACCGAAACGTCGTGGGGCTCGCACTGCAGCCTGCGCGTGGAAACTTCGGTGTGGGGCTTACCGAACGGATCACGGGCGAGCATTGGCACGCGAGCTTCGCGGTCACAGGCAACGACTTGAGTAACGTCGGCAACAACCGCGATACAGTAACCTACTCCACGCGCGCGCACCTTAACCCAATCAAGGGCGAGCGCGGCACGCTGCATCTCGGCGCATGGGGGCTTTATGAGGACATCGCCAAGGGCGACGCGAGCGGCCTGCGCAACTGGGGGCAGGGTGGGCACTTTAATGACAATGCAAAGACCCGCCCGGGCGCGCTCGCCGAGGTGACCCGTGCACACGCTTACGGGGCCGAGCTCGCCGGCTTTTTTGGGCCGTTTTGGGCTTACGGCGAGTGGGGCCAGCGCGAGCTAAAGAGCGCAGCGCTCGGTCGCCGCGATTACGACGCTTACGCGCTTTCGGCAGGCTGGTTTCTGGGCGGTGCCAAACCTAGCTACAACGCGCGCGCCGGGACCTGGGGCGGCGTAAAGGTCGCAAATCCCGTGACGGCGGGCGGCACCGGCGCGTGGGAACTAAAGGCCCGCTACGAATCGCTCGACTACACGAAGCTCCCCACCGGAGGCGACGGCGAGGCGTGGACGCTCGGGGCCAACTGGTACCTCAACAACAATAGCCGGATCCTCTTCGATGCCGTCTATTGGGAAACCAACAACCGCAGCGGTGCCTACCAAGGACAGGACGACGGCTACACGCTAAACGCCCGATTCCAAGTGACGTTTTAGCCACGCCGCCTAAGGCCTGTTCCTGCTTCAAACGCGGCCGCGCGGTCAGTGTCCGAGGTCACAGCCTCCACTCCGCGTGGAGCGGCGGTCAGTGACCGCTTCCATTCAATTTGGGATTTCGCATCGCGCTATCGCGCGAAAGCGAAATCCCAAATTTGAAAGCATTCCCCCTGTCGCGTTGCGACAGGGAGGGGAAATTAGAGTGATACCCCGTTTGGGCGAGGAGGGAAAAATCACGAAAAATCCACGTCCCAAAGTTTGGGTTCCTTTTCAGATTTTGGTTTCGCCTCTGCGCGTCGCGCAGAAACGAAACCAAAATCTAAATGGGTGCAGCGACACGCTGCCGCCCCACGCGCAGTGGAAAAAAGCGTTTCAGCGCGGCTTGCGGTTGAAACGGGAGCAGACTCCTCGCGCGTGCTCATCGCTTTGCTCGTGACAGCGGGCGCTGCGAGTCGCTCACTGCTCGGCTTATGATGAAAGTCGGCGTTGTTGGCGCATCGGGGTACACGGGCGAGGTGCTCGTGCAGCTCCTCCTAAAGCATCCGGCGGTCGATCTGGCGGTCGTCACTTCGCGGGCGCAGGCGGGCAAGCCCCTCTCGGCAGTCATCCCTGCGCTGCGTGGAGTGGATCGCGGGCTGCGTTTTGTGGATTCAGACGCTGCCGCGCTCGCGGCGAGCGACTGTGCGCTCTTTTTCCTGGCGCTGCCACATGGCGCGGCGGCGGACTACGCGAGGGCATTCGTCGCCGCGGGGAAGCGGGTAATCGACCTTTCGGCGGATTTCCGCGTGGCCGATTTGGCGACGTATACGCGCTACTATGGGGCGCACCACGCGCCCGAGCTTTTGCCGCAAGCGCGCTATGTGCTGCCCGAAATCGCGGGCGAGCGTTGGCGCAGTGAAGCGCGGCTCGTCGCCGCGCCGGGTTGTTATCCGACGAGTATTCTCGTGCCGCTCGTGCCGCTGCTCCGCGCCGGGCTAGTCTCGCGCGAGCACATCGTCGCCAACTCGTTTAGCGGGGTGAGTGGTGCCGGGAAGAAGGCGGCGGAGATGTATCTCTATGTCGAGCGGGCCGAGAGCGCTAAAGCGTATGGACTGACTGCACACCGGCACCTGGCCGAAATCGAAGAGCAACTGACGCTGGCCGCAAAGGCGGGCGGGGGGGGCGAGCCGGTCGTGCTCCAATTTAACCCGCACTTGGCTCCGATGCGGCGCGGTATCGCGACCACCATTACGGTACCTGCTGCGGCAGGCGCGACCCTGTCGGCGCTTCGCACGGCGTGGGAAGCCGCCTACGGTGCGGCGCCTTTTGTCCAAATCTTGGCGGAGGGGGAAACGCCCGACACGGCGCATGTCGTCGGCACAAACCGTATCGATATTTCTGCGACCTACGACCCGCGCACACGCAACTTCGTCCTTACCTCGGCGGAGGATAACTTGATGAAAGGCGCGGGCGGCCAAGCCGTGCAAATCATGAACCTGTGGTGCGGCTTTGCCGAGGCCGCCGGTCTCACTTAAGCCCGTCGCGGCCAGTACACGTTTTCCCCATGCCCAGCACTGATCTCGTTTTCCCTTCGTGCGCCGCGCATCGCCGGTGGCTGGCCGCCCAAGCGGCACTGCCGCGCGGCTTTCGTGTGGGCACGGCGAAGTTTGCGTTTACACCGCGTGAGGCCCCGAAGCCGAGCGAAATGACGCTTACGCTCATCTCGCTCGACGCGCCGACGCGCGACTTCGCGGCGGTCTTCACGCGCAACGCCTTCCCGGGGGCACCGGTCGTGATCGGTCGTGAGCGGCTGCAGGAGCGGGAGCTGGGGGCGATTATCGTTAATAACAAAATCTCAAACGTCTGCGCGCCTGAGGGTCGCGCCGCAGCGGAAGCGGTGTGCACCCGCGTGGGCGAGCTGCTTGGGCTGCCTGCAAGCGCCGTGCTGCCATCCTCGACGGGCGTTATCGGGTGGTCGCTGCCGGTTGAGGAGATGCTGGCTGCGCTGCCCAGCGCGAAAGCGGCACTCCAAGCCGACTCCATCCTTCCTGCCGCGCAGGGGATCGTGACGACTGACCTTTATCCGAAAGTGAGGCGTCACGATTTTGCGAATGGGGGGAGCCTTGTCGGAGTGGCGAAGGGCGCGGGGATGATTGAGCCGAACTTGGCGACAATGCTCGTGTACCTGTTGACGGACGTGGCGGTGCCGCGCGAGGCGCTGCGCGAGATGCTGCGCCGCGTGGTCGAGCCGAGCTTTAACAGTATCAGTATCGATAGCGATACGAGTACCTCGGATACGGTCGCAGTCGTGTCTTCGGGGCGGGTGGCCTGCGAGGATTTGGGCGCGTTTGAAGAGGCCTTGCGCGTCGTGTGCTGTGACCTCGCGGAAGACGTCGTGCGCAATGGCGAGGGTGTGCGGCATGTGATTCGTGTGGCGGTGACGGGCGCGTCGGATGCGGGCCAAGCGCGCTCTCTGGGCAAGGCGATCATCAACGCGCCCCTCTTTAAATGCGCAGTCGCAGGTAATGACCCAAACGTGGGCCGACTCGTGCAGGCGATCGGAAAGGGAGCGGAGACCGCTTCATTTGGCACAGGTGGCGTTGGGGCGGCCTTGATGGAGCGGCTCCGGCTCACGATGGGCGGAATAGAGATTTTTTCGGACGGCGTCTTCCAGCTCGACCCACAGAAGGAGGCGACACTGGTCGCGCATCTAAAGCAGGCCGAGCTTTATGAAAGTCGGCTGCCCGCCGATGGGATTTATCGTGCGGGGGTGGACTACCCGCCGCACGAGCGTTGCGTCGAGGTCGGCGTCGATCTGGGTGCGGGCGACCGCACGGCAACCGTCCTAGGCGGCGACCTTACCCACGAGTACGTCAGCGAAAACGCCGACTACCGCAGTTGACCGCCGCTTTCTGTTTTACGGCCAACGCGCGCCGCGCTGCTGACGCCTTTTTTCCACTACGCGTGGGGCGGCAGCGTGTCGCTGCACCCATTTACAGAGCCGCTTGGTTGCCGTGCATTCGCACAGCAGCCAAGCGGCTCTGTGAAAAGGACCCAAACTTGTAGGCGGGAGTTTATTAGTGATTTTCCCCACCTCGCCCAAACGGGTTATCACTCTACTTTCCCTGTCGCAACGCGACAGGGGAGAGTGCTTTCAAATTTGGGATTTCGCTTTCGCGCGATAGCGCGATGAGAAATCCCAAATTGAACGGGTGCAGGCACAGCCTGCCGCCCCACGCGTAGTGGGAAAAAGGCGTATCAGCGCGGTTCGCGGTTGAAACGGGAACAGATTCTAGGGGAGCGGGGAGTTTTGTCGCCCCTTGAAAATTTTATCGAAATGCGTGGCGTGGCGGCGCAGTGTCCGCGCCCTTTCTCTCGAAATCCGGCTCCTTTATTTTTCCAGACATTGATCAACGTCGCTGAAATCACCGCCAAGGCGAAGGTGCTCTTAGAGGCACTGCCCTATATTCAAGATTTTCGTGGCTGCACTTTCGTCGTGAAGTACGGCGGTAGTTTCATGGATGACCCTGATCCGGCAGTGCGCCGTAGTGTCGCCTATGACATCGCGTTTTTGGCGGCGGTCGGCATCAACGTCGTGGTCGTGCACGGCGGGGGTAAGGCGATTACGCAGGCGATGGCGGACTCGGGGCTCGAAACCCAATTTATCAACGGACTGCGCGTGACGACTGAGGCGGCAGTCGGAGTCGTGAAACACACGCTCGACAAGGTCGTGAACAAAGGCGTTTGCGAGGCGATCGTCGCGGCGGGTGGGCGGCCCACTGGATTTCCGGGCGACACGGTGCTCGTCTGCCAAAAGCTTAGCCGCGACGACGAGGGCCAGCCCATCGATCTGGGCTTCGTGGGCGAGGTTACCGAGGTGAAGGCCAAGCTGATTAAGAAGGCGATCGCCGAGGGTTTTATCCCGGTCATCTCGCCGGTGGCGCTCGGTCACGATGGCAAGCCTTACAACGTCAATGCCGACTTGGTCGCGGCCCGTGTGGCGAGTGTCCTGCGCGCGCGCCGACTCGTTTTTATGAGCGACGTGCCGGGGCTGCTCTCCAACCCGAGCGACCCGGAGACGCTGATTTCGACGCTCAAGGTGAGCCAAGTGGACAAGCTCAAGAAGCGCGGCGTCATCGGCAAAGGCATGCTGCCCAAGGTGGGCAGCGCGGTGCGTGCCCTGCACGAAGGAGTGCGCCGCGTGCACTTCGTCGACGGACGGTTACCGCACAGCATCCTCTTGGAAATTTTCACAGACAAGGGCATCGGCACCGAAATCTCCCACGGCTAAGTGCGGCGCGAGTCCGCCGCTGCGAGCTCGCCGCTGCCGTTTATGCGTTCTCCCCAAAAATTCGCCCGAGCGGAAACTCGCTTTGTTTCTGGCGCGCTCCACACAGAAAGCGCTAAGCCCTAGATAATCCTCACTCGACGGGGATCCAATAGAGACCTGCCAATAATAAAAAAAGGGGCCTCGGCCCTTTGTAGTTACACTGTCATGACGCACTCTGTTTCCGAAGTCACTCCCCGCCCGAGCACTGCCTCGCTCTACGAGGCGCATGTTTTGGGAAACTATGCGCGTGCGCCGATCACGCTCGTGCGCGGGCAGGGCTGCCGCGCGTGGGACGACGAGGGGCGCCGTTACTTGGACTTTAGCTCGGGCGTGGCGGTGTCCTCGCTCGGGCACTGTCACCCGCACTGGGTCGCCGCCGTGCGCGCGCAGGCGGGCGAACTCGTCCACACGAGCAACCTTTACCGAAACCCGAATCAAGGCGAGCTGGCGCGTCGCTTGGTCGGCTACGCGGGGCCGGGCCGCGTGTTTTTTTGCAACAGCGGCGCCGAGGCCGACGAGATGATGATCAAGCTCTCGCGGCTCCACGGCGTGGCCAAGAGCGGCGGCGAGGAGGGGCGGTGCTTTAAGGTCATCACGGCGCGAAACGGCTTCCACGGGCGGATGTTTGGCGGGATGAGTGCGACTGCGCAGGAGAAGGTGCAAAAGGGCTTTCGCCCGCTTGTGCCGGGCTTTGTGACTGCGGAGCTCAACGACCTCGACAGCTTCGCCGCGCTGATGGATGAGGGGACGAGTGCTGTCCTGGTCGAATCAATACAAGGCGAGTCCGGTATCCGCCCCTGCACTACCGAGTTTTTGCAGGGCTTGCGCCGACTCTGCGACGAGCGCGGTGTGCTCCTGATGGTCGATGAAGTGCAGTGTGGGCTGGGGCGCACGGGCGCGTTTTACGCATTTGAGGCGGCGGGCATCCGGCCCGATGCCATCGCGATGGCCAAGGGGCTGGGCGGCGGTTTCCCGATTGGGGCGGTGTGGATTGCAGAAAAATTTGCCGACCTGTTTACGCCCGGGACGCACGGCAGCACCTTTGGCGGCACGCCGCTCGCGTGCGCGGCCGCTTTGGCCGTGCTCGACGTGATTGAGCGCGAGGGGCTCTTGGAGAAAGTGAGCGTGCAGGGCCGCGAGTGGCTCGCCGATTTGGAAAAACTGGTGGGCGAGTTCCCAGCGCAGCTTTCAGCGGTGCGCGGGCGCGGCTACTTGGTGGGCCTAGAGCTTACGAGCGACCCTGCGCCGTATGTCGAAGCGCTGCGCGAGCGCGGGTTACTGGTCGTGCCTGCTGGGGGAAATGTGATTCGCGTCTTGCCGCCGCTCATCGCGACGCGCGAGGAACTCGCCGAGTCGGTCGGGCTCCTGCGCGCTGTTTTTGCGTCTCGGGCCTGAAATTCACTCGTAGGCGATAACACAAAGCCCTTTGGTTCGACGCTTCTGCTAATGAGACATTTTTTGAAAGAGACCGATTTTAGCGCGGAGGAGCTGCCCAAGATTTTTGCGCTCGCGCACGCATTGAAGCAGTCGCGGGCTGATTTTTTGGGCACGGGTTCGGCGGCTCGCGTCAACTCGGAGTCTCGGCAGCTTAAGGGCCAGAGCTGGGGGATGATTTTTGCGAAATCGAGCACGCGCACTCGCGTGTCCTTCGAGGTCGGGATTCACGAGCTGGGCGGTCATCCGATCTTTTTGAGCAAGAGCGACATCCAGCTCGGGCGCGGCGAGACTGTCGCCGATACCGCACGCGTGCTTTCGCGCTACTTGCACGGCCTGATTGTCCGTACCTATGCGCACGCCGAGCTAGAGGAGCTTGCGGCGAATGCGACGATGCCGGTCATCAACGCGCTGACTGATTTCCTGCATCCCTGCCAAATTTACACCGATTTGTTTACGCTGGCGGAGCGATACGCTCCGGCTGCGGCGGGGGGATCCGCCGTTTCGGGCGAGGCACTCGTCGAGTCGCTGCGCGGGCGCAAGCTCGCGTACTTGGGCGATTGCAGCTTTAACATGGCCAACTCGTGGATTCTGGGCGGTGCGCTGTTCGGGATGCAAATCGCGCTCGCTGGGCCGGAAGGCTTCGGGCCCGGGCCGGAGATTGACGCATTGCTCGCGGAGGCCGGGCTTCCCAAAAACTACGTTTTCACGAGCGATCCTTACGAAGCCGTGCGCGATGCCGATGTCGTTTACACCGATGTGTGGGCGAGTATGGGGCAGGAGGAGGAGGCGCGCGAGCGGCAGCGCGCGATGGAGCCCTACGCGGTTACGCGAGCGCTCTTCGCGGCGGCTCGGTCCGATGCTTACTTCATGCACTGCTTACCGGCCCACGCGGGCGAGGAGGTCGAGCAAGCGGTGCTCGATGACCCGCGCTCAATCATCTTCGACGAAGCGGAAAATCGGCTTCACACGCAGAAGGCGATTATGGCGACCTTGGTCGAAATGAACCGGCACACGAAGCGGTGAGATACTCCCTCCCTCGTTTCCTTTACCTGACTCTAGCTCCCTTCCATCACACTCTGTTTACCCTATGAAAATCGTCCTCGCTTACTCGGGAGGTCTCGACACCTCGGTCATCGTCAAGTGGCTCAAAGAAACTTACGACGCGGATATCGTCACCTTCGCCGCCGACCTCGGCCAAGAAGAGGAGCTAAAAGGGCTCGCGCAAAAGGCACGCAAGACGGGGGCCTCGAAGCACTACACGCTCAACCTCGTCGAGGAATTCGCGCGCGACTACATCTACCCGATGCTGCGGGCCAACGCGATTTACGAAGGCCAGTACTACCTCGGCACCTCAATTGCGCGTCCCTTGATCGCCAAGGCACAGGTCGAGATCGCCAAGAAAGAGCGCGCCGACACGGTCGCCCACGGTGCGACGGGTAAGGGTAATGACCAGTGCCGCTTCGAACTCAGCTACATGGCACTGGCGCCCGAACTCACGATTATCGCGCCGTGGAAAATTGAGGCGTACCGCGATGCGTTTCCCGGTCGCGCGGAGATGATCGCCTATTGCCGCAAACACAAAATCCCCGTCGAGGCCTCGTTGAAAAAACCCTACTCGATGGACCGTAACCTGCTCCATATCTCCTATGAGGCGGGGATTTTGGAAGACCCTTGGTTCGACCCGACGACCGAAGAAAACAAGGCGATGTTTAAGCTCTCGGTTTCGCCGGAAGACGCGCCCGATAAGCCCGAATACGTGGAGCTGGATTTCGCCAAGGGCGACTGCGTCGCCGTTAACGGCAAAAAGCTAAGCCCCGGCGGCGTCTTGAAGGCGTTGAACAAACTCGGCGGCAAGCACGGCATCGGTCGTGTGGACTTGGTCGAAAACCGCTTTGTCGGGATGAAGTCGCGCGGCGTCTACGAGACGCCCGGCGGCACTATCCTCATGCACGCGCACCGCCAAGTGGAGTCGCTCACGATGGACCGCGAAGTGATGCACCTGCGCGATTCGCTCATCCCGAAATACGCCGAATTGATTTACAACGGCTTCTGGTTCGCGCCCGAGCGCGAGGCCCTGCAGGCGCTCGTCGACAACACGCAGCGCTATGTCACGGGCCGCGTCCGGCTTAAGCTCTACAAGGGGAACATCATCACCTGTGGGCGCCGCTCGAAATATTCTCTCTACGACGAGAACATCGCCTCAATGGAAGGCGTGCAAAGCTGGTATAACCAAGACGACGCAACCGGCTTCATCCGGCTAAACGGCCTGCGCCTGCGCGCCCGCCACTTGGCCAAGCAGGTGTAGCGGCGG
>NZ_LSZP01000038.1 GCF_001580045.1 Cephaloticoccus capnophilus
TAAAAACGCGCGAAACTTCTCCAGCCACGCACGCACCGATTGCGGAATAGGCACATACCAGCTTTCGGACTTACCCACGAAGTACGCCTGCGCTTGCCCGCTAAACCACTCCACCAGCTCCGGTTGCGACCACTGCGGTAACTCGCTATCGGGGGCATCGAGCACTTGCCCCGCTTCCAGCTCCGCACGCCAACGCGAGATAATCCCCAAGTCCAGCTCGCCGCGCTCAAGCCCTAGCTTGATGTAGGTCTCCGCAGATTCCTCTACCACGGTTAGCGGGTCAGCCCCCTCGTGCAGCCGATTGATGAACTCATAAACCGCCTGCGGCCCACTCTTTACCCGCACGCTCTCGCCGAGCACCTGCGTATCGGCCAAGCTCGAACCCTCCGGCAAGTTACCCAGTTCGCGCGCGATTCGCACCGCCTCCCGTGCATCCCTCTCGCTGATCTGCCCGCGCTCTACCTGCTCGGCCAAGGTCACCGTCTCGCCCGTCTGCTGCCGCTCAAAAGGCCGCGTAACCGTACGAGCCTCCAAGAACGAAACCATGTCCTCCACCGCGCGTAACCGCTCCTCGCGCGCCGTCTGCTGTTCGAGCTCCGCCTTGCGCTCTTTCGCCGCCTTAATTGCCGCCGACATGTGCGCTATCCCACGCGCCTGCTGTATCTGCACTAAGGCCCGCAAGTCCTCCGACTGGCTCAAATCTAGCCGAATCGGTGCCCCCACCGTGCCTTTCCCGTCCGCGCCGCGCTCCTCAAGCAACACCTCGCGACCACTCACCCCAGCCAAACTAAGTTGCCAACGATTGCCAATTTCGCCATCCAGCGGCACAAAAACCGCCTCGCGCACCGCCTTGTTATACGCCGCTTGCGCCGCTGCGTCTCCATTAGCCGCCGCGATCAACTGCTCGCCCTGCTCAGGCGACGCGGAGAGT
>NZ_LSZP01000039.1 GCF_001580045.1 Cephaloticoccus capnophilus
CGCACCGCCTTGTTATACGCCGCTTGCGCCGCTGCGTCTCCATTAGCCGCCGCGATCAACTGCTCGCCCTGCTCAGGCGACGCGGAGAGTCCTCCCCAGAAGTTGCGATTATAACAGCACTCGCAAAAATAAGCCGTTCTAGCTTGGATAGTTGACTCTGAGAAGAGCCTGTTTTTCTCAGTCCCTTTGAACCTATGGCTAATAAAGCAGACAAATGGGAAAATAACGTGGCAGGCAGTTTCTACGTCGATCAGCAATGCATCGACTGCGACTTGTGCCGCGAGACAGCTCCCGACTTCTTCAACCGTTTCGATGAGGGCGGCTACTCCTACGTCTACAACCAGCCCACGAGCGAAGACGATCTCGCCTTGTGTATGGAGGCCCTAGAGGGCTGCCCAGTCGAGGCCATCGGCAACGACGGCGCAGACTGAGTCCGCTTTGCGCGTTATTTGGCGCGGCGCGCGTTGGCCCATCGGCAAATCTCAGGTCTGCTTCGAACCAGGCGCGGCCAGCGCGGCGATTTGGTTTTCATTGCCCGCGCCCAAGGCCGCACTCTTAACTGCGCCGCACATGTTATACGACCGCCCCTACATGCGCGATAGCTACCCGTCCGCGCGGAAGACCTCGGCCCTCGTCTGGTTGATTGCCGCGATCATCTCGGGCTTCGTCCTACAACTCGTCTTCTCGCGCTGGTTCGGCATCGACCGCACCTTTACGCAACTCTTTGCGCTAAGCCCTGCTGGCTTCAAAAGCGGCCAGGTCTGGCCCCTGCTCAGCTACTCCTTCCTCCACGCCCCCGAAAACCTCCTCCACATCGTCGGGAATCTCCTCGGGCTATATTTCCTCGGACGCGAACTCCTCCCTGTAATCGGCGAACGCCGCTTCGTAATCTTCTACGCGGCGGCCTCAATGATCGGCGGGCTCCTCTGGCTAGCGACACACTGGATAGGCGGGCGCAACTACGGGCTGCTAATAGGAGCCTCGGCCAGCGTTTACGGACTGTTAACCATCTTCGCCTGCTTCTATCCCAACCGGCGGATTACGCTGCTCCTCTTCTTTGTCTTCCCTGTCTCGCTAAAGCCGAAACACATCGCGTGGGCGGCACTCGGGCTCTCGGCCTGCGGTTTCTTGTTTTACGAAATCATGGGAGCCGCCTCGCCCTTCGGCATCGCGCACTCCGCGCACCTCGGCGGGATGCTTAGTGGCTGGCTCTACTACCGCTACCTACACGAGCGCAACTGGGGCCGACTCGAGCTTCCCAAGTGGGCACGCCGCCGCGCCGCCGCGAGCAAAACGACAGCCAGCACCAGCAAACGCGCGACTGCCGCAGCGGCCGCGCCTAAATACCGCGTCAACCTCAGCGAGCCCACCAACCTGCGCGCCGAGGTCGACCGCATCCTCGACAAAATCAACGCCCAAGGCTTCGGCGCACTCACCGACGAGGAAAAGCGACTTCTCGACACCGCCAAAGACCACCTTAGCCAACGCTGAATCCGCCCCCTGTCCTCATGCCGCGGGTTGACTACGCAGAAAAACGCAGTCCTCCGTAGCGAACCTTTCGCGCAGTCGCTGTCACAAAGCGGCACACACGCACTCACGCTCACGCCGCCGCTCCCATTTCCCACACCCACCCTTTTTTCTCCGCACGCCTCTCCCGCCCTCATGACTCGCCGCCGCCACCGCACCCCACGCTCCCTGCTTCCGCTGCTCCTCTTGGGCCTCGCTGTCGCGCTCCTCTCGCCTCGCCCGGCGCAATCGCAATCGCAAGCACAGGCCCCACGCGCCGCAAAAGCCGCGCCCACGGCCAATGCGACCACGACGACCGCCACTACGACTACAGCCGCCCCACGCATCAGCAGCAGCACCGCCGACCGCCGCGAGTTCACCACCTCTCCCGCCCTCTCCACCGAAGCGCGCATCCTCGTCCAACTCCTCTCCCAAGCGCACTACAACCGCGACACTGTCCGCAGCTCCAGCTACATCGAAGTCATCAAAGACTACATGAGCGCCCTCGACGGCCAGCGGATGTTCTTCCTCAAAAGCGACCGCGACCTCTTCGAGAAAAAACACTCCACCAGCCTCTATTGGAACGTCAGCCGCCTCGGTAACATCGACGCCGCCTACGAAATCTTTTCCCGCTACGAACTGCGCGCCCACGAACGGGTCGACTGGATTTTCCGCAACATCGACGCCGCCCTCGCCGACCTCGACAGTGACGACCACCACCGCATCGACCGCCGCAAAGTCGAGTGGCCGGACAGCCCCGCCGAAGCCGACAGCCTCTGGCTCAATCGGCTCAAGTTTGAACTCATCGCCGAGCTTTTAAACAAACGCAGCCCCGAAAAAGCCGCCGAAGCCGTCCGCACTCGCTACGAACGCCTCCTCAAAAACCTCGCCGAAACCGAAACCAGCGACGTCGGCGAAATGTTCCTCGCCACGATCGCCCGCCTCTACGACCCGCACACCGCCTACCTCTCCGGCGACACCTTCGAGGACTTCAACATCCAGCTAAAACTCGAACTCGTCGGCATCGGCGCACTGCTCACCGTCGAGGACGACTACTGCGTGGTTAAAGAACTCGTCCCCGGCGGCCCCGCTGCGCTCGGCGGCGAGCTCAAAGCCAACGACAAAATCATCTCCGTCGCCCAAGGCGAAGACGGCGATTTTCTGGAAATCATCGGCCTAAAGCTGCGCAAAATCGTCGATCAAATCCGCGGCGAAAAAGGCAGCACCGTCCGCCTTCTCGTCCAGCCCGGCGACGCCACCGACCCCGCCGCCCGCCGCGAAGTCCTCATCACCCGCGACACCGTAAAGCTCAACAGCGCACGCGCCTACGCCGGCCTCTTCCAAGTCCCCACCGGCGAGCACATCGCCGCGCCCTCCGGCGACGCTACCGATCACTCCCCGAGCACCGCTCGCACCGCGCCGATCGGCGTCATCACACTCCCCTCCTTTTACGGCGCCGCCGAGGAAGGCGGCCCCGACGGCGAAGAAAACTCCAGCGCGACACACGACGTCGCCCGCCTCATCGCCCAGCTCCAAGCGCAAGGCATCCAAGGCCTCGTCCTCGACCTGCGCGGCAACGGCGGCGGCCTCCTCAACGAAGCCATCGACATCACCGGCCTATTCATCCCGCGCGGCCCCGTCGTCCAAGTCAAAAGCTACTCTGGCGAGATCCGCGTCAGCTCCGACGAATCGCCCACGATCGCCTACACCGGCCCGCTCGCCGTCTTGGTTGACCACTTCAGCGCGTCCGCCTCCGAAATCGTCGCCGGGGCCCTGCAAAACTACGGCCGCGCCATCATCATCGGCGACCGCTCCACGCACGGTAAAGGCTCCGTCCAAGCCCTCGAAGAAATGCGCCGCTACGTGCCCCAACTCGCCCGCTCCGGCGCGAAGACCGGTGCCACCAAATTCACCGTCCAAAAATACTACCTGCCCAACGGCGATTCCACGCAGCGCAAAGGCGTCGTCCCCGACATCATCCTGCCCTCCATCGAAGACCACCTCCCCATCGGAGAAGCCGAGCTGCCCCGCGCACTCGCCTGGGACGAAATCCCCAGCACCTTCTTCGACGGCGCGCCCATCGACGACAACCTCCTGGCCACACTCCGCGACGCGAGCCTCGCCCGCCAAAACAGCCTCGAGGAGTTCGACTACCTGCGCCGCAACATCGATTGGTTCAAACAACGCCAAGACGAGAAACTCGTCTCCGTAAACCTGGAGAAACGCCGCGCCCGCCGCGACGAAGACAAAGCCCTCCGCAAAGCCTTCCTCGCCGAACGCAAGCGCCTCGCCGCGCTCGACTACGCTTACGAAGAATTCTGGCTAAGCCCCCCCGAAGAACGCCAAACCACGACCGCCACCAAGAACGCTGACGGCACGGCCTCTGTTGAAATCGATGAGGCTGCCACAGATGCCGCAGATGACGACGCACTGCTCGCCGAGGCGGACACGACAGCAAACGTAAACGACGCAAGCCGCGCAGAGCCTGCCAACGACTCGGCTAGTCCGACCCGCGAGATCAGCGACACGCTCCTCGCAAGTGACGGGACGGAGGACTCACCCGCCAGCGATGATGACGACGACCTTGAAGAGGAAGAAGACGACACCGGCGCCTACGCCAAAGTCGACGTGCACCTAAAGGAAAGCCTACGCGTCGTAGCCGACGTCATCGCACTGGGTCACGACCCGAGCAACTGGATCCACAACGCCCCACCCCTCACCGCAAGAACGACGCCATAACACGCGCAGCACTCACGCCCAAGCCAGCGCGTAGCGGGGGCGCTGGGCGAGGTCGGGTAGAAACTCGTAATGGGCGAAACCCGCTTCGCGAAAAAGCCCGGCCAGTTCAGCGTGTTGGGCGATTCCCGTTTCCAGCGCGAGCACACCGCCACGCACCCCAGCGCCGCCGCGCCCTCCGGCTCCCTCGCCTGACTCACTCGCTTCGCTGCGGCGTAGGTAGCGCGGGGCCTCGGCCACGATTTTATAAAATGCCTCCATCCCCGATTGCCCGGGGCTAAGTGCCTGCGCGGGCTCGTGGTTTTTTACTTCGGCGAGCGATTCGCTCACTTCCTCTGCCGAAAGATAAGGCGGATTACTTACAATCAGATCAAAGGGCGTGTTCACCCGCGCTTCGGCACCGCTCGCCAACGCGGAAAACCAGTCAGACGCCAAGAACTCCACACGGTCGGCAAGCCCGTTTCGCTCAGCGTTTTCGCGAGCCAGTGCGAGCGCATCCGTACTGGCATCGAGCGCGACGACTTGCGCGTCCTCCCAATATTTGGCGAGTGCGAGCGCAATCGCGCCCGTGCCCGTCCCAAGATCGAGAATCCGGCGCGGCGGGCAGTGCGTAAGCGCGGGCGTAGACGGCGAGCACTGCGTGTGCGCGGACGTCACGGGCCCCTCACTTGCGCCAAGTCGCTCAGTCAGCAGCGAGACCAGATACTCCGTCTCCGGGCGCGGGATGAGTGCGCGCGCATCGACCTTGAGCGTGAGCCCGAAGAACTCGGTTTCGCCGACGATGTATTGCAAGGGCTCGCGCGCCGCCCGACGGCGCAGCAACACGCGAATCGCCTCCAGCTCGCGCTCCACAAGCGGTCGCTCGAATTGGAGGTACAGCTGCATGCGCGGAAGCCCCAGCGCATGGCCAATGAGGTGCTCCGCATTGAGGCGCGCATTTTCGATGCCGCGCGCAGCGAGATAGTCACTGCTGGCCGTGATGATTTCTAAAACGCTGCGCATACACACAGTATTTAAGCACCGCCCCCCCACCGCTTTAAAAGCCAGAAAGCAAAGGACACGCTTTCATCTTCCCCAGCCTTTTCCACTACGCGTGGGGCGGCGGTCAGTGACCGCTTCCATTTAATTTGGGAATTGGCCCCGTCGCTTCGCGACGAAACCAATTCCCAAATTTGAAAGCATTCCCCCTGTCGCGTTGCGACAGGGAGGGGAAAGTAGAGTGATAACCCGTTTGGACGAAGTGGGAAAAACCACGAGTAAACTCCCGCCTCCAAGTTTGGGTTCCTTTTCAGATTTTGGTTTCGTTTCTGCGCCTCGCGCAGAGGCGAAACCAAAATCTAAACGGGTGCAGCGACACGCTGCCGCACCACGCGCAGTGGAGGTCTGTGAGTTCTGACACTGACCTCGCGGCACGCTACTCAGGTGGGCTACGCGGGCTCGCCGCGGTTTATGGCGGCGAGTTTTTCCGCGTGGTCGGCACGTTGGAGTGCGGTGAGGAGCTCGTCGATTTCGCCGGCGAGGACTTGTGGGAGGCTTTGGAGGGTGAGGCCGATGCGGTGGTCGGTGACGCGGTTTTGCGGGAAGTTGTAAGTGCGGATCCGCTCGCTGCGGTCGCCCGAGCCGATCTGGCTTTTGCGCTCGCTGGCGTATTTGGCGCGCTCCTCTTCTTCGCGGCGTTGGAGGAGTCGCGAGCGCAAGACGGTCATGGCGCGCGCTTTGTTTTTTATCTGTGAACGCTCGTCCGCGCACTGGACGATGAGGCCGGTGGGTTTGTGCAAAATCTGCACTGCCGAGTCGGTCGTGTTGACGCCTTGGCCGCCGGGGCCGCTGGCGCGGGACACGGTGATTTCTAGGTCTTCGGGGTCGATTTGCACGTCCACCTCTTCGGCCTCGGGCAGGACGGCGACGGTCACGGTCGAAGTGTGGATGCGGCCGTTGGCCTCAGTCACAGGGACGCGCTGCACGCGGTGCACGCCGCTCTCGTATTTGAGTTGTTTATACACGTCGCTGCCGCTGATGAGGAAGATGACCTCCTTAAACCCGCCGCGGTCGGAGCCGCTGCTACTCATCACTTGGACGCGCCAGCCACGCGTCTCGGCGTAGCGCGAGTAGAGCCGGTAGAGGTCTGCGGCGAAGAGGCTGGCTTCGTCGCCACCGGTGCCCGCGCGGATTTCCATGACGGTGTTACGCGAGTCGCTCGGGTCGGGCGGAATCATCGCACGCAGGATCTCGGCATGGAGCGCGTCGGCCTCAGCCTGCATCGTGGGCAACTCGCCCAGCGCCAGCTCACGGAGTTCGGGGTCTGCGCGGGAATCGCTTTTTAACGCCTCGGCCTCGGCGATGTTGGCGAGGAGTTTGGCGTAGCGGGCGTGTGAGCCGAGGAGCTCGTGCAGCCGCTGGTGCTCGCGCGAGATGTCGGCGGCGGCGCGGGGGTTATTGTAAAAGGCCGGGTCGGCCATCTGCGCGGCGAGCTCGTCGTGGCGTTGTTGGAAAGGGGCAAGGTCAGGCAGAGGCGATTGCATGAAGGCGGATGAGGGACTATGCGGCGACTGGTGTGTAAACGCTGTCGGCGGCGGATGCGTGAGAGGCGGTTGTTGCGCGAGAGCGGGCGACCGTGAAAAGGGGGCCGACGAGACGGCAGTTTTTCGCTGTGCACAATTCGTAAATCGGTTTGCGTCGCTACCGCGCGCGTCTCGCGCTGCTCTCGCCGACCGGGCTCGTCTTCTCGGAGCCGTCGAGGGGCAACGCGGCGCGCACGCTTCGGCCTCTTTTCCTTCCGCCCGCTCACTGCTATGCCCACGACCTTATTTACGCAAAACACCGTCGCCTGCATCTGGGACTTCGATAAGACGCTCATCCCCGGCTACATGCAGGCCCCGCTCTTTCAGCGGCACGGAGTCGGCGAGGCCGCGTTTTGGGCGGAGACCAACGCCCTTGTGGAAAACTACCGGCGGCGCGGCTACCGGCTCTCCGGCGAAATCAGTTACCTCAACCACATCCTGACCTACGTGCTCGCCGGGAAATTTGGACGGCTCAACAACCGGCTGCTGCGCGAATATGGCGGCGAAATTGCGTTTTACCCGGGGCTGCCCGAGTTCTTCGACCTCGCCAAAACCTACGCCGGCGAAAAGCCACTTTATCAAAAACACGAAATCGCGCTGGAGCACTACGTCGTGAGCACAGGGCTCGCCGAGATGATACGCGGCAGCGCGATCGCGCCCTACGTCGAAGACATCTGGGGCTGCGAATTTATCGAAAGCCCGCTGCAACCCGGCTTCATGAGCCAAGGCGAAATCGAACTCGGCGACGACGCCGTCATCGCGCAAATCGGCATGGTCATCGACAACACCACCAAAACCCGCGCGCTCTTCGAGATTAACAAAGGCACCAACAAAAACCCCGACATCGACGTAAACTCCTACCTGCGCCCTGAGGACCGCCGCATCCCGTTTCAGAACATGATCTACATCGCCGACGGGCCCAGCGACATCCCCAGCTTTTCGGTGGTCAAAGGCGGCGGCGGTCGCTGCTACGGTGTCTACAACCCCGATCACAGCGGCGAGTTTGAGCAAAACGACCGGCTCCTCCAGGCCGGACGCATCCACGGCTACGGCCCCGCCGATTACACGGCAACCAGTAGCACCGCGCGCTGGCTACGGCTGCACATCCACGCGATTTGCGACCGCATCGTCGCCGACCGTGAAGCCGCCGTCGCCGCCAAGGCCAGCCGCCCACCGCGTCACCTCACCGAAAGCCCCGAAGAAGAAGCCGCCAAGCTGCGCGCCAAACAAGCCCCGCAACAAGCGAGCTTGGGGATTTGAGGCCACGCAGTCGCGCGCGCGTTTGCGCAGCGCGCGGCTCGCCTGCTTCGCCCTTGGCCAGCCCAGCCCGGAGTGATGCCGCCGCAGGGCTTACCCAGCCTCCGGCCTTGACCTCGCGCAATCGAAGCCCTCCCAAATGGGAGGCTCCGTGAGTCTCGTCTTTCATCTGCCGCCCAACCTAATCCAAGCCGCTGCGCGCAACGCCGTGCCGCTGCGCATTGAGTTCGACCTCACCCAAGCCCCCGCGCCGCAAGTTCTGCCCGCCCTCGCGCTCCTCCAACGTTGGTCGGGAAACGCCAGCGAGCCGCCCCGCCTCATCCAGCTTAGCCGCGCTCAACTCCGCGAGCTGCTCGCCGCGATCGGCACGCAGCCCCTCTTTATCTACAACGGCGAGCGCAGCCCTTGGCCCATGCCCGGCCTCCTCAAAGAGCCGGAGGAAAGAAAGCCCGCCGCGCCCGCAAAAAAACGTGAGCCAGAGCCAATCAGCGCACTGGCTCACGATGGCTCGGGGCTCCTCGATGGCAGCGAGCACTTCTTGGCCATCACCCCGCCCCCACGCGATCACCCCTGCTATCGCTCTCTCCTCACCTTTTTAAAAAACAACAGCTTCACCCTAGAGCCGTCCAACCGCCGTTGGTGGCTGCGTGACCGACACAAAGTCCTCAACTTACTCGCGACCCAGGGCCGCCGCCTCCGCGACAACTTCGACCTCGAAGAAACGCCCAACTTCACCCAGCGCACCGCCCACCTGCGCGACGCCGAGGTACAGGCCGCCGTACACGAAGAAGGCGGCGACTTCATCCTCGATCTCGACCTCGCCGCAGGCGGTGCGCCCGAGTCAGAGGTCCGCGCCGCGCTCGCCACAGGCCGCCACTACATCGAGCACGGCGGGCGTATCTACCTCTTCGACGAGGCGAAGCTCGCCAAACTCGCCGAAGCCCAGCGTGCCCTCAACACCCACAGTGCCGCGGCACGCCAAGCCACCACGCCCGCCGCTCACACTGCGCTAAAAATCTCACGCGAGCGCATCCCCCTCGCCCAAGACATCCTCGACGAGCTCGCCCCCGGCTTCCGCCCCAGTGACGAGTGGCAACGCCGCAGCCGCGCCCTGCGCGAGCTCAGCACACTCCCACCCGCCCCGCTCCCCGACCAACTCCGCGACACACTCCGCCCTTATCAACGACTCGGTGTCGCTTGGGCTTGGTACCTGCGCAACCAAGGCTTGGGCGGCGTACTCGCCGACGAGATGGGTTTAGGCAAAACCCTCCAAGCGCTCGCCCTCCTCGCGGCAATCGCGAGCGAAACCACCAAGCCTAAAATCGTAGTCGCGCCTGCCTCGCTCCTCGAAAACTGGCGACGCGAGGTCCAGCAATACACGCCCCAACTGCGCGTCTTCGTGCACCACGGCGCGAACCGCTTGCGCCGCGTCGACGACTTCGCCCCCTACGACCTCATCCTCACCAGTTACGGCACGCTCAGCCGCAACCGGAAACTCTTCGCCCAAGTCGAGTTTGCCTGCGCCATCGCCGACGAAGCCCAACACATCAAAAACCGCCACTCCCAAAACGCCTCCTCTTTGCGCGCGCTGCGCGCCGACACCCGCTTCGTCCTCACAGGCACTCCCCTGGAAAACTCGCTCGACGACCTACGCTCGCTCTTCGCCTTCCTCATGCCCGGGCTCATCCCCGCGCTCCCGCTCGGCGCACAAGCCGAAGACCGCGCTTGGCACGATGTGCAAACCCGCCACGTCACCGCGCCCTACATCCTGCGCCGCACCAAGGCCGCCGTCGCCCCCGAGTTGCCGCAAAAAATCGAGCAAACCATCTGGTGCGAGCCCACCGCCGCCCAAGCTGCGCTTTATCGCTACTGGCAGGAAAAAACCGAACGCGAACTCCTCGACCTCGCGGCCAGCGGGGCCAACGAAGGCCGCCTACACCTCGCCACCCTCACGCAACTCCTGCGCCTTCGCCAGATCTGCTGCGACCCACGACTCGTCCCCACCGAGACCGGTGCACCTGCCAGTACCGGCGCACTTAGCATTTCCGACTCCGCCAAATTCGCCGCCCTGCGCGAACTCCTCGAAGAGGCGATCGACGACGGCCACCGCGTCCTTGTCTTCTCTCAATTCACTTCGCTCTTTGCGCTGCTGCGCCCCGAGCTCGACGCACTCGGCATCGCTCACGCCTACCTCGACGGCTCGATGAGTGCCACCGAGCGACAACACGAAGTCGACCGCTTCCAATCCTCGCCCGACATCCCCGTATTCCTGCTTTCACTACGCGCAGGCGGCACCGGCCTCAACCTCACTGCCGCCGACACTGTCGTGCACCTCGACCCTTGGTGGAACCCCGCCGTCGAAGCGCAAGCCACCGACCGCGCCCACCGCATCGGCCAAACTCGCACCGTCACCAGTTACAAACTCATCTGTAGCGGCACCGTTGAGGAAAAAGTCCTCGCCCTGCAGGACGAGAAACGCGCCGAACTCGCCGATGTCTTCGAGGCCAGCGACGCGGCCAACGCCCGCCTCTCCATCGACGACCTGCGCTCACTGCTTGCATCCTAAGTGCCAGCCAGTGCTTGCGCTTTGGTGCGTGGTCATAAGCTCCGCCCCGTAAATGGAACTAGTAAAGCACTGGGCCGCACAGCTCGATGATTACGTGATCGACCTCGCTTGGTCGCCCGATGGCGAGCGACTCGGAGTCGCGTCCGCCGCGGGGCCAATCTCGCTCTACGCGGTATCGACTGGCGCACTCCTCCATACCGCGCCGGGGCACGCAGACGGCACGAACTGCCTCGCGTGGCAGCCCTCCGCAAAAACGCAGTTGCTCGTGAGTGGCGGCCAAGAGCCGCGCATTAAATTTTGGGACGCCATCAGCGGACAACACTGCGCCACTGCCGAGCTCGAAACAGGCAGCGGCTGGTGCGAACACTTGGCGTGGAAACCCGCGCTGGCAGATTCGGCAGAAACGGACGAAGCCGCGGCAAACGGCGCTGCGCCTCGCACTGGCTCGCCAAATAAAGAGAACTGCGTCCTCGCGGCCGCATCAGGCCGCCAACTCTACGCCCTACGCCCCGATGGATCGCTCGCCCACCGCTTCGCGCCCGCACCCAAGTCGCTCTCTGCGCTCGCATGGAGCCCCGATGGGAAAACGCTGGCTGCCGCTTACTACGGCGGAGTCCAGCTCTGGGACGGCGCGGATTTTTCGCTTCAGAAAGACCTGCCCTATGTAGGGGGGATTGCGTGCCTCGCCTGGTCGCCAGATGGTCATTGGCTCGTTTCGGGAAACCACGACCCGAGCGTGCACCTCTGGCGGCCAGCCGAGGACCTCGAACTCCAAATGAGTGGCTACAGCCACAAAGTGAACGCGATCGCCTTCGACGCACGCGGACGCTGGCTCGCCACCAGTGGCGGCAGCGATTGCTGCGTGTGGGATTGCTCGGGGGCGGGGCCCGAAGGCCGCGCGCCCGCCATGCTGCCGCACGACGCGAAGCTCTGCGCCGTCGCCTTCCAAAACACGCACGGCCTCCTCGCTGCCGCGAGCGAAGAGGGCACGGTTAAGCTTTGGAGTGTTGAGCGTGCCCTGAGCAGCGCGGGCAATACCGGAGGCAAACCGCTACGCGCGACCGTCACCATGCCCGCCGCCGCCACTCGGCTGGCCTGGTCGCCTGACGACTCGCTGCTCGCCATCGGCACCACCCAAGGCATCGTCTACACCCTTAAAGTCAGCCCCTAGCCTAAGCGAACACACGACCGCCTCCTCGCTCTCGAAAAAATGATCTATGGCCGCCGCCAGTTTTTAAACACAAGCCTGCTGGCCACCGCCGGACTGCTCCTCGGTGCTAACGCCACACCGCTCTTCGCGGCGACACGCTCTCCCGCAAAGGCAGGCGAAAAGACCTACACAATTAAGAAAGGCGACACGCTCTCACGCATCGCCAAGACTCACGGCGTACCGCTCGCGCAGCTCAAGCAGCGCAACGCGCTCACCAACGACCGCATCCTGACCGGTCAAAAACTCATCATCCCCGCCAAGGCAGGCACCGCCGCAGCAGCGACTGCGGCCGCCCGCGCCGCCACCGCACTCGTCCCCGGGAGCCTAGCCGACGTCATCGCGGCGACTGCCAAAATCCAAGTCAACCGCTCGCGCTGGCGACACATCGTGCTACACCACAGCGGCATTGAGCGCGGCACAGCCAAGACCTATGACGCCGAGCATCGCCGCCGCGGCATGGAGTACGGGCTCGCCTACCACTTCGTCATCGGTAACGGCCGCGACTCGCCCGAAGGCCAAATCGCGATCGGCCCGCGCTGGTTCGGCCAGTTACGCGGCGGCCATGTGCGCAACGCCCAAGTCAACGCCAGCGGCATCGGCATCTGCCTAATCGGTAACTTCGAAAACCGCGCGCCCAGCGCGAAACAACTCGCCGCCACCTACGCGCTCATCGACTGGCTGCGCAGCGGCCAAGTCTCGCCCAAACACACGCTCACCGTCCACCGCTGGGTCGATAAAAACCACACCGTGTGCCCAGGTCGCCACTTCCCTTTCACCGAGCTCAAACGCCGCTATAATCTGGCGTAGCCGCCGCAGCCGCTTCTCTCGCGCACAGCGGCGACGCGGGCGCTGCGCCGATAAACCGCCAGCAGAACCGGATCGATTCGCTAAACGCACAAGCACTCGCGCAGCGCGCGCTCGAGCGCGGCGGTGTCGACCCCTTGGCCGATGAAGACGAGTTCCTGGCGGCGGTCGCCATAGGGCTCGGCCCACACGGCCCGCGCGTGCTCGGAGATTTCACTTTCGGTAATGAGTCCGCGCTCGAGCAGGGCCGACGCCCAGTTTCCGACAAAGTCTGAGCGCAAGATTTCGCCCGCGAGCGACAAATACCCCATGTCCGCCGCGCGCTCCTTTACCCAGAAAAAACCCTTTGCGCGGATGAGCCCCGGCGGGCGTTTCTCCGCAAAAAACGCCCGCAGTCGCGCTTCGCAAAAAGGCACTCGCTCCCGAAAAACAAAGGTCTGCCAGCCGGGACTCGTCCCCTTTTCTTGGCGAGCCGACGGCGTCGCTTCGTCAGGCCTAAAGACACTCGCCGCGCTTCCGCCCGCGCTCGCATCGAGCACTTTTAGCCAACGCGCCGCACTGAGTGTCGCCTGCAAATCGAAGCGCGCCGCGCCCGGCAAGAACCCGGTCGGCACGCGGGCTTCGCGCGTCGTCAGGATTTCCGCGCGCGTGTTTAGGCCACGCAGCGCAGCGGCCAACTCGCCAAGCGCGTCGAGACTCACGAGGTCGGCCTTGTTGAGGAGGAGCAAGTCGGCACACTCGATTTGCTCGAGCATCAATTCGGACGGGGCCTTGGGCTCGCCGGAGCGGCGAGCGTGCGCAGCACACGTGAGTGGCGAGCCGCGAGCCAGACGTCGCCACACGTCGCGCCACTGCGCGGCATCGACCACGGTGACGAGCGCGTGGAGTCGGGCGAAGTCGCTCAAGCTGCGCCCGAACGCATTGGGCCGTGTAAAGAGCGAGACGATTGCCCGCGGCTCAGCGACGCCGCTCGTCTCCACAAAGAGATGCGCGTAACGCCCGCTTGCCGCCAGCTCGGCCACCGTCTCGGCGAGCGCGTCGCGCACCGTGCAGCACACGCAGCCGTTGGCCAGCTCGACGACACGCGAAGCCCCCGCCTGCTCGATGAGCCGTCCATCAATATTGAGCGCAGCCAGATCGTTGACGATCGCCGCCCAGCGCGCGCCGTCGCCGGCGTTTGCGTTCGCGAGGAGATTTTGGAGCAGCGTCGTCTTCCCCGCACCGAGGAACCCGCTAATCACAGTGACCGATGGGCGAGGCGCTGAGGCAGCAGGGGTTGGCACTTTCATTTTTTCTCACACGGTGGTTTACGAAATTGAGCCGGCCCGTCACTCCATTCCCACCAAGCCCGATGGCCTCCTTCTTAAAGCTGCCCCGAAACGTGTGGATACTCGCACTCGCCCAATCAATCGGCATGTGCGCGACGACGATGATGACCTTGGTCGGCGGCTTACTCGCCACGCGCATCGCGCCCTCGCCGAAGCTGGCGACCGTGCCGCTCGCCGCGCTCGTGATCGGCACCGCGACCGCCGCCGTGCCCGCCGCGCTGCTTTTGCGCCGCTTTGGACGCAAGCGCGGCAGCTTATTTGGCTACGCGCTGGGGCTCGCCGGCGCGGGCACCGGCTTCCTCGGCACGCTCACCAGTGGGTTTTACCTCCTCGCCCTCGCGGGGCTGCTGCTCGGTATGGCCGCGGCGTTTTGGCAACAGTTTCGCTTCGCCGCGCTAGAGAGCGTAGCTGACCAGACGCAGCACGGGCCCGCACTCTCGCTAATGCTTTGTGGCGGCTTGCTCGCGGCCTTCATCGGCCCCGAAATCGGCGCGCGCGGCGATGAGTGGTTTCCCGCGCTGCCGAGTTACGCGGGCTCCTTCCTGCTGCTCGGGCTGGTCACGCTCGGCGGGCTTGGGGTATTTCAACTTTACCGCGAGACAGGCGGAAGCACGCGTAGGGAAACCGCCACTACGCGCCCTCTCGGTGAGATTGTGAAGACGGCCGCCTTCATCATTCCCGCGCTCGGCGCAGCGATTGGCTTTGGGATGATGACCTTCATCATGCACGCCACGCCCATCACGATGCACGAGGTCTGTGGCTTCGATCTCGGCAGCACCAAGCGCGTCATCCAGGGGCACATCGTCGCGATGTATTTGCCGAGCCTGTTTAGCGGCGGGCTAATCGCTCGCTTCGGCGTGGGGCGCGTAATGACGGCGGGGGCCGTGCTCTACATCGGTGTCGTCACCGTCGGGCTCTTTGGGCAAGAACTCGTGCACTTCTGGGGAACGCTGCTGCTGCTCGGCGTGGGCTGGAACTTCCTGTTCATGGGCGGCACGGCACTCTTGCCCAAGAGCTACGCGCCCGCCGAGCGGTTCAAAGTGCAGGCCGCCAACGACTTTATGGTCTTCGGCGCGCAAGCCGCCGCCTCGCTGTCTTCGGGCTGGTTCGTCTTTACACTCGGCTGGCACGGGCTGCTGCTCGGCTGCCTGCCCATCCTGCTCGTCGCAGTCACACTCAGCCTTTGGCAAGTGCGCCGCGACGACTAGGCAGGCGGTGGGCTAGGCGGAGAGTTTAGCCTTGAGAGGGCGTGCGAGTGGGGTAGTTTTCGCCGTATCATGGCTACCGCAACAAGCCCAGAGCACATTGAGGCGCAGCCCGCACCGGTCGCAGAAAAAGCCCCACGGGTGGAGGTTCGCAAGATCGCCATCGACAATAGCACCTTGTCCGTGCTGGCAGTCGGCGTCGCGCTATTTGTGCTCGCGTTTGGGGCCTTTACCCACTTGAGCGGGCGCATAGACAGCCTGGATGCGAAGTTTGACGCGAGAATAGACAGGCTGGACGCGAAGATTGAAAAGGTCTCTTCAGAACTTAACGCAAAGATTGATCGGGTAGACGCGAAGATTGACGCGGTAAATGCGCGGCTTGACCGGCTCTTTGAGCTGATTGCCTCGCAGGGACGCAGAGAGTCTTAGGAGCCGGACTGCGAGGGAATCGAGCTACTTTTCGGAAGTCTCCGAAGTCCCTTCCCCCTTGCCCTCATCCTCCGGCAGCGGCTCGTAACGCCAATCCGTAAGCTCCACGTCGCTGAGCCGCCAGTCTCCACGACCGCCGCCGAGTCGGCCCCGCAGGTAGACGCCCGGCTCTAGCTTGTCCCACAGCTCATCAGGCACGGAAAAGGCCATCGTCATCGCGCGCATGACGCCCGGGATTTCCTCGTGCTTCACCATCACGAGCCGCCGCTCGTCCAAACGCCGCGTGACCACCCCCTTCACTAAGGGGCCCTCTTCGGCCTTTTCACCGCTCGGCTCAGAGGCCGCAAACACGCCAGCAAAACTGAAAACGAAAACGAGAAATAAACGCGTAAGGCTACTCATGCCCGCGAACCGTGGCGAGCCACGCAAGGAACTCAAGCCCTAGCGTGTCGCGCTAATTCCCCACTGCGCGTGGGGCGGCGGTCAGTGACCGCTTCCCTTTAATTTGGGAATTGGCCCCGTCGCTTCGCGACGAAACCAATTCCCAAATTTGAAAGCACTCCCCCTGTCGCGTTGCGACAGGGTGGGGAAAGTAGAGTGATAACCCGTTTGGGCGAGGTGGGGAAAATCACCAGTAAACTCCCGCCTCCAAGTTTGGGTTCCTTTCTACCGAGCGCTTGGTTGCCGTGCGAATGCACGGCGGCCAAGCGTTCGGTAAATGGGTGCAGCGACACGCTGCCGTCCCACGCGCAGTGGAGCTCGGTCTGCGGCCACGACACCGCGCAAAAATGGAAAGCGGGGACGCGCCCCCTTGACGGGTTTGATAGTAGTGGCGGTTCCACGCCGCAGCCTCGCTGCGGCACGCTACGCCTACACACAGACCGATCACGACACCATGCCTCGATTCCGCCTCTCCCTACTCGTCCTCTCGGGCGCACTCGCGCTCGCGCAGTTGCCCGCGGCCACACGCGCAGCAGACGCCACCGAAACGCGCCCACTCGGCGACGACGCACCGCTCGCCCTCGAACGCGTCGTCGTCTCGACCTCGCCCCTCGCCCGCACGCTCGGCGAAGTCTCGCAGCCCGTCTCGCTTCTCGAAGGCCACCGCCTCGCCCAGCACCAATCGCCCACGCTCGGCGAACTCCTCTCGGGCGAGCCCGGCATCGCCTCCACTTACTTCGGCCCCGGAGCCAGCCGCCCCATCGTGCGCGGCATCGGCGGTGACCGCTTAAAAGTGTTAGAAAATCACATCGGCACGATTGATGCCTCCGCGACGAGCCCTGACCACGCGGTCTCGCTCGACCCGCTACTCGTCGAGCGAGTCGAGGTCGTGCGCGGCCCCGCCGCCCTGCTCTATGGCGGCAACGCCATCGGCGGCGTGGTAAATGTCATCACTGGCCGCATCCCGAGCGCCCTCCCCAACTCCCCCATAACCGGTCGCGTCGAAGCGCGCAGCCACTCGGCCAACCGCGAGGAAAGCGCGGGCGCAGTCATCGAAGGCGCCGCGGGGGATTTCGCTTGGCACATCGACGGATTTTTGCGCGACACCAAAGACCTAAAAATCCCCCACTTTGCCGAGAGCCAACGCAAGCGCATCGCCGACGGCAGCGACCCTGCCGAAGCCGATTACCGCCGTGTGCCCAACACCGAAATCGAGAGCGACGGCGGCTCTGTCGGGCTCTCGTGGATACGCGAAAGCGGCTACATCGGCATCGCGTGGAGCGGCTTTAACAGCCTCTACGGCGTGCCCGGCCACGCCCACTCGCACGGCGACCATGATCACCACAGTCACGGGCATGACGAGGATGACGACGACCACGATGATCATGATGATCACGACCACGGCGACGAGGCCCACGAAGACGAAGCGGTAAAAATCGACCTCGTGCAGCGGCGCTTCGACCTCGCCGGCGAGATCAACCGCGAGCTCGGGCTCCTACGCGGCGCTAAGTTTGCCCTCGGTTTCGCCGACTACCGCCACCAAGAACTCGCCGACGGGGAGGTTGACACTGTCTTCAAAAACCGAGGGTACGACGCCCGCCTAGAACTCCTACACCGCGAAATCGCGGGCACAAACGGCGCCTTGGGCTGGCACGGCAGCGAGAGCCGCTTCGAGGCCATCGGAGCCGAGGCCTTCGTGCCGCCATCGCGCACCACGAACCACGCACTCTTCATTCTCGAAGAAAAACCCATCGGCCCCGTCGCCCTACAACTCGGTGGCCGACTCGAATCCCAAAAAATCAAACTGCGTAACGGCTCGGGCCGCTCGCGCAAAGACCTGCTCGCGAGCGTTTCCGCAGGGGCCCTCTGGAAACTCAGCGAGGACTGGAGCCTCGGGCTCGCCGCCTCGCGCAACGAGCGCGGCCCGGGCGCACAAGAACGCTACGCCAACGGCCCGCACATCGGCACCCGCGCCTACGAAATCGGCAGCCCGCACCTCAGCATCGAAACCTCCACCGCACTCGACCTCACTCTACGCAAGCGCACCGGCCGCGTGACCGGAGCCCTAACCGGCTTCGTCAACCGCTTCGACGGCTACGTGTTCGAGCAGCCCACCGGCCAAGTCGCCATCGCACACGGCGACCATTTCCACTTTGAGCCCGACACGCATCCCGACGCCGCCGAGGGCCTCACGATCTACCGCTACGCGCAGACCGACGCCCGCTTCCTCGGGCTCGAGGCCGAGCTTAGCGCCCACCTTTACGAGGGCTCACTCGGCCGCCTCGACCTGCACCTCGCGACCGACGCCGTCCGCGGTAAAAACCTCAAAGACGGCGGCAGCGACCT
>NZ_LSZP01000040.1 GCF_001580045.1 Cephaloticoccus capnophilus
TCGCCCCCAACGAAAACCCGACAGACAGCTACACACTCGTCGGGCTCTACGGCAGCTACGCCCTCAAACTCGGCCCCACCCAATGCACGCTCTTTGTGCGCGGCACGAACCTCGGCAACCGCGACGCCCGCGTCCACAACTCCTTCCTAAAAGACCTGCTCCCCCTCCCCGGCCGTAGCCTCAACCTCGGCCTCCGCCTCGCCTTCTGAGCCCACTGCGCGTGGAGCGGCGGTCAGTGACCGCTTCCCTTTAATTTGGGAATTGGCCCCGTCGCTTCGCGACAAAACCAATTCCCAAATTTGAAGGCATTCCCCCCTGTCGCGTTGCGACAGGGGGGAAAAGTAGAGTGATAACCCGTTTGGGCGAGGTGGGAGAAATCACCAGTAAACTCCCGCCTCAAAGTTTAGGGTCCTTTCTACCGAACGCTTGGTTGCCGTGCGCAAGCACGGCGGCCAAGCGTTCGGTAAATGGGTGCAGCGATGGACGGCGGGCCAACGAGCCTGCCGCCAAATAAAACAGCCTGCGGCTGCCGCCCCACGCGCAGTGGGAAAAGCGGACATTACCTAGATATAAGCTAGTTTACTTATCCAGCGTAGGTGAATTTACTTACGGCTGGACAGGAGGAGACTACGCAGACAAGGAGTGCGCAATGATCCTTCGCCCTAATGCCGCTAGTTACCCCCCCCCCCCCCCCCCCCCCC
>NZ_LSZP01000041.1 GCF_001580045.1 Cephaloticoccus capnophilus
CCACTCAGGTGCTTGGCCTGGCCCCTGAAGTGGAAGTACGCCAACCCCCGTCGCCGTATCCGGTGCGACTATTCTGGTTCAGTGGACTAGAGTCTGCTCCCGTTTCAAACGCGAGGCATCTGGCTCGCCTGACGGGCCGCCCGCAAAGTAAATGTCAAAGCTCACAGACACCTCCACTGCGCGTGGGGCGGCAGCGTGTCGCTGCACCCATTTACCGAAGGCTTGGCTGCCGTGCATGCGCACGGCAGCCAAGCCTTCGGTAGAAAGGACCCCAAACTTGGAGGCGGGAGTTTATTAGTGATTTTACCCGTCTCGGGAAACCGGGGGCTCTCCCCATTTCCTCCCCCCTCCCTGTCGCAACGCGACAGGGGGAATGCTTTCAAATTTGGGATTTCGCTTTCGCGCGATAGCGCGATGCGAAATCCCAAATTGAACGGGTGCAGGCACAGCCTGCCGCCCCACGCGCAGTGGGAAAATTCCGCTCACTGGTGAGCTGCGCGCTACTGTATGCGATCTCTCCGCCTCGACAAACGCGCACGCACGTCGCTTGGCTATGCGGTCCTTTCCTCCGACAACTCACTCGTCTCCGCTCCGCCATGCCCGACTTTCGCGTTTTCTGTGAACCTACATCCGCCGAGCCCACCGCGCTCACCCTATCGCCCGAAGAGTCGCGCCACCTCGTCGCGGTAAACCGCGCTCGGCTCGGCGACACGGTCGTCGCCTTCGACGGACGCGGTAACGAGTGGATAGGCGAACTGACCGACACCTCTAAAGCTGCCGCGGTCCTCCGCGTCCGATTCGCGCAGAAAATCCCGCCGCTCCCCTATACGATCACCCTCGGCCAAGCCCTCCCCAAAGGCGACTCGATGGAGCGCATCGTCCGCAAAGCCACCGAGATCGGCTGCGCCCGCATCGTCCCGCTCGAAAGCGAACGCACCCAAGTCCACCTCGCCCCCGATCGGCAGGACAAAAAGCACGACAAGTGGCGCACTGCCGCACTCGAAGCCGCTAAACAATGCGGCAATGCCTACCTGCCCGAAATCGCTCCCCTGCAAACCGCGACCGCCTTTATGGAGGCCACTGCGAGCACCTCCGCCCAGTCATTTCAAAGCCGCTACGACCTCAAACTCATCGCCAGCCTCCAACCCGGCGCCAAGTCGCTCAAAGCCCAGCTCGCCGATTTTGCGGCCGCACACAGCAACGACACTGCGCAAGCCCGCCCGAAAAACGTCCTCTGGCTCATCGGCCCCGAAGGCGACTTTACTCCCGCCGAAATGAGCGCCGCCGCAAGTTGCGGCTTCCAGCCCGTAACACTCGGCCCGCTCGTCCTACGCTGTGAAACCGCCGCCATCTACGCCCTAAGCATCCTCAGCTACGAACTACAAAACGCGTAAACACTCGCGGCACGCACAGACCTCCACTACGCGTGGGGCGGCAGGCTGTGCCTGCACCCGTTCAATTTGGGAATTGGCCTCGTCGCTTCGCGACAAAACCAATTCCCAAATTTGAAAGCATTCCCCCTGTCGCGTTGCGACAGGGAGTGGAAAGTAGAGTGATAACCCGTTTGGGCGAAGTGGGGAAAATCACCAGTAAACTCCCGTCTCCAAGTTTGGGGTCCTTTTCACAGAGCCGCTTGGCTGCTGTGCGAATGCACGGCAACCAAGCGGCTCTGTAAATGGGTGCAGCGATGGACGGCGGGCCAACGAGCCCGCCGCCAAATAAAACAGCCCGCGGCTGCGCCCCACGCGCAGTGGAAAAGGGCCGCGCACGCGGCCGTTTCGGTAAGCGGCTAGCCGCGCCCTTCTAGATACCGCTGCACGTCGTCGCCGGAGACGCGGTTGCCTGGGCCGGTCGCGGGGATGTCGGTAATCGTCGTAGGGTCGAGCCCTGCCTCTTGCGCCAGCCGCGTCGCCTTCGGTGTCCATACGGGAAGTTCCCGCGCGCCTTTTTGCACGGCGGCGGCGGCGCCGTGTCCACTGCTAGCGAGCGCGCCGTCATTCGCACCGTGTGTAGTGCTGGCGGCCCTACTTTCCGTCTTCGATTCCAAGTGCCGCAGGCTCTCGTCGCTGGTCTCGATTTGCACGAACGGATCGCCCGATTGCATCGTCGCTCCGGGCTTACCGATCACGGCGTGAATCGTCCCGTCGCAGGGGCTCTCAAACTCAAAGGTCGATTTATCGCTCTCTAGGTCAGCGAGTCGCTGACCTTTGGTCACGACGTCGCCCGCCTGCACTTTGATGATGATGACGTTGAGCTCAGTCGCCGTTGCGCCCATTGAGGGCACGGGCACATCGATAATGAAAGAGGGCATAACAAGAGTGTGGGACGAGGGCTTTTAGGAAAGGTCGAGGAAACTTCTCAGAGCCAGAGCCAAGTGGGTCAACGCAGCGAGAGTCCTAATTAGGGAGCCTCATGAGCGCCGTTAGCTCTGAGGCGCGGCCAACGCGCCGCGCGCTAAATCGAAAGGGGCGAGTCCCCGCCAAATCGCCAAACAACTCTCAATAAGCGCGGCGAGTTCGTGCAAGTAGACCATGTTTGGCCCATCGGAGGGAGCACGGTCGGGGTCGGGATGCGTCTCGATAAAAAGCCCATCGGCTCCCGCGGCGATTGCTGCCCGCGCCAGCGGCGGCACGAACTCGCGCTGCCCCGCGCTCTTTCCTCCGCCCGCGCCCGGAAGCTGCACGCTGTGCGTCGCGTCGAAAATCGTAGGCAGCCCATTCTGCCGCAAAATCGGAAACGTGCGCATATCCACGACGAGGTTCTGGTAGCCAAAGGTCGTGCCGCGCTCGGTCTGCCAAATCTCGCTCGCCCGCGCTTTCGCACCAGTCGCCGCCGCATCGCGAATCTTCGCCACCACATGCGCCATCTCTTGTGGCGAGAGAAACTGCCCCTTCTTCACATTGACCACGCGGCCCGTCTCCGCCGCCGCGAGGAGCAAGTCCGTCTGCCGACACAGGAAGGCGGGGATTTGGAGCACGTCGCACACCTGCGCGACCGGCGCGGCTTGAGCCCGCTCGTGGATATCCGTCAACACGGGCAGCCCGTAGTCGCGCTTCACTAGCGCGAGCAGCTCCAGCCCCGCCTCCAGCCCCATCCCGCGCGGGCCGGAAATCGAGGTGCGGTTCGCCTTATCAAAGGAGCCTTTAAAAACGATGTTAAGCTCCGGCTGCGTCTCGCGCAGGCGCACCAGCTCCTCGGCGACCGTGCGGCAAATCGCCTCGCTCTCCAGTGAGCACGGGCCGGCGATGAGGAGCAGCTTGGCAGGATCGTAGAGAGCAGGGCGGTGCATCACGGGGATAACGATTTACGCTTTGGGTGCAGTCTCAACAGCGGACTTAAGCTTCGTTTCTGACTTAGCGCTCGTGTCGCCAGCATCATTCGCGCGCGCTTTCCTTTTCTTGGCTGCGGCAATAAAGGCCGCAAAGAGCGGATGCGCCTGGTTGGGCTTGGACTGAAATTCGGGGTGAAACTGCACCGCCAGAAACCACGGGTGCCCCTTTAGCTCCACGATTTCCACGAGCTGGCGACGTTCATTGATGCCGCTAATCACGAGCCCCGCATCGCGGAGCTGCGGCAGGTAAGCGTTATTCACTTCATAACGGTGGCGATGCCGCTCGCGCACACTCTCCGCCTTGTAAGCGCGCGCCGCGAGCGTGCCCGAAGTCAGCGCACAGTCGTAACTGCCGAGCCGCATCGTCGCGCCCTTATCCACCCGCTGCTTTTGCTCCTCCATTAAATTGATAACCGGGTGCGGCGTCTCCGCGTTGAACTCCACACTGTCGGCCTCGCGCAGTTTTAGGACATTGCGCGTAAACTCGATAACCGCGATTTGCAGCCCGAGACAGATGCCGAAATAGGGGACGCCGTTTTCGCGAGCGTATTTGGCGGCGGCGATTTTCCCCTCCGTGCCGCGGTCGCCGAAGCCGCCCGGCACGAGTATTGCGTCGAGCTTTCTCAGCGCGGCCAGCCCGCCCTTTTTCTCTAAATCTTCCGCATCGATGCGCACCGTGTTCACGCGGCAATTATTCGCGATCCCCGCATGGGTAATCGACTCATAGATGGATTTGTAGGCGTCCTGCAGCTCGATGTATTTGCCCACGACGCCGATTGTGACTTCGCCAGCGGGGTTGAGGATGCGGCCCACGATCTGGGTCCAGATGTTTTTGGCAGGCGGGGGGCGCTTTAGCCCGAAGAGCTCGACCACCAACTCGTCCATCCCCTCGCGTTGGAGTGCCAGCGGCAGCTCGTAAATGGAGTGCTCCACGTCGCGGCACTCCACGACCGCCTTCGTCGGCACATTGCAAAATAGCGAAAGCTTTTCGCGCAGCCCCGAGTCGAGCGCGCGGTCCGTGCGGCATACGAGGATGTGCGGCTGGATGCCGATCTCACGCAGCTTAGCGACCGATTGCTGCGTGGGCTTGGTCTTTAGCTCGCCCGCCGCTTGCAGGAAAGGCACGAGCGTTACGTGGATGAACAACACATCGCGCGGCGGCACCTCCAACGCGAACTGGCGCATCGCCTCCAAAAACGGCAGCCCCTCGATGTCCCCCGTCGTCCCGCCAATTTCCGTAATCAGCACATCGGCGTCGCCCCGCCCGCCGGCGTAAATCCGCTCCTTAATCTCGTTGGTCACATGCGGAATCACTTGGACAGTTTTCCCCAAATAATCCCCCCGCCGCTCCTTCTGGATGACTGACTCGTAGACTTGGCCCGAGGAAAGGCTATTTAGCCGCGACAGCTTTCCACTCGTAAACCGCTCGTAATGACCGAGATCCAAATCCGTCTCGGCCCCATCTTCGAGCACGTAAACCTCCCCATGTTGAAACGGACTCATCGTGCCCGGGTCTACATTGAGGTAGGGGTCAAACTTTTGGATGCGCACCGTCAGCCCGCGCAACTCGAGCAACGCGCCGAGCGCCGCCGCCGTCAGCCCCTTGCCTAAGGAAGAGACAACCCCGCCTGTCACGAAAATGTATTTCATGGGCCGCGATGAAGCGCGCCCCCGCAAGCCCTGCCAACGTTAAAAGCACCCAAAGCACACGGACTCGGGCAAAACGCCCATTCCTCTAAAAACCGTAAGCTTGGCTACAGTCGCCCAGAGGTCGAGACGGGGCGATCAGCTTCCCAAGATACAGACCAAAAAAATAAGTAGTTTAGCGCACTTACCTGCCCTTCTAGCCAAATAACAGTAAAATAATTATTCAGTTGATTATCAGTTAATTACAAAAGTGCTTAGGAAGCAAACCTGTTTTCCTCCTAAGAACTAAGTATAATTTGCATTTTGGGCAGGGGGAAATACGTATCTGGGCGTTACCCCACCCGATGCTTACCCCGGCATATTATCTCACTTTAGATGAGCAAGCAGACGCGACTGCGTCGCGTCTGCTCTGTCGCCGGAAGCTCGGAAGCTCGGAAGCTCGGAAGCTCGGAAGCTCGGAAGCTCGGAAGCTCGGAAGCTCGGAAGCTCGGAAGCTCGGAAGCTCG
>NZ_LSZP01000042.1 GCF_001580045.1 Cephaloticoccus capnophilus
TGCCAGATTTGCGTCAAGCTATTTATTTAAAGTAGCTTACGTTATTAGGGAATCACTTTTTCCAGCCAGTTACGGCCTGTATCCGTGACTGGCTTTTTTGCGCCTACACTTTCGGGTGCTCCAATAAACAACCCCAAGCCCCGTACTATGAACAACCCCAATATCTGTACACCCAAGAAGCACCCCAAGACCTATACTCCAATGAAGCCCCCAAAATTACTCCCTCTCGCATTGAGCCTGTTTACTTTCTTGTTGGGCTCGCTCCACGCCCAACAATCCCCAGACCAAAGCGACGACGATATCGTCCGACTCTCGCCCTTCGCAATCCAAGAGAGTGCTGACATGGGCCGTTACCAAGCGATCGAATCGACTTCGGGCAGCCGGGTTCGGATGGACTTGATGGACTCCACACAAAGCATCTCCGTCCTCACTAACGAATTCCTCAGTGACATCGGCACCGCCCAATTGCTGGATGCAGTCAAATATGTCGCGGGAATCGGGAACGCTAGCAGCACCGACACCATGGACATCATGAACATCCGTGGCTTCCTAAACTGGGAAATGGTAACCGTCGATGGCTTTGGCCAAACCAGTTACATCAACCTAGATCCAATCATTATTGAGCGCATTGAGATCGTAAAGGGCCCTAATGCTATTATTGCCCCTCAAGGACTGCCGGGGGGCTTGGTCAACAACGTGACTAAACGCCCGCTCTTTAAAAATAGTGGTTCCGTTTCCTATCAAGTCGGCCGCTATGACTCCAATCGCGCCGAAATCGATGCGAACTATGTAGTAAAGGACGACAAGCTCGCCTTGCGTGTGGTCGGGGCCTTCACCGATGCCGATAAGTATTTGAAGGAAAAGTATTCCCAGAATCTTACGGTAATGCCGATGCTCACCTATCGGATCAGCCCGACCACCGAGCTTACTGCCCAAGTTATAGTTTACAATGGGACGGCAACGCTGACGAACATCCCCCTGTCCATCTATGCAGTGGGCCGTAGAAACGTCCACATTCTGGAGGGGCTCCCGCGCGATTTCGCACTGTCAAACCGTGACGATAACCGCCACGAGAGTGGCCAAAGGGCACAGTTTCTTCTCACTTCTCAAATTACTGACAAACTCTCTATGCGACTGGCCGGTAAGTGGGCTCAGCAGTCTTCTCGCGCAAGTGAAATACATCCCAGCAGCCCCCGCGATGTAAATGGTGACCTACTCGACCCCCAGCCAGTCCAGGTCAACCCCATCACTGGAGCGTGGGAGTGGGATGGGATCATCCGCAGTGACGAGGTACGCTTCACCCTTGCCGGGGTTAAAGACATGACTGACCTCGACCACGCAAACCTACAAAGTGACTTCGTATTCGAGCACTTAGGCCAAGGCTGGAAGTCGCAAACTGTCGCCGGCTTCGCGATTAATTATAGAAGCACGGGCGGGGGCTATAAAATTGCGTTCGCGACACCCGTTAATGGCTCGAACCTCTTCGACTTGACTGACAGCAGCTACACCCCTGTGTCCTTCATAGTCGAGCCCGATTGGGCATTCCACAGTTCGTTGCGCAATCGCAGCAACCAAGTCTACCTCTACCAAGTATTCAACCTCTTTGATGACCGGCTGGTACTCAGTGGTAGCTTGTCTCAGAATCGTTACTTCAGCGGCGGGACTGACAATTTAAGTGGTACCAGCACCGATGATAGGGCCGAAGCAACGCTGCCCTCTGGCGGTTTCGTTTACAAACTTACCCCGGAGGTCTCTCTCTACTACGGCTATTCCAAACAAGAGATCTTGGGCATAGCCCATCCGAAGGACCTTATTCCTACCCACACGAGCCCCAGTCGTCAACACGAGGGCGGCCTCCGTCTCCGGCTCTTCGATGGCCGGCTCTACACGACCTTTGCCTACTTCGATATCCAACAAGACGGACTCTGGGAAGGGAGCCTTGCGAACTGGATTGATCCGACTGCGCCTAAAGAGCCTGCGATAACTAGCAATCGCACCTCTAAGGGCTTCGAGTTTGAATTCGCTTGGTCGCCCACCAAAAACTTCTCGTTAATCGGCAGCTTCACCGACTTCAAAAGTCGCGACCAGGGTAATAGGCGCTACTCGCATATCGCCGAGAGAATGGCCGGAATCTGGGGCAGCTACAGCTTCTCCGAAACAGGTTCACTGCGCGGCCTATCCTTCGGGCTCGGTGCCAACTACGTCGGTGACCGCCCCAGCGATACTTTAGGCCAGTATACAACCCCGCCTCAAGGCTTCCAACCCGCTCGCTACCAGCCTCTATTTTGGATCCCCTCTTATATCGAGGTCGAGGCCACTGCGACTTACCGCTTCAACAAGCACTGGAAGGCACAACTCGTCATCAAAAACCTCCTAGATAAAGACTACATCAAGGTGGCTACTAATCGCACTATCTATCCAAGCACGCCCTTTAACCCAAAGCTCACTCTACGCTATGATTTCTGAGTAAGGGAGTTAAGCGCCCTCACTTACGGTGCGCTCCACCGTAAGTGAGGGTCGGCTTTATCTGAAAGAAGGCGGAGGCAGCCTCGTAGGCAACGCAACTTGTCTATTCCGCTGTAGAGTACGAAACATACGGCCACCCGTACCAAGACTGGAACTGGGTGCGATCCAAGCTTGGTTTGGTCAGTCGCGTAGCCAGTAGTGGAGCAGAGGAACTAGCCCGGATTTTATTTAAGGGGCTTAGGGTCTGTTCGCGTTTCAAACGTGAGGCATCTGGCTCGCGGCTTGCCACTCACGTGTGCTGCGCACGCTCGCCGCCGCAGGCTGCTTTATTTGGCGGCGGGCTCGTTGGCGACAAGTGCGCTAGCCTTGGCGGCCCGCCGTCCATCGCTGCACCCATTCACAGAGCCGCTTGGTTGCCGTGCATTCGCACAGCAGCCAAGCGGCCCTGTGAAAAGGAACCCAAACTTGGAGCCGGGAGTTTACTGATGATTTTCCCCACCTCGCCCAAACGGGTTATCACTCTACTCCCTGTCGCAACGCGACAGGGAGAGTGTTTTCAAATTTGGGATTTCGCTTTCGCGCGATAGCGCGATGAGAAATCCCAAATTAAATGGAAGCGGTCACTGACCGCCGCCCCACGCGCAGTGGAAGGAAGCAAACCTGTTTGCTTCCTAAGACCCCATGCAATTGCCGGCCGAGAGCCGGAGCGAGCCTTGTCGAGTCGAGTGCTGGATTAGGAGGCAGCTCGCTCGGACAGCCAGAAGAACCAGATGCACCAGACCACGACGGCGACGATGACCAAGGGGATAAGGAGCGTGAGCGTCCATTTCAGCATCCGAAAGCCGAGCCACAGTAGCCCAATCCCGAGCACACCCGCACAGCCGAGCACGAGCCAATGCGGATAAGTCGCCAGCACTTGTAGCCACTCAGGATGGCCCGCTTGCCCCGCCCATTCGCTCCAGCCGTCTTGGGTAAAAATCGCGGGGCTCAAGCCCACCGGTTCTGGCGCGGGCTGCGGTTTTTGAAAAATCGCGCCGAGCTGCTCGCCGAGTGCCTCGACTTGCCCCCTCACAGTCTCCAGTTTCTCCTCCAGTGGCTGCGCTTGTTTACTCATAAGCGCATCTGCTGGAGAGAGCCCGCTTAAGTCGAGCGGAAATGGAATGGCCCCACTCCCAGGGTGCACACTCGACGCGTGGGGCGGTGGCTCCTTTGGCTCTTGCTCGCTACCGGCCCCGCTTCATCCCTCTTTCACCTTTATGCAATCGAAACCTCAACTGCTCGCTTGGATCACCTGCGACGGCGTCCACATCGACCCCTCCACCGGCAAGCACACCATCCTCGGGGCCTTCTCCAACATCCAGGCCAAGCACTTCCCCGCCACGCACCCGCACATGGTCTGGTTTATGACGCTGACCGACTGCGCGGTCGGCGAGCATCAAGTCCAGATCTCGCTCGGCCAAGACCCCACCGCGATGCGGCCGCTCATCCAGCGCGGCTTCGAGTCGCCCTCGCCTCTGCAGCGGATCAACCTCATCAACGAAATCCGCAACCTCTCCTTCCCCGAGCCTGGCGAATACTCGATCCTCATCGAGGTAGATGAAGAGCCCATCCTCGCCACCAGTATCCACGTCCTAGACTAAACGGCGACCGCGCCCCGCGCACACGCTCTCCATTTCTCCTCCTTTTTATCTCCCACCTTTAAGTTTTCAACCCATGCCGACCGCCACCGCTCAAAACGCCACAACCACCGCAGCCTCCTCGCCCAACCCGACGCGTGCCAACGCGCACGCGCCCGATAAACAAGTCGAGGGCCTCGACCTCATTGGCGTGGGCAGCCCCATCATGGATTTACTCGCGCATGTGGACGACAGCTTCCTCCGCGAGCACGTTTCTGGGGAAAAAGGCGGCATGGTCCTCGTCGAGGACGCCGATATCGCCGAACTCGTCGCCAAACTCCCATCGCTTGCCACGGTGCCCGGCGGAGCCGCGGCCAACACCACACTCGCCGCCGCGCGGCTCGGCCTCTCGACCGCCTTCCTTGGCAAAGTCGGCTCCGACGACACCGCCGCCCAATACCTCGCCAACTTCCGCGAACACGGCGCCGACACCGCCCGCTTTAAGCAGCACCCCGCGCTCCCCAACGCCCGCTGCCTCTCGCTCGTCACCTCCGACGGCCAGCGCACCATGCGCACCCACCTCGGCGCCGCCATGACGCTCGCCCCCGAGGAAATCAGCCCAAGCGACTTCGCCGGAGTGCGCCACGCCCACATCGAAGGGTACCTCCTCTTCAACCCCGCGCTCGCCGACGCCATCCTCAGCGCCGCCCGCGCCGCAGGCTGCACCCTCAGCCTCGACCTCGGCTCCTTTGAAGTGGTGAGCGTCGCCCGCAAATGGATTTTCCGCCAACTCGAAGCAGGCATCGACATCGTCTTTGCCAACGAAGACGAAGCCCGCGCGCTCTTTGCCGACAATCCCGAGCAAACCCAAAAGGGCAGTCCCGACGAAGGCTCTGCACTCGCCGCCAGCGAGAGCACGCCCGATAAACAGGCCGAAGCCCTTGCCCGCTTCGGCGGTATCGCCGCCGTAAAAATCGGAGCCGAAGGCGCGTGGCTTGCCCAAGGCGACAGCCTCCACCGGATCGCCCCCGCGCCCGTCTCCCAAGTCATCGACACCACAGGAGCGGGCGACGCTTGGGCAGGCGGCTTCCTCTACGCCCACCTGCGCGGTGCACCGCTCCCAAGCGCCGGCGCGCTCGGCTCGCTGCTCGGAGCCGAAACCGTGCAATGCCTCGGAGCCGCTATCCCCGCCGACCGCTGGCCCGAAATTCGGGCCAAGGCTACCGAGTTGCTCACACAACACAGCGCGTAATAGTCCTGCCCATGCCCGCTCCCCTCGAAGCCCAAATCCTCGAAATAGCGCAAAACGCCCGCGCCGCCTCGCTCGCGCTCGCGACGGTGCCCACCGACGCGAAAAACGCCGCGCTCCACGAACTCGCCCGCCTGCTCGAAACACACAGCGACGCGCTCCTCGCGGCTAACGCTCGCGACCTCGCAGCGGCCACCGAAAACGGCCTCACTCACGCGCAAATCGACCGCCTCACCCTCACCACCGACCGCCTCGCTAAACTCGCGCAAAGCGTCCGCGAAGTCGCCGCGCTACCCGACCCCGTTGGTGAGCTTTTAGACGAAACTACCCGCCCCAACGGCCTGCACCTGCGCCGTGTCCGCGTGCCCATCGGCGTCATAGCAATCGTCTACGAAGCCCGACCCAACGTCACAATCGACTGCGCCATCCTCTGTCTTAAAAGTGGAAACGCCGCCATCCTCCGCGGCGGCAAAGAGTGTTTTCATACCAACACCGCATTCGCCGCGCTCATCACCCGCGCACTCGCCACGAGTGGACTCCCGCCCGCCGCCGCCCAACTCATCCCCACCACCGACCGCAGCGCGCTCACCCACCTCCTCCGACTCGACGCCCTCGTCCACTGCATCATCCCACGCGGCGGCGAAAGCCTCATCCGCTTCGTCAGCGAAAACAGCACCATCCCCGTCATCAAACACTACAACGGCATCTGCTTCGTCACCATCGACCAAGCCGCAAACCTGGACATGGCCGAGCAGATAATCGTCAACGCCAAGACCTCGCGCCCCGGCGTTTGCAACGCCGCCGAGCAACTCCTCGTCCACCGCGCAATCGCCGAAACCTTCCTCCCCCGCGCGGCGCAAGCCCTCATCAAAGCAGCCAACGTAGAGCTGCGATGCGATCCGGCGAGTGCGGCCATCCTTGCCTCAGCCAACATCCCCCACACCGCCGCGACCGAAGCCGACTACCGCACCGAATTCCTCGCGCAAACCCTCGCCATCCGCATCGTCGATTCGCTCGAAGACGCCATTGCCACCATCAACCGCGACAGCTCCGGCCACACCGAGACAATCGTCACTGCTGACAAAGCCGCCGCAGAAAAATTCCTCGCCGCCGTCGATAGTGCCGCCGTCCTCTGGAACGCCAGCACCCGCTTTAGCGACGGCTACGAGTTTGGCCTAGGAGCCGAAATCGGCATCTCCACCGACCGCCTTCACGCCCGCGGCCCGATGGGCCTGCGCGAACTGTGCACCTACAAATGGATCGGCACCGGCACCGGACAAATCCGTGACTAACCGCTAACGAGCGCAAGCGAGCAAAACACCCGAGCGCACCGACCCCCGTGTCACCCCCAAAAAAAATGCGAGCCATGAACACCCCCAAACGCCTCTCCCTGCTTCTCCTCCTCGCGCTCCTCGCTTTCGGGCTCACCACACAGGCCGACGCGCAGTCGGCGAACCCCGCGCAGAATAAAAAGGGCGAAGAGCTCGTGCGGGCAAATCGCTCCGAAGCATCGGAAAACGCGACACAGCCCGACTCAGAGCCCCAGTCTGACCACGCACCAAAGCGCGCACCTCGCCGTGAACGGCGAGGTCAAGCGGGGTCATCGTCATATGGAGCCGAAGGCTCCCCTAGCTTGTGGAGGAGAAGCTCCGACCTCAGGGGCGGAGTTCTTCACTCGGAGCCAACAGGCTCCGCGCAAAATAATGGAGCCCTCGACTCCTTCGACGCGTTTCCCGCCGCCGCGGCCAAGCGCCCCATCCCACCTCGGGCCGTCTCCGAAAACGTCGCCGCGCAACTCGCCGCCCGCATGCCCCAGTACACCCCGCCCCCCGAGCCAAAGCCGAAGCCCGACGATCAAGACGCTCCAGATGGGGAACTCGCTGACATGCGCGATACCGATAGGCCGAAGAACCAAATCCTCCGACTCCCCGACTACGTCGTTCGCGAAAAGAAATCCCCCATCCTCCGCGAGCGCGACATTCACAGCCCCAGCGGCCTAGCCGCTCTCGCCGCGAACCGCTACCTCTCCGAGACTGGCCAAGCCCTCAACCGCTTTCGCCTCCCCCTCATCGGCAGCGCGGCCCAAGCCTACGCGCTCGCCCGCTACGAAGAAGACGAACGCCTCCGCAACATCCGCGACCTAAACGACACCGCCCGCGACCTCGGCCAACTGCAAAACGCCCAAGCCAGCTCCTCGGGCGATGCGGTCCCCACCTGGGGCACTCTCCCCGCTTCGCACGGTGCTTCTGCGCGACGCGCCACCGACGCCGAAGCGAGCCTACGCCGCCTCATCCGCGACACCACCTCGCGCCGCGCCACCGAGCCCCCCTCAAAACTCGCGCAGTGACGAGTTGTTAAGCCTCAGCGCAGCAGGGCATTTGCTTGGAGCGCGGCACCGAGCGCAGCAGGGCTGATGGTCGTTGAGCGGCCTGTCTCGGTGTCGAGAATGCATAGACGGCTGGTTTGCCGGTCGCGCGCCGTGTAAATCAGGTGCCGCCCGTCGGCCAGCCAGCAGGGCTCGATCGCATCGAAGGGCGCATTCGATACTTGGCGGGCGGGCTCGCCGCTTTTTGAGAAATCGTAGGTGGCGATTTGGAAGCCACTGCCAATCCGCATCGTGAAGGCGATTTTATTGGCATCGGCTCGGCTCCAGTCCGGCTCCGAGCAATAACGGCTAATGTTGGTCGGTACGCGCCGCGCTGCACCACCGGCAACCGACATCACGTAAAGCTGCGGGCCGCCCGCCGAGTCGGAGGTGTAGATGATCCGAGAGCCATCGGGCGAAAAGCAGGGCGAGGCCTCGACGGCATCCGTCCGTGTGAGACGGCGAATTTGGCGGCCTTGGGCGTTGCCCACGTAAATCTCGGCGTTGCCCTCGCCGCTCAAGACCATCGCGACTTGCCGCCCATCGGGGCTGAAGCGCGCCCCGCTGTTGGTGCCTTTAAAGCTCACGAAACTCGTGCGCTGCGTGCTGCGCAGGTCGATTTGGAAAATGTCGGGAAAGCCGGAGCGAAAGTAGCTCGTGTAAATGATGCGCGAGCCATCGGGCGACCAGCGCGGGGTGAGCGACTGGGAGTTGTCACGCGTAAGCTGGCGCAGCTCGCCGAAAAACAGGTCGGAGATGTAAACCTCCTTACGCCCCGTGCGCTCGGCGACAAAGGTGAGCTTCGAAGCGAAGAACCCGCGCAGCCCCACTTCGTTCGTTCGCTCAACGGCGACATCGGCGGCGCGCAAGAGCGCGTGCCGGAGCGTGTCACCCGAGAGCGTCTGCGAGTGGACGAGCCCGCCCGAAGCATTGGCGATCTCAACGCGCACCTGGGCGGCCCCCGCCTGCGCAAAACGAATGTCGTAACGATGGCCGCTGCCCACCACCCGATAGCGGCCATGCACGCCAAAGGCCTGCTGCGCGAGCGCGCCCAGTTCCGAAGTCGTCGACGACACCCGCACCGGCACCACCTGCACGTCCGAAGCGATGACGACATCGCCCACGTTACGCTGCGCCTGCACGACCAAGGGCAGCACGCCAAGTAGCGTAACGAGCGAAAAGAGGAAGCGAGAGAGTGAAAGAATCATGAGGCGAAAAACTTAGAAAAACGAAGAAGAAGGGCGGCCGCTTTGGTTTTGCCCAACGGCAAACCAGAAAGGCACGCGAAGCCCATTTCTATTTGCAGCGCACAGAACCATAACAACTTAATTCCCGACGCATTTTTACCGCCGTGACCTCTGACGACATCAAAGCCCAGCTCGCCCAAGTAAAATACCCCGGCTTTAGCCGCGACATCGTCTCCTTCGGACTCGTGCGCTCGGCAGCCTTTTTGGAGGAAAGCGGCACGGCTAAAGTCTCGCTCGCGCTCACGACCAGCGACCCGCAAATGCCCTTGCAAATCAAGACCGCGGTCGAGGCGCAGCTTCGCGGCCTGCCCGGCGTGCGCGAAGTCATCGTCGACCTCGCCGTCACTTCGGTAAAGCCCCCCGTAACGGGCGGCGCAAGCGGCACCGCAGGAGTCGGCGGCAACCTCGCGGGCGGCGCCGCGCTCCCCGAAGGCATGGCGCACGCGGTCGCAATCGCCTCGGGCAAAGGCGGAGTGGGCAAAAGCACCTTCGCGGTGAACCTAGCCTGTGCCGCCGCCCAAGTCATCGCCGCGAGCCAAGGCCGCCTGTGGGGCCGCCAACGCAGCCCACGAGTTGGCTTGATGGATTGCGATATTTACGGGCCCAGCGTCCCGCTGATGATGGGCCTCAGCGGGCGCCCCGAAATCGAGGGCGACGGCGCAGGCGCGATGATTATCCCGATGGTACACCACGGCGTGAAGGTCATGAGCATGGGCTTCCTAGTAGACGATAATACGCCCGTCATCTGGCGCGGGCCGATGATCATGAAGACCGTCCAGCAGTTCATCCAAAACGTAAAGTGGGGCGAGCTCGATCTCCTCCTCATCGACCTGCCCCCCGGCACCGGCGACGCGCAACTCTCACTCGTGCAAACCATCCCACTCGACGGCGCGATCCTCGTCACCACGCCCCAAGCCGCCGCCACCCAAGTTGCGCGCAAAGGCGGACTCATGTTTCAAAAGGTCAACGTACCGCTCCTCGGTGTCGCCGAAAACATGAGCGACTTCGTCGACTCCTCCGGCCAACATCACGCGCTCTTTGGTAGCGGCGGTGGAGCCGCGACCGCCGAGCAACTCGGCACCGTGCTCTTGGGAAAAGTCCCGCTGCTCTCCGCAATCCGTGAAGGCGGCGACCTCGGCCAACCCATCGTCGTTCGCGAACCGCAGAGCGAAACTGCACAACTCTTCCGCGACATGGCCGAGGGCCTCCTCAAAGGGCTAAAAAAACGGTCATAAAAGGGGACCGTTTATAACACGTCGCGGGAGCCAGCACACGGCTGTGATTTCGCCCGTATGGCGGTTCACCCAGCCTACAGCTTCCGGAGGTAATTCCTGCAAAAACTATCCGCAGGGCCCCACCCTCTTCGAGCATAAATCCGCGCCCAAAACAGGAGCAGCGATCTTATTAGCGGCTTTGTTGTGACGCACGCAGGACATTTCGGAGCGTTGACAGCCCCCAGTCCGCCACTCGGAATCGCGACCCGACCTGACCTGTTTGGAATGACACGCACCACCTCCACCACGACACCCAGCAAAACGACCGATGCCCCCTCTCGCGATTTTGTTAAAAAATCCAGCCTCTACCAAGAGTTTCTCGCCGAGCGCGAAGAAATCTTAAAACACAAATGGCTCGAATCTGAACGCCTCGGCTACGACATCGGCTTCGAGCACGCGCTGCTCGACTGGATTCGCAAACACCGCGAAAGCTGGCGCGCCACCCGCCGAAAAGGATGACGTCGCGTGGAAGCAGAGTGCTTCTAGCGTGACTCGGCTCGCGCACAAGTCGCTGCACAGTCAGAAGTAAAGAAGCCGCGCAGACGGTCGCATTAAGTGCGTTTAATGACTACTTTTGCATAGTCACTGCATACGGCGTGAGCATGAAACCTCCGCTGATAAATACCAACCCGACTTGCTAAAAAACTGCGATAGTTTTGCTCTGATATAGCAAGCAGCGGAATAAAAAGACATCGCAGCTAAAACATGCGCCAAGATAGTCATTATATTACTCGCTGGGAAAATCCCAACAAAGCGTGCTAATTGACCTCCCGCCCAATAGAGTATCCTTTCAGTTCTAGGAAAATCATTTACCTAGCCCACAAAAGGAGCACCTAGGGAGAATTACGGCTGTGGGTAGAGCCTTTGCCTGCCTATCCATCAAGGACATTGCCGGTTTAGGGCGCAAAAAAGCCAGACCGTTAACAGGTCTGGCTGGGAGGGAGTAGGAATTAGCCGCGCGCCCGCTTACTTAATCTCTTTGTGGAGAGTGTGCCGCTTGAGGTGCGGGTTGTATTTCTTTTTCTCGATGCGCTCGGTCACGGTCTTTTTGTTGCGCGTAGAGAGGTAGCGGGACACGGGTTTACCTTCTTTGCGGGCTTCCGTGCATTCGAGGATGATCTGGTCTTGCATGTATTTGAAAGGGTTTGGGAGACGGGACAGCAAAGCCCACGGCTCGGGCACGGCAACCGTAAAGTTTCCGGTAGCTTTGCGAGCCCATATAAGTCGGTCGAAGGCCGTCACTGACTCCGCCGATCCATAAGCGGGAGCATCACGCCACGCCGGAAGAGCGTCACTTGACCGGAGCTAGAAACGACGATGGCGATGCACTGCGCTTTTAGGCTAATCGCCGCCGCCGCCGCGTGCCGACTCCCCAAGCCACCCGGCAATGAGTGCTCGGGATCGACCGCTTGAATGAGGCTGCCTGCGGACTCGAGCACGCCATCGCCACCAATCAAGAAGGCTCCGTCAATTGAGGAAAACTCCTTCACCGTCTCATCCATAAAGGGGTTCAGGATGTTGCGATCTTCTTCCTTATAGCCGTAGAAGGGATTGAGGACGAGGGGTTTGGAGAGTTTTTCGACTTTATTGATATCGCCCACGACGAAGAGCGAGCCAACCGGCTTGCCCTCGCGGCCTTCAATCGCGAGTTCGGTCGCGACGGCGATTACACGCTCCAATACCTCGGGTTTTACATCGACCGGCAGCAGGTCGTTGCGCCCCGTGAGCAGCGTCTGAAACTCGCGCTCGATTTCGACCACGCTCAGCGTGTCAAACTGGTTGCTCCCCGCCACGCCGCCTATGCAGCAGATGCGGTCAGTGAAGTTGAGCGCACCGTGAGTCAGGGCCATCAGGATCGCGCTGCGCAGCTGCGACATGCGCTGGTTGGAGAAGGCGCGAACCTGGAGGGTGACATTAAAGTCTTCTTTATCCTCGCTCGCGGGCTGCTCCACCGCGTTTCGCGACACGAGGATCGTCTTGATTTTCGAGCGCAAGATGCCCGCCGGAATCCCGCCAATAAAGGTATCGCCAAAAACCATAATTGCGCTGCATGCCGCGCCGCTGGCGACACGCTGCGCCTCGCGAAAAAGGAGCCGGTTGGTCCGGTTTTGCTGTGCTTGGACCGGGCGAATGCCATCGAACCCACCCACAAGCCGCTCGTAGAGCGTGTCGAGGTCGGGTGCGTTCGCGAGGTTTTGCACGAGTTCGGGCTCACGCACTTGGCGCGCGATCGAGGCGAGAACTTGCAGGTAGTTGGGCGCGCGGTCGCCCGCCAGCAGCATGAAGATGAGGTTCACACGCTCCTCGTCGTTTGTCCCCTCGTGGCGGATACCGGTGCGGCTGCGGCCGATTGCGAGGATGTAGCGGCGCTTCATTTTTACGCGGACGTGAGGCAGCGACACACCGTGGCCGAGATAGGTGGTCATCGTGCTCTCGCGCGCGAGTAGGCCGCGCAAGAGCGACTCGGGCTTTAGATCGTCAAACTTCTCTGCGCAAACGCTCAACAGCTCCTCAAGCGCGCCGCGCAAGGTCGAGCTGTGCAGGTCGATGATGCGGCTGCGCGCGATGATTTTTTCCAGCCGCATAATAGTTCGTTATCCTCGTACAGGGGAATCCGTTTAGCCCGTTCTGGCTCTGGTGCGCACAGCTAACGACGCGCTCACTTCTCCCACTCTAGCGCGCCCTTCTTTAGCTCGTAAAAGAGCCCGAGGACGAGCACGCCGATGAAAAACATCATGGGTGCGAAAATCGTGATGTGGTTCGCCAAAAACTCGCGGTAGACGAAGCACAGCGGGATGAGAAACACGACCTCGATATCGAAGAGGATAAAGAGCATCACGGTGACGTAAAATTTTACCGAAAAGCGCGAGTGCGGCGCGCCCTCGGAGGGGACACCGCATTCGTAGGCCGAGTCCTTAATCTTGTTCTTCGCAGCGCGCTGACCGAGCAGGTGAGTCGCCGCGATGAGCAGCGCAGCGATTGCCGCTGCCAAGGCGGCTTGGATGAAAAACGGCAGATACGGGGTCATCGTGCCGACAAAATCGCCCGCGCAACCGCCACTGACAAGCGGTTTATTCTGAGAGCTTAATGATAGTCGCCGACGCCGTTTCGGTCGAGCCCACGCCGAGCATTTCGGCAAACTCGAGTGTGCGAATCTCCTCCGAAACCGGCGCAAAGCCCGAGAGCTTCCGCCACTGATTAATCCGCTCCAGCATCAGCGAGTCGAGCATCACGGGATCGCGCGAGAGCCACAAGCGCGGCTCCGATACGCTGTAAAGCGAGTTAAAGAAAGGCCCACCGATGAATTGGTAGTGCTGGAGGCTTACAAGCGTGAATGCCCAAGTCTCGCGCAACTCGGGTATGGCACTCATCTCGGCAACGGCCGCGGGCGCATTGGCCGGGCTCCGAAAGAAGCGCGCCGTGTTCGAGGCATTCCAGAGCGTCGCATTTACCAGTGCGCCGTTTACGCCGAGCGTCGCGTGGTCAGTGTAGACAGGCAGGTTTATCCAAAAATCCGCATCGAGAAACAGCGGCGTAGCGAGAAAGCTCTTGCGGTCTTCGTCAGGCGAGGTGTCGGCACTCACTCCCCGCGTCTGCGATTCGGCGAAAATCGGGTCAAAACGCTGCGGCAGCGGGCTATCGTAAAACCACACCGGATCGTAGAAACGGCCCGACTCCAGCACGTAAACCTTGTGCCCGGGAAAGGCCGACTGACCGGTCGCCAGCGAGGGCAAGTAGCCCGTCATCCGCAGCCGTAGTTGGTTTAGCCCTACTAAAAAAATATCCTCCTTTGCAAAACCGCGCCGCTCAAGCGCAGCGATTACTGCGCGCACGAGCGGGACAGGCGTCGCCATGCCCGGGCCCGAGTCGGCGTAGATTTTTAGGCCCACTTTCTTCTTCTCGCCCGGGACGAGTGCCCAGCCGCTCTGTCCCTCGAAGTCGTGAATCACCCGCTCCACTGCGCGGTCATAGCTCGCTTGACTAAAGTCGCCAAGCGCGACCTCCCAAATCGGCGCGGGCCCGGCGGCAGGCACAGCCTGTGTTTGCGCTGCGCTTGCATCCGCGGCCTGCTCGGCTGTGCGAGTATCGGGAACTTCTTGCGCCCAAAGCCCACAGAGCCCACAAGCGGAACTAAGTAAAAACGTGGCAAAAAGCAGTAAACGCATGGGCAAGAAGAAGAGCGGCAAAGCGGGCGAGATGTTTCCTCGTTTGAGCGGAAGGGCGCAACCCTTGACAGCCCAAAGTCGCCCTTGAAAGTGCATTCTCCTAAGACCGCGCCGAACTCAGCTCCGCTCTCCTGCCTTTCCGATTCGCCGCAGCCGCCCACTCTCCCGCTCAATGCCCGTCATCAAGCCAAGCTGCGTGCGCGACCTCAAGTTGCGCGTCCCAATCGCCGACGTCGTCTCCCGCGTGGTGACACTGCGCGGCACAGGCGGCCGCCGGATGAAGGGCCTATGCCCCTTCCACAATGAGAAGACGCCCTCCTTCCACGTCGATACGGATAAGGGCTTTTATAAGTGCTTCGGCTGCGGCCAAGCGGGCGACATCATCAGCTTTGTCCGCGAGACCGAGCAGCTCGGCTTTAGCGAAGCGGTCGAGACGATTGGCCAACGTTTCGGCATCGAAATCGAATACGAAGAAGGCAGCGGCGGCCCCAGCCGCGAAGAACGCTCGCTGCGCAGCGAACTCTTTGAGCTCCACGAACTCGCCGCCGATCACTACCACCAAGCCTTTCGTGTGAGTAGCCCGCTCGGCGACTTCATGCGCCACTACTGGAGCGACTCACGACACTTCGACCTCGCGATTGCCGAAGAGTTTAGAATCGGCGCGGCAGGCGCAGACGGGGCCGACACACTCGCCGCACTCCTCCTCAAAAAACGCTTCAGCGAAGACGCCCTCCGCCACTGCGGCCTTTTCTTTATAAGAGACGGCACACCGATTTCGCCCGCCACGCTGCGCCCACGGTTTCGCGGACGACTCATGATTCCCATCCGCGACCACCAAGGCCGCGTCGTCGCCTTCACCGCGCGCCAGACCGCGCTCACCCCGAGCGACGACCCCGCGCGCGACGCCAAATACACCAACTCCCCCGAAACCCCCATCTTCACCAAGGGCAACCTCCTCTTTAATCTCGACCGCGCCCGCAGCGCTGTCGGCGAAGGCCGCCCCTTCGTCCTCGTCGAAGGACAACTCGACGCTATTCGCTGCTGGAGCATCGGGCTAAAAACCGCCGTCGCCCCGCAAGGCACCGCCATCACCGACACGCAACTCCGACTCCTGCGTCGCTACCACGCGCAAATCGAGTGCTTCTTCGACGGCGACAGTGCCGGGCAAAAGGCCGCGCTTCGCTTCCTGCCACTCGCGCTCCGCGCCGGACTCGAAGCCCGCTTCCTCGTCGCCCCCGATTCTGGCAACATCGGCGACAACAGCGCCGCGACCGCCAACACGCCTCCCCCACTCGACGACCCCGACTCGCTCTTCCTCGCCCAAGGACTCGCCGCTTACGACGCACTCCACCAAGGCTCGCTCTCGGCCATGCACTACGCCGCACGCGCCCTCCTCCCAGTGCCGACCCACGCGACCGCCGAAGAAAAATCCCGCGCGGCGCACGCGCTCATGGAGATAATCGCCAACGCAGAGTCCCAAGTCGCCCAAAGTGAATTCGTAGCCGAAGCCGCCGCCCACCTCCGCATCGCACCGCACGCCATGCAGCGCGACTTTCACCGGCTTAAACTCCGGCGCGGACGCGGCACAGCGGCGCGAGCTGCACTAGGTGAGCGCGCCCCCAACCCCTTGTCCGCCGACACGCGACCAGCACTCGACGGCGAGCCCACGACTCGCCGCCAAGAAAAAGAGCCGAAGACTCCGCCCGAAGAACACTTGCTACTCGTCTGCCTGCACTTTGAGCAAATCGGCCCCGCCCTCGCTCAAACTCTCCCCCACGACTGGATCGACACCCGCCACACCGCCGGGGCACTCCTTAACCGCTTCCTTGCCGAGTTTGAGCAAGCCAACTGGCCCGGTCGCGACCACCTAGACCCGCTCCTCGAAACCGACGCCGAGCGAGCACTCGTCACTACGCTCCTCTTCGACCCGCCCGCCTTTGAAGACCCGCACAAAATCGCCAGCGAAGCCCTGCGCCTCCTCCGCGCTCGCGCCCTAGAGCCACGCCTCCACCAAATCGCTCTTGATTTAGCTCGACACGATGCGGACAGTCCCGCCCCCCCAAATCTAGGGGCTCTCTTGCAAGAACAGTTAGAAATCAAACGCCAGCTCCTAAGGCCGCTCCTCCTCTCAACCGCTGCCGCCTGACTTCCCTTTTTCCCAAACACACATGCCTCGTAAGACCAAGTCCTCCAAGTCTGCCAAAGCCGCTGCTGCGAACACCCACGCCGACGCCGTCGAGTCCGCTATCGAGACCGCCGAAGCCGCCGCCAGCACCGGCGCAGTAGCCAACTCCGCCGACCTCGCCGCCACCGGCATCAACGAGAAAATCCGCCAGCTCATCCGCCTCTCCAAAGAGCAAGGCTATCTCACCTTCGACGACATCAACGAGGCACTCCCCGAGTCGGTCGAAAATCAGGAAGAGATCGATAACATCCTCTCGATTCTCCAGAACCTCGAAATCGAGATCCTCGAGCCCGACCAAGTCGAGGAATACAAACAACGCATGGAAGAGGCCGAGGAGGAGGAAAGCCGCTCCTCCCAAAACGACATCCTCGACGACCCCGTGCGCATGTACCTGAAGCAGATGGGCCAAGTCCCCCTGCTCACCCGCGAACAAGAAGTCGAAATCTCCAAACGCATCGAGACCGCCGAACTCAAAGCCCAAGAAGCCCTCTTCCAAGCCACCGTCATCGGCGCACACATCGCCAACCTCGGCCAACGCCTCATCAACCGCGAAGAACGCTTCGATCGCATCGTCATCGATAAAAAAATCGAAAGCCGCGAAGCCTACTTCAAAAACCTCCCCAAACTCGTCGAGGCCACCGAGAAAGCCGAAAAGGGCGTCGCTGCCGCGTGGGACGAGTACCTAAAAGCGCGCACTGATGCCGACCGCAAACGCATCCTCACCAAACTCCACAAACGCGAAGCCCTGCTCCGCCCCTGTTTCGGCAAATTCTTCTTCAAGCTCAAAGTCTACGAAGAGTATTTAGAGCAACTCAGCCCCACTCTCGAAACCATTGAGCTGCTCCTCGCCCAACTCGAACGCGCCAAAAAACCCAAGACCAAGAAAGACGCCGCGATCGACACCAAGGCCATTAAAGCCCAGCTAAAAGAAATCGCCGCCGCCCAGCGCATCGAGCCCGAAGAACTCCTCAAAGTCATCGCGCAAACCCGCGTCCACGTCCGCGAAGCCCACCAAGCCAAGACAGAAATGGTCGAGGCCAACCTGCGCCTCGTCATCTCCATTGCCAAAAAATACACCAACCGCGGCCTCTCCTTCCTCGACCTCATCCAAGAAGGCAACATGGGCCTCATGAAAGCGGTGGAGAAATTCGAATACCGACGCGGCTACAAATTCTCCACCTACGCCACTTGGTGGATTCGCCAAGCCATCACCCGCTCCATCGCCGACCAAGCCCGCACCATCCGCATCCCGGTCCACATGATCGAGACCCTTAACAAGGTCATGCAGGTGCAAAAACAACTCCTCCAAGAATTCGGCCAAGAGCCCACCCCCGAGGAAGTCGCCGACGAGATGAACCTGCCCGTCGACCGCGTGCAGCAAATCATGAAGATGGCGCGCCAACCCATCTCGCTCCAATCCCCCGTAGGCGATGGCGACGACACCAGCTTCGGCGACTTCATCGAAGACAAGTCCGCCGAAAACCCCTACGACATGACCGCCTTCTCGCTCCTGCGCGAAAAGATCGTCGACGTCCTCGACTCGCTCACCGAACGCGAACGCCGCGTCCTCTCCCTACGCTTCGGCCTCGCCGATGGCTACAGCCGCACCCTCGAAGAAGTCGGCAAACAATTCAAAGTCACCCGCGAACGCATCCGCCAAATCGAAGCCAAGGCACTGCGCAAAATGCGCCACCCCACCCGCATTCGCCAGCTCCACGGCTTCTTCAACGCCGAGCAAGTCGACAACGCCCAAAACCTCATGAAAGCCGCCGCCGAAGCCAAATCCTCCGGCGTCAGCCTTGGAACCGGCCTCAAGACCATCTCGCCCTTCTCACGCCGCTGATTGCAGTAACCCGCTTGGGCGCGCCGAAAAATTCACCGCGTTCACACAGCGCACGGCGCACTCATCGAGTCGAACGCACAGCCGCGCACTGACGCCTAAAAAACGCACAGGCCTTAAGCTTTCTTTACTAAAAACGCCCAAGCCACAGACTCCCTCCCCTCATGGAAACCCTCGTCACTGCCGCCACAACGCCGCCCTTCGCGCCCCTCGCAGTCTTCGGAATCGGCGTCCCCGAACTCCTCCTCATCTTCGGCGTACTCATCCTCCTCTTTGGCGCGACGAAACTCCCCTCGCTCGCGAAGGGCTTAGGCCAATCCATCAAAGAATTCAAAAAAGCCACCCAAGACGACGAGACGCCTCCAGCCCCGAAGTCCGAGCAAAAACCAACCGCCACACCCAAAGACGACAGCAATTCGGCCGCTTAAGAGTGGCGCGAGTCGCTGTGCGTACCGCTCATCCCCAATACCCCACCCCGCCCGCAACCCATGTCGGACTGCGCTCGAAGCGCTAAGCGGTTCCGTGCGTGGGCCTCACTGCTCGCCCTATTGGGCCTCGTCGGCTGTAAACCACGCGAGACCGCAGTCGAGATCGCCACTCGCTCCGGCACGCTCCTGCTCGGCAATGCTGCCGAGCCCAGCGACCTTGACCCGCACCTCGCCTCAACACTCACAGGGCAAGTAATCATCAACAGCCTTTTTGAGGGACTCACCGTGCTCGACGAGGCGAGCATGAGCCCCCTGCCCGCTGCGGCCGAGTCGTGGGAAGTCTCTCCCGATGGGCTCACTTGGACTTTTCAGCTCCGGCCCGGCCTGCACTGGTCAAACGGCGACTCACTCACTGCCGCCGACTTCGTCCGCTCGTGGCAACGCGCCCTCACTCCGGCCCTCGCCGCCTATAACGCGTGGTATCTCTTCGTCCTCAAAAATGCAGCCGCCTATAACGCAGGCGAACTCGATAACCCCGACGAAATCGGCGCGAGTGCCCCCGATGCGCTCACCCTGATCCTCACGCTCGAACACCCCGCCCCCTACCTCCCCGCACTCCTCTCGCTCCCCGCTTGGTTTCCGCTCCACTCGGGTAATTTAGAAAAGTTTGGCGCACTCACGCAGCGAGGCCGCCCGTGGACGCGGCCCGGCGAACTCGTCAGCAACGGCCCCTACACCCTCGCCGCTTGGGAGCCCAACGCCCGCATCGTTTTAGAAAAAAACCCGCAACACCGCGACGCCTCCCAAACACAAATCGAGCGCATCGTCTTCCTACCAATCGAAAACGCTGACGACGAAGAGCGCGCCTACCGCGCCGGCCAACTCCACGCGACCTTTACTCTCCCCGTCACGAAAGTCGCCACTTGGCAAAAAAACGCCTCCTCCGAACTCCACATCGACCCAATCCTGCAAAGCTACTTCCTGCGCATCAACGCTGCAGCCCACCCCGCGCTTGCTGATGCCTCCACACGCCGCGCGCTCTCGCGCTCAATCGACCGCGACCTTCTCGCACGCAGCGTCCTCCAAGCCAGTCGCTCCCCCGCCACCTCGCTCGTCCCGCCAATCGACGATTACCGCCCCGCCACTATCCAGTCCGAAGTAGCGGCTCATGAAAATAGGAGTGGTAGCCTACCTCCCAAGCTCGAACTCATCGTCCGCAACGATGCACTCATGCCGCGTGTTGCCGAAGCCCTGCAAGCCATGTGGAAAACCCAACTCGGTATCGAGGTTTCCATTACCCAGCTCGAACAAAAAACCTGGGTTCAACGCCAACAGACAGGCGACTACCAACTCTGCCTCTCTGCGTGGACCGCCGACTACCCCGACCCGCTCAGCTTTCTCGAGCTGTTCCTTAGCGACAGTCCCTACAACTGGACCGGCTGGGCCAGCCGCGACTACGACACGCTCCTCACCCGCGCTGCACACACGAGCAACCCCACCGCACGCTTCACGCTCCTTCGCGAAGCCGAAACCCTCCTCCTCGAGGAAGCCCCCATCGCTCCGCTCTACTTCGGCGCAGAAACCCGCCTCGTCCACCCCAGCATTAGAAACTGGACACCCGCGCCACTCGGCTTTCGCCGCTTCCAATTACTCCAGTTTGCCGACTAGCTCGGACTAGCCAAAGCCTCGCCCGTCCGCCCTGCACACCACCATGCGCCGCATCACCACGCTCCTCGCCTCGCTCCTCCTCGCTCTCTCCGCGCCAGCGACGGAAAGCACGGTAAGCCTAGTCCGGATTTGGCCGAGCTGGCGCAGTGCCGATTCCTTTTTGCGCATCAGCGAATATTTCGGCGGCAGCGAAGCCCGCAGCGCTCAGACAATCCTCCGCAGCCAAACGAGCGAGCGCGCCGGCTTCTATTTCCTGACTCGCATCAAAAACTCGGCCTCCCCCCTGACCGACGCCCACTTTGAGCTCCAAGTCATCCGGCCCGACTCGCCGCACGCCGTGACCTACACGTTTCCCGCGACCATCCCCACCGGCAGCCACGTCTACCTGCTCGGACTCACCGGCAGCGATTGGCTAGGCTTCGACGGCAAAGCTGCCGAAGACACCCACCCCGTGTCGTGGCGACTCCGACTCCTTGATTCGCAAGCTCGAGAACTCCTGCACCGCGAAAGCTACCTCTGGGCCAACCCGCAAGAATAGCCGTGTGAGAACAAAGCCATAGCGCTCTGACATACAGCTCTACCTGTGGCCGCAAAAGACGCCCCCTCCAAGTTGACCGTTTTCCTCTAAAAGAGGTTTTCCTGGCCTCATTAGCAGGGGGCGACTTGCGACATTCTACCTGCTATCCGTCAACGCGCTGGTACTCGACCAGCACGCTGCTGCGTGTTTGGGCAATGGTCACGACCATCTCCTTGAGTGCCGCTCCGGAGAGCTGGGTTGCGGGCGACTGACGGTAGTCGTCCCACCGAATCACCTGATAGGTGGCGTTGGCATCAATATGCTCCGGGTGCAGGGTGACGGAATCCGTGTCCGCCCCCGGTCCCCGCAACGCGACGATGATTCCGCTCGAATCAGAATGGCGATGATGCTGGTAGGCCGTCCAAGCCTCCTTCTCCAAGTCCGGCGCGATCAGGCCGATCCGCTCTTCGGCCACGAAAGACCGAAGGCGCTTCATTTCGGAAACTGCCGCGATAGCATCGGCATACTCGGGATCTTGATCGTTTTCTGGCAGCACGCGGTAGGCCATGAATCCCGCACAGAGAGCGCCGCGGATGGCATAGGCATCAAAGGTGGCGTTCAGTCCCGAATGGACCACAAGCCAGTGTCCAAGCCCCCAGCATTGGATCTGGTTGACGATATCCATCTCGGAGGCCCCTTCTTCGCCCACGTCAACTGCATCACTACGCGTGAGCATCACCGCGCGGCGCAGGGTTTCCAAGTCAATCCTGCGTCCACCCGAGGCGCAATTGTCGATCATTATGCCGGGGTGCGCAGCCCGTATCCGGTCCCATAGTGCGTAAAGCCCTTCGACATGTCGAATCTCCGTTATCCCTACCCGATCAGGAGCATCAGCAGCGTACCAAGCTTCAAGCGGAGCCATGTTGAAGTCCTGGCGATAAATGTCCGCGTTAAACTCGGTGATTAGAGAGGAGATCTTCTCAAAGGCCAGATCGACCGCGCGCGGATCGCCGAGGTTCAGAAGGATGCCTCTTCGCGTATACGGATCAGGGCTGTTTGGGTCGGGATAGCTGAGGAACAACTCAGGGTGGGTACGCGGCCATTCGGTGTTCGGTCTAGCCCGCTCCGGATCCATCCAGATGATGAACTTCATCCCGAGCTCATGCGCACGGTCACTGATCGGGCGCAGCCCACGCGGGAAATCGCTGCGCCGGATATTCCAATTGCCCACCTCATTATCCCAGTCGGTCGTGTTCCCATACCAACAGGCATCCACCCAATGCGCTTCAAAACCCAGTGCGGCAGCACGCTCCATCGCTTCGATCTCAATCTGTTCGCTGACAACCCGGGTCACATGGTACTGATGCATCGTTCCGTGTGAGATTAAATTGAAGATATTCCCATCCGGCCCCCTTGGCACGACGTGCTTCATCAAGTGCGCACGTACTAGACGACGAGCTTGGTCGGCGGTCGCCTCGGGTGCCTGCGCCAACAGGATCGAAGGCAGCCTCACCGACTCCCCGGGTCGCAGCACGAACCCGACCTGCGGCAACCCGATTTCAATCTCAAGGGTTCCGGAAGCATGACGCAGCGTGGCATCCCAGCGCCCGCTCCAGCCAATACCGATAGCCAAGGAGTCATGCCTGTCTGTCAGCGCGAAGAAGGGGAAAATCCCGTCTGATGAGCGCCCGCCATTCGGCATCAGTGTAATGGTGTCAATATCGAGCTCTGTACGGTCGAGAAAGTCATCAAGACGTGCTTCCGAGCCTTTGTTTCCGTAAAAATCCACCGGGCCACGCGTCGGCCATGATGCCGCGAGCGAGCGCACCCCGGTCACCCGCTCCGAGGGTTTTGCGCTGTTATTGATGAGCGTGGGGATCCACTCCGTAACCGCACCAATCGTTCGCCACTGCGCACGGATTTGCAGTTCCGGGGCTGTAGTGGACTGGAACACCCGCACCGTCCACCCTGCCTCCTGGGACGGCTCTTCTGCGATGGCAACAAAGTCATCAAGCGTCTTACCGCCGACGATCAAGCGCCCCGGCCATCGCTTATCAGGCAGGGCAGCGAAATCTAACGTTTTCTCGGTTTTGGAGGACATAGCTACAGTATTTTAGGGGTTGGAGGTGAAGCACTTCACCGCCAAAAGGCGGCGAATGAAAAATCGCGGAGTCTAAGTTAGCCTAGGGGAGCTGGAAAAGCCTAGCTGTGTGTCATTAGATTGGAGTCCCACAAGAGTAAAATCCAGGGGGCCGCCAACACCTAATCTTGGTCTCTTAGCCTTTTCCGTTCGGCAACCAATATGCTGGATATTCAGCACAATACGGCGGCGCTGTTCTATAAAAAAGCCCGACAGGTAATTACCTATCATTTGCAACAGGAGAGCAGCGAAATGTTTGAAGATTGTATTAAATGGGATGAAAGCGATTTTTGGAGAAAAACGTAAAGGTAAGCGCGCTCGCGGAGCGGCAGGCCCCCGCCAGCTTTTTCACAATCTCCCTAAAATATTTCTTCCAAGCAGAACGCTTTCTGTCTCCGCCTACAGTATATACTGCAGGGGGCGACTTGCGACACTCTACCTACTATCCGGAAACCCGATGATATTCAACCAGCACGCTGCTGCGTCTCTGGGCGATGGTCATAGCCAGTTCTTTAAGTGCCGCGCCGGAGATCCGGGTTGCGGGCAACTGACGGTAGTCATTCCATTTTGTCACCTGATACGTGCCCCCGACATCAATATACTCCGGGTGCAGGGTGACGGAATCTGCATTCGCCTCCGGCCCGCGCAAGGCCACGATAATCCCGCTTGCGTCGGAATGACGATGGTGCTGGAACGCCGCCAAGGCTTCTTTGTCCAAATCCGGCGCGATCAGGCCAATGCGTTCCTCATCCATGAAAGGCCGCAGACGCTTGAGCTCGGCCAACGTCGCAATAAGATCGGCATATTCGGGATCTTGCTCGTTTTCCGGCAGATCGCGGTAGGCCATGAACCCCGTGCACAGTGCACTGCGGGTGGCGTAGGCATCAAAGGCATTGTTCAGCCCGGCATGGTCTGCGAGCCATTGCCCAAGCCCCCAGCATTGGATCTGGTTGACTATATTCACTTTATCGCCCGCTTTGCCGCCCTCGTCGTCCACGTCCACGATATCACTGCGCGTAAGCACCGTCGCACGGCGCAAAGTTTCCAGATCAATCCTGCGCCCGCCGCCTGCGCAATTGTCGATCAGAATGCCAGGATGAGCGGCACGTATTCGATCCCACAGCGCGTAAAGCCCTTCGATATGCCGGATTTCCGTGATCCCCACCCGGTCAGGGGCATCCGCTGCGTACCAGGCATCGAGCGGATACCCGCTGAAGTCCTGGCGATAGATATCCGTATTGAATTCGGTGATTAGAGAGGAAACCGTCTCGAAAGCCAGATCCACCGCACGCGGGTCGCCAAGGTTCAGAAGCATGTCCCCCCTGTACCAAGGGTGCCGTTTATCATCATTAGGATAGTGAAGGAGGAGGTCCGGATAGGTGCGCGCCCATTCGGTGTCCGGTCGCACCCGTTCCGGCTCCATCCAGAAGATGAACTTCATGCCCAGTTCATGTGCACGATCACTGATCGGGCGCAGCCCACGCGGGAAATCGCTGCGCCGTGCGTACCAGTTGCCAACCTCCTTGGCCCAATCAGGCAAGTTCCCATACCAGCAGGCATCAACCCAGTAGGCTTCAATGCCCATTGCCGCCGCGCGCTCCAGTGCCTCAATCTCGCCTTGTTCATTGGCAATGCGGGTGACGTGAAACCGATACATCGTTCCATGTGAGGTAAAAAGAGGGCTTTTCCCGTCGGGCGCCTTCGGCCTGACATGGTGAGTCAGATGCGAGCGCACCACGCGGCGGGCCTGGTCGGCGCTCGCACCAGGTGCCCGCGCCAGCAGAACCGAAGGCAACCTCACCGATTCCTGCGGACGAAGTACGAATCCGACCTGTGGCAACCCGACTTCAACCTGCAAAGCCCCGGCTGCATGCCGCAGCTTGGCACACCAGCGCCCGCTCCAGCCAATACCGATGGCAAAGGCGTCATGCTGGTCGGTCAGGGCGAAGAAGGGAAAAATTCCATCTGACGAGCGTCCTCCGTGCGGTATCAGCTCAATTTCATCAATATCGAGTTCGATACGGTCTTCAAAGTCATGAATACTTTCATGCGAGCCGTTGTTTCCGTAAAAATCCACTGGACCTCGTGTCGGCCATGCTGTCGCGAGCGAGCGCACTTCGGTTACCCGCTCCGAGGATTTTGCGCTGTTATTGATGAGCGTGGGGATCCACTCCGTAACCGCACCAATCGTTCGCCACTGGGCGCGGATTTGCAGCGTTGCACTAAAACGGACTGGAACACCCGCACCGTCCACGAGGCATCCGAGGACGGCTCTTCTGCGATGGCAACAAAGTCATCAAGCGTCTTACCGCCGACGATCAAGCGCCCCGGCCATCGCTTATCAGGCAGGGCAGCAAAATCTAACGTTTTCCCGGTTTTGGAGGGCATAGCTACAGTATTTTAGGGGGGTGGAGGTGGAGCACTTCACCGACAAAAGGCGGCGAACGAGAAATCGCGGAGTCTAAGTTAGCCTAGGGGAGGCGGAAAATCCTAGCTGTGTGTCATTAGGCTGGAATCGCACAATGGCAAAACCCAGGGAGACTCCTACACCTAATTTTGGTCTCTCAGTCTTTTCCGTTCGCCGTCCGTTAGTGCGCCCGAAATAAGGGCACAATCCATCGCAAATTAATCGGCGATCCCCACCAGTCGCCATCTTCCTAATCGAGGAAATCAATCCTCACTGAGTGCTCGCAGTGCAGCTCATAACGACCAGTTCTCATCCGAGGCCACAGCCAGACTGCGCTAACTCGCTCCAAGTCGATGCTAAAGCCCCACTGGATGAGTTTCCCATCGAGTTACATGATTTTAGGAAAAATCCATTTAGCTATTTGGAAGGGCACATTTAAAAATTGATGCGTTCGGCCTCAACTACGTGCGGCAAGTTTCTCACATGGGTTTGAATTGATCCAATATACTCGCCAAGAATTCCTAAAAAAACCATCTGAACGGAGGTAAAGAAAAAGAAACCGATAACAATCGGTGCAACCCCAAGTGCAAATGCATGCCAAAAAAAGAGTTTAGCCAGAAGGTAACCCAGTGCCGCGAGAAAACTGAGACAAGCCAGCGCAAATCCGAAAAATATCATCAATCGCAAGGGGATCTTAGAATGCTTCGTTATCCCTAACATCGCGAAGTCATACAAAGTATAGAAGTTATGACTCGTCACTCCCCTGGTGCGACGAGGCTGCTTAAAGGGAACAGTTGCGATCGGGTGGCTAACCTCGCAAACGAGCCCTCTGAAGTAAGGATAGGGGTCACTCAATCCTTTCAATATGGCGATCACCTCTTTATCGAAGAGACCACAGCCTGTCGCATTAGGAATCAAGGGCACTTCCGAAATTTTGCCGATTATTTTATAATAAACGCAGCGGATAAAATACATCACCGGCGACTCTTCGCTTTCAGGTTTAGTCGCCATAACCGTCTTAAAACCCTCCTCCCACTTTTTCACAAAATCCTCAATCATCTCAGGTGGATCTTGGAGGTCGGCCGCAATTAAAACAACCGCATCTCCAGTGGCTTGGAGCATAGCATGATAAGGCGAGCGAATGTGCCCAAAATTCCGCACGTTCACTATGATTTTTAAACTCTTATCCCCCGCTGCTCGCTTTCTCAAAACAGAAACGGTTTTGTCGGTTGAGCAATTGTCTATACAAATATGCTCGTAGTCATAGGGCAGATTTTTCATAACTGCCGCAACCCGATCACAAAGCTCGGTTACATTGTCCTCCTCATTAAACATGGGAGTAACGACAGTGATTTTCTTTTTCATAAAACGCTCCTAAATACGATCCAGTGTAAGGCCGGCCAGATTACGCAGATACTCTTGAGTTCCAGCCTTAGCGATAAAGCTATTGGGAATAGCCAAACGCCGCAGCTTAGGCATATGAGGCAGTTGTCCACTCGAATATAAGTCCCCTAACGCCTCTAAGAGGGAGCTCCCAAACCCTCCATTTAGTTGATGCTCCTCAACAGTCACAATCTGATTAAACCGTTTAGCTAAATCCACTAACAGAGCACTATCGTAATTTCCGATGAAAGGAACACTTGCCAAGGCCCAGTCAGGATGGCTTCGAGTCAACTCTAGGCAAATAGAATGAGTAATCGCCCCAGTGGTTAAAACAAGCACCTCCTGCCCCTCCTTGACCCATAGCACCTTTCCGGGCAGAAACTCATGAGGAACACAACTGTGCACGTTAGGCTCTCCTGACTTATTAATGCGGACATACCCAGGCCCGTTTCTCCGAACCATAAAATCGGCGGCCAAGCGAGCTTCTATCGCATCCGCAGGTGAGCAAAGGAGCATTCCGGGAAGTGCACGCAGCATAGCAATATCCTCAGTCGTGTGGTGCGAGACCCCAAGTGCTCCATAAGCATAACCCGCTCCCACAGCAACAACCTTAACATTCGCCTTGTGATAGCACACATCATAACGAATCTGCTCTATGCAACGCAGCGTTGGGAAATTTCCTATCGAATAACAAAAAACATTGTAGCCCTCAGCAGATAGCCCAGAGGCTACCGCAATCATGTTTTGCTCTGCAACACCGACATTTAAAAAACGCTCGGGGAATTTTTCAGCAAAAGGCTCCAAAACCGAGTACCCGAGATCCCCACAGAGAAGGAAAACATCCTGATTTTCCTCGGCCAAATCGCACAAAGTGTTAATAAAGGTATTTCTCATAGTGTCCCTTTCAGCTCAGAGCACGCCTTCAAGAACTCGTTTTCTGACGGAGGGCGATAATGCCACTCTATCTTATTTTCCATAAAGCTTACGCCTTTACCCTTCACGGTATTCGCAATTACACATTTTGGTCGGCCGGAACGCTCCACTTTCAGACGCTCCAATGTTTCGTGAATCGAAAAAACAGAATGACCATCGATCACATCCACACTCCAGTTAAAGGCTCGAAACTTATCCACCAACGGCTCAAGAGTCATCACGTCCGAGACGTTTCCAAAACTCTGAATTTTGTTATAATCCACAATACATATTAAATTATCCAACTGGTGGTGGGCGGCGAATAAAATCGCTTCCCAGTTAGAGCCTTCGTCGAGTTCACCATCACTCACTATTGTGACGATGATATTGGATCGCGCTAAGCGTTTAGACGCTATCGCACTGCCGCAGGAAACTCCCAGCGCATGGCCGAGACTCCCTGTAGAAAGCTCGATTCCCGGCAAATGGTGATTCACATGCGAGGTAAAGTAGGCTCCATCCCTCGTAAATTTATCAAGGAGTTCTTCTCTATCAAAAAATGCTCTCAATGCTAGGGCAGCATACAACGCCACACACGCATGCCCCTTGCTATAATAAAGCCGATCACGCCCTGAGTCGCTTATTGTCTCAGGCGCAATATTGAGAGTTTTTCCGTAAAGAACAGCGAGGACATCCGCGATCGATAAAGCTCCTCCAATATGGGAACTTCGCTTTCTATAACACAGCTCCAGTGCGAGCAAGCGAATGTCATTTGCATAAGATAGTATATTAGATAGAACAGGCATTTAATTATCTCCGGCGCCAATTGAGGGTACGCTCAATAGCTTCTTTTAATGGGACTGTAATTGAAAGGTCTAGCTCGCGACGGGCCAAGGTGATTTCTAATTTAATTTCCAAGAAGGCAGTCATCACTCTTCTTTATTATATATTAATAATTAAAAAATAATTTATAGATAAGGCATGATAATCAAAGCTCCATGTAGCGTTGGATTTGCCTCAAGGTCAAATCGCATGCGCATCCGCCTTTTTCGAATTCCTTATTCCACTCCACAATATAATCAAGAGCCTGCGCCAGGCTTAGTTTTGGCTCCCAAGACAGGTAGCTTCGGGCTTTCGAAATATCTAACTTTAAAAAGTGGGCTTCGTGAGCGTGTGGCCCATTATCGATCGTCCAAGTCCCTCCCTCGCCCCAGAGATCAACGAGGTGAGTCACAATCCAAGAGACGGGCTTAGCATCGGCATCATTGGGGCCAAAGTTCCAAGCCTCGGAATACTTTGGGCCATCGGTATATAGTTTTTCGCTAAGCAGAAGGTAACCCCGAAGAGGCTCCAGAACATGCTGCCAAGGGCGTATAGAGTAAGGGCTCCGTATTAAAACAGGCTCTCCCAAACTGAAAGACTTAATGATATCGGGGACGAGCCGATCCATCGCCCAGTCACCGCCACCGATAACATTTCCCGCGCGCGCAGTCGCGACTGCGACTCCGTGCTCAGCGTAGTTACTCGGATTAAAGAAAGAGGCGCGATACGCAGCTGTCACCAACTCGGCACAGCCCTTGCTACTACTGTAGGGGTCGTAACCGCCCATTGCCTCGTTTTCTCGGTACCCCCAAGCCCATTCACGGTTCTCATAGCATTTATCCGTGGTGATATTCAAAACAGTGCGAATGCCCTTGGAGGCGCGCACTGCTTCAAAGAGATTTACCACTCCCATAACATTGGTCGAGTAGGTCTCGGAAGGATTCTTATACGACTCGCGGACAAGCGGCTGGGCCGCCATATGAATAACCACTTCCGCACGGCTAGAGGCTAGTGCTTCGCGCAAAGCAAGCGGATCACGGATATCGCCGATAATTGACCTCATCCCATCGGCCACTCGTGCCTGCTCAAAAAGCGATGGCGTGAAGGGCGGAGGCAGCGAAAAGCCGGTAAGCTCTGCGCTAAGACTTTGCAGCCAAAGAGACAGCCAGCTCCCCTTGAAGCCAGTATGACCGGTGAGAAAAACGCGCTTCCCGCGCCAGAAATCTAAATTCATTACGGGACTGTAGTAAAGCAGGGTTTACAGTTGGCACCAGTCACGCAGGATTTTGAGTTCCTTGTTTTGGCCATAGTTATTGTATATCATAGTGTTATGATAGTTCATTGCTGTTTTAGAATGAGTCATTCCACCTGAGATAGGCAGATGTAGTGCGCGTTCCCTTACGCCTTATTTATGACATTATTAATTTCCCCATTCCTCAAATAAGGGAAAACTGAAGAGGCGAAACTGTCTTAATGATCCCCTAGCTCATTTATAATATAAGACTAAGTAATTTACTAAAGCGATCTTGACTAATATGTATTTCACTTCTTCTCCCCATCGCTTGTTTGCTAGGGGAAAGCCCCCACCCGCGCTTTCTGACCTGCGATGAGTGCCGCCCGCTGCGGCCTTTTCCAAACCAGCCCCCCTAAACCCAGAGGATTATGCCCCCTAATAAATTAGGGGCTATACTAGATTAGCTGCTATGCTAGTCTAGTACAGCCTCTTCATTACCATACCTTCCACGGGGCTTTCCCTTCATTCCAAAGGGTTTCAAGAAGCGTTTTCTCACGCAAAGTATCCATCGGTTGCCAGAAGCCACGATGGGGATACGCAAAGAGTTTCCCTTGTTGAGCGAGTGCTTCCATGGGCCCGCGCTCCCAGACGCAGGCATCATCCTCAAGTAGTTCGAGCACTTTCGGAGATAGCACAAAAAAACCGCCGTTAATCGTTCGTTCTTCCTCTTTGGGCTTCTCCTTAAAGTGGCCGATTTGATGATTGGGTAAAATATCCAAAGCACCAAAGCGAGCCGGCGGATAGGTCGCGGTAAGGGTCGCCAAGCCGCCATGTGCCTTGTGGAAGGCGACAAGTTTATTTATATCAACATCACTTACGCCATCGCCATATGTAAAACAAAAGTCCTCGGTTTTATCTAAATACGGCTCTACGCGCTTTAGACGGCCACCCGTCATTGTTGACTCTCCGGTGTCCACTAAAGTAACGCGCCAAGGCTCTGCGTGCTCTTGATGTACTTCCATCTGATTCTCTTTCATATCGAAAGTAATATCAGACATATGAAGGAAGTAATTTGAGAAATATTCTTTTATTAAATACCCCTTGTAGCCGAGGCAGATTACGAAATCGTTCACCCCGTAGGCTGAGTAGATTTTCATAATATGCCAGAGGATCGGCCGCCCCCCAATTTCAATCATGGGTTTTGGCTTTAGATGGCTTTCCTCAGATATCCGAGTTCCGAATCCACCTGCGAGAATGACAGCTTTCATGTAGCAACGCGGAGGGAACGAAGGGCCGCCAGCTGCGTCAATCGGAGGAATTACTTACTCCGACACAGCGCCCAGACCCCAGGCGGTGCCAGCTCACCTCGCAAAGTGCAGGAGGAATTTTTCGGCGAAGAAGGGCCTAGGGATCCACTTGTCGAGCGGCCATAATGAGCTTGGTTGCCATGTCCCGCCTGCCAACTCTTCGCGCCAAAGTGTGCCTTTGAAGTAATACACACCACCGTTCGCGCTCGGCTCAGCCTCCGTGCGCGCGCGCGAATCCTTTTTTAACAGCGGACGCGCCCAGCCGAGAAAGGTCGGCAGAGCGGTAACAGCGCGGCCCGTCACGTAGTCAAATTTTTGGGAAATCGTCTCTGCCCGTTGTACACGAGCATCCACGTTTTTTAGCCCAAGCTCGCGGGCGATTTCCCCCACAGCGGCGATTTTTTTTCCCACCGAGTCCACGAGTGTAAACCGGCACTGCGGGTAACAAATCGCCAAAACGAGCCCGGGAAAGCCACCGCCGGTTCCCAGATCGGCAAAGCTCGCGCTCGGCGCACTGCCCCCCTCGCTCGCCACCGCGGGCGGCGGTCGCAACACCTTGGTCAGCGTGAGCGCGTGCAGGATGTGGTGTTCCTCGATGTGCGCAGCGTCCTTCCGCGAGATGAGGTTTATCCGTGTATTCCAATCGAGGATACAGCGGGCAAGCTCCACGAGTTGCCCGACAACGCCTTCGCCCAACTCAGGGAAATACTCCCGCACAAGCGGCAAATCGACCGGAAAAGGAATGGGCGCGGCGGCGGCAGGGTTCATCTTGCGCGGATTTAAGGACGGTCCCTGCGCACGCGTCGAAGCAGAATTGCAAAACACGCGCAGCCGCATTGCCTCTCGCATTTCTTACCATGCCCAACTCCTCGCCCACTAAGCCCACCGCCGCCGTTTCCGACAACCGCATCCCCGTCACCGTCCTCACGGGCTTTCTCGGCGCGGGCAAAACGACCTTGCTCAACCGCATCCTCAGTGAACAGCACGGCAAGAAAATCGCCGTCATCGAAAACGAGTTTGGCGAGGTGGGCGTCGATAACCAGCTCGTCATTCAGTCCGACGAGGAGATTTTCGAAATGAACAACGGCTGCATTTGCTGCACCGTGCGCGGCGACCTGATCCGCATCCTCGGACGGCTGCTCAAGCGCAAGGATCGGCTCGACGCCATTCTCATCGAGACCACCGGCATGGCCAACCCCGCACCCGTCGCGCAGACCTTTTTCACCGACGAGGAGATGCGCGAAAAATTCCGTATCGACGCTATTGTTACTGTCGTGGACGCCAAGCACATCCTCGAGCACCTCGGGCGCGAAGACGAAGCGCAAAGCCAAGTCGCCTTTGCCGATGTGATTTTGCTCAACAAGGCCGACCTCGTCGCCCCCGCCGAACTGGATGCGCTCGAAACACGACTGCGCAACATCAACGCCGTGGCCAAGCTTCACCGCACGCAAAACTGCGACTTGCCGCTCGCCCACGTCCTCAACGTCGGCGGCTTCAATCTCTCGCGCGCGACCGAGCTCGACCCGAAGTTTTTGGAAATCGAGTACCCCTTTGAGTGGGCCGGAGCCTACGCGCTTGAAGCGGGCACGCACGAACTCGTCGTCGGCCATTGCGAACACCATGACCACCACGACGCGGGACACGAGGCACACGAGCATGGCGACGCACATGCCCCCCATCACGACCACGCACACGGAGATCACCACCATCATCACCACGGCGACGAAAACGAGCTAGACCTGCTCGTGCTGCCGCTCGCAGCGGTCGCCGCACCGAACCAACGCGCCACCGATCACGCAGCGACTGCCGCCGCAATCGAAGTCGCCATCGCCAGCTTTTCGGATTGGGAAACCGTTTTAAAGGCAGGCGAAGCGATTCTCCCCGGCACCGCCCTTCAACGGCTCGCGCTCGACGATGGCCACGGCCACTTCCCGCTGAAAATCCCTAAGAGTGGGAACTACCTCGTCGTCGAGCAGCACGGCGAAATCCCGCTACACATTTACAAAACGGCCAACGCAAACGACGCCTCGGGGGGCACTGATCACGCCGCGCCTCGCGCGCTCGTCAAACCCGTGTGGAGCCAAGATTTTCACGCCGCACATACGCACAACGACGCAGTTAGCTCCGTCGGCATCACGGCGGTGGGCGATCTCGACGGCAAGCGACTCAACCAATGGGTCAGCGAGCTACTCCGCATCAAGGGCGGCGACATCTACCGAATGAAAGGCGTGCTCGCGGTGAAGGGCGCAGACAAGCGACTCGTCTTCCAAGGCGTGCATATGCTCTTCGACGCAAAGTTTGATCGAGCATGGGCAAGTGGCGAAGCCCGCCAAAACACGCTCGTCTTTATTGGCCGCAACCTCGACCGCGCTGCCCTCACCGCCGACTTCCACGCGTGTATGGTGTAGGTGGGGCCAGCAGCCCCAATCCATTCACGCTCGGGCGACGTGGCGCCATTAAACTGCATTGGCGCGCTCGGCGATGCGGCGCGGTGTTCTGCGCGACAAGCATTTGAGCCGCATTTTTGCGGTAAATAAGTAGTCCAGCGGAGAGCCGAGCGTAGTCTTTCGTAGATTTCCTTGCGTGCGCAAAACGTCGAGCAAGCGTGATCGTCAGAGCTGACACAGCTCCCTGCCCCTTAAATGAAAACCCTGTTGCGCGACTTTCGGATACGACGGCTGATTATCGCCAACATCTTAAGCTCGATGGGCGTGGGGATTACCCTCATCACCATCCCTTGGCTCATCGTCCAGCGCGAGGGCGGGGCCGAGCTCTACGGCTGGAACAATATCGCCGCGACCATCGTGCTGCTGATCTTCGCGCCCTATTATGGGAGCTGGCTCGATAAACACTCGCGCAAAACCGCACTCGTCGCGGGCGAAGCCTTTGGGGCGCTGACAGCCGCAGCGATGACTGCGTGGATCCTCGCCACCGGCGTCTCAGAAAACTGGCAACTGCTGCTGCTCTTCTTCTGCGGCGTGCTCTACTACTCGCTGCATTTCCCCGCGAAGTTTGCCTTCATCCAACAAGTCTTCGACCGACGGCATTACCAATCACTCCTCGGCCTCATGGAAGTGCAGGGGCAAATCGCCACGATGCTCGCCGGCGGACTGGCGAGCGTGCTGATCGACCGATTGCCCTTCGGCCTCATCCTGCTGTTCAACGCAGCGACCTACGCGGCGAGCTTCTTTATCCTGCGCACGCTGCCGTATCGCGCGACGCATTTGGCGGCGGACGATAGCGCAAATCACGACCACCCAGACCCAACTACGGCGGCCCCCACCCCGCCCGAGAGCCCAGTCATGTCGTTCATCACCGGGCTGCGCTGGATGATGGGCGAGCGGCTTGCGTTTAGCGTATTTCTCATCTGCACGCTCGCGCCGTTTATCGCCGTAATGGTCGGCGGCTACATGTTCCCCGTTTACGTGCAAACCGTGCTCGAAGCCTCCGCCAGCGTCTACGGGCGCGGCGAAGTCGCGCTCGCTATCGGCGCGATCTTGGCCGGACTCGCGCTGCCGCGACTCATCACAGGCCACAGCCAAGCCGGGTTAGCGATTGGACTCATGGGCCTCTTCCTCGCCGGACTCGGGCTCCTAAGCCTAGTCCCGGGAACGGGCGCCTTTTACGTCGCACTGCTAATGCTCGGGCTCGGCAACGCAGGTGCGCGAGTCGTGCGCGGCAGCGTCATGCTGCACTCCGTGCCCAACGCGCTCATGGGGCGCGTAAACGTCGTCATGGCGACAGCAGAGCGACTCATCCGCACGCTGCTCATGCTCGGCGCGATCGCCCTCATCTCGCGCGGACTCTCGCCCACCCTCGGCTTTGCAGGACTCATCCTCTTTATGCTGCTGTCGGTCGGGCTCGCTTGGGCCACACGCCGCGCCGTGAGTCCCGCGCAAAGTTAAGTCTCACAGAAAACTCGTCTGCTGGATCGCGTCTCGCTTCGCGCCATCGAGCGTCGAAAGCGCCAAGAGTTGCAGCGTCGAAAGCGCAGCGACTTGGGGCTCGTGCGCCAGCGCGCACAAAAGCAAGGCCCCGGCCAGCGCGTCGTAGGGCGCAGCGTGATACCGACAACGCTCGCTCGGGCAAAGCTGCGCCGCGAGCGCGTCGAGCTCCGCTTGCAGACCGCAACGGCTCACCAACTCGGCCAGCTTATACGACCCGAGCTGCGGATAGAGCTGCCGATAAAGCGCACCTGTATCCACCCACGGCCCCCACTCCGCGCACGCCCCGGCCGCCCCTGCCGCCCCGCCCGAGCCCACACCACCGCGCGTAAAATCCGGCGAAGCACGCGAGTAAGGCCACACCGACTTGAGCAAAGTGTTTTCCGTTCCGGCAAAATGCGCCGCGAGCGGGCCCGACTGCCGCCACGCCGCGAAACGCGCGAAATCCTCCGCCACCGGCGCAGCCCCCGCCAACTCGCCCTCCCCCAAGCCGTGCACCGCAATGTCTGCCTGGCGCAACCGCCCGCGCGGCGCGCAAAGCCGCGTGTGCAGCTCGCGCACTTCGCCCGCGATGAGCGTGACCACGCCATACTCCACGATCCCCGAAGCGAGGCTTCCCTCGAAGTCCACAAAGTGAATCGGCTGCGCAGTCCAGTTACTCATAAAAAAGGAAACGCGAGAGCAGATAGGGCAGGAATAGCGTTTGTCCACGCCCCAGAAACCCGCTTTGAGTCCCGCACTGTGGATTTAAGCGTTTATCGAAATTTTCTGGCTGAGCTCGCCTACGCGAGCGGCAAGTTCCTCAAACCCTACTTCGCGCGCGGACTCGCCAACGACCTCTCCGCACTCGCCGTTGAGCACAAAGCAGACCAAAGCCCCGTAACGGAAGCCGACCGCGACGCCGAAGCGCTCCTGCGCCAAAAAATCAAAACCCAATTCCCCGCGCACGGCATTATCGGCGAAGAACACGGCACCGAACGCGACGGCGCAGACTTCGTGTGGGTGCTCGACCCCATCGATGGGACGAAAAGTTTCATTAGCGGCGTGCCACTCTGGGGCACGCTCATCGCACTCCTGCACAACGGCGCGCCCATCCTCGGTGCCATTCACCAACCCACCCTCGGCCAACTCCTCATCGGCGACGGCCAAAGCGCCGAGCTCAATGGCCGCCGCGTCCGCACACGCACGACCACCACGCTAGCCGAGGCGACGCTGCTCACGAGCGACACCGTAAACCTCGACGCACGGATGGGAGCCGCGCGCGCCAGTGCCCTTTTGGGCCGTGCGCGAATCGCACGGACTTGGGGCGATTGCTACGGCTACCTCCTAGTCGCCACCGGCCAAGCCGACGCGATGCTCGACCCCATCATGAACCCTTGGGATATCGCTGCACTCGTGCCGATTATTCGCGGCGCAGGCGGCGTAATCAGCGACTGGACCGGCGGCGCCGCCCACCGCGCAGACACCACCGTCGCAGCAGCCACCGCCGAACTCCACGCCACGCTGCTCACCGCGCTTTCCTAACTACAGACCACCAGTGAGCGGCACTTTTCCACTACGCATGGGGCGGCAGGCTGTGCCTGCACCCGTTTACCGAACGCTTGGCTGCCGTGCTTATGCACGGCAGCCAAGCGTTCGGTAGAAAGGATCCCAAACTTGGAGGCGGGAGTTTACTGGTGATTTTTCCCACCTCGCCCAAACGGGTTATCACTCTACTTTTCCCTTTTACTATTCTCCCTGTCGCAACGCGACAGGGGGAGTGCTTTCAAATTTGGGATTTCGCTTTCGCGCGATAGCGCGTTGCGAAATCCCAAATTGAATGGGCGGCGGGCCAACGAGCCCGCCGCCAAATAAAACAGCCTGCGGCTGCGCCCCACGCGTAGTGGAGGCTCAGAGAGAACGGTCACTGACCGCCGCCTCACTCAGCGGTTTCGGTGAAGCGTTTCTCGCGGATGACTGTGATTTTAATCGTGCTCGGGTAGTCCAGCTCGGTCTCCACTTTTTGGCGCAACTCGCGGGCGATTTCGCGCGCGCGGTCGTCGTCCACTGCGTCGGGCGAAACCACAACGCGGATTTCGCGCCCGGCTTGAATCGCAAAGGATTGCTGCACGCCGTCGATCGCGTTCGCCAGTGCCTCCAGTCGTTCTAGGCGCTGGATGTAGTTGGTTACACTTTCGGCGCGCGCACCGGGCCGCACCGCCGAGATGGTATCCGCTAGAATAACGATGCCCGCGTAAATGGTCTCGGGCTTGACCTCCTCGTGGTGCGCCTCGACGGCGTTCACGACGATGGGCGTCTCGCCGTAGCGTTTGATAAAGGCTGCGCCGACTCGCGCGTGGCTGCCTTCGTAACCGGCGGGCGCGGCTTTACCGATGTCGTGGAGGAGCGCGGCGCGTTTGGCGACATTGGCATCGAGGCCGAGCTCGCTCGCAATCATTGAGGCGAGGTAGGCGCACTCGATTAGGTGGTCGAGGACGTTTTGGTTGTAGGCGAAGCGATACTTGAGCTTGCCGAGCAGGCTAATGACCTCGGGGTGCAAGCCGTTGATGCTGAGGCGCGTAACCGCCTCCTCGCCGGCGAGGTCGGCACTGGAGTCGATTTCGCTCTGGGCGGTTTTTACAAATTCCTCAATGGTCGCGGGGTGGATGCGACCGTCCTTGACGAGGGCTTCGAGCGCGAGGCGGGCGACTTCGCGGCGCACCGGGTCGAAGGAGGAGATGAGGACGGTTTGCGGGGTCTCGTCGATTAGCAGCGTAACGCCAGTGGCGGCCTCGAAAGTCTTAATATTGCGGCCTTCGCGACCAATGATGCGGCCCTTCATCTCCTCGCTGGGAAGCTGAACGATGGTCGCGGAGAGGTCGTGGCTTTGGCGAACGGCGATCCGCTGCATGACGGTCACGAGTTTGTCGCGCGCCTGCATTTCGAGCTCTTGCTCGGAGCGCTCCATGATCTCGCGGCGCAGCTGGCGGAGCTCGTCTTGGCATTCGAGGATGACTTCCTCGCGCAGCGCACGCTTCATCGCCTCGGTGTCCATCTTGGAGATGCCTTCGAGGCGTTCGCGGACGTTGGCAGAGAGCGCAGTGATGGTTTCGCGGGTCTGGCGAACGGCGGCGAGCTCACGGTTGAGCCGCTCGGTGCGTTGTTCGAGTTGGTGGTCGAGTAGCGCGAGCGATTCTTCGTGGGCGCGAATCTCGCGCAGCCGCACCTCGGCATCCACCTCTTTGGCGGCAAACTCCTCGACTAGGGCAGCGCGTTTTTTACGAATGCGCTCGGCGGCCTTTTGGCGGACTTCTTCGGCAGCGACGGCGGCTTCGCGTTTGGCAACCTGTAGAATCGTCTCCGCACTTTTGCGCGCTTCGCGGCGAATCGAGCGGGTGACCGCCCAAATCGACCAAAAGCCGATGCCCATGCCGACGAGGACGTAGACCGCCAAGCTCCAGTCGAGCCGCATAGCGGCGGCCAAGAAGACTAAGGTTAGGCTGATGGAAAGCGCGGGCATTATTAGGCGTAGCGAGCGAATCTAGGCCGTTATGACAGCGATTCGAGTCAATTATTGGGAACCTCTTCAAAACACCCCCCAATACTCCGCAGGTCTCGCAGCCCACTCCTTTTCCACTCCGCGTGGAGCGGCAGGCTGTGCCTGCACCCGTTCAATTTGGGATTTCGCCGCGCGCTGTAGCGCGAAAGCGAAATCCCAAATTTGAAAGCATTCCCCCTGTGCGTTGCACAGGGAGGGAAAAGTAGAGTGATAACCCGTTTGGGCGAAGTGGGGAAAATCACCAGTAAACTCCCGCTTCCAAGTTTGGGTTCCTTTCTACAGAGCCGCTTGCTTGCTGTGCGAATGCACAGCAAGCAAGCGGCTCTGTAAATGGGTGCAGCGACACGCTGCCGCACCACGCGCAGTGGAATAAAGTATCGCGCGAGCGTGAGCGGCGGTGGCAGCCTGCCGCCCGTCTTCACATCTCCGTCCGCCCTAGCCCATCCTCCTTCTATTTCTGTGAATCTCGTCGAGCGACTCGAAAGCCTCTTGCCTTTCCGCCCCCACACCCGGTCGCGGTGGGATTGGCTGAGTCCGCTCGCGTGCGCGGGGCTCGCGCTCATCGGCGTCTTCTTTATCTACAGTGCGCAGTTACCGGTACATGGGCGTAACTGGATTACGCAACTGGTGTGGCTGGCGATGGGCGGGGCGATTTATCTGGGTGTATCGCTGATTGATTACCGGTTTTGGCTGAGTGTCGCGCACTGGTTTTATGGGCTGGCGCTGGTGCCTCTGCTGTTGGTGCTCGTACCGGGCGTAGGCAGCGAGCGGTTTGGCGCGCAACGGTGGCTCGAAATAGGGCCTTTTACCTACCAACCCTCTGAAACAGCGAAGGTTGCGGTGCTCATCATGGCGGCGAGCTTACTCGTGCGCGAGCGGATCGGCACGGTGCGCGACTCGCTCGGGGTGTTGGGAAAATTGGCTCTTGCGGTGGGTTTGCCGCTCATCCTTATCCTGCTCCAGCCGGACTTAAAGTCGGCTATTGTGCTGCCCCCGATGGTCTTTGCGATGTTGTTCGTCTCCAAGCTCTCTGCCCGCTTTTTCGCGGGGGCTTTGGCGGCGTTTTTAGTCATCGTGGCTCTGGTGAGCTGGGACACATGGCGGTATGCGAGCTTTATGGAGGCACACGGCTACTCCTACTTACGCGACCGCGGGAAGTTTGAGGCGCAGACCTGGGTGCCGCTCCACGATTATCAGCGCAACCGGATCATCTCCTTCGTCGCCCCCGACAAAATCGACCCGATGGGCATCGGCTGGAACCAGCGCCAATCGCTCATCTCGGTCGGCAGCGGCGGGCTCACCGGCAAAGGCTGGACGCAGGGCACACAAGCGCAGCTCGGCTACTTGCCGCGCTCGGTCGCGCACAACGATTTTATCTTTTCGGTCATCGCCGAAGAGAAAGGTTTATTGGGAAGTTTTACGGTTCTGAGTCTGTTTGGACTGGTCTTGTTTAACGGCATCCGCATCGCCGGGCTCGCCCGCGACCGCCTCGGCACGCTGATCGCCGTAGGCGTCACCGTGCTCTTCACGGTGCACGTGTTTGTAAACATCGCTATGACCATCGGACTGGTGCCCATCACGGGCATACCGCTTCCCTTTATCAGTTACGGAGGCTCCTTCGTGCTCAGTTGCTGCCTGCTGCAAGGACTGGTCCAGAGCGTCTATCGATTCCGCAAAGACTTTGCTTAACACCCAAATGATCGCCTGCCCCGATATTGACCGCCCTGCCAGAATTTCCTGCGCCGCAACGCCCGACGCACCCCGGAGCTCCGCGCAAACGACACGGTATAATGAGCGTTCCTCCTCCTCCCTCCTCCTCCTCCAATCCTCCCACATCGGGCAAATCACCTAGCCAACAAAAGCACGCGGCACCCACCACCGCCGCTAAAGACCTGCGCGACTACGACGAAGAACTGGCCAACCCGCCGCCCATCGTCGATGCGCCGCACGTCTCCTCCGACGAGCTAAAAGCCGAAGCGGCCAAACGCGCCAAAGACCGCCCCTTCATCCAACGCGTGCTCTCCACCTTTAAAAAAGAGAAGCCGAGCTACCGCGAACTCATCATCAACGCCGAGCCGCTCGAGCGCCGCGTCGCGCTCCTCGTCGATGGTCGCCTCGAAAAATTCGAAATCGAGCGCGACTCCGACACCCGCATGGTCGGCGGCATCTACAAAGGCCGGATCAAAAACCTAGATCCCGGCCTAAAGGCCGCCTTCGTCGACATCGGCTACACGAAAAACGCGTTCCTGCACTACTGGGATATGCTCCCCGCCGCCGCCGACTCGTCGGTCGAAGTCGTCCGCGTAAACAAACGCAAAAACGCGCCCGCCCGCCCCGCCGCCGAACCCACCGTCAAAGACATCCCCCGCCTCTACCCGCCCGGCTCGGAAATCGTCATCCAAGTCACCAAAGGCCCCATCGGCACCAAAGGCCCGCGCACCACGACCAACCTCTCCATCCCCGGCCGCTACCTCATCCTCATGCCCTTTAGCGACGGCTGCGGCATCTCGCGCAAAATCGAAGATCCCGCCGAGCGCAAACGCCTCAAGCAAATGCTCAACGAGCTCACCATCCCCGAAGGCATGGGAGTGATCGTGCGCACCGCCGGCGAGGGCAAGAAGACGCGCTACTTCGTGCGCGACCTGCACCTCCTGCTCAAACAGTGGGAAAAGATTACCGCCAAGACCCAGACCGAGCGCTCCCCCGCCTCCCTCTACCAAGAGCCCGACCTGCTCGAACGCACCGTGCGCGACTTCCTCACCGAAGAAGTCGACCGCGTCCTCATCGACGACCCCACCGGCTTCGAGCGCACCCAAGACCTTGTTGGGCAAATCTCGAAACGCTCCCGCTCGAAAATCTCCCTCTACAACGATACCATCCCGATCTTCGAACGCTTCAACATCGAGCGCCAAATCGAGCAGACCTTTCAGCGCAAAGTCCCCCTGCCCTCCGGCGGCGAAATCATCATCGATGAGACCGAAGCCCTCATCTCAATCGACGTAAACACCGGCTCGCACAAAAACAGCGGCGGCGACGAGAAAAACACCATCTACGCCGTCAACCTCGAAGCCGCCGTCGAAGCCGCCCGCCAAATCCGCCTACGCAACCTCGGCGGCCTCATCATCATCGACTTCATCGACATGAAGGAGCGCCGCCACCGCAACGCCATCTACGAAAAGATGGTCAGCGGCATGGCCCTCGATAAAGCGAAGAGCCACATCCTGCCCATCTCCACGCTCGGCATCCTCCAGATGACCCGCCAGCGGCAGCAAGAGTCGCTCTCCTCGAACCTCTACAGCCCCTGCCCTTACTGCCGAGGGCGCGGCATCGTGAAAAGTGCCACGACCATGTCGGTCGAGCTCCAGCGCAAACTCTCCTCAGTCATCCGCCGCCTCACCGCGCGCGACGCCAAGAGCCAGCACTCGCTGCGAGTCCTCGTGCACCCAAGCATCCTCGAGCGCATCCGCAGCGAAGACGCCGACCTACTCATCCGCATGGAGACGCTCTACGGCGTGAAACTCGCCTTCCGCGCCGACCCCAACTACCACGTCGAAAACTACAAAATCCTCAACGCCACCACCGGCGAGGAGTATCGCTAAACAGCGCCCACCCCAAGACGACGGCACGACGCACGAACCTCATACCCGCCTCCCGGCCTCCCAGCGGGCTGCTCTCCCGAGCCGCCCGCTTTTTTTTGGGGTTTAAATAGTGAGACCTACTAAAGCGCGCCTCCTGATTCACGGATTTTCTGGATCAGCGCGGTCGTGCTAAAGCCCTCCCAAAATGGCAAAAACTGGATGTCTGCGCCACAGGCTTCCAGTGCGGCGCGCTCCTCGGGATTTAGCGTTTCGAGCGTGTAGTCCCCCGCCTTCGCGTAAACATCGGGCGCGAGGGCGCGAATCTCCGCAGTCAGTCGCTCGGTATTGAAAACCACAATACCGCTCACGCATTCCAATGCGCCGAGCGCATAAGCGCGCTCGGTTTCGCTTAAGATGGGACGAGTCGGGCCTTTAAGGGCCCGCACGCTCGCGTCGCTATTGATCGCGACAAAGAGCGCGTCGCCCAAGGCCCGCGCCGCCGCCAACGAGTAAAGGTGCCCCGGGTGCAGCAGATCGAAAACACCATTGGTCAAAACGAGCCGCCGCCCAGTCCTGCGAAGGGCAGCTCGCGCCTCAACCGCGTCTTCGAGCGTAAGGAGTTTCGGGTTTTCAGGCTGCATCCACACACAGCCCAAGCCGTCCAGCCCAAGTCCGCAATCCCCGTTAGGCCGCACTTTTACCTGCCGACCAAGACGAGCCGCCAACGAATGGCCGTGCGCCTCGCACCGGCTCGCCAAAATGGCTGCACTCACTGAGTGCCACTACGCGTGGAGCGGCAGCGTGTCGCTGCACCCATTCAATTTGGGGATTGGCCCCGTCGCTTCGCGACGAAACCAATCCCCAAATTTGAAGTCCCTTCCCTTGTCGCGTTGCGACAAGGGAGGGGGAAGGAAATGAGGAGAGCCCTCGGGCTTCCCGAGACGGGAAGAATCACGAATAAATCCACGTCCCAAACTTGGAGGCGGGAGTTTACTGGTGATTTTTCCCACCTCGCCCAAATGGGTTATCACTCTACGCTCCCTTTTACTACTCGCCCTGTCGCAACGCGACAGGGGAGAGTGCTTTCAAATTTGGGATTTCGCTTTCGCACGATAGCGCGATGCGAAATCCCAAATTAAATGGAAGCGGTCACTGACCGCCGCCCTCAAAAGAATTTTTTGGCTTTTTCGAAAAAGCTCTTTGAGGCGGGTTCGGTCGGGGCGTCGCCGCTAAGCGTTGCAAACTCTTCCAAGACCTTGCGCTGCTCGTTCGAAAGCGAAGTCGGCACTTCCACATGCACGCGCACGAGTTGGTCGCCTTGGCGGCGTCCGCGCAGCGAGGGCATGCCCTTTTCGCGCAGCCGAAAGGTCGTACCGCTCTGCGTGCCTGCGGGGATTTTCAGCGTGGCCTTGCCAAAGAGCGTCGGTGCCTCAATCGAGCCGCCGAGCGTCGCCAGTGTGAATTTTATCGGAATCTCGCAAAACAGATCGTCGCCGTGACGCTCGAACAGCTCGTGCTCTTTGACCGCAAGGACGATGTAGAGGTCGCCCGTTTGGCCGCCCTGCACGCCTGCCTCGCCGTTACCCGCCGAGCGCAGTCGCGAGCCCGTATCCACGCCCGCCGGGATGTTGACCTTGAGCTTCGTGGTCTGCTGCACGCGGCCTTCGCCGTGACACTTGGTGCAGGGCTTTTCGATTTTTTGCCCCGTGCCACCGCAGGTCGGGCACACTTGGGTAAAGGTAATAATCCCGCCCGAGCGGCGGACTTGGCCCGCGCCGCCGCAAGTCGGGCAGGTCACGGTTTTAGAGCCCGGCTCCGCACCACTGCCGCTGCAACGCTCGCAGCTCACGAGTCGCCGGTAGGAGATCTCCTTCTCCACGCCGCGCGCGGCCTCTTCGAGCGTGATCTCTAGGTCATAGCGCAGGTCGGCTCCGTCGCGGACCGCCGAAGCGCGCCCGCCACCACCGCCGCCAAACATCTCATCAAAAAATCCCCCGCCACCGGCTCCGCCCGCGCGCGAAAAGCCGCCAGCCTGCCGGCCAAAGACTTCCCTAAAAATATCAAAGGGATCATGAAAGCCGCCGCCACCGGCTCCGCCAAAGCCACCCGCGCCTGCGCCACCCATCCCGCCTTGAAACGCAGCATGGCCGTAACGGTCGTAGGCGGCGCGCTTATCGGCATCGCTGAGCACGTCGTAGGCTTCGGAGACTTTTTTAAACATCTCCTCCGCCTCTTTATTCCCCGGGTTTTTGTCCGGGTGGTATTGGACGGCTTTCTTACGGTAAGCCTTCTTTAACTCATCGGCAGTCGCGGTTTTGCCGACGCCGAGCAGCGCGTAGTAATCTTCCTTTGCAGCCATACGCGTGTGTTATTTCTCCCCCTCGGAATGGGTGGTGCTGGGCGCGCCACTCGACACGACGACTGACGCCGCGCGCAAGAGCCGCCCATTTAACGAATAGCCGACGCGGATGACTTGCAGCACGTCGCCCTCGGCCACCTCGGTGCTCGGAGCCTGCGAAAGGGCTTCGTGCTGATGCGCGTCAAAAGGCTGTCCCGCCGGGTTAATCTCCTTCAGCCCGTGCTGTTCGAGTGCAGTCTTAAGCTGCGTCTGCACCATCGCCACGCCCTCGCGCAGCGACTTGACGCTGGCGTTGGGCTGCTCGGCCGCAGCGAGCCCGAGCCCCAAATTATCGAGCACCGGCAGCAAATCCTCCAAGACCCGCGAGGCCGCGTATTGGCGCAGTTCGTCCTTCTCGCGGGCGACGCGCTTACGAAAGTTTTCGTGGTCGGCGACCGCCCGCAAATAACGGTCGTGAATCGCCGCCGCCTCGGCCTTGGCCGCAGCAATCGGGTCAGCGGAAGCCGCCGCGTGCTCGGTTTCATCGACAGGCGCAGCGGCAGCAGCGCTCGCCGCCTCCGCGTCCCCGGCGGCACTGCCGCTCGAGTCTGTGCTGGGTGGGGTGTGAGTAGTCTGCCTAAGGTCGTCAGGATTCGGTCTGCTCATAGTAAGCGGCCATTACATTCACGGCTTTCGCATTTCTTCAAGGCCCTCGCAGCGGGTTTTTTATTTGGCGACGCCCGCGGTGGCGCGCCGCCCCTTGGGGCGACCCATGATAGGCACAATAGTCCGCGAAAATCGCTCGGGCGCGGCGCAGACGAGAGAGCCCCTCGCACGCCTCACCCTGTCCGCGAGGCGGCCGCAGGCTGTTTTATTTTGCCCGCGGTGGCTCAGCTCACACGAAGTTTTCCGTTACGAGCACGATGCCGAACTCGCCCGCCTCCGCCTCAAAGCCCGCGCTGTAAGGCACGAGCGCGTGGTCGCCACGCACGAGCTCGCCGCCAAGACTGCCGCCCTCGTCCACGCGCAGCCGTCCGCTCACCACGCTCAAGATGCGCGGCTGTTCACCTGCTGCGAAGCTAAGCCGCTCACCCGGCCCGAGCACGAGCCGCCGAATCCGAAACTCGTCGCAGTCAGCAATCACTTCCGAAGTCGGCGCGGCACGCACGGGCGCGGGTTCGTAGTCGTCCCATTGGATGCATTTGAGCGACTCGTGGACGTGCAGTTCGCGCGGCCGCCCATCGAGCCCCACACGCCCCCAGTCGCAGACCCGATACGTCGAGTCCGAGTTTTGTTGAATTTCCAAAATCAGATTCCCGGGGCCAATCGCATGCACCTGCCCGCTGTGCACGAGTATCGAGTCGCCCTCCGCCACGCGAAACGTGTGCACGCAGTCCTCAACGCGCTGCTCGATAATCGCCCGCTCAAAGCCCTCGCGCGTGACGCCTTTTTTTAGCCCCACGGTCAACTCCGCGCCGCCCTCTGCCGTGTCGGCGATATACCAATTCTCCGTCTTCGGCTCGCCGCCCAACTCGCGCGCCTGCTCCGCAGGCGGATGCACTTGCAGGCTCAACCGCTCGCGACAATCCAGCCACTTTACCAAAATCGGGAAGGCCCGATCGCTCGGCCACTGCGGCCCGAGCAACTCAGCGGCCTGCGTTTTTACCAGCTCGCCCAGAGTGCGCCCTGCCTGCGGCCCACTCGCGACGACCGACTGCGCCTCAGGCCGGTCAACGATCTCCCAACTCTCGCCAATCACCTCGCCCGCCGGGAGCTGCCGGCCAAACGCGGTCTCAATCGCCCGCCCGCCCCAGACGCGCTGTTGGTACACGGGGTGAAAACGCAGGATGTCCTTCATAAAAAAAGACGCAGCACTACCCTAGAAAGGGCGCAGCAGGCAAGCCTGCGCATGCGGCCCACGTGCGCCGACAGGCCTAAGGCCAGGCTCGCTTGGCCTCGCTTAACGAGTGGAAGACCGTTGACCCTCCGAAACGATGGCCTCCAGTTTCGACGCTTTTCGCCGAAGGGCCCACGCACAAATGTCCAAGCCGCCGATTCCCAACTCAACCCGCGCCCGCAGCGCCGCCGCCAGCTCCGCCTCACCCGCCTTTACGCAAACCCCACGTTACCGGCCAAATTGGATCGCAGCGGCGACCTGCTTCGTCGCGGGCCTGTGGCTTCTCGTCGCCCTCCTCGACTACGCGCCCGCGCAAAGCAGCTGCGCCACCACCGACCCCATCGGCGCAAACCTCGCGGGCCGCTGGGGCGCAAACACCACCTGGGTGCTCCTCTACACGCTCGGCGCGAGCACTTGGCTCGTCCCGCTCTTCCTGCTCTGGATGCTCTACGTGTCACTGCGCAACGCCCGCCACCTCGCCGCCACACGCCTCACTGCGATCGCCCTGTGCCTGCTCTCGCTCTCGGGCCTCGCCGCCATGCTCCAGTCCATCTCGCCCAGCGACTACTTCCCCGAAGGCCCCGGCGGCTGGGTCGGCGCACTGCTCTACACGCGTGCGCTCCACGGCACGCTCGGCCCCTTCGGCGCCGCCCTGCTCCTCGGCACGCTCTACCTCGGCGGCCTCCTCTTCATCTTCACCAAAGACGTCGGAGCCGAGATAAACCGCTACCTCGCCGCTTTCCAAATCTGGCGCGAAACTGCCGCGCTGCGCCGCGCCGAACGAGCCGAAGCCCGCCGCCTCCTAAAAGAAGACCGCGCCAAGGAAAAAGCCGCTGCGGCCGAGGCCAAAGCCGAACTCAAAGCGCAAATCGCCGCGCTAAAAAAAGGCAGCACCAAGCCCAAAGCCGCGGCCTCGTCCGCGATTGATTCGGACGAAGCCGACAGCGAGCAAAAAGCCAGAATCGCCGACCAAGTCAGTGCCGCCGTCGCCGCCGCGACCAAGACCTCCTCCGCTCCGGAGACGAAAGGTAACGACGCCCCACCCGCGCTGGCGCGTGGTAAAAAATCAGCCCTTGAAAACGGCGCAGCCGCAAGCTCAGCGACAAACCTCGATCTAAAAATCGTCCAAGCCGAGGAGATCAAAAAAGTCCCCGTCTCCATCCCCCAAAGTGACGACGCCGACTACCGCTTCCCCGATATCGCGCTACTCAGCGAGCAAGTCACCGACACCCCCGGCAACAGCCGCGAAGAACACCAACAAAACGCCGAAAACCTACTACGTATTCTGGGCGATTTTGGCGTAACCGTGCGCCTCGGCGAAATCCACGTCGGCCCCGTTATCACGCGCTACGAAGTCGAGCCGGGAACCGGCGTCCGCGTCGAAAAAATCGCTGGCCTCGACAAAAACATCGCACTCGGCATGCGCGCCCAATCCGTGCGCATCCTCGCGCCCATCCCCGGCAAAGCCGCCGTCGGCGTCGAAGTGCCCAATAAGCACGCCACGCCCGTCGGCATTCGCGAAATCATCGAGAGCGAAGACTGGGCACGCGTGAAAGCCGAGCTGCCCATCGCGCTCGGCAAAGACGTCTCCGGCAAGCCACTCATCTCCGACCTCACCAAGATGCCCCACCTCCTAATCGCCGGCGCGACCGGCTCGGGAAAATCCGTGTGCATCAACGCCATCGTCGCCTCCATCCTCTACTCGAAAAGCCCGCGCGACGTGCGGCTCCTCATGGTCGACCCCAAAGTCGTGGAGCTCAAAATCTTCAACACGCTCCCACACATGCTCATCCCCGTCGTCACCGAGCCCAAGAAAGTGCCCGCCGCACTCAAGTGGCTCTTGGGCGAGATGGAGCAACGCTACCAACTCTTCGCCAAGTGCAACGTGCGAAACATCCTCGGCTTTAATAACCGCAAAAAAGACGCCCCGCTCGACCCCGTCGAAGCCGCCGCCCGCGCACAAATGGAAGCGATTCAAAACGGCAACGGAGCAGACGAAGCTGCCGAGATAAGCGTCCCCCGCGAGCCCTCCGCTGAAGAACAAAACCGCGAAGAGTTGCCAGAAAAACTCCCCTACATCGTCGCGATCGTCGACGAATTGGCCGACCTCATGATGGTCGCCCCTGCCGAGATTGAGACCTCGATCGCCCGCCTCGCACAGCTCGCGCGCGCAGCAGGCATCCACCTCATCATCGCCACGCAGCGGCCCTCGGTAAACGTCATCACCGGCGTCATCAAAGCCAACCTGCCCTCGCGCATCGCCTTCCAAGTCGCCTCGCAAGTCGACTCACGCACCATCCTCGACACCAAGGGAGCGGACAACCTCATCGGTCGCGGCGACATGCTCTTCTCGCCGCCCGGCTCCTCGCGCCTCGTCCGCGCCCAAGGCGCCTTCGTCTCCGACGACGAAGTGATCGCCATTGTCGACGCCCTCAAGGTCAACGGGCCACCGCGCTACGCGACCTCCGTGCAGCAACAAATCGACCGCGCCGCCAGCGATGGCGACGACGACGGCGAGAGCGATTACGGCGACCTCGGCGAAGACTCCGAACTCTTTGCCCAAGCACTCGACGTCCTGCGATCCACCAAACGCGCCTCCACCTCCATGATTCAGCGGCGCCTGCGCATCGGCTACAACCGCGCCGCCCGCATCATGGACCTCATGGAAGACAAAGGCATCATCGGCCCCGAAAACGGCTCCTCTCCGCGCGACATCCTGGTCGATTTGGATTCATATGAGGGCTGAAAACGCTTCACCGCCGGGCCGCAAACGAGCAGCCCGCAAAATAATAGGGGCTGAGGCCCCTTCTGCGCTTCCCCTCTCTCAGTAAACACCCTAGCTCACTCTCCTCATGCAGACCATTGGTGAACGACTCGAAGAAGCCCGCAAAAATAAAGGCATCTCCATCCGCGACGCTGCCGAAGCCACCAAGATTCGCAGCGACTACCTCCACAAATTCGAGAGCAACCAGTTCGACATCGGCCTAGCCGAGATTTACCGACGCGGCTTCCTGCGCACTTACGCGCTCTACCTGCAACTCCCCGCCGAGAAAATTTTAAGCGATTACACCGCGCTCGCCCGCACCCAAGGCACGAGTAACAATAATGGCCGCGGCAACCGCTCGCTCAGCCGCGAAGTCTTCGTGCGGATGGACCTTTCCTCCTCTACGACCGGGGAAGACGCCACCACCGCCCCCCCGCACCCCGCGGCGGGAGACGGCGCATCAACGAATGCGCCGCCAAGTAAACGAGCCGAAGCCTCTCGCAGCGGCACAAACCTTCCGAAGCTTCCCGCAATCCCCCCGCAGTGGATTTTTCGCGGCGGCATCGCGCTCGGCTCGCTCGTCGCCCTGCTCCTCCTCTACTGGGTAGGTAGCGCACTCTTTGGCTCGGGCAAAAGTGAAGGCCAAAGCACGGGCACCGGTGCTGGAACGCCGACCTTGGGCGCGGTAGCCGATACGACTTTTTCGCTCATCGCGACCAACACCGTTCGCGTAAAAGTCACCCGCCGAAACGCCGATGACTCGGCGGGCGAAGTCCTCCTCGACGACATCACTCTCAATCGCGGCGACCGGCGCACGCTCAGCGCCCCCGGCCCCGTCTACATCTGGGCCTCCGAAGGCGGGAACCTGAAAATCGAAAAGGCGGGCCGCGAATACCCGATGCCCTTCAGCGGCTACAACCGCGCCAAACTCAACTAAAGGGGCACAGACCTCATTATTTTTGAGGGCTGCGCGGTAGCCCTGCGTCACTTCGGCTAATCATGGCGATACATCATAGCTCGTTTTCCTTTCGGGCTGCTTGTTGCCGGCCCGTATAGATCGGCCACGCCGGTTTCCGGTTGCGGCCCGCGCCTCGCTTAAGGTTGAAATCGCTATTCCAACGATCATCACACCCTCAGTACCCGATGCTTCCTAGTCCCCGATAAATGCAAACAAAAATACCTGCCAACACTAGTGGGAGATTCCCTTTAAGAGCCATCTTTCTCGCGTCGCTATTTCCTGCACTCCTCGGGCTATGCTGCGGGCTATTTATTATGCCGCCATATATAGATCATGATACCGAGGTTGGCTTGACGGCTTGGGGTAATTATAAGAACGGCGGCACTTGGAACACTGTGGTAAGAGCCGATCCTGAAAATATCGCAAACAGTATCGAACAAAGTCTCACTTGGTGGCCTCCTGGACAATACCTACCATTGGGACTTTTATACTCTGCGGGACTATCGGTCGGCATGGCCGCGATAGCTATAGCTTTTCTTTCTACCCTCTCACTGGGGGCCGGTGGCGCATTGTTAGTAAAAGAACTTAGTCAGGAGAGCGATATATGTATCCTGCCTTGGGTTTCCGCTGCGCTTGCCTCCTCCCATTATGCACTGATAAACTTCCATCACTTTTGGGGAGGGGAAACTGGGCTAATGGCCGTGCTCCCTTGGATAGTTCTTGCTGCTTATAAATTACGGCATCGCACTCTCGCTTTAATCCTATTCCTCCCCCCGCTTTTTCTGCTAGGATCCTTTATCAAACACGCCTTTGCAATTCACTCTTTTTGTATACTCGCATTTCTTTGGCTAGAAAAGAGCAGAGAGGAATTAAGCCTCTCAGATAAAAAAATAACAACCCTCAAAAAGACTCTAAAAATAGTAGCCCCTCTATTCGCAGTAGGATTGCTCTATCTCGGTCTCAGGCACTATTTTATCGAGACGACAGTTACTCCGCTGCGTTTAGGTGAGCCCTTATTTGGCTTCACCACCTATCTGGGGTATAGTGCATGGGCCCCACTTATGGCCCCGTGGGGAATCGGCTCACTCGCAGACAGATTCGCTCCACGCCTTTTTGAACTTAACGGGACTAGGATATGGGAACATATAGGACTGGCTCTATCTATTCTCTCGCCCTTGGCGATCGGATTTTACACTTGGCTCTCATTTCGAAAAAGTCCGCTAATTTCGCTAACGGGATTAGCTGCTTTACTCACAGCTCTAATCCATCTTTATATCTATCACTCGGGAGGAGTAATTGAGCTTCGAGATAGGTATTATCAATTCCCAGCATTCCTATTTTTAGCAGTCGTTGCCACCTACATATATCAAATTGGCTGGAAAATGCGCACGGCTAGACTTCTCCTTGGGTTATGTATTTTAATCGGGTCAGTAAATGTCGTCAAATCAGGATTTGCTTCAAAAAGATGGATTCCTATTAATTATAGGATGGGCGTAGCAAGCTTTGTTCCCGACTCAGTCATTGAAGATATTCATACCCTATTAAGCGAAGCACCAGATTCTGTTTTGGTTATTCCGCATCCATCCCTAGATGTTAATTTATCTTTATACCCGCTGTCTTCAACTCGTATCCTAGCTACCTATGGCGAAAGCAGAGAGTTACCTATGCCGAAATCACTTCATGGGCGCTCCCCTCTAATTGTGATTGCCTCCCCTAAAAGGGACATTCTAGGGGCAAAATCCGCGGCATCACGCTTCGCAGACTACTCTGCAGATGAGTGGGAAAGTCATGAGTCAGGAGGCTGGCTTTTTCTAAAAACAAAACAGCCGCTGACTCACTAAATAGCCCAAGCGCGACTACTGCTCCCGCTACTCGCCTCAGTGCCAGATACTGCGCTCGGCGAGCGGGACACCCTCAGTAACCGATGCTTCCTAGTCCCGATAAATGCAAACAAAAACACCTGCCAACACTAGTGGGAGACTTCCTTTAAGAGCCATCTTTCTCGCGTCGCTATTTCCTGCACTCCTCGGGCTATGCTGCGGGTTATTTATTATACCGCCATATATAGATTTTGATACCGATGTTGGCTTAACGGCTTGGGGTAATTATAAGAACGGCGGCACTTGGAACACTGTAGTAAGAGCCGATCCTGAAAATATCGCAAACAGTATCGAAGAAAGTCTCACTTGGTGGCCTCCTGGGCAATACCTACCACTGGGACTTTTGCACTCTGCGGGACTATCGGTCGGCATGGCCGCGATAACCGTAACTTTTCTTTCTACCCTCTCACTGGGGATAGGGGGAGCATTATTAGTAAAAGAACTTAGCCGGGGGGGGAGGGGGGGGGATATACGTACCCTGCCTTGGGTTTCCGCTGCGTTTACCTCCTCTCATTATGCACTGATAAACTTCCATCACTTTTGGGGAGGGGAAACTGGGCTAATGGCCGTGCTCCCTTGGATAGTTCTTGCTGCTTATAAACTACGGCATCGCACTCTCTCTTTAATTCTATGCCTCCCCCCTCTTTTTTTGCTAGGATCCTTTATCAAACACGCCTTTGCAATTCACTCGATCTGCATAATCACATTTCTTTGGCTAGAAAAGAGCAGAGAAGAATTAAGCCTCTCAGATAAAAAAATAACAACCCTTAAAAAGACTCTAAAAATAGTAGCCCCTCTATTCGCAGTAGGATTGATCTATCTCGGTCTCAGGCACTACTTTATCGAGACGACAGTTACTCCGCTGCGTTTAGGTGAGCCCTTATTTAGCGTCACAGCCTATCTGGGGTATACTGCATGGGCCCCACTTATGGCCCCGTGGGGAATCGCTTCACTCGCGGACGGATTCGCCCCACTTCTTTTTGAACTTAACGGGATTAGGATATGGGAACATATAGGACCGGTTCTATCTATTCTCTCGCCCTTGGCGATCGGATTTTACACTTGGCTCTCAGTTAGGAAAAGTCCGCTACTTTCCCTAACGGGCGTAGCTGCTTTACTCACAGCCCTAATCCATTTCTATATCTATCACTCGGGAGGAGTGATTGAGCTTCGGGATAGGTATTATCAATTCCCAGCGTTCCTATTTTTAGCAGTCGCTGCCACCTATATATATCAAAGTGGCTGGAAAATGCGCACGGCTAGACTCCTCCTTGGAGTAAGTATTTTAATCGGGTCAGCAAATGTCGTCCTAACAGGGCGTACTGCAAGAAAATGGATTCCTATTAATCATAAGATGGGCGTCGCAAGCTTCGTCCCCGACTCAGTAGTTGAAGATATTCATGCCCTATTAAGTGAAGTAACTGATTCTGTCTTGGTTATTCCGTATCCATCCCTAGATGCTTATTTATCTTTATACCCGCTGCATTCAACTCGCATCCTAACTAACTATGGAGAGGAAAGAGCGTTGAGTTTGCCAAAATCATTTAATGGGCGCTCCCCTCTAGTTGTGATTGCCTTCCCTAAAAGGGAAATTCTAGCGGCAAAAGAATTTGCATCACGCTTCGTCGACTACTCTGCAGATGAGTGGGAAAGCCATGAGTCAGGGAGCATGTTTTTTCTAAAAACAAAACAGCCGCTGACTCATTAAATATATCAAGCGCAACTACTACTCCCGCTACTCGCCTCAGTGCCAGATAATGCGCTCGGCGAGCGGGACACGCGTTGAGCTGAGTTTCTCGCGGGCTCCGTCTTTCGGCCAACCCAAATAAATAATCCCGAGTGAGCGATGCAGCTCCGGCTCCGCCCCGAGCCAATGGACAAACTCGGGCCTCGTAGTCGTCGGCGTCGTGCTCCAAAACGCACCTAGGCCCTGCGTGTGCGCGCTCAGCATCAAGTTCTGCGCTGCACAACACACCGCCGCGACCTCTTCCCATTCGGGGATGCGTGACTTAGCGGGCACATGCACGAGCAGCGCGACTGCCGCCGCAGAGCCCGCCGGATACTGGGCCAACTTATTCAAAGTGCCCTCGTCTTGCTGTTCAGCAGGCACGGAAGCGCAAAAGACCGCTTGGAGTCCTTCGCTCAAGTCCAGCAATTTGCGCCGACCGTGAAACACATGAAAGCGCCACGGCTGCGTAAGCCCATGCGTCGGTGCCCAGTGCGCGTCCTCCAAAATCGTGTCTAGGAGCGCAAGCGGCACCTCGCGCGAAGCATCCATGAAAGCGGGCTTAATCGTCCGGCGAGTTTTAAAGAGCGACATGGGCAAAGGGCCTAGCCAGAATCCCTGATTTCACAATCCCCAGAGCGCTTTATTAGAAAGCGCAAAAATAGACGATTCCGCCAAAACGGAATGTTATTGGGAAATCCGCTGCCGCCCTAGGGTCTTTTCCCGTTTCAAACGCGAGCAGGCCCTAGCTCCTCCCGCCTTAATCCGCAGGAAGAGCGATCAAAGATCGCCCAATCCGAGTTGAGCGGCAATCCACGCCATCTCGACCGCGAGCTGTTCGGGGATCGGCAATACATGGCCTGTTTCCAACGCGAGCAGGAGTTGCTTGGGTGCGGTGATCACGTTGTAGGCCGCATACATCGAAGTCGGTGGGCAGATTTCGTCGTTGTAGCCCCAAGCGTAGTGACCGGGAACCTTCAGGCGGCGCGCGAAGTTGACGACGTCGTAGTAGCTCGTCGTGCGCAGTTTGGGGCCGGTCGCGTGAAGCGAGGGCGAGCCGTCTTCGTTGGCCCGCATCATGTGCGGCCAGCCGCCGGCGCGGCCATGCAAGTAGCCTGTCACATCGCAGTAGGCCGGGTAGTAGGCTGAGAGCGCAGTGACTCGCGGGTCGAGGGCCGCAGTTACGATTGAGAGCTGACCGCCTTGGCTACCGCCCATGACGAGTAGGTTTTTCCCGTCAAACTCTGGCAGCGAGACGAGATAGTCGTTGGCACGCACGCAGCCGAGGTAGACGCGGCGGTAGTAGTAGTTCTCACGACTATCGAGCTGGATTAGCGGATACCCGCCACTGCCCCAGTCGAGTGCTCCAGCGCCGAGTTGGTCATACACTTCGTTCGACAGGTTTACTGGAATCCCGTGAATCCCGATCTCCAAGGTAATCACGCCGCGCGCGGCGAGTTCTATGGCACCACCATAGGGCCGAATACCGGCCCCCGGAACCTGTAAGACCGCAGGGAAAGGGCCATCCCCTTTTGGCACACAGAGGATGCCGTAGATTCGCGAGTTGCGTCCGCCCGCATCGCGTAAACTGACTTGGTACACGTCAACCGTCGATGTGCAGCGTTCGGGGAGTAGGGTGCGCCGCGCCTCCATCGGCACTTTCGCTAGCTCTGCTTTGGCGGCAGCCCAAAACGCATCAAAGTCCTCCGGCTCAGTCTGGGTCGGCAGGATCTCGCCCGGAGAAAGCCCCGCCGTGCCCACCGCACGATAGGAGCGCCCACCGACATCAAGCGTCACCACGCAGCGGATGAAGCCAGGCTCGTTGAGCGTGCCGCCCTCGATAAGGAGCGGCTCAGCGTTTGTGGGAGTCGTCGCCGACTTTTCCTCGGCGGGCAGCATTTCGGGGCCGACTTGGTAGCGGATCGTTACGCCAGCGAGTGGCTGCGCATCCGCAGTCACATTCACGCGAAACTTCACCTGCTCGCCGACGCGGTAAGTCCACCCCGCACGCTCGGGTGCGACCTCTACACGGATGGCCGCCACCCGAGCGTAAGCCTGCAAGCCCGCGCTAGGTTTCGGAAGCGGATACCCGGATTGGCCGAGCAGGGCGGGCGACAAGCCGAGCCAAAGCGCAGCCAGCAGGCCACGCGAAAACAGAGGGGAGACGAACGCTTTCATAAGGGAGGGGAGGAACCGTTGTGGGTGTGGGGAAAACTGATCGGAAGCAGCACTCAAGGAAAAGGGTGCCTCCGCGTCAAAGACCGTTGCCAGAGAGAATCCCGCCCAGCAAGACTCGCTCGCATGTGGGCGCATATGAGTGACCGCGAGTGGCTGTGGATCGCAGGCGAGCTTTACCTCGTCGGCTTCCTGCTGGGCACTTGGTCGCTGTGGCGTGGGGGCCGCCCATCCACCGTCCTCATCCATTGCCTGATCGCGGGGGGCTATGTCTTGCAACTCGTCGGGCTCTACTTGCGCGGCGTCGCGGTGGGCGGTTGCCCACTGGGAAACACCTTCGAGCTTTTCCAGTTTACCGCGTGGTCAGCGACGACCTTCTACCTCATTACGGGAGTGAGCTTTCGCTCAAGTATCCTCGGCTACTTCACCGCCTGCCTCGCAGCGGTGTTAACGCTGAGCTCGCTGGCGATTCCCACTTGGGACGCGGTGCGCCGCGCAAACCTATTTGGCGGCAACCCGTGGATTGAGTTTCACGCCGCACTCGCGCTCTTCAGCTACGGCGCCTTCGCCCTGCTGACCTTGACCGCGTTCATGCTCTTGCTGCGCGACCACTCGCTCAAACACAAGCACCTCGGCGGTTGGTTTTCCTTTCTGCCCCCCCTGACCGATCTCGACCAAATCAGCACGCGGCTACTCGCAGTCGGCACTGCCCTCATGACTGCCTCGCTCGCAGTCGGCGCAGTTTACTGGGTGAGTGCGCCCCATACGGTCAATCTCGCTAAGCTAATGATGACCGTCGGTGTCTGGGCCGCCTATTGCGTCACTTCTTTATTACGTGCCAAGGGGTTGCTGGTCTCGCGCCGCTTTGCTTGGGCGTGCATTGTGGTATTCGTTATCGCGCTACTCTCACTCGGCCCAGTCGACTCCAGTCGGCACGCGCTCCCACCCAAACCACAGGGGCCAACAACCGAAGCTTCTGCGCGATGACTCTGGTGGCAACGCCCCCGCAGCCTTCTTTGGCCGCAACAGTGCAGCAAACGCTCTTCGTCCTAGGAGCGACGCATCACCGCACCCCCATCCAAGTGCGAGAAAAACTCTCGCTGGATCCCGGCGCGCTCGCCGCGCTGCACGAAACGCTCAGTACGATTGAGGGGCTCGACGAGTTCACCATGCTCAGCACCTGCAACCGCACCGAGTTTTACGGCGTGGCCTCGAGTGCCGACACAGTGCCCCGACTGCGACGCGCATTTTGTGAGCGGCAAAACTTTTCCGAAACCGAATTCACCCGCTACGCGCTCCAGCTAGAAGGGCCGCGCGCACTACAACACCTCTTTGAAGTCGCCTCGGGACTCGACTCACAACTCGTCGGCGAAACCGAGATTTTTGGGCAACTCAAAGACGCCTACGCGGCCGCTCACGCCCGCCGCAGCACGGGCCCCATCCTCAACCGCGTTTTTCAAAAAGCCTTTCAAGCCGCCAAACACGTCCGCACGCACACCGCGATTACTGAAGGGCAAGTGAGCGTCGCCAATGTCGCCGTCGAGCTGGCACGCGACATCTTTGGGCAGCTCAATCGCACCCGAGTGCTCCTACTCGGTGCGGGCGAAATCGGCGAGAAAACCGCCAAGGCCTTCCAAAGCCGCGGCGTCACCTCCCTCTCCGTATCCAGTCGGCGACTTGGGCGCGCGATGGAGCTCGCCAGCGAACTGCGAGCCTTCGCGCTGCCCTTCTGGCTCGCCCCAGCTAAACTCCCCGAGTTCGACATCGTAGTCTGCGCCACTGCCGCCCCTTCCACCGTGGTCGCCACTGCCGCCGTGGCCGCCGCCATGCATCGCCGCGCCGCTCAGCCCCTTTTTTTAATCGACCTCGCACTCCCCCGAGATGTGGAGCCGCCCGTAGCCGACCTGCCCAACGTCTACCTTTATAACCTCGACGACCTCGCCACTATCGCCGAGGCAAACCGCCACTCCCGCGAAGCCGAGGTCGCCAAATGCCGCGAACTGCTGCGCAACCGCAGCGAAACGCTCTGGAGTCACCTGCGCCCGCGACTTGAGAGCCGATCCGCCGCCTAGGACTGACTAAGTCCTAGGGTCTGTTCCCGTTTCAAACGCGAGCCGCGCCGGAGCCAGATTTTGTGCGCAACGCGGCGCTCGCTTGAAACCGGAACAGACCGGCTAGCAGCCGGCGAGCTTCGTAGAAGCGAGTAAAGTCGGCCCCAGCAACGGGACTGAGACCGACGCAAGCAGTTGCGACCGAAATAGGGCGCTTTCTTTGTGCGACGCCTGCCGCTTATTGGCAGGCTTCGCATTCCTCGCCGTTGCGCATCGCCTCAATCGAGCAGGCGAGTTTCTCGGCGGCGCTGTAAACGCGCGGAGCAGCACCGGCTCCACCGACTCCATTAACCGAGCTAGTCGCCCCAACGGGTGAGCCTACGGTCGCCCCAGCACCGACGCTTCCGGCAGCTCCCGCCACTGCGCCGCGGACTTCCTTTTTCACCGACACAGTTGCCTTCTCGATAGTCGAGGCCGCGGCACTGCGCAGGTAATAGGTCGTCTTGAGCCCAGTGTGCCAAGCGTGCCGATACATGTGGCTAAGGATCTTCAGGTCGGGCGTCTTTAGCCAGAGATTCACCGACTGGGATTGGTCGATCCACTTTTGGCGGCGCGCGGCAGCTTCGATTATCCAGCGATACTCGATGTCGAAGGCAGTGCGGTATTTTTCCTTCAGGTCGGCAGGCAGGCCGGGGATGTCGCCGAGCTCGCCGTCGTAATACTTTAAGTGGTCGATCATCTGCCGGTTCCACAGCCCGCGCGCCTTGAGGTCGCGCACGAGGAAGGGGTTTAGCACGATGAACTCGCCCGAGAGGTTGCTCTTAACGAAGAGGTTTTTGTAGGTGGGCTCGATGCAGGGCGAGGTCGCCGTGATGTTCGAGATGGTCGCAGTGGGGGCGATCGCGAGCACGTTACTGTTGCGCATGCCTTGCTTGGCGATTTTCGCCCGCAGCGGCTCCCAATCCATCAAGCCGCCGCGCGGCACTTTGATTTGTAGGCCGCGCTCGCGCTCGAGCAGGTCGAGCGTGTCTTGCGGCAGGAGCCCGCGATCCCACTTCGACCCTTTGTAGCTGGAGTAGGTGCCGCGCTCGGCGGCGAGGTCGCTGGAGGCTTCGTAAGCGTAATAGGCGATCGCCTCCATCGCTTCGTCGTTGAACTCGACGGCGGCCTCCGAGGCGAAGGCGACGCCTTTTAGGTAGAGCGCATTGGCCAAGCCCATAACGCCCATCCCGATCGGGCGGTGCCGCTGGTTGGAGCGCGCGGCGGCCTCCGTCGGGTAGAAGTTGATGTCGATGACGTTGTCGAGCGCGCGAATGGCGATGCGGATGGTCTCGCGCAGCTTTGCGTGGTCGAGCCCGCCATCGGGCAGCAGGTGGTTTTCGAGGATGATCGAGCCGAGGTTGCAGACGGCGGTCTCGTCGTTGCTCGTGTTAAGCGTAATCTCGGTGCACAGGTTCGAGGAGTGGACGACGCCGACGTGGTCTTGCGGCGAGCGCAAGTTGCATGGGTCTTTGAAGGTAATCCACGGATGCCCCGTCTCGAAGAGCATCGAGAGTATCCGCTTCCATAGGTCGATGGCTTGGATTTTTTGACCGTAGATTTTCCCCGCCTCGGCGAGCTGCTCGTAGCGCAGGTAGGCGTCCTCAAACGCTTTCCCGTAAAGGTCATGCAGGTCGGGCACTTCGTTTGAGCGGAAGAGTGTCCACGATTCGCGCGCCTCCATCCGCTTCATGAACAGGTCGGGGATCCAGTTGGCCGTGTTCATGTCGTGAGTGCGGCGGCGGTCGTCGCCGGTGTTTTTGCGCAGTTCGAGGAACTCGAAGATATCGTTGTGCCAAGACTCGAGGTAGGCGCAGCCGGAGCCCTTGCGCTTACCGCCTTGGTTCACGGCGACGAGTTGGTCGTTGTGCAACTTGAGGAAGGGGATGACGCCCTGCGACTCACCGTTTGTCCCGCCGATGTAGGCCCCCGTGCCGCGCACCGCCGTCCAAGAACCGCCGAGCCCGCCCGCCCATTTCGATAAAAACGCGTTTTCCGCGATACCGCGCAGCATGATGCCCTCAATCGAATCGTCCACATAGTAGAGGTAGCAGGAGCTGAGCTGTGAGTGCAGCGTGCCGGAGTTAAAGAGCGTGGGCGTCGAGCTGCAAAACCGACGGCCCTTATAGAGCCCGTAGAGCGCGGCGACCTTCGCCTCACGGGTTTCGGTCGGCTCGTCGAGCATCAACCCCATCGCGACGCGCATCCAGAAAAACTGCGGCGTCTCGATGCGTCGCGCAGGCGTGCTCGTTTTATCGACGATGAGGTAGCGGTCGTAGAGCGTCTGGATGCCGAGGAAGTCGAACTCTAGGTCGGCACTCGGGTCGAGCGCCGCCGCGAGCGCACCGAGGTCGTAGTCGAGCAGCCGGGGGTTGAGCCGCTTGATCGCTACGCCGTGCTCTAAGTAACGCTTAAACGCACGTTGGTGCGCCGTCTTTAGCGCGCCGATCCCATCGCGCAAAATGTCCCAGCCGAGCACCTCCTCGTAAAGGTAGCTGAGCTGGATGCGGCCCGCGAACTTCGCGAAATCGGCGTCCTGCTCGATGAGCGTCTTCGAGTTTAGGACGATGGTCGCGTCCAAGTCCTTTTGCGTAATCTGGTCGTAAACCGCGCGGCGCAGCTCGGCCTCGATCTCCTCCGCACTGAGGCACAGGTCGAGCCCGAGGCTCGCAAACTCGATCCGCTTTTTGAGGTCAGCACCGTCCCAAAAGACGTTCGATCCGTCCGGCTTTTTGACCATGACGAGCGTTTCCTGTCCGGCAGGAATCGTAGTCGGCACGCCATCCGCATCCGTGCTCGCAGCACTCTCGCCCGTCGCAAGCCCAAGCCCCACGCCGTCGCCCGTATCCGCGCCGATACTACCGGCTGCACTCGCCGCGCCGCTCGCCGCAGCGCGCAGCGCAGCGGCACGCTCGCGAAACTGGATATACGCCTTGGCCACCTTGTAGTGGCCGGACTTCATCAACTCCTCTTCGACGATGTCCTGTACCTCCTCGATGTGGATGAGGGCTTGCGACGACGCCTTCACGCGCTCGGTCACAGCGCGCGTAATCGCAGCGGCGGGCGCAGAGTCGGTTTCCAGCGAGAGGAAGGTCTTGCGCAGCGCGAGCTCCACCTTTTGCGCCCGCCAAGGCACGACTTGGTTATTGCGGCGGATGACGCGCAGGCCGCTGTTTGTCACAGCGGGACTGGCCGCCGGACGGTCGATTAGCGAGAGCTTCCGCGAGCGGTTGAGCAGCAGGCTTTTCGCCACAGAATACTCGTCGTTATCGACAAGCGTTTTTTCGATAAGCTCGTAAAGCTCGGCCAGCGTCAGCTTCAGCGGCCCTTGTTCGCGAGCGAGCGAAGCGAGGTTCTCCGAGAGCTCGCGGCAAATCCGCCGCACCCACGCACGACTCTCGTCGTTGAAAATGTCTTTCTGGCCTTTGGCGAGGCGGACGTTGGTCAGTGCCTTGCCGAGTGTGTCAGCGACCTCCGCCAGCTCGAAAGGCTCCTCGCCATGCGGGCAAAGCAGCGTCACCGGCGGCGGCGGGAGCGAAAGCTCGGCGGCGGCCTCGCCCCCCTCCAAAGCCTCGCGCCACGGATAGTGCGGCTTTTGCTCAACGGGAGTGTGGACGGTTTTCTTGAGGGCGAGGTCGTATTCGAGAGTAGAAGTAGTCATTTAGCGGATACAGGATAGGTAGGTGAACGAGGGGATGAGCAGGGCTACCGTTTTTTTTTGGGGGCAGTCCCTGTTCTGTTGGGTGGGCGGGCGCTTCGTTTGTGTGTTGTGTTAAAAAGTTAGAGGTCGTCGTCGCTGGATTGGTTGAGCGACGCCGTTTTTTGGTAGTCGTGGGAGCCACCATCTGCTGCGGCAGCAAGCCCGAGTAATTCATCGAGCCAGGGAAGCGGGTTCTGCGCCTTCGCGCCGCCGCCAGCGGAGAGCGAAGCGAGGTTACAGCCTTCGAGGCGGCGGTCGCCGACGGTGTCGAGGTAAGTGAGCAAGTCGTCGAGTCTGAGCCCCGCCGCCGCGACTGCATCGGCCCCGAGCCCATCGCGCACGAAGCGTTTTTCTTCCGCGATCGCCGTGGCCATCAGCCCGCGCAACTCCTCGCGAAACGCCTCCGTCCACAATTCGCCGTTTTCCTTAATCAGCTCCAAAAACAGGTTTCGGAAAAACTCAATGTGCTGGGCTTCGTCGCGCAGCGTGTTCCTAAAAATCTGGCCGACTGCCGGAAACTTCCCCTGCGCATAGAGCGAGAGCACAAGCGCATGCAGCCCAAAGAATTTCGTGCCCTCCACGCATTGGCTAAAGAGGAAAATCGTCTTGGCGAAAAGCTGCTTGTTTTCGTGCAGCGTGAGATCGAGCCCGCGGTGAAAGTCCGGCGAGATCTGCTCCGAAAGTTGCGGTGCGGGCCGACCCGCCGCACAGGCAGCACGAAACCGCGCCTCGCAGGTGTGCGGGTTTAGCCCCAGCCCGCCAGTCATATGCACGAGCGAATCGGTGTGGACGTTTTCCTCGTGCGTGTGCCGCCCAAGGACGAGCTTTAGCTCCGGCGCAGTCACGAGCTCTCGCGTCGCATAACGCACCGCATAGCCATCAAAGGCCTCCGCCGCTGCGAAGTAGCCCACGCCCAGCCGCACGATGTCGCGCTCCGCGTCACTCACCACGCGCACATCACGCCAGTGCGCCACATCCCGCGCCATCGCGTGCTCTTCCGCGTCCCAGTGGTTCGCCTTCATCGTGCGATACAGGTCGTAAGCCCACTGATATTTGAGCGGCAGCAGGTTAAAGGTCATCGTCTCGTAGCCATTGATAACCCGTTTCCCCATAAAAACTTGCTCTGCTTTGGCTTGGTCGAGGGCAAAGGAACGCGGGCCGATTTGGAAAACTTTTTGCATTGGGCGAAAGGGGGAAAAGGCGTATGAAGCGGGAAAGTGGAACAGGTCGGGGGCGAGCGGTGCGTAGGTGGAGAGCGATTTTCCGTGTGGGCGAGGAGGGCGGGAGGCGGGAGGGCGCGCGGTGAGCAGGAAAAACCTCAGAGATCGTCGTCACTCTCGAAGCTCAGCGAGGATGCCTTCTGGTATTCGGTAACGCGCCCTTCGAAGAAGTTTTGCTCCTTCTTGATATCCATCATCTCGGCCAACCACGGCAGCGGATTTTGGATTTCCGTTTTCGAAAACGGCTCCAAGCCACAACTCTCCAGCCGCCGGTCGGCGATATAGTCGATGTAGGTCAGGAAATCCTCCGCCACCAGCCCCACCGCGTTCATCGGCAGGCAGTCGCGGATGAAGTCCTTCTCCAGCGTAACCGCCTCGTGCATCATCTCGCGCAGCTCCTCGCGAAGCTCGGGCGTCCAGATCACGCGGTTCTCCTCCACCAAGTCCATGAACAAGTTACGGTAGTTTTCGATGTGGTTCGACTCGTCGCGCAGCGTGTAGCGAAACATCTGCCCCACCCCGGGAAACTTGTTCTGCCGGTAAAGCGAAAGGATCATCCCAAACAGCCCGTAAAACTGCGTGCCCTCCATGCACTGGCCAAAGAGAAACATGTTTTTCGCGTAGAGCGCGATGTTCTCCGGCTGCGTGAAATCGAGCCCCACGCGCAAGTCCTTAGAGTTACGCGTCACGAACTCGTTCTTGCGCACAATCGTCGGGATGTCGTCGAACATCGCCTCGCACTCGTGCGGGTTAATCCCCAGCGACGCGATCATGTACAGCAGCGAGTCCGCATGGATGTTCTCCTCGTGCGCGTGGCGGCTCGTCACCAACCTCAACTCCGGCGCGCTAATAAGCTGGCGCGTAACGTGTTGCACATTATCGCCCACAATCCCCTCCGCCGCCGAAAAGTAGCCCAAGCCCATCCGAATAATCCAGCGGTCAACGTCTGTCACCGCCAGCGGATCGCGCCACTGCTCGATGTCCTTGCCCATCGGGATATCCTCCGGCTCCCAGTGGTTCGCCTTCATCGTCCGGTAAAGCTCGTAAGCCCAAGGATATTTCAGCGGGAAAAGCCCGAACTGCTCCGAACGCACGCCATTGATGACGCGCTTGCCCGCCAACGCCGCCTGCGCCTTCACCGGATCGAGCAGGAAACGCCGCTCCCCCACTTCGTAAACCTGCTCCGGAGCAGCAATTACGGAAGCCGCCGCAGGCCTAGAAAGCGCATTCGGGACGGCAGACGACGCCACAGCAGTGGACGGGAAACTAGTAGGAAAACTCGGCTGGGACATCGAAAAAAGGAAGCGACTTGAGAGGTGAAAAAGAGACGGGAAAAGGTGAAGACAGGAGGGAAAAGGAGCGTTTTTAGGACAAAAACGCCGCACGCGAACTTAAGTTTAGCACAACTTACTGAAGCGTTACTCACCACAACAGGATGTGGTTGCATAGCGCCGATACCACAAGATGTGGAGGGTCCGGCTCCGACGCGTCAACCGGTTTCCCCTAAGAAATCTCCGCAGCTGCCGAACCAGTAGCCGCCCTACTACCCTAGCCCCACCTGAACAAAAAAGTTCTCTAAACCCACTCCCCCAACGCCTCCGTTTGGCGGCCAGGCCCCCCGCAAAAACCGCACGCTCCAACTCCTCGTTCTCGCTCCCACGCACAACTCCGCAACGGCTCAGGATCTGCTCCCGCTTCAAACGCCACGACGAAATCGCCGTCGCCTAGCGCTGGCTGCTGCGCTTTTTTCCCACTACGCGTGGGGCGGCAGCGTGTCGCTGCACCCATTTACCGAAGGCTTGGTTGCCGTGCATGCGCACGGCAACCAAGCCTTCGGTAAGAAAGGCCACCAAACTTGGAGGCGGGAGCTTTCTGGTGATTTCCCCCACCTCGCCCAAACGGGTTATCACTCTACTTGCCCCTCCCTGTCGCAACGCGACAGGGGAAGGGACTTCAAATTTGGGAATTGGTTTCGTCGCGAAGCGACGGGGCCAATTCCCAAATTAAATGGAAGCGGTCACTGACCGCCGCCCCACGCGTAGTGGAAAACGCTGTTTTTGCCGCCGCCGGTAGCGGACAAGCCCGAGTACGGCTAACATTAAGCCGGCCCCGTAAGTCGCGGGCTCAGGAGCACCGTTAATCATCCAATATTCACTGTTATAGTCCTCTAGGTGGATCTTACTAGGATCATAGCCCTCAAATTTCATTTTTTTCAGTGCAGCCTCTAAATTTTTGCTCGTTTTCTTTACTAAAATAAAGTCACGGCCTTCTGCCCAGCCTACAACTCTCAGCTCCCCGCTGGAACGAACCAACAGGTCATCTAGGTAAAGTTTTTTTATAGCAGTAGGCTTATTTTCATGTCCGAAGGATATAATACCAAAGCTATCTACAGTTAATTGTTTAAAACTCTGAGTAACGTCACCTCCCCAAGAACCAAAACGAAGCCTCCCCCCTTTTAACGCAACAACAGAGCTGCGATCTAATTGATGGCTACTGTCAAAAGTGAGAATCGCACTCCTATTTACGAAAACATTCCCTTTAATGGCAACAACCCCGTCGCCCTTCCTCAGCCCCAAGTAGGTATTTGATAGCTCAACATCGCCAGTAAACGTATTGCCGCTCCCCCCTCCCATTATCACTTGCTTCTTTTCCCCTTCACTGGAAATTCTAAGTCCTACCTTGTGGCCATTATCTCTAATCCTAGAATTTATAAGCAAGCTGTACTCGGTATCTCCATCCAAGACCATATCTATCGTATTTTTACTCGAAGTAATGTCTCCCCTGCCCACTATGCTCGCCCCACGCGGGTTATTAGAATAAAGCCTTCCGTCAATAAAGAGAGTATAACCATTGAGATCCAAGGAAGGATAGTCTCCGGTCTCAGCGCTGAGAGTGACGGATCCGTGATGATCTCTATCAAGAGACACGCTCCCAATTACATTAATATTACTAATACAATGGGGGGGGGGGGGGGAAAATTTT
>NZ_LSZP01000043.1 GCF_001580045.1 Cephaloticoccus capnophilus
GAGAGGCCATATCGGGCCAAGCTCCGCTTCGCACAGTATCGCTAAACCAAATCCGCCTAACATAACTTATGTAGGGCTTAGCAAAATCCCCACCCCCATTTCTACCTTAGCTTTACGCATAATGCGAAAATCAATCCCTCATCCGCACTTAAACACTATCGTAAGGTGCCAGCCCATTACTCCGAATCATCGACTGAATAATGCGAATGTACTCTTCGCCGCGCTCAGAGTAGGCGTGTAAGCCATTGGCAAGCCGCAGCCCGGAGGGCTTTCGGCCTAGCCGCCTATCCTCCGCGCGAATCGCCCAAAGTCGCCGGTACGCAAGCTGGGTGTTGAGCGTTTGGATGTAGGCGCGCACCGACTCGCGCGGACTCGCATAGGCCGCCACGCGAAAGGCCGCGCCCCGGGCTCGCCGCTTCGGCACAAGCCCACTCCCATCGGTGCTGCGAAGCCCAAAAAAGTTATTCCCCTGCCGCGCAAACCGTGAGGTCCCCCATGCAGACTCATTTGCCGCCTGTGCGAGCACGAGTGAGGCCGGAATCACATCAACCCGCAGCAACACGTCATCGACAAAACGCAAATTCAGCTCCTCCCGCTTCTCCGGCCTATCAAGGCCATACGCCTCGGCAAGCCGTCGCAACCACCGCGCCTCGCGCCCTCGCACATGGGCAACCTTCCCTTTTTTCTCGGTGCGCTTTTCGGCCAAAACCAATTTCCGCCGAATCCGCAATAGTCGCCCGCGGTCTTTTAAAATCTCGGCGTTAGCCTCCTGAGCGAGCGGCAGAAAATAGCCAAAGAAAGCCTCCTTACGCTCAGCAACCGCCTCGTAACGCGCAAAATCCGGCAACACGGGTTCTCGACTCGGGCACCCACGAAAAAGAAGGCCCGTAACCAAAACTCCGGCGAGCGTCGCGATTAACCTAAACTTCCGAGTCGCGAGCATACCGCAGGCTCCAATTGCCTAAAACTATTCCCGAATCCGCTTGAGGTGCAGAAAGATCCGCCCCTCCGCGTGATATTCGATATAGTTCGCACTGGTCTGCACTCGGTCCGTCCACGTATTAATCGCGCGGCCTGCATTCTCTTGAGCGACCAGCACCTCTTCACCGGTAAACCATTTGCGGTACTGCGCGCCCTCCGCCTGCGAGATTTTTAGCGTGAGCTGCGTGTCCGTCTTGTCCGGTTGAAACATAATAAACACGTCGCCCGTTTCCTCGTTCACGCGCACACCTTGGAGCATCTGCGCATCGAAACGAATCGCCTCGTAATAGCCGAAAACCGGATTCGCATACTCGCCAGACTCGCCGCCTGCTTCGGGCTCTTGCTCTTGGGCAAACACGAGGGGCAGAGCCCCCAGTAAAACGAAAACCAAGGGGAGAAATCGGGGCGTCATGATAGGCGGAGACTAGCGGCGCGCTCACGGCGCGCAAGCCCTGTGACGCATCGCCTATATCAGACACGCCCCCTCCGCGCTGCGCGCGTTGGCCCGCACCAACTCACGGCGCAACCAGTCGAGCGCCGCGTTTACCGCGCGCGTCTTAATCGTCCGCCGTGGCCCCGGGTAACTCAGCTTCCTGGCCCACACGCCATCCGGCGCGTGCAGCCCCACAAAAATCGTGCCCACCTCGTTGCCCCGCTCGTTTGCACACGGAGCGCCCGAAAACGCCGTAATCGACAACGCGTAGTCCGCCCCCAAGCGCTCCGCCACGCCCGTCGCCAGCGCGACCGCGCACTCGGCACTCACTGCGCCATGCTGCGAGATCAGGCACTCGGGGCAGTCGAGCAGCGTCACCTTTGCCTCGTTGGAGTTGCACACCAGCGCGCCTAAAAAGCACTTCGCCACGCCGCAAATCTCGCCAAACTCGCTCGTCAGCAGCCCGCCCGTGCCCGCCTCCGCCACCGCCAGCGTCTTGTCGCCCGCCCGCAGTAAGTCGACGCAGACCTTGGCTAGCGAAGCCTCTCCATAGCACATAAAATCTTCGCCCAAGAGCCCCTCGCACTGCGCCGCAATCGCCTGCAACTGCTCACTCGTCAGCAGCCCGCTCGGCGAGCTTAGCCGACAATCCACCTGCCCCGCATGCGCACAAAATGCCACGCTCAATGGCCCGTCCTCGCCAGCCCCCCCATGCGCATCAAAAACCGGCTGGAGCCGCGCCTCTAGCTCCGACTCGCCAATGCCCGCCGTACGCAGTTGCACATACGCTTCGCCACTCAGCAAAAAGCCCCGCTCGGCCAGCCTAGGCAGCACCTGCTCAGTAAACATCGGCTGCAACTCGTTGGGCGGCCCCGGCAGCATGCACAGCACTTTGCCCGCCTCCTCAAACCACAGCCCGGGAGCCGTCCCGTGCGCATTGGGCAAAAAGTCTCCGCCCTCAAGCCGATACGCCTGCTTCAGATTATTGGGCGGCAGCGTTTTTAGCCCAAACCGGTTAAACCGCTCCATAATCGCAGCCTCAATAATCGGCTCAAAAACCAGTGACTGCCCCAGCACCTCAGCAATCACCTCGCGCGTGCGATCGTCGCAAGTCGGCCCGAGCCCGCCGCTCGTAATCACCACATCCGCCCCCGCCCAACTCTCGCGAAACTGCCGCTCAATCGCGCCCGCCTCGTCCGTGATCGTGACATTGCGCGCGAGCTGCACCCCGCGCCGCCCAAGCTGCCCCCCAATAAACGTCAGGTGGCTATTCGCCGTCAGCCCCAGCAGTAACTCGTCGCCGAGCGTGATTAACTCGAAGCGACGCGGCTTGATGGCTTTCGGGGTGGGACTAGGTTCGGGAGTGGACATAGGTGCTAAGTGCTGCGGGAAGGACCGCTGAGGCTAAACAGCCCTTGGCAAAATGCCAGCCGCTCGGCTAGCAAAACCTACTTTCTCTCGACGAGGGTCTGTTCCCGCTTCAAACGTGGTCGCGACGGAGGCAGATTTTGCGTGCAGCAAGGCGCGAGAAGCGAAGTTTGCTCATGCAAATGAGCGACGAGTAACGCAGCGGCGAGCGTGCGCAGCACACGTGAGTGGCGAGCCGCGAGCCAAATGCCTTGCGTTTGAAACGCGAACAGACCCCAAGAATAATCACGTATTCGCCAAGCCGCTACGCGCCCTATGCCGCCTGAACGCACAGCCCTCTCTCCCCCCGACGGGCTGCCAACGAGCAGCCCACTGGAAACAAAGGGCTACGCCCTAAAGGAGAAAGTCCGCGCGCTGCCCGACCGCCCCGGCGTTTACCTCATGAAAGACCGGCTCGGCACCATCCTCTACGTCGGCAAAGCCAAGAGCCTTAAAAAACGCGTCTCCTCGTACTTCCAGCGCGGGCGCGCCCGCAGCATCGAGCAACCCAAAATCCGCTCGCTGATCCCACTCATCCACGACTTCGACATTATCGAAGTCCGCAGCGAGCCCGAAGCCCTCCTCCTCGAAGGCCGCCTCATCAAACAGTGGAAACCCCGCTACAACACCGACTTTACCGACGACAAACGCTTCCTCCTCGTCCGCGTCGATCTCTCCCAACCGCTCCCCCGCTTCGCCCTCACTCGGCTCCGCAAAGACAAACACTCCCGCTACTTCGGCCCCTTCCCACACTCCGGCCCGCTACGCACCACCCTCGCGCAAATGCGCCGCCAGTTCGGCATCCTCCTCGCCGACGCCACCCCCACTCTACTTCCCGACGGACGCTACCAGCTCTACGACGACGTCCGCCAAGAAATCTACGGACACGAAAACCTCGTCACCCCCGCCGCCTATCGTGCCCGGGTCGATGCCGCCTGTGCCTTCCTCGAAGGCAAGTCCCGCGAAACCCTAAAAACCCTCCGCGAGCAAATGCAGGCCGCCGCCGAGTCACTCGAGTTTGAAAAAGCGGCCCAGCTCCGCGACCTCATCACCGCCCTCGACGCCACCCTCGAACGCTCCCGCCGCTTCGAGCGCCACACCCCAGCTCAGCTCCTCGACCCTGCCAACGCCAGCACCCCCCACAGCCACGGAAGCGCCAAGGCCAGCGCACTCGCCGCCACCGCAGCACTCGCCGCGCTCGCCCGCGCCCTCGACCTGCCCGCGCCCCCCGAGCACATGGAGTGCTTCGACATCTCGCACATCTCCGGCACGCTCGTCGTCGCCTCGATGGTGCACTTCACTCATGGCCGACCCGACACCGACCGATACCGCCGCTACCGAATCAAAAGCTTCATCGGCAACGACGATTTCCGTGCGATGGAAGAAGTCGTCGCCCGCCGCTACCACCGCCTCGCTAACGAAGGTCGCCCCCTCCCCGACCTCATCGTAATCGACGGCGGGCGCGGCCAAATCGGCGCCGCGCTCAAAGCCTTTGCCGCAATCGAGGTAAAGCCACCCGCCCTCATCGGCCTCGCCAAAAAACACGAAACCATCCTCTTCGCCGACGCCCGCGCCCCCCTCAACCTCTCGCTAAACGACCCTGCGCTCAACCTCCTCCAACGCCTCCGCGACGAAGCCCACCGCTTCGCCAACACCTACAACGCCGACCTGCGCTCGCGAAAAATCCGCGAGTCCCTGCTCGACGACATCCCCGGCCTAGGCGCGAAACGAAAAGCCCAACTCCTTGCCCATTTCGGCTCCATCGACCGGCTCCGCGCCGCCTCGCCTACCGCCCTCGCCACCCTCCCCGGCATCGGCCCCAAACTCGCCGAAAAGATCCACCAAACGCTGCGCCCGGCTTTCCCCTCCCCAGCTACGCCGTGAAAACGCCAAAGCCTACGAATCGCCACCTCTGGCTCCTCGACCCACTCGCCGACGAGCCCACACTCATCGTCCGCAGTATGTTCGTTGGCCAAGCCGTCTACCTCGACGGCCGCATGGTCCTGTACCTCGCCGACCGCGCTGAGCCATGGCGCGGCGTCTGCGTGCCGATGGAGCGCGACCAGCACCCCGCCCTCATCGCCGAACTGCCAGCCCTCGCCCCACACCCCGAACTCCCCAAATGGCTCTATCTGCCCGAATCCGCCGACACTTTTGAACGCGACGCGGAGTGGCTCGTCAGCCGCATCCAAGCGCGAGACTCCAGGATTGGAATCACCCCCACTCCGAAAAAACCGAAACGACACAATCCATTGGAACAAAATGCGGGGCTGTGACTCTCTGCCTCCGCCCAACAAACACCCCATTTACCATGATAAAGCACCTCCTCCTCGTCCCCACGCTTCTACTGGCCGCTACAGGGCTCCCCGCTCTCGCCGCTGCCGCCGCCACTCAGCTAAACACCACCATCAGCGCAGTCACCGTTTACAACGACCGCGCCATTGTCACCCGCACCGCCCGCGCCGAAGTCCAAGCCGGCCTCAACGAACTGCACATTGAGGGCCTCCCCGCGAGCCTCATCGACGACTCACTCCAGGCCGCCGCCACCGGCACCGCTGATGCCACACTCCTCGACATCACGGCCCGCCAAACCTTCGTCGCCACCACGCCCGACCCACGCCGCGCCGCAATCGAAGATGCCCTCACCAGCCTCCGCGAAGAAGAACGCAGCCTCAACGACCGCGCCGCCCTCCTCAAAAGCCACCGCGACCTCCTCGACCGACTCCAAAACAGTGCCGTGACGATCACTGGGGGCGAGCGCGCCGAACGCCCCAAACTCGACGAAGTCGAAGCCACCCTCGCCTACGGCCAAGCCGAGATCGCTAAGCTCAACACCCAACTCCAAGCCCTCGACCGCGAACTCGCCCAACTCCAAGCCCAAATCACCGCCCACCAAAACCAACTCGACGAACTGCCCGCGCTGCCCAGCCGCCGTAGCGTCAAGACCGCCACCCTGCGCATCCAAGCCGCCCAGCCCGGGGACCTCGACATCGAACTGCGCTACACCACGCCCCAAGCCAGTTGGCGGCCCGCCTACGACGCCCACGTTTCCACCACCGAATCCCGCGTCCAACTCGGCTACTTCGCCCAAGTCCGCCAGACCACCGGCGAAGACTGGGAAAACGTCGCCCTCACCCTCTCCACCGCCCGCCCCTCGCTCGGCGGCCACGCTCCCGAGCTTTCCCCCTGGCACCTGGACCTCGTACCCGATGCCGCCAACGAGGAAAACGCCCCACTCGTGCGCCTCCAAAACCGTAAGGCTCTGGGCTTCGGAGCCGCACCCGCACCCCGACTCGCTGCCGCCCAATCCTCGGGCGAACGCATGACCTTCGACCTCGTCGCCGCCGACTACGCCGAAGCGGCCCTCGATCCCAGCTCCACCGTTGCCACCTTCACAATCGCCACCCCCGCCACGCTTCACAGCGACAACTCCCCGCAGAAAATCCCCGTCACCACCCTCGACCTCGACGCCGAGATTACCTACCGCGCCACCCCCAAGCTGCGCAGCATCGCCTACCGCGACGCCCATATTTCCAACACGAGCGACTTCCCCCTCCTGCCCGGCCAAATGAACGTCTTCGTCGACCGCACTTTCATCGCCACAAGCCGCCTCACCCACACCAGCCCCGGCGAAAAGTTCAACCTCGCACTCGGAGCCGACGAAGCCCTCGCCATCACCCATAAACAAGTCCGCCGCTTCACCGAACAAGTCGGCCTCATGACCAAGAGCACCCGCACGAGCTACGAATACTTGACCACCGTCACCAATAACAAACCCGGCCCCCTCCGCCTCATCCTCGCCGACCAAGTCCCCGTCTCGCGCAACGATAAAATCACCGTAAAAATCCAAGCGCCCGCCGCCCGCGAAGCCCGCCCGGACGCCGAAGGCAAACTCGAATGGACACTCGACCTCGCCCCCGGCGAAACCCGCGAAGTCCCCCTCAACTTCACAGTTGAACACGCGGTCGGCCTCGCAATCGACGGCCTAGAGTAAGCGCCTGTACCCACACCTGCACATAAGCCGGTCGAATGACCGTACACGCTGAAAAGGAAAAGGGGCCACTCGGCCCCTTTTTCCTTTTGCCCCCGAAGCTGCGCCCACTCTACTCGGCCCCTTCCCATGCCTACTACCGTATCCTCTATTACCGCGCGCGAGATCATCGACTCTCGCGGAAACCCGACCGTCGAGGTCGATGTCACGCTTGCCGACGGCAGCCTAGGCCGCGCCGCCGTCCCCTCCGGGGCCTCCACCGGTGAGCACGAAGCCCTCGAACTACGCGACGGCTCGGTAAAAGGGGCCAAGCCCGCCGCCAAAGCCCGCTACCTCGGCAAAGGTGTGCAAACCGCCGTCGCCAACATTAAGAACACAATCGCCCCCGAACTGATCGGCTACGACGCGACCGACCAAGTCGGCATCGACCGCGCCATGCTCGCACTCGACGGCACCGCCACCAAGTCGAAGCTCGGGGCCAACGCCATCCTCGGCGTCTCGCTCGCCACCGCACACGCCGCCGCCGCCGCGCTCGGGCAGCCGCTCTACAAATACCTCGGCGGGCCCAACGCCAAAGTCCTCCCCGTGCCCATGATGAACATCATGAACGGCGGCGCACACAGCGACGCGCCCATTGACTTCCAGGAGTTCATGATCCGGCCCGTGAATTTCGACACCTTCGCGGATGCGCTACGCGCCGGAGCCGAAGTCTTCCACCACCTCAAAAAAGTCCTCCACGACAAGGGGCTCTCGACCGCCGTCGGCGATGAGGGCGGCTTCGCGCCCAAGCTCGCCTCCGCCACCGCCGCGCTCGACGCGATCGCCGCCGCCGTCAAGGCCGCCGGCTACAAACTCGGCAAAGACATCATGCTCGCCCTGGATGTGGCCTCCTCCGAGTTCTACGACGCGAAGACCAAACGCTACATCTTCAAAAAATCCGATGGCCGCATCCTCACTGGCGAAGAACTCGTCGCCTACTACCAAGAGCTCGTCGCTAAGTACCCTATCGACTCGATTGAGGACGGTTGCGCCGAGAACGACTGGCCGACTTGGAAAAAACTCACCGACGCCATTGGCGACAAAGTGCAACTTGTAGGCGACGACCTCTTCGTGACCAACGTCGAGTTCCTGCGCAAAGGCATCGAGACCGGCACCGCCAACTCGATCCTCGTGAAGGTCAACCAAATCGGCTCGCTCACCGAGACGCTCGACGCCGTGGAGCTCGCGCACAAAAACCGCTACACTGCCGTCATCTCGCACCGCTCGGGCGAGACCGAAGACACCACGATCGCCGACATCGCCGTGGCGACCAACGCCGGACAAATCAAAACTGGCTCGGCCTCCCGCAGCGACCGCGTCGCCAAGTACAACCAGCTCCTACGCATCGAGGAAGAGCTCGGCTCCACCGCCATCTACGCCGGCAGGCTGTGACGGCGTTTATCTGACCCCAGCCCGCGCTGGGGCTCTGCCTAAGTCGGTGAGCGCTTCCGCTCTTGCGGGCCGCACCAAGGTGCGGCCCGCCTAAGTCTCAACCCCTTTTTCTTGACGCGGTGCGCCCTAGCCCCGCGTCTTTTTTTGTTCATTCACCAGGGTGCGGCGGCTTGGGCTTTCCCGCTCAATCGCTGCGCTACCCAACCGTTAACCGCTTCGTTGTCTGTCCGAAGTTTTCCCAACGACAGGTATACTCATCATGGCATGGATCTACCTAGTTATTGCTGGAATTCTGGAAGTCGTCTGGGCGCTGGGCATGAAGCAGACAGAAGGCTTTACCCGCCTATGGCCGAGCGTCTTCACGCTCGGGTTCATGGCCGTGAGCTTTTACCTACTCGCACTCGCCATGCGCGACCTGCCCGCAGGCACGGCCTACGCGGTGTGGACGGGGATCGGCGCAGTCGGCACCGTCATCCTCGGCATTCTCTGGCTGGGCGAACCACGCGACGCCGCACGACTCATCTGCGTGAGCCTCATCCTCTGTGGCGTCATCGGCCTCAAAGTCTTCAGCAAAGCGGCCTAGAGTCGTAGCCGTCGATTTCCCTAACGAACTTTTCCCAAAAGGCGCGGTCTTCCGCGCCTTCCTTTTTCCTTGGCGCGGCCGCACAGGCTGCGGTGCTCTTTCTTCCCTTCCTAGCCTACTTATCCCCCTATCATGCTTACTGGTCCCACTTGGTCTGAAAAACTGCGCAGCGAAATTGCCAAAACCGTCATCGGCCAAGACGCCGTCGTAGAGCGGCTCCTAGTCGCACTCCTTGCAGGCGGCCACGTCCTGCTCGAAGGCATGCCCGGGCTCGCGAAAACGCTCCTCGTCAAATCGCTCGGCACCGCGCTCGGCGTGCAGTTTGAGCGGATCCAGTTCACCCCCGACCTGCTCCCCAGCGACGTCGTCGGCACGATGATTTTCCAGCCCAAGACGGGCGAGTTCAGCGCACACCACGGACCCATCTTTGCAAACCTCGTCCTCGCCGACGAAATCAACCGCGCCCCCGCCAAAGTCCAAAGTGCGCTCCTCGAAGCCATGCAAGAACGGCAAGTCACCATCGGCGGCAGCACCCACCCGCTGCCCCGCCCGTTCTTCGTCATGGCGACGCAAAATCCGGTCGAGCAAGAAGGCACCTACCCGCTGCCCGAAGCGCAGACCGACCGCTTCTTGCTAAAACTCTTGGTCGATTACCCGAGCGCCGATGAAGAAGCCGCGATGATGGAGCGCTGGGGCCAAGTCGCTCGCCAGCCGGAGTTGTGCGCCGTCTCCTCCGGCGAAGAGCTCCTCGCGCTGCGTCCGCAAGTCGACGCCGTGCACGTCTCCCCCGCCGTGCGCAGCTACATCCTCAGCCTCGTCCGCGCCACCCGCGCACTCGCCGGACATGGGGACGGAGACGTAAACGAAGCCGCCGCCACTGGACGGGCCGCCAACGAGCGACCCGCAAATAAAGAGGGGCCGCGCCCCTTGGAGTTTGGCGCCTCGCCGCGCGCCTCGCTCGCGCTCTATCAAGCGGGCAAGGCACTCGCCTGCTTGCGCGGCCAAGACTACCTCACGCCTGCGCTCGTCCAGGAAATCGCGCCCGAAGTGCTTCGCCATCGCATCGGGCTGACCTACGAAGCCGAGGCCGAGGACATCACCGCCGACACGCTCATTGCCCAAGTCATCGAGCGCAGCCCCGTCCCCACGGAGCTTTGAGCTCCAGCTCGCAACAGCGATGCTCGATATAAAAAAAGGAAGCCCGATTGGCGTACTAAGGCGCCTAGAGTGGCGCGTCCGGCACGCGGTCGAAAACGTATTGAGCGGCGAATACCGATCGGCTTTTCGCGGACGCGGCATGGAGTTTGACCAAGTCGTGCGCTACGAATTCGGCGACGATGTGCGCGACATCGATTGGAACGTTACTGCCCGACTCGGCGAGCCCTACCGCAAAAAGTTCGTCGAGGAACGCGAGCTCACACTGCTCGTTCTCTTTGAAGACACGCCTAGCCTCAATTTTGGCTCCGGCGCACAAACCAAGCGCGAAGCCCTCCTCGAACTCGCCGGACTCCTCATGCTGCTCGGCGCGGTCAACCGCGATCGCGTCGGCTTCATCCACACCGCACCCGATGGGCACGGCGGCGAGGCGCACACCTTTCGCCCGCCGGTGCGCGGGCGCGGCGCGATCCTCCACCACGCCGCCCAGCTCCTCTCAATCCCGCCGCCAGCGATGACAAGTCCTGCCGAAACGAAAGCGGAGACGGCAAGGCAACGACTCACTACAATAATAAAAGGGTCTGCGACTCCTAGGCACAGTATCGTGGTTTGGCTCGGCGACTTCGCGCCCCGCGCCCAACCGGAAGGCTGGCCCGCCCTGTGCCGCCGCTACCAAATGATGGGCTTCCGCGTGGACGACCCTTGGGAACGCCAATTCCCCACCGATGCCGCATTCGGCAGCTTGGTAGACGGCCCGCTCGCGGCCTACGACCCGCTCGCAGGCCGGCTTGTCACCCTAGAAAACTCGGCAGCGGCGCGCGCCGCACATGCGACTTGGGTTCGCCAACGCGAAGACGCTTGGGCCGCACTCTTCCCCATCGCGCACAACCGGCTCGTCCTCTCCACAGAAGACGACCGGCTCGACGCCCTCGTGCGCTTTTTCCAAAAACGAATGCAGCTCGCCCGGTAACAGTGCGTATGGAAACTTTCCCTACAACGCTCTTCGGACACCTGGCCGAACTGCTCTCCCCCCTATTGCTGGGCGCAGCATCGGGCAGCGGAGCGGGCGGCATGGGCGGGGCGGGAGGAGCGGGAGGGTTCCGGTTTGCCGAGCCGCTCTGGTTTCTCGCATTGGGGCTCTTGCCGCTGATTTTTTGGCTCCGCGGGCGACGCAGCGTTTCGGTGTTAATCGTCCCCTTCTCAGCAGCGTGGGCGGCACCGTCACTTACCCCGGCCTCGCGCTGGCCCGCCGCACTCGGCACCCTCGGACTCGTGCTGCTCGTCACCGCGCTGGCCCGCCCGCAACGCGTGCAAGACCGCCACGAGGTCGATGCACGCGGCTACGACATCATGCTCGCGATTGACCTCTCCGGCTCAATGTTGGCCGAGGACTACGAGGCGCGCGGCGCGCGCATCAACCGGCTCCAAGCCATCAAGCCCGTCATCCAAGCCTTCATCAACGAGCGTACGAGCGACCGCATCGGCATCGTCGTTTTCGCGGGCCGCGCCTACACGATGGCCCCGCTGACTTTTGACCACGACTGGCTGGCCAGACAGACCGCCCGGCTCAAAATCGGCCTCATCGAAGACGGCACCGCAATTGGCGACGGGCTCGGCATCGCGCTCACCCGGCTCGAACAAGTCGCCCGACAAAGCTCAAGCGGCCAGCGCGAAGGGGCCTTTGTTATCCTGCTGACCGACGGCGCGAATAATCGCGGTGCACTCAGCCCCGAGCAGGCGGCGCAAATCGCCGAAAAACGCGGCATCCCGGTTTACACCATTGGTGCGGGCCGCAGCGGGCTCGTCCCGATGCCCGTTCTCGACGCCCAAGGCAACAAGGTCGGGATGCGCCAAGTCCTCTCCGACCTCGACGAAACCTCACTTCGCCAAATCGCAAAAATGACCGGTGGCCGCTACTTCCGCGCCGACGATAACCGCGCGATTCGCGCCGCGTTTACCCAAGTCGACCAAGCCCAAAAAATCGCGTTTCAAGCTCAGAGCTACCTACTCACCCGCGAACTCTTCCACTGGCCCGCCGCACCCGGCCTCGCCGCGCTCCTCCTCGCCGGACTCCTCTCACGGCGGCGAGCAAACTCATTGTGATGAACGCCTACTCAAAACTCCGACGACGCCCCGACGGCGGCGTCGCCAAATAGGACAGCCTGCGACTGCTGTGCAATTTTACGCTCCCCAACTCCTTTGGCTCATCCTCATCCCCGCTGCGCTACTCCTCTGGGAACTAGGCAGGCGGGCGCGCGCGGCAGCTCGCGCGCACCCAAAAATCCTCTCCGCCGAAGCCCGCGCAAACACAGTGCGCCTAACTGCTCTCGCCGCGCGTGAGCCAACGCGCGCACGGCCAATAAAACGCGGCGGCCGCCCCCTCCTCTGGATCGGCCTCGCACTCGGCATCGTCGCGCTCGCCCGGCCGCAATACGGCGAGCGTGAAGTGTCCGTCTTTGAGCAATCGCGCGAAGTGCTAATCGCGCTCGACCTCTCGCGCTCGATGCTCGCCGAAGACGTCAAACCCAGCCGACTCGCCCGCGCGAAACTCCTCATCACCGGACTCTTTGAGCGACTCGCAGGCGAGCGCGTCGGCCTCATCGTGTTTTCCGGCACCGCCTTTTTGCAAAGCCCGCTCAGCAGCGACTACGAAATCCTCCGCGAGTTTCTCCCCTCGCTCGGCCCCGACACACTCCCCGAAGGCGGCACAAACTATCGTGCGCTCCTCGACACCGCGCTCGACGCCTTCAGCGACAGCCCCGCCACCGACCGCTTCCTCATCATCCTAAGCGACGGCGAAGCCACCGACGACACTTGGGCGCACACACTCGATGCGCTAAAAAAACGCGGCATCCGCACAATCGCGCTCGGCATCGGCTCGCCCGCCGGAGCGATGATTCCCGACGGGGGGGGAGGGGCGGGAGAGGCGGGAGGCTTCGTCAAAGACGAGCGCGGCGCGGTCGTTCTCTCTAGGCTCGAGCCTGCGACTCTGCGTGCACTCGCCACCGAAACCCGTGGGCTCTACCGCGACGCCAGCACCTGGCTCGACCTCGCCGCCCTCATCACCGAAACCGTCGAGCAAGGCGCCCAAGGCCAATTCACCGACACACGCACTCAGCGCCTAATCGACCGTTACCAGTGGGCACTCGCGCCCGCACTCGGCCTGTTGCTCTTGAGCTTTCTCCTCGAATTCCCCGTCCGCCCACGCCCACGCTCGCTCACGCTTCAACCCGCAAAAAACGCCGCTTCGCTGCTCCTCCTCGCGGCGCTGATTTTGGGCAACACGGCCATTGACGCGCGAGCCCAGTCCGTAGGCGACCTACGGGAGCAACTCGCGCACGACGAAAACGCGGCGGCGGCCCCCAGCTCTGCGCTGGGCAAAATCGTCACTCGGCTCGCCGACAGCCCTACACCGCCCACCGGACGCAACTGGGCCGAGCTCGCCCGTGAGACCATCACTTGGGGCCAAAAACTCCAGACCGAGCAGCACCCCGTGCCGCCCGGCCCCGTGCACGACGCACTCCACGCCGTCACACTCGGCGAAGCCCTCGATCCGAAAACGGCAGATTGGCCGCAATTGCGCAGCGAGCTCGAGGCCCTACTCCAAACTCAAGAGCAGCAAGACCCCGAAAAACCCGAAGACCAAAGCCAACAAAACCCCGAGCAAAACAAAACCGGCGACTCGCAAAACTCGCAGGGCGGCGACCAAGAGCAAAACCAAGACGGCTCACAAGACGGGGAGAACCGCAAAAGTAATTCCGACAACTCGGAGTCCCAGAACAGCGGCGACCCGCAAACTGACGACTCGGAGCAAAGCGGCCAAAACGACGGCCAGCAAAGCCAAGGGCCCCAGTCGGAATCACTTGGCGACATGAGCGAAGACGCGCCCAAGCCCGAAGCGGAAAACGAAGCGCGCGACCGTAATGAAGACGCGCAACAAAACGGGGCTGCGACCGCGCCACCACACAAGGGCCCGACCCAACAAGTCGGCGGCGCACAAGCCCAAAGCCCAACCACCGAAGCCAAGGACCCAGCCCTCGCCGCCGCGCTCCAAAAACTCGAACAAATCAAAGGCAGCGACTCCCCCGCTCAACTCTTCCAACTGATGGACAACACCCCGCGCGACGAGTCCGCCAACGCCTCTAAGAAAAATTGGTAGCCCGATACCGCTATGCGTTTCCCCCTCCACCTCTTTCCCACACTCGCCGCGCTCCTCTTTTGCACGCTCGCAGCCTTGCCCGAAGCACTCGCCCAACGCGTGTTTTGGGCCGATTCAGGCACGGGCGACCCCGCCGATATCCAACTCGTTTTTGAGAACTGCAGTCCGAGCACGGCTCCCAGCTTACCCGAACTCACCGAAGCAACCCTTAACTACCGTGGCCAATCCTCGCAGACGCAGATCATCAATTTTTCGCGCACGAGCCTAGTCGTCCTCAGCTACCGACTCCAGATTCGCACGCCCGGCCAAGTGACGATTCCCAGCTTCGCCGTCCAAACAAACGAAGGCGAATTAAGCGTCCCCACTTACACGACCGGCTCCGTCCAGCCCGGCCCCGAAGCCGACATCAAAGCCCGGCTCACTCCACGCAAAACCACCGTCTGGGCTGGCGAGGTCTTTCCGCTCGTTTACTCGATCGATGTCGCCCGCCGCCACTTCAGTAACTTCGCCGAGGCCATCCAGTGGGACGCCGCGCCCCTCGTCGCCGAAGACTGGGCCGACCCCGCCGCCACCGAATCCATGCAGAGCGGCGAATCGCGGCTACACATCGGCTTTGCCACTCGCGCCTACGCCCAAGCGCCCGGCGCGCTTCGGCTCAATCCCGTCCGCCAACTCGTCACCCTAAACCTCGGGCTAGCGCCCGGCGGCTTCGGCTTCTTCCAACAACAACGCCTGGAGCAAGTCACCCTCACGACCAACCAAGCCGAGCTCAACGTCCAGCCGCTCCCGCTCCCCGCGCCCGCCAACTACATCGGCGCAGTCGGCGATTTCACACTAGAGTCAAAAGTCGTACCCCAAGCCGGCACGGTCGGCGAGCCCATCACTTGGACACTCACCCTCTCCGGCACGGGCAACTGGCCCGACATCGCCGGCCTACCGCCACGCACTGTCTCTGCCGATTTCCAAGCCCTCCAGCCGCCCGCCAAGCGCAAACTCGACGACAAAAAACTCTTCGACGGCACACTCACCGAAGATGTCGTCCTCATCCCCACTCGCCCCGGCACCTACACCCTCGAGGCCTTCGAGATTCACACTTTCGACCCTGAAAGCGGCCGCTACCAAACCCACCACATCGCCGAAACGACAATCACCGTAACCGCGGCGCCGACGGCAGCGGGAAGCACAAATGTGGGCAGCCCGACTAGCGTGACTCACAGCGAGCCTTCGCCGCCGCCGGACGCTGCCGCTCGCCTAAGCGGCACAGCCCCAGTGCTAGAGCCGCCCGAAATTGCTGAGCCGCCACAGGGCCTCATTCGCGAGCCAATCGCCACAGGCCGACTCGCTCGCCTTCCCGCCGACTCGCTCGGCCAAGTCGCCACGCGCGCAGCGATTCCCTTTGGCGCAGTCCTCACCACATGGCTCGCACTCGCAGTGCGCCGCGCCCGCAAGCACGACCCACTGCGCCCACGCCGCGAGGCACTGGCCCAAGTCCCCGCAGCGATCGCCGCGCTCCGCGAAAATCAAAACAGTGCACAAGCCCTTCTCACTTGGCAGCGCTTCGCCGCCCGCGCCCACGGACTCGCCCACGCGGCCCCCACAGTGAGCGAGTTCCCCGAGGGCCAGTGGCGCGCGCTCTGGGCCGACAGCGAACGCGCCCTCTACCGCGAAAAAACGCCGCTACCCAGCGACTGGCTCGCCCGCGCCGAAGCCGCACACGCCTCACTCGCGAAAGAAATCCCCGGCACGGCCTGGGCGAGCGCATTTCGCAAAGCCAACCTCCTCCCGTGGCTGACCGCGCTCGCACTGGCCCTCGTCGTTAACCCGCACAGTGCACACGCAGGTGACGCATCCGATAGGCGCAGGGGCGACGACCCTGCGCCAAACAAAAGCGGCTTAGCGCCTGCAGACTCTGCGCTTCCGGCTAACGCGAATCAGCACGCACAGGCCGCATACACTGCTGGTGACTTCGTCGAAGCCGAAGCCCTCTGGCGGGCTACCATCGCGGCGCAGCCCAGCGATTGGACAGCCCGCCACAACCTAGCCCTCGCACTCGCCCAACAAGACCGCTGGGCCGAAGCCGCCGCCCACGCCACCGCCGCGTTTGTCCAAAACCCGAAGAGCGAAGTCACCCGCTGGAACCTCGCCCTCGCGCAGTCAAAGGCGGGCTACACGCCTGCCGAAATCGCCCCCGCGCTCGGCGACGGACTCCGCGCTCGCTTCGCCCAACTCGCCTCGCCCAGCGGCTGGGACTGCGTGATAATCGGCGGCGCAAGCCTCGTCGCGCTCGCGCTCCTGCTCCCACTCTTGCGCGCTTACGGCCTACTCCGCCGCGCCATCAATCCCCCCGCACTCGTGCTTGGCATTTGCGGGATACTGCTCGCCGCGCTCGCGCTCTTTGGCCGCAGCCACTACGGCCTCGCCGCCCATCCACAAGCCGCACTCGTCTGGCGCACAGGCACGCTCTACTCGATTCCCACCGAGGCCGACATCACCCAGCAAAGCGCCCCGCTCTCTGCGGGCACAATCGGCATCACCGAAAAAACCTTCCTCGGCTGGGTCCAGCTCCGCTTCTCCAACGGCCAAACTGGCTGGACCCGCGACACCGAACTCGTCCGCCTATGGACGGCAGCCTCCGACCACTAACCCGATCTCCCCACCCAAGAGGCGGCCAATTTCGCAACGCGGCTCGCGCTTGAAACGGCAACAGACCCTAGGAGAGACGACCGGAAATGATGCGCCACACAGTGCTCCGCACACCATGCCCTCTAGCCCCAAGCCCAGCACCTATGTAGGCCGGCTCGCCCCCTCGCCCACCGGCTACCTGCACGTCGGCCATGCCCGCACCTTCTCAATCGCAACCGAGCGCGCCAAGGCCGCCGACGGCAAACTCCTCTTGCGAATCGACGACCTCGACCGCGAACGCTGCCGCCCCGAATTTACCGAAGCCGCAATCGAAGACCTCCGCGGGCTCGGCCTCCACTGGGACGGCCCGCCCCTCCTTCAAAGCCAACGCCTCCCACTCTACCGCCGCGCACTCGAGACGCTCCACGCCGCCGGCCTCATTTACCCCTGCACCAAAACCCGAAAAGAAATTCGCGCAGCCGCCGCGCGACTCGCGAGCACCCAGCGCGGCCCAAGCAGCCCGCCCCAAGACCGCACAAACGAAGAGCAAGACAGCGAGCCACTTTATCCGCTCCACTTCCGCCCATCCCCCGACTCGCCACTTCCCCCGCTAGGGACGCACATCAGCACGAACTGGCGATTTCGCACACCGGACGGCGACACGCTCCGCTTCGACGACGGCGCACAAGGCGAGCAAATCGCGCAAGTCGGCCACGACTTTGGCGACTTCCTTGTATGGAAAAAAGACGACCTCCCCAGCTACCAACTCGCCTGCGTTGTCGATGATATCGCGTTAGGCATCACCGAAGTCGTCAGAGGCGCCGACCTGCTCCGCTCCACTTTTAGGCAACAGCTCCTCTACCGCGCACTTGGGGCGCAGCCACCCGCCTATTACCACTGCGAACTTGTCCGCGACGAAACCGGCACCCGCCTCGCCAAACGCCGCGCCTCAGCCTCCCTGAGAAACCGCATTCTGTAAGGACGGCTGCACCTCCGCGCTATCCATCCCCGCCCTGAACGACGGGGTTTTCTGCGCTATCCTATCAAAATCCTCATTCCCAAAACTTCTCAGGGGCGACGGTTTTCCCTGAAACCGCTTTATTGGTCACTGGTGCGCAAACTGCGCAAGGTGTGCATCCGGCTTTGACGGTTTCCCCCCGAAAGCCCAAAGGCCCGAGTGCGTGATGCACTCGGGCCTTTGGCGTTTGGTTCGGGAGTTCGGAAGCGCGCTTGGCGGGCCACTGCGAGTTAACTCGCAGCGGCCCATTAGCCAGTTGGCACGCGTTTAGCTGGCGGCGGCGAGGTTACCCACGAGGCCCATCGCTGCTTGGGCTTGGGCCACGGCAGCGGCAACCTCCGCTTCCATCTCGGAGTCGGGTTGCGGCTCACCTAGGTCTTCCACCAGCTCCTCACCAAACGGGAGCGTGATTTTGAGCTGCTTGTATTTCGGCAAGCCAGTGCCCGCCGGAATCAGACGGCCCATGATCACGTTTTCCTTAAAGCCCTTGAGGTCGTCGACCTTGCCGAGAGTCGAGGCGTCGGTGAGGACGCGGGTCGTCTCTTGGAAGGAGGCCGCCGAGATAAAGGACTCGGTCTCCAACGAGGCTTTCGTAATCCCGAGGAGGATAGGCTCAGCCTCAGCTGGCTTACCCCCGGCGGATTCGATGCGGCGGTTTTCGATTAAGAAGTTCGAGCGGTCGACTTGCTCGCCCCAGAAGAACTCGCTATCGCCCGGATCGGTAATCCGCACTTTGCGAAGCATCTGGCGAATGATGATTTCGATGTGCTTGTCGTTAATCGTCACGCCTTGGAGCCGGTAGACTTCTTGCACTTGCGAAATCAGGAAGTCGTAGAGCGCAGCCGGCCCGAGGATTTCCAAAATCTCGTGCGGATCTGCCGCACCTTCGGTGAGGTGCTGGCCTTTGTGAACGACGTCACCCGGCTGCACGATGATGTGCTTACCGGCGGCGATGAGGTGCTCTTCCTCTTGGCCGGTTTCTTCGTTGCGAACGACGACTTTGCGCTTGGCGCGGACGGTGCCTTCGAAGGAAACGACGCCGTCGATGCGCGACATGGCGGCGGCTTCCTTCGGGCAACGCGCTTCAAATAGCTCGGCCACGCGAGGCAGACCGCCGGTGATGTCCTTGGTCTTCGAGGCTTGGCGTGGAGTTTTGGCGAGCAGCGCACCGGGGGCGATAGTGTCGCCTTCGTTAACGGCGATCTGCGCGCCAACCGGAATCGAGTAAGCGGCGAGCGGCTGGTTGCGCGCGTCACGCACTTCGACCTGCGGGTTGAGGTCTTCTTTGTGCTCGATGACGACGGTCGCGATGCGGCCCGAGGATTCGTCGAGCTCGCGCTTCACGGTGACCCCGGGGATCATGTCCTTGAAGACAAGCTTACCGCCCTTTTCGGAGAGCACGGGGATGTTGTAGGGATCCCACTGAGCGAGGACTGCCCCCTTTTCGATGCGCGCGCCGTCGGCGACATGGAGGAAGGAGCCGGCAACGATGTTGTAGCTCTCCAACTCGCGCTCCTCGTCGTCCTGGATTTCGATGGAGCCGGTTTTGTTGAGCACGATGGACGCGCCCTCGGCGGTCTGCACGAGCCGGAGCCCACGATATTTGACCGTGCCGCCTTCGCGGACGCGGATTTCGGGTGTCTTAAATCCGCCCGAAGCCACACCGCCGATGTGGAAGGTGCGCATGGTGAGCTGCGTGCCGGGCTCGCCGATGGATTGGGCGGCGATGATGCCGACCGAGTCACCGATTTTCGCGAGCTTGTTAGTCGCCGGGTTAATGCCGTAGCTCTTGGCGTCGATGCCGCGCGGGCTGTTCGAGGTGAGCGGCGACATGACTTTCACGCGCTCGATACCGACCTCGTCGATCTTCACGGCCATTTCCTCGGTGATGAGGTCGCCGGATGCGACGAGCAGCTCGCTCGGGTTGAGCGGGTTGTAAATGTCGTCGCTGGCGCAGCGGCCCACGATACGTTCGCGCAGGCCCACGATCTCGTCGTCGCCTTCGAAGATGGCCTTCTTCCAAACGCCGTCGCGGTTGCCGCTATCGTCTTCGACGATGACGACATCCATCGCCACGTCGCAAAGCTTACGGGTGAGGTAACCCGCGTCGGCAGTCTTGAGCGCGGTATCGGCCAAGCCCTTACGCGCACCGTGCGTGGAGATAAAGTACTCGAGAACGGTGAGGCCCTCGCGGAACGAGGAGAGGATGGGCCGCTCAATGATTTCGCCGGAGGGCTTGGCCATGAGTCCGCGCGTGCCGCAGAGCTGGCGCACCTGCTGCTTGTTACCGCGCGCACCGGAGTCCATCATGATGTAGACGGGGTTCACTTCCTCGCGCCCGTCGTTTTGTTCGAGCTTGGCGAAGACCTCTTTGGCGATGCGGTCGGTGGTGCCTGTCCAAAGGTCGATGACCTTATTCTTACGCTCACCTTCGGTGATGATACCCTTATTAAACTGGCCTTCGACTTCGGCGATTTTCTTCCGAGTCTCGGCGACGATGTCCTTCTTCGACTCGGGGATAATCATGTCGTCGACGCCGATGGAGATACCGGCGCGGAAGGCGGTCTGGAAGCCGAGGTCCTTGAGCCGGTCGAGCGTATCAACGACTTCTTGCGGGTCGATGCCTTCGAGCTTGGTGGTCTCAAGGATCAAGTCGCCGAGCTTGCCCTTGGGCACGGGGAAGTTCGCGAAGCCGAGGTCGCGCGGCCACACTTGGTTAAAGATAATGCGGCCCACGGTCGTGCGGATAACCTTTTTGAGCGGGTTGCCGTAAGTGGTGCTGCGGCCGTAGTCGGGGTTGGGCACATCGACCCAGTCGTGCATTTTGAGGGCGCCGTCGTCCTTGGCGAACTGCACTTCGTCGAGCCCGGAGAGGAGCGGCACGCGCTCGTCTTTGGCGGGCTTTTTGCGCGGCTCGATTGTGAGGTAGTAGGCACCGAGGACGATGTCTTGCGACGGCGTGAGGATGGGCTTGCCGGAGGAGGGCGAGAAGATGTTGGAGGTCGCCATCATGAGCAGCTTGCACTCGAGGATGGCTTCGAGCGAGAGCGGCACGTGGACAGCCATTTGGTCGCCGTCGAAGTCCGCATTGTACGCGGTGCAAACGAGCGGGTGCACGCGAATCGCCTCGCCCTCGATCAGCACAGGCTCGAAGGCCTGAATCGAGAGCCGGTGCAGCGTGGGCGCACGGTTGAGGAGCACGGGGTGGCCCTTGGTGACTTCTTCGAGGATGTCCCAAACCTCGGGCGACTTTTTCTCAATCATCTTACGCGCGCCGCGCACGGTGTGCACGAAGCCGAGCTCTTTGAGGCGGCGGATGATGAAGGGCTCGAAGAGGACGAGGGCCATCTTCTTGGGCAGGCCGCACTGGTTGAGCTTGAGCTCGGGGCCGATGACGATGACGGAGCGGCCCGAGTAGTCCACGCGCTTACCGAGGAGGTTTTGGCGGAAGCGGCCTTGCTTGCCCTTGAGCATGTCGGAGAGCGACTTGAGCGGGCGGTTTCCTGCACCGGTCACGGGGCGACCGTGGCGACCATTATCGAAGAGAGCATCGACGGCCTCTTGGAGCATCCGCTTTTCGTTGTGGATGATGACGTCGGGCGTCTTGAGCTGCATCAAGTTGCGCAAGCGGTTGTTGCGGTTGATGACGCGGCGGTAGAGGTCGTTGAGGTCGGAGGTCGCGAAGCGGCCGCCTTCGAGCGGGACGACCGGGCGTAGGTCGGGCGGGATGACGGGCAAGACTTCGAGCACCATCCACTCGGGGCGCGAGTGAGACTGGATAAAGCCTTGGATGACTTTGAGCCGCTTGGAGAGTTTCTTCTTAATCTGCTTGGAGCGGGTGGCGCGCATCTGCTCGTGCAGCTCGGCCACGACCGCCTCCATATCGACGCGAGAGAGTGCGTCGCGGACGGCTTCCGCGCCCATTTTCGCCACGAAGGAATCGTCGCCGTATTCGTCGAGGGCTTGGCGATACTCGGTGTCGGTGAGCAGTTGGTGCGGTTCGAGCGGGGTCTTGCCCGGATCGATCACCATGTAGTTCTCGTAGTAGATGACGCGCTCCAGTGCGCGCGCGGTCATGTCGAGCATGAGGCCGAGGCGGCTAGGCATGCTCTTCAAGAACCAGATGTGCGTCACGGGAACCGCGAGCTCGATATGGCCCATGCGCTCGCGGCGCACGCGGGCGACCGTCACTTCAGTGCCGCAACGATCGCAAACGACGTCCTTGAATTTGATGCGTTTGTATTTGCCGCAAGCGCACTCGTAGTCGCGCACGGGCCCAAAGATCTTTTGGCAAAACAGACCGCCGGGCTCGGGCTTAAACGTGCGGTAGTTGATCGTCTCGGGGTTCTTGACCTCGCCGCGCGACCATTTGCGGATGACTTCGGGCGAAGCGACCGTGATGGACACGCAGTCGAAGGGGCTCTCGGCCTCGCCGAGTGCGCTGCGGGCTTCGTCACGGGCGTGTGCGCCGAGGGTTTCAGAAGGTTGTATGCTCATGTGTGTGCTCTGTGGTGGGCTGCTGCTGACTGTAGCGGATGCTGCATTGCGCGAGTGTCTCGGCTGGGCGGGAAGGCGTTCGGCACGGGTCAAGTGCCGAAGCCCAGCGAGTCGCGTTTGTTGAGCTTAATGTCCAAGCCGAGGGACTGGATTTCCTTAATCAAAACGTTAAAGGACTCGGGCGTGCCGGCCTGTAGCGTGTTATCGCCCTTGACGAGCGATTCGTAGATTTTGGTGCGGCCTTGCACGTCGTCGGACTTGACGGTGAGCAACTCCTGGAGGGTGTGCGCCGCGCCGTAAGCTTCGAGCGCCCAGACCTCCATCTCGCCGTAGCGTTGGCCGCCGTATTGGGCTTTGCCGCCGAGCGGTTGCTGGGTGACGAGCGAGTAAGGGCCAACCGCGCGAGCGTGAATCTTGTGCGACACGAGGTGGTTTAGCTTCATCATGTAGATGTAGCCCACGACGACTTGCTGGTCGATTTGCTCACCGGTGCGCCCGTCGTAGAGGACGCTCTTGCTGGAGGTCGGCAGGCCCGCCTCTTTCAAATATTCGCGCACGCGCTTTTCGGGGATGCCGTCGAAGACCGGAGTCGCGACCTTGATGCCGAGCTTTTTGCAAGCCCAGCCCAGATGCGTCTCCAAAACCTGGCCGACGTTCATGCGCGAGGGCACACCGAGCGGGTTAAGGCAGATTTGCACCGGAGTGCCGTCCGGCAAGAAGGGCATGTCTTCCTCGGGCACGATTTTGGCAACGACGCCTTTGTTACCGTGGCGGCCCGCCATCTTGTCGCCGACTTCGAGCTTATGCTTCGTGGCGATGTAAACTTTAACCTGCTTGATGGAGCCGGTGCCGTCGCCTTCGCCCGCCTCGATCGCGGCCACCTTACGGTCGCGGTCGCCTTCCAACTCATCGAACTTCACTTGGAAGGAGCCGATGATTTCCATGATCTTGATGCGCACCGGCGAGGGGTCGATCTCGACGTGCTTGGCGACCGCCGCGAGTTTGCGCAGGAGCGTCTTGGTGATCTTGCGGTTGGCGGGGATGATGATTTCGCCGGTATCGCCGTTGCTCACGTCGAGCGGGATTTTTTCGCCAAGGAGGATGTTGGACAATGCCTCAGTGAGGCCCTCGCGCAGCTTGTCCATTTGGGTCTTAAACTCCTCTTGGATTTGCTTGGCTTGGCGGCGGCGATCGGAGGGCGAGAGCCGCTCAATCTCGTTGTCGATGCGTGAGGAGACTTTCACGTCCATCACGATACCCGCCGCGCCGGAGGGCACAATGAGCGAGGTGTCCTTCACGTCAGCGGCCTTTTCGCCGAAGATCGCGCGAAGGAGTTTCTCTTCGGGCGCGAGCTCGGTTTCAGACTTGGGCGTGATTTTCCCGACGAGGATGTCACCGGGTTTTACCTCCGCGCCCACACGGATGACGCCATTATGGTCGAGGTTTTTGAGGGCCTCTTCGCCGACATTGGGGATGTCGCGCGTGATTTCCTCCGGCCCGAGCTTCGTGTCGCGTGCAGCGACCTCAAACTCTTGGATGTGGATCGAGGTGAAGATGTCCTCTTTTAGGACTTTCTCGGAGATGAGAATCGCGTCCTCAAAGTTGTAGCCGTTCCACGGCATGAAGGCGACGAGTACGTTGCGCCCGAGCGCGATCTCGCCCTTTTCGGTAGAGGGGCCGTCGGCGATAATTTGGTCGGCCTTTACCTTGTCGCCGATTCGGACGAGCGGCTTTTGGTTGAAGCAAGTGCCTGCGTTCGAGCGCATGAATTTGCGCAACTCGTAAACGTAGGTGCCGCTCTTGGCGTCGGTCTTGAGCGTGCGCGGGAGTTCGCCGTCCTTGGTGATGACGATGCGGTTGGCATCGACAGAGGCGACGGTGCCCGCCGCTTCGGCCACGACGACAATCTTCGAGTCGCGGGCGACGCGCTCCTCAATGCCCGTGCCCACAAAGGGCGACTCGGCTTGGAGCAGCGGCACACCTTGGCGTTGCATGTTCGCGCCCATGAGTGCGCGGTTGGCGTCGTCGTGCTCAAGGAAGGGAATCATCCCAGCGGCGATCGAGATGACCTGCTTGGGCGAGACGTCCATGTAATCGACCTCGGAGGCGGGGACTTCTAGGAACTCGCCGTCCTTACGCACGGTGACTTTGCCGACGAAGTTGCCCTTGGCGTCGATCTCGGCGTTGGCCTGCGCGATGACTTTAGCCTCTTCTTGATCGGCGGTGAGGTAGTCGATCTCGTCGGTCGCGCGCCCGCCTTTGACCACGCGGTAAGGCGTCTCGATGAAGCCGAACTCGTTAACGCGGGCGTAGGTCGAGAGCGAATTGATGAGACCGATGTTCGGCCCTTCGGGCGTCTCGATGGGGCAAATCCGGCCGTAGTGCGAGGGGTGCACGTCGCGCACCTCGAAGCCCGCGCGGTCGCGGTTTAGACCGCCCGGCCCGAGCGCGGAGAGGCGGCGCTTGTGCGTCACTTCGGCGAGCGGGTTGATCTGGTCCATGAACTGCGAGAGCTGCGAACGCGCAAAAAAGTCGCGAATGACCGTCGTGAGGGCCTTCGGGTTGATGAGTTTTTGCGGCGTGATCGAGTCGACGCTTTGGTCGTACATCGTCATCCGCTCGCGGACGAGTCGCTCGGTGCGGCTGAGCCCGAGGCGGCATTGGTTGGCCAAAAGTTCGCCGACGGTGCGCACGCGGCGCGAGCCGAGGTGGTCGATATCGTCCACGACGCCCTCACCGCGCTTGAGGCGCACGAGGTATTTGGTCGCACCGACGACGTCGCCCGACTCCAGGATGCGCTGCTCCAGCTCGACCTTAAGGCCGAGCTTTTGGTTGACTTTGTAGCGGCCCACACGCCCGAGGTCGTAGCGCTTCGGGTCGAAGAAGAGCCGCTTGAGGAGGGCCTTGGCGTTGGCCGTGGTGGGCGGCTCGCCGGGGCGGAGGCGTTTGTAAATTTCCTTGAGGGCTTCTTCCTCGTTGCGCGTCGGGTCTTTCTTTAGCGCACGGATGATCGCGCCTTCGTCGTTGGCGGTGTCGATGACGCGAATGGTCTCGATGTCGTGCTTTTCGAAAGTGCGGACGATCTGCTTGGTGAGTGGCTCAAAGGCACGGGCGAGGACGACGCCCTTTTGGGCGTCGATGGCGTCCTCGACCAAGACGAGCGTGGAGACGTTCTCCATCTCCAGGGCTTTGGAGACTTTGAGGCTCTTGATCTCGTAGAAGAGGTTGAGGATGTCGATGTCGCTGGAGTAGCCGACGGCGCGCAGGAGCGTCGTGATGAGGAATTTGCGGCGGCGGCGGCGGCGGTCCAGATAGACGTAGAGCAGGTCGCTGTTGTCGAACTGCACTTCGAGCCAAGTGCCGCGGTCGGGGATGATGCGGAAGGAGTGCAGGAGCTTGCCGTTGGGGTGCGGCGTGACCTCGAAAGCGATACCGGGCGAGCGGTGCAGCTGCGAGACGACGACGCGCTCCGCGCCGTTAATGATGAACGAGCCGCGGTCAGTGACCATCGGGATTTCGCCCATGTAAATCTCTTCGTCCTTAATGAAGTCTTCTTCGCGAAGCCGCAGCTTCACGTAGAGCGGCACCGAGTAAGTAATGCCGTCGCGGATACAGCCGATCTCGGTGTTCTTGGGCTCGCCGAGCGTGTAGGAGACGTACTCGAGCGTCAGGCGGCCATCGTAGGACTCGATGGGAAACACTTCGCGGAAAACCGCCTCTAGGCCCTGCGGCTTACGCTGCTTGTCGGGCACGCCTTTCTGCAAGAAGTCCAGATACGAGGTAATCTGAATCTCGATGAGATTCGGCGGCTGGATGACTTCGTGAAGTTTGCCGAAGTTGATGCGTTCAGAGAGTGTGCGGTCGGCCATGTAAGGATACCCAGTTAGAGACGGTGGAGGAAAGCGGCGCGGCGATGCGAATGATGAAAGTGGTGAGACGAGGGGTTAAGCTCGCTCCCCAAAAGAGCCGCATCGCTCTGATAAAACTGCGATGTGGGAAAAGGCAAAGGACAGGCCGCGAAAACGCACGGCCTGCCCCGTAAAAATCGGATGTTGTGGGAAAAGTTCGGCCAAGTGCGGTTACTTGAGTTCGACCTTCGCGCCAGCAGCTTCGAGTTTCTTCTTGATCTCTTCGGCCTCTTCTTTGGCCGCGCCTTCCTTGATGGGCTTGGGCGCACCTTCGACGAGGTCTTTGGCTTCCTTAAGGCCGAGGCCAGTAATGGCGCGGACCTCCTTAATGACGCCGATCTTGTTACCACCCGCTTCAGCGAGGATAACGTCGAACTCGGTCTTCTCCTCAGCAGGCGCAGCGGCGGCGGCGGCAGGGCCAGCGGCGACGACAGCAGCAGCGGCGGAAACGCCCCACTTCTCTTCGAGGTCTTTGACGAGTGCGGCGAGTTCGAGGACGGGCTGCGCGGAGAGCCACTCGATGACTTGGTCTTTGGTGATGTTGCTCATGGTATGGTCTTTCTAGAAACGGCTAGCGGCCTCGGGAGGAGTGAGGCGCGTTTAAGAGACGTATCCCCTAGCCTGTTTTCTTTTGCGGAGCGCAGCGCGGGCCGAATCGTGGACGCACTGCACTCCTCAAATTTTCGTTGGGTTAAAGGGTTTGGGTTAAACGGGAATGCTTAGGCTTCGGCGGGTGCAGCGGCAGCCTCGGCGGCAGGCGCTTCAGCAGCAGCAGGTGCCTCGCTCGCCGCTTCGGCAGCGGGCGCGCCCTCGTTGTCCTTCTTAACCTTGGCGTCGAGGACGCGGACAAAGGCGGAGGCGTTGGCCTGCAGCAGGCTGAGGAACTGAGCGCGGAGCGCGTCGAAGGAGGGCAAGTCGGCAATCGCGGAAAGCTCGGCTGCGCTGACGAGCTTTTGCTCCATCACGCCTAGCTTGATTTCCAGCTTCTGCTTCGACTCGAAGAACTTCTTTAAAACCTTGGCGACTCCGGCGGAGTTTTCTCCACCGACGACGATCGCGGTCGGGCCTTTTAGGGACTCGTCGATGTCGGGTAGTCCGAGGCCCTTAGCGGCGACGCGCAGCGAGCTGTTTTTGACGACGTGGAACTCGGCCTTCTCGGCAGCGAGCGACGTGCGCAGCTCGGCAACATCGGAGACGGTGATGCCAGCGAAGTTCGTCAGGATCACGTAATCCGACTTCTTGAGGTGGGTCTCCACCTCGGCGACTAGATATTGTTTTTCGGCTCTCATGGTCGGCGTGTCCTTTAGAATTTGTTGAACTCGGAGGAGGCGAGGCGGATGCCCGGGCTCATCGTGGCGGCGAGCGCGATGCTCTTGATGTAGCCGCTGCCTTTGAAGGTAGCGGGGCGCGCCTTGCCAATGGCCTCAATGACGGTCTGCGCGTTCTCTAAGATTTGCTCGTTGGTGAAGGAGCGTTTGCCGACGCCGAGCGCGATGTTGCCCGACTTGTCCATTTTGAACTCCACGCGGCCGGCCTTTACCGCCTTGATGCCGCCGGCGATATCGTCGGTGACGGTGCCGCTCTTCGGGTTGGGCATGAGGCCCTTGGGGCCGAGGACGCGGGCCAGCGTGCGGACTTGCTTCATGGCTTCGGTGGTCGCGATCGCCACGTCGAAATCGAGCCAGCCTTCACTGACTTTGGCCATGAGGTCTTGCAGACCGGCATGGTCGGCACCGGCGGCGAGGGCCGCTTCGGCATCGTCAGTAAAGACGGCCACGCGGACGGTTTTACCCGAGCCATTGGGCAGCGGCGTGGTGCCGCGCACCATTTGTTCACCTGCGGTCGGGTCGACGCCGAGGCGGAAGGCGAGTTCGACCGTTTCGTCGAATTTCGTCTTCGGGAATTTGGCAAGAATCTCCACTGCCTCTTGCAGTGAGTAGTCCTTGGTGAGGTCAGCGACCTGTGTGCCGCTGACGTAGCGCTTACTTTTTTTATCCATTTAATGACTCCTTGCGGTGCGTGCGTCCGGCATGCCGGACTCCCGCGTTGAGTTGCTGTGTTGGGGAGAGTGATTTGGAACCCGGGCGCTTTGTCGCCGCCGCACGGCTGCGGCGGAAAGGCCCGAGGGCAGAGACTTAATCGACGACTTCGAGGCCCATGTTGCGGGCGGTGCCAGCGATGATCTTGATGCCCGCCTCTTCGTCGTTCGCGTTGAGATCCTTGGCCTTGATCTTGTAAATCTCGGCAAGCTGGGCGCGGGTGACTTTGCCGACCTTATCCTTGTTCGGCGCGGCGGAGCCGGAGGCGATGTTGGCCGCCTTCTTGAGCAAGACCGCTGCGGGCGGCGACTTGAGGATGAAGGTAAAGCTCTTGTCCGCGTAGACGGTAATGACCACGGGCAGAATCATCCCGTTCTGGTCTTTGGTCTTGGCGTTAAATTCTTTACAGAACGCCATGATGTTCACGCCTTGCGCGCCCAGTGCGGGGCCGACGGGAGGCGCGGGGTTAGCGGCACCGGCGGGGAGTTGGAGGCGGATATATCCTTGGATCTTCTTAGCCATGTGGAGAGTGGTGAGTGGTTGGCAGTGTTAGTGTGGGAGGGACTTCGGCGGTGAGAGAGGCACGCACTAATCGGTAAGGCGCTGCACCTGCCAATATTCGAGCTCGACCGGCGTGAACCGGCCAAAAATGGAAACCGATATTTTGAGTTTGCTGCGCTCCGGGTCGATCTCGTCGATGCGCCCCGTGAGGTTGGTAAACGCCCCGTCGGTGATGCGCACTTCCTCGCCGACGGTGTATTGCACTTTGGGCACCTCGGTGCCTTGGGCGGCGGCGATGCGCGCAAAAATCTCGTCAACATCCGCTTGTTTGAGCGCGGCGGGACGCTCGCCACCGACGAAGCCGATGACCCCGGTGACCTCTTTTACGAAATACCAAGGCTTGTTGATGACATTGTGCTCCTCGTCGTAGAGGTGCATGTGGATGAAGACGTAGCCCGGGTAGAGCTTGCGGACTTTCGTCGTCTTCTTGCCGTGCTTGCCTTCGGAAACGGTCTCGGTCGGCAGCAGGACTTCAAAAATGTGATCATCCAGCTCCTCGATGCTCTTAAACTTATCGATGTAGGTCTTTACCTTGTTTTCCTGACCGGCGAGCGTGTGCAGGGCAAACCATTGAGCGGTAACGGGAGCGATAATGTCAGAAGCCATGCGGTGGAGGATACGGGCAGGAGCGAAGGGGCTGGGTAGTATAGGGCGCGGCGCTGTGCGGTTCGTCGCAGCGCACTTAGCTCACGAGCTTGGTGAATAGGTCGACGAATTGATACAGCGAAAAGTCGCTAATACTCGTAAACAGGCCCAGCAGAACGGACGCGATAATGACGACCACGGTATAGTCGCGCAGCTCGGTCTTAGTCGGCCACGAAGCTTTTTGCAGCTCGCCGACTAGCTCTGAGAAAAAAAGACGCGTCCGACTGAAAAATTTCATGTGAATTGTCTACCGAAAAAAGCTGGCAGGGGCGGAGGGACTCGAACCCCCAACCGACGGTTTTGGAGACCGCTACTCTACCAATTGAGCTACACCCCTGTGGAAAATCTTATTCTTAGACGACCAAGCCGAGGCCCCGAATCGAGACCTCGGCGAGGCGGTTAAACCCTTATCAGAGAAGCGTTCGATCTTATTCGATGATTTCGGTGATACGACCGGCACCGATGGTGCGACCGCCTTCGCGGATGGCGAACTTCTGGGTCTTCTCCATCGCGATAGGCGAGATCAGCTCGATCTCGACCGCGATGTTGTCCCCAGGCATGACCATCTCGACGCCCTCGGGCAGGTTGACCACACCCGTCACGTCAGTCGTGCGGAAGTAGAACTGCGGGCGGTAGCCGTTGAAGAACGGCGTGTGGCGGCCACCTTCGTCCTTGGAGAGGACATAAATCTCGGCTTTGGCCTTCTTGTGCGGGGTGATCGACTTCGGGGCGGCGAGCACTTGGCCGCGCTCAATCGCATCCTTATCAATACCGCGAAGGAGGATACCGACGTTGTCACCGGCTTGGCCGCTTTCGAGCAGCTTGCGGAACATTTCGATACCGGTAACGACGGTGGTTTGCGTGTCGCGCAGGCCCACGATTTCGACGTTGTCGTTGACCTTAACGAGGCCGCGCTCGATGCGACCCGTGGCAACGGTGCCGCGGCCCGTGATCGAGAACACGTCCTCGACCGACATCAGGAAGGGCTTGTCCATCTCGCGCGCCGGCTCGGGGATTTCCTTGTCGATCGCGTCCATCAGCGCGCTGATGGCGGCTTCGCCTTCGGGCGTGCCTTCGAGAGCGGCGGTCGCGGAACCGCGGACGATTACGGCGTTGTCACCGTCAAACTGGTATTTGGAGAGCAGCTCGCGGATCTCCATCTCGACGAGTTCGAGCAACTCGGGGTCGTCGATGAGGTCGACCTTGTTGAGGAACACGACGAGCTTCGGCACGCCGACTTGGCGAGCGAGAAGGATGTGCTCGCGGGTCTGGGGCATCGGGCCGTCCGCAGCGGAAACGACGAGAATCGCGCCGTCCATCTGCGCCGCACCGGTGATCATGTTCTTAACGAAGTCCGCGTGACCCGGGCAGTCGACGTGGGCGTAGTGGCGGTTCGCGGTCTCATACTCCACGTGAGCCACCGAGATCGTCACGATCTTCGAGGCGTCGCGGACGGTGCCGCCCTTAGCGATGTCCGCGTAGGTTTTGACCTCGGCGAGGCCCTTACGCGCCTGAACGGCGAGGATAGCGGTCGTCGTGGTGGTTTTACCGTGGTCGACGTGGCCGATAGTGCCCACGTTAACGTGCGGTTTGGTGCGTTCGAATGTGCCTTTAGCCATGTGAGTTGAGACTGTGTGTTAGACTGGATGTGACCTCGAAAGCTTTACGTCGCTGAAGCCTTGCGACGTTGACCTGGAGCCCAGAACCGGATTTGAACCGGCGACCTCGTCCTTACCAAGGACGTGCTCTGCCAACTGAGCTATCTGGGCAGGAGTAGGGAGGGTCAAAAAAACAAAGAGAACGGTGACGCTGCTAAGCACGTTTTCTGCCGTCAACGGCAATTTTAGGGTTTTATTCAAAAACTGCGCGGACAGGCGACCACCCTGCAGCTCGGCTTGCCCACAGCCTCTCAGGGCCCAGCCAAAATCTGATAAACACCGGGCCCGACGCGCTCGCCCAAGTGCAAGCCGCTCACCACGTAATCGCGGAAAAACTCGTCCACGGCCTCCACGCCCGAACTGTGCACGAGCGTCACCGGGCCCACGAGCCCCGCCGCATCAATCACCGCAGCCAGTTCCAGGGGCTGCCAATTAGCCGCGCCCGCTGGGGTGGTAGGCGGCACGAGGTCGCGCACGACGACCCGCCGTGCCGTCGCCGTTTCCCGCACCTCCAGCCTGCCGCTGCGCTCCGGCAGTCGCGCCGGCTCCTCGGCGCCACGCCCGATTACCGAAAGGCCGACGCCATCTTCATCCGAAAACACGAGTTCAGCGGCGCGCAGCTCTGCGGAGTCGGTGTTTCCCAAAAGTCCGCTCCCGATACCTTCGCGCGCAAAACTCAGCTGCGGCGCGTAGTCCTCAAACAACTCTTCGGCCTCCTGCAAAATAGTCTCTGGCATATCGACTGCGCCCGCGTTCCAGCGCGTCGGCAAAAACAGGGGGCTCGGGTCAAAAAACAATGCTTCGGCGGCGACTAAGTCACTCTCGCCGTGCGGCGATTGCTGGCTGCGAATCGGCTGCAAACCGACCGGCTGCGCAGCGCGATTCCGGCTCGGGGCAGTGCGCGCGACCTCGCTCGGCTCCAGCTCTCCCCCCAGATTAAGAGAGAGCAGCCCAAGCAGAAGCAGCAGGGCAAGCGCAGCCACGGCAAGCGCCGCGCCCCACAGTCGGCGCGGCGAGTCCTCAGGCCTCGGCCCGACGCGCTTCGAGCCGCCACTCATTCGCCAGCCCCCTCTCCTGCTCGTCTGGCACTCGACTCCGGCTCCAGCGCGGCGATTTGCACGCGAAACCCATAGCTCTGTGCCGCACTCGTCACCGCCGCCAAATCCGCCACAGAAATCCCCGCGCCCGCGCGAATCAAAAGCACGGGTTGCACCGAGGACGGCGAAGCGACTTCGCCCTCCGACTGCGGCACGCCCGTGTTGGGCGACGCGCCGACAGGCGATGGCTGTGCGCCTCGCAGCGGCTCGCCAGATAAGCCAGTCGAAGACTGCACGGCTAACCACCCCTCGATTTGCTCCAAGGGCAGCGCACCATCGTCCGTAAAAATCAGCCCGGAGCCCACCATACTGATGACATGCATCGTGCGCACTGCGCCACCGCGGGCGCCGCCGAGTTCGGGCAAGTAAAAGTCAACCCCGAGCCCCGGCGCCAAAACGAAGCGCGACCCAAAGAGCCCGAAGAAGAGCACGAGTGCCCCCACGTTTACCCAAAATAGCGCGTCGAAGCTGCGCGGGGCCACCCGCAGTCGCGAGCTAAGCTCGAGCGGGCGCGTAATCATGCCACCGCGCCCTCCCCTAGCGACGCACTCTGCGCGATTTCGGCCGCGTTACTCGGCACTCCCGCTTGTCCTGATTTTTCCGATACAGAGCCTTCAGTAGTTGAGGCGGCGCTGGCTCCCGAGCGTTGGTAGTCCGTTAGCAAATACCGCATGATTTCGTTCCCCGCCCACTCGATATCGCGCACAATCGCCCGCACGCGGCCCGCCAAAAAGTGCTGCGCGAGGTGTGCGGGGATCGCCAGCAGGAGCCCCCCGACCGAGCAAAGGAGTGCCTGCCACATGCCCTCCGAGAGCGCACTCGCCGTCGCGTAGTCGCGCTCGAACGCATAAAACGTCGTCGCCATCCCAAGCACCGTTCCGAGTAGCCCGACGAGCGGGGCGACTTGCGCGATTGCCGCGATGGACCCCAGCCGCCGCTCCAGCCCGGGCAGCTCAATGACCGCCGCTTCCTGCACCTCGAAGCGCAGCCGGTCGGCGTCGTCTTCGGCATGTAAGAGCGCGGCCTTGACCACTGCCGCGACCGGCCCGGGCGTCTCCTCGCACACGGTCAACGCCTCGACGATCCTGCGCTTGGCGAGGATGTTCTTAATCCCGCCCAAAAACTCCGCCGCCTTTATCTGCCCGCGATGCAGGTAAAACACCCGCTCCATAAACAAGACCAGACACAGGAACCCGAGCACGAGCAGCACCCACATCATCGGCCCGCCACGGGCGAATAAGCTAAAATCAGTGAAAGCCATTTTTTTAGGGAATTATTGGGGAGTTCGTAGTGGGGGATGCTATCCTAGGCTCAATCATCGAGCGCGCTGAGCCGCTGATCTCCACCGGTGCGCGCGAGTCGGTCTTCGGCGAGGGAAGCTCCGGGCAGACCTGTTTTCAAAATTAACGCCCACGCCTCACGCGCTTGATCGAGACGCGACTGACGTTCGTAGAGCGCACCGAGCTCAAGCAGCGTGCGGGTCATCCAGTAGCGACCACGCACCCCCAGTTGCGAGGCCATGCGCTCATCGAGCAAAAACGCCGTCACCACGTCGCGCCACCACACCGCCTCCGCTTGGTCGGCTTGGCCGCCGCGCAGCATCAAGTGCCCGAGGTTAAGCCCCGCCTCCACGCGCACATCCACTGGCGCATCCACACGGTCGCGGAGCTGCTCGAAAAGCACGAGCGCACGGCCCGTGTGAGCCGAGTCGTTCATCGATTGCGCGTTGTGACACTCCGCGAGCGCGAGTTGCGCGAGGAGCACATCGGGGTGCTGCGGGTAGTTATTGAGAAGCGACTCATAAACCTGCTGCGCCTGCGGAAACTGGTTTAGCTTGCGCAGCAAGTCGCCCTGCTTGAGCCGCGCATAAAACACCAAGGGACTCTGCGGGTAGCGCGTCACCATCTGCTCAATTAGCTTGTTCGCCTCCTCTAGGTTCGCGTCCTGCCCGCGCCGCTCGGCTTGGAGCGCAGCTTGGTAACGCCCGTAGGGGGCATAGGTCGGATTATCGGGAAAGTCATCCGCAAGCTTCGTGTAAAGCTGCTGTGCCTCGACCGTCTGCCCCTGCCCCGCATAGTAACCGGCCTCCACAATCAGCGATTGCACCGCCGCATTCGAGCGCGCGGAGGCTTCGCGCACTTCTTGGAGCAAGGCGACCGCCTCTTCGCGACGCCCTAGGCGAAAGAGCGACTCGGCCTTCAGCAGCGCACACGAACTGCGCAGCTCCTCCGCCAAGGCCTCGCCCACGCCTTCCGGCATCCACTCGATCAGCGCATCGGCCAGCCGCAAGGTCTCCTCCGGCTCACCCGCGAGCAGCGAAAGCCGGGCCTGAAGCCAACGCATCCGCGCCTGTAGTTCGGGCGGCAGCGCAGACGGCGTGCGCGACGCCGCAGACGCGTCGCCCGCCGAGTCCTCCGCCACCAAGCGACTGACGCGCTCGTAAGCCTCGACCATCCGGCCCTCGCGTTGCAAAGCCCGCGCTAAGTTCCACTCCGCCTGCCAGCGGCTTACCGCATCGAAACGCGAATCCGCCGCCAACTCATTGAGCACCTCCGACGCCGTCGCCAAGCGCCCCGCCTCAATCTCCGACAACACGCGTTGAAACATCAAGTCGCCCACGCTCGCAATTAACAGACTTGGCGCAACCTCCCCACTCGGCGGTAGCAAGTCCCGAATAACCGCCGTATACGCATCCGCTGCGTTCAGATAGTCCCGCGCCCGAAACCACGCCTCCGCCACCAACACGCCCAACGAAAACCGCTGTAGCGAAATCGCCTCACCCGCATGGGGCGGCGCGCCTGATGCATGGGGCGGCGCTCCTAAAGCCGCCGCAGCCTGCGCGGCAAAGTCGGCTGACGCCCGATAGCGAAACTGCTCCCACGCGCAGCTCATCAACACGCCGTAAGCCTCCGCCTTCCGCTGCGAGCCCGGAAACTTTTCCAAAAGCGCCCGGGCGTCTCGCTCTGCTTGCGCATAACGCTTTGCCGACAGCGCGAGCTGCGCGCGCACCAGCAACAAATCATCCAAAATCGGATGCGCTGGCGACGCCTCCAAAAGCTGATCCAAATCCCGCTCAAGCTGGCCCACGCCACCCATCCCGCCCGCGCCCTCACCGGCAGAGACCTGGGCCAAAAGGTGTAAGCCCGCACGCTGTTTCGCAGGGTCGCTCCCGCTCGCGACCAAGTTGCGCAACGCCACTCGCCCGGGCCCGCTCTCCGCTCCAGCGATTAACCCGAGCAAGAGCTGAAAATCGTCGCGCTCACCGCGCAACGTCGCGGGCAAGGCCATAAGCTGCTGCTGCAATACCGCGACCGCCTCGCCCTTGCGCCCCAGCGCGTCGAGCATCGCCGCATACGTCCGCGCAAAATGCAGCCCAGCCGTGCGCCCACGCAGTCGCTCCATATTCCGCCGCGCCTCCGCAGCCGCCGCCTCGCTCACCTCGCCTACGCGCAGCAAGCCCCGCGCTCGCGCCAGCACAAACCTCGCCTGCGCTTCGGGAGACGCCGCGCCCGACTCCGCCTGCTCAAAAAACGAACGCGCAGCCCCCGCCGATCCTGCCGCATCGGCCAACACCCCCTGTAAAAACAAGGCCCACGCGCGCTCCTCGCTTGGCAACTCATCCGGCCTAAAACTCCCCACCAGTCGCCGCGCCTCCACAAAGTCCCTGCGCGCCGCCGCCAACAGCCCCGCCCTCAACCGCCACTGCGCCCCGCGCTCCGCCTCCGGCACTTCGCCCAAAACCACTGCCGCCTCCGCAAAGCGCCCATCGTCCATCAACGCCGTCACCAAGCCCAAGCGCAGCATTTTAGAAAATTCTGTCCCCAGGCCTTTGCCATCTGGCGGCAATCGATCGCCGCCCGCGTTGGGCGACGAGCCACCAGGAGTTGATGAGCGCTCGGGAGCTAGGGCTGCCCCGTGCACGTCGTCAGGTCGCGCGCCAGATCGAACACTCGCAGATTGAAGTAAGTCCCGATAGAGCACCACCGCCGCCGAAGGAAAACCCAAGCGCAAGGCCCGCTGCGCCGCCATCAAGTCTAGCGCGACCTCGCCTGCACTCGCCTCTGCACCGGTCGCTAGGGCCTGCCCCTCGCCGCCCTCAGCCGCCCCGACAAACGGCGTTGGCAAATGTAAGGGCTCCGATCTCTCGGCTGGCTGCGCCTCCCCCTCCTGCATGCGAAAAACCGCCGCCAAACCAAGGAGTAAAAGAAATGCCGTGCGCCTGCGCATAATTCGTTTTTCGGACGCTCCCCCCCGCCCCGCAACACTCAACCGCGTTTGTCAGGAAGGGCGTAACCAAAGCCCGAAATTCCCCGTTCTCCCCGCTATCGAATTCGCGCCTCGGCGGCGAACGCCCAAGCCCTCTGTCCGCAACACCAGCCTCAAAACGCCCGCCGCGGGTCCCAGCCCTTTGAGTGGCGCAGGCCCCACACGCACGCCATCCGCGCAGCAAAGGCTATTTTGTGGGCTTTCTTTGTCGCGCCTCGGGCTCTGGGCTCCACTGTCGCCCGCTCACACGACAAACTACGTATGTCCCCCGCAGAAGCCTCCCCCGCTCCCCAAGCCGGCTCGCCCCACAGCTCACCGGCGCACTCCGACGCTCGACGTTGGCAACTTTTAGGCAATCGACTGCTCGCCTTCCTCGGGGCCGCCCTCCTCGCCGCCGCCCTCATCTTCTTTTTCGCCTACAACTGGGCCGAGCTGCACCGCTTCGCGAAATTCGCAGTCGGCTTCGGCGCTTTCCTTACGGCCGCCGCATTTGCGCTTACTAGCACAGGACGCCGCCAAAACGGGGCCGCGCCCAATCTGGAAGCGCGCACTGCCCGCCGGCGCGCCGCACTCTTTGCCGCCACGCTGTGCATTGGCGCGCTGCTCGCGCTCATCGGCCAAGTTTACCAAACGGGAGCTGATCTCTGGGAGCTCTTCGCCCTATGGGCACTGCTCGTCATCCCCTTCGCGCTTCTGGCGCGCAGCGTAGAGACATGGCTCTTATGGCTCAGTGTCGCCAACACCGCCCTCATCCTTTGGCTAAACCAAACGGAAGCTTTCGGCAGGCATACCAACGCACTGGCCGGCCACCTGCTCTGCTGCGTCGCCTTCAACACCGCCTGTCTGCTCCTCGCCGAACGCTTCGCACGCGCCCGACCCTTCACCCCCAATCGTGCCCTGCCCCGCGTCGCCGCGTTCCTCGCGCTGGGCGAGCTCTGCGTCGGAGCTTGCGTCGGAGTGTTTAGCGAAGACTTCGCCCACCTCATCCCGCTCTTCATCGCAGCTGCAGTGCTCATGATTGCCCTCTACCGGCACTACCGCTTCGACCTGGTCATGCTCGCGATGAGCGGCTCCGGAGCGATCGCCTTTGGCACAGTCGCACTCGCCAGGATACTTAGGGGAATACCCCTCGAGCTGTCCTCCATCCTTTGCGCCAGCTTCCTCATCGTCAGCTCGGGGCTGTTCATCGCTTGGCTCATCCAGCTCCACCGCAGCCAAAAGCCCCAAAGCCCCGATGCAAAACAACCAACTCGCGACGCCCTGCCGATCGAAGCGAGCACCGCCGCCAATCAGACTTCGGCTGACCCAGTAACGACACCTGCGACCGCCCCCACGACTACAGCGCCAAGCCCCTCAAAGAAAGAGCCGGCCCCTCCATTGTGGCTGAGTGGCCTCCAAGGCATCGCCGCGTGGATTGCCGCGGCCATGCTCGCTAGCTCGCTCGCAACCCCTTTCTGGCTCTTTGAAGGCGGAGTCTGGTTCATCGCCCTCGCCTTCATCGGTGGCTCAATCGCCCTGTTTTACAAGGTGCGCAACTTAGTGTTTTTCGACCAAGCCGCCCTCGCGCTCTCCTTTGCAGGCCAAGCCCTTCTGTACGTCTCCTTTTCCGAACACTGGAACGACCTCAGCGACAAAGGCGCACTCACGCTCTCGATCATCGTCGCACTGGCACTCTTCGCGCTACGCACGACGCTGCTGCACCGCACGCTGTGCCTGCTGTGGGCAATCACTTGCCTCTACTTGATCGTGGAGCCCGGCTATGAAACGCACGTCCTCTTCGGCCTCGGCTTTAGCACGCTCACGATCCTGCTCTGGCTAGGGCGCCCCCGCTGGACTGCGCACAAACTCGGCGAATACGTCCTCTCGCTCGCCCATGCGAGCAGCCTCATCGCGTGGGGCTTACTCGGGTGGAATTACTTTTATAACCACGTCATTTTCTGGAAGCACCCGGAGGCGCCGCACGACTTCGCACTCCTCTACTCCACCGTCTCCGCGGCGATCCTAGTCGGCCTCGTTGCTTGGCTGTGCCGCCCACTCTACGCAAACGCCGACGCCCCTGAACGCGCGAAAAAACAAGCCGCCCTCCTGCTCTGCGCTGCCGGCCTCTTCGCGGCCCTCGCCTATCGCGACCCCGCACTCGTCCTCTGCGCCGCGCTTCTACTAGGAACCTACGCCGCCCGCGAACGCTCTTGGTTCACCGCCATGCTCGGCGCGCTGCCCCTCCTTATTTGGCAACTCTACTACAACATGGAGCAGACGCTGCTCATGCGCGCCCTCACGCTCGCAGGCTCAGGCGCACTGCTCCTCGGACTGCGCAAAGCGATCGCGCTGCTCGCTCTCGATAACCTGACGGCACCGCTGAGAACGGAAGCTGTGCCCCTGCGCCGCAAAGAAACCGGGGACTGCGCCCTCTTCGGCCCCTTCCAACGCGGCACCGCCGCCGCTGCTGCGCTCGTCCTCGCGCTTTGCCTCTGGGGCATCTGGAGTAACGAACGCGTCCTCGCCCACGGCCGCCCCATCCTCGTGAAGCTCGCGCCCGTCGACCCACGCAGCCTCATGCAAGGCGACTACATGCGACTACGTTACGCGATAGAGCATGATTTGCTTCTGCACATGCCCCAAGGCTGGAAGCGCATCCCTAGGTCAAGCTACGCCTACGTCGTGCTCGACGAGCAAGGCCGCGCGATCACTGTGCACTCCATCGGCTCGCAGCTCACGCCACTCCCCGAAGGCGCAAGTCTTGCTGTCAAGCTGCTCGGGAAACCCTACAGCCCCAGCATCGCCGCCAAAGAGTTTTTCTTCCAAGAAGGCCGAGGCGAAATTTACGAAACGGCCAAATGGGCCGAGCTGCGCGTCGCCCCAAGCGGCAAGGCCCTACTCCTCAACCTGCGCGACGAATCCCTCGAAATCCTCGGCGAGACAAAACGATGACCAGAAGCAAACTCATGCTTGGCGATTCCACCGTGTCACCGACGCGCGCCCCACTCGGCGCGCACAAAATACAACAAGCGAACCTGTGACGGAACGACAGCGTAACCTCATTGACGACCTCAACCTCATCGAGAACCCGCAAGAACGACTCTCGATCTTGGTTGACCGCGCGCGCCACCTTCCCCCGCTGCCCGCCGAAACCCGTAGCGACAAGACCCTCGTCCCCGGCTGCGTCTCGCAAGTCTGGCTCCTGTGCGAACGCGACACGGCGGGCCGCTGCTACTTCCGCTGCGATGCCGACAGCCCCCTCGTCAAAGCCCTCGTCGCCTTCCTCTGCGACTACTACAACGGCTGCACGCCTGCCGAAATCTTGGCCGAGATTGCCACCGAAGAGGCCAAGGTCGCAGCCCTCGACGAGCGGCCCGCGCACGGCACTGAGCCTCGCACCCGCTCGCCAGATAAACGAGCCGAAGACGCCTCACCCCTCGCCGCGCTCGGCCTCCTGCAAACGCTCTCTGCTACGCGCCGTAACGGCCTCGCCCAAGTCCGCGCCCGCATCCAAGCCTTCGCCGCCGCCTCAGAGGCAAACAGCCAAAGCACGAAGCCGCCACGAAACCTCGCAAACCATGGCAGTGAGCACGCCCCACTGCTTCTTTACGACGCGCATACTCACTCCCCCGCGCTAAACGGCCTTGCCACCCTCAGCGTTCTCAATGGCAGCCAACCCGCCGACTGGCCAACAGTCGCCGCACGCGCGGCCGAGCACCCCGACGCGCTCATCCCGAGCTACGGACTGCACCCGTGGTATTGCGCCACAGCGCCGAACGACTGGCTCGCGCAAATCCGCACGCGGCTGCTCACCGACCCACGCGCCCAAATCGGCGAGATCGGACTCGACCGCGCCCTAATCCGCCGCAGCGAGGCCGCCTCGATCGAGGCCCAACTCGCCGCCCTAAATGCCCAGCTCGCACTCGCGGCCGAGCTCGACCGAGTCGCCACGATTCACTGCGTGCAAGCCCACGGCCTCCTACTAGACACGCTTCACAACGCGCCAAAACTCCCTCGGCTCCTCCTTCACAGCTACTCCGGCTCGGCCCAGATGATTCGAGACTTCGCCGCACTCGGAGCCTACTTTTCCTTCGGCGCGAGCGTCCTCGACCCACGCCGTGAACGCCTCCTCAACGCTCTCCGCGCCACCCCACCCGAGCGGCTATTAGTCGAAACCGACACACCCGCTGGCCTCAGCTACGCCACAAACACTCTTGAGCAAAATCACTGGGCCCTCGCCTCCCTTTTGGGGCAACCCGTTGAGCAACTCACCGCCCGCGTCGCCGCTAACTTTCAACGGCTGTTTCTAAGCGCGGGCTAATCACACAGCGAAGCGCCTCTCCTGCTGCCGCGAGCCCGAAGGCTCCCGTCACAAACGCCGCCGCCCCCAACCCGCTCTCACAGTCGAGCTTTCCCGCGCCCTCACGCCCCGCCTCCGGCGCTGGCTCAGTGCGACACGTCCCATCCGCCCAAGGGAAAATACGCGGCTCGCTCGACCACACGCAACGCACGCCAAACTGCATCCGCCCCTTTTGCGTGCCTGCCTCGAAGCCATGCGCTCGCCGCAGTTTTCTTCGCACGAGCCGCAAAAGCTCGTCGCCCCACGCCTCGCCAAGGTCGCCCGTGCGAATCGCATTAAACTCACTGCGTCCGCCCGCCCCGCCCACCGTCACCGCTGGCAGCCCGCGCGTCACGCACTCGGCAAGCAGCAACGCCTTGTTGCTCACGTTATCGATCGCATCCACTACGCAGTCGAAACCTTCGGCCAAAATCCGCTCGGCATTCTGCGACGTAAAAAACTCGGTTAACACACGCACTCGGCAAGCCGGGTTAATCCGGCTCACCCGCTCGGCGATCACCTCCGCCTTTGGCCGACCTATGGTGCCATCCATCGCGGGCAATTGGCGGTTTACGTTAGTAATGCACAAGTCGTCCAAATCGACGAGCGTCAGCGCACCGACTCCACTGCGCGCAAGTGCCTCGACAACCCAAGAGCCGACGCCCCCCAAGCCCACGACGCAGACATGCGCGGCGTGCAAGCGCAGCAACCCCGCCCGACCGTAAAGCCGCGTTAAACCGCCAAAACGCTGGAGGTAGTCATCAGTCATCGCGCACAAGCTCACTTAGCGGCGGGCCAGTTGCGCGACTGCCGCGTTCAAATCGCCGCCCGAGGGGGTTTGAAACACGCTTAACCCAAACTGGTCGATAACCGCCAACAGATGGTCAAAAATGTCGGCCTGAATCGCCTCGTACATCGCCCAGCGCGTGTCGTTGGTAAACACATACAACTCGAGCGGGATACCGTGCTCGCCCGGCGAGAGCTGACGCACGAGCATCGTCATCCCTTGGTTGATACGCGGGTGCTGGCGCAGGTAGGCGACGCAATACGCGCGGAAGGTGCCGAAGTTCGTAATCCGGCGGCCATTACCCAAAATAGTCAGGTCGGTCCCACGCTGCTGATTGTCCTGATCGATCTCCGCCTGCTTCTCGTCGAGATAGGCCGTGAGCAGGTCGATGCGCCGCCACTGCTCGATCATCGCCTCATCGGCAAAGCGCACCGAGTGCATATCAATGTAGAGCGCACGCTTAATCCGCCGCCCACCCGACTCGAACATGCCACGCCAGTTTTTAAACGAGCCCGAAATCAGATCGTAAGACGGGATGGTGGTAATCGTTTTGTCCCAGTTTTGCACCTTCACCGTAGTGAGTGACACGTCGATCACATCGCCATCGGCCCCCGCCTTGGGCATCTCTATCCAGTCGCCAATGCGCACCATCTCGTTTACCGAAATCATAATCCCCGCCACAAAGCCGAGTATCGCATCCTTGAATACGAGGAGGAGCACCGCCGTCAGCGCCCCCATGCCAGTGAGGATATAGACGGGGGACTTGTCCAAAATCGTCGCCAACACCAGAATCAACGCGAAGACGGCAGCGACCAGCTTGAGCGCTTGGACAAAGCCCTTTACTGGCGTCCGCTCCGCGCGCCCCGAGCGTTGCGCGAGCAAGTGCAGCGCATCGAGCAACGCGAAAAACACGATTACCCAAATAAGCGTCAGGTAAATACTCACCGCCGCATTCACCACCGCCAGCACCTCGGGGCTCTGGCCAAGAATCTTTCCGCCAAGCGCATTTATGACCATCGCCGGGGCCAGGTGCGAGAGCCGTGAGAAAAAGTGCGCCTCCAGAAGCGCGTCGTCCCACTTCATCGGCGAGCGCCGCACCGCCGCCGCCACCCCGCGCAAAATCAGCCGCTTGGCCACAAGGTTAGCCACCCACGCCAACACCAGGAGCAGCGCGAGGCTAAACGCGAGCTGGGAGAGCTCCGCATACTCAGCACTCAAACCGCGCGTAAGCAGCCATCCTTGAATTCCAGTAAGCCAAGATTCCACCATAAGCCGCAAAGCCTGGCGAAATGACACCACTCATGCAAGGCAGCGCCGCTCACCAGTGCGCGACACTTTTCCACTACGCATGAAGCAGCCATCCACTACGCGTGGGGCGGCGGTCAGTGACCGCTTCCCTTTAATTTGGGATTTCGGCGTCGCGCTATCGCGCGAAAGCGAAATCCCAAATTTGAAAGCATTCCCCCTGTCGCGCTGCGACAGGGAGAGCAGTAAAAGGGAAAGTGGAGTGATAACCCGTTTGGGCGAGGTGGGGAAAATCACCAGTAAACTCCCGCCGCCAAGTTTGGGGTCCTTTTCAGATTTTGGTTTCGTTTCTGCGCGTCGCGCAGAGGCGAAACCAAAATCTAAATGGGTGCAGCGACACGCTGCCGCCCCACGCGTAGTGGAGGTTCAGAGAGAGCGATCACTGGACTCGAGCAGCCGGTCTATCGCTTCAACGGCGCGGCACTCGCGCTCGGCCCAATCGCCACAAATATCGACAAAGGGCAGCCCGCGCGAAGTGAGCATCTCGCGAAAAAGCCGTCGCATCATTGCGCGCCGCTTCGGATCGGCAGAGCCGCGCTGTGGGTCAGGCACAAAGGGCACATCGGTATCGCAGAGCAGGTAGAGCGCATAGCGACGGCTGCGCCTTTCGGCCTCCTCGCGCTCCCAGTCGGGGCAGTGCCCGGGGAAGAGCAGATCCGCATAAAGTACGTTGGTCAGCAACTCGGTATCCGTAATCAGAAGCGGGCTCCTCCTGTGCAGTGCCTCCGCGGCGGCGCGATCCTCTTTGGCCATTTGGCCGCGCCCGATCTCTGGCAAGTCCTCGGCGACGATTTGGCCTGCATGCGCATCCCAAAACGCGCGTACAAACTCCAGCGCGACCGGTGCACCGTAGTGCTGGCCAAGATACTGCGCGAGCGTGCTCTTACCCGTCGAGTCGGTCCCGACGACCGACACGCGAAGCAGCGGATTACTCTGAAAGTCGGCTCGCTGCATTTTGACGGTAAGCGCGCGACCACTCGAAATGGCCCCGAGCAGCAAGCGCACAGAAAAAAAGGTACAACACGCCGAACCAGTACAGGCCCGACATTAGGTAGGTCACTCCGGCGACCGTATCGACGACGATCCAGCCGATCCAGTTCTCCAGCCTTTTGCGCGCTTGGAGCCAGGTGCACACCACGCTAAAGCAGGTGATAAAGGCATCGCGATAGGGCGCCGCCGCGTCTGTATGCCTGAGCATATACGTCCCCCAAACGACTGTCGCCACAGCCCCCACGAACACGTAGCCCACGCGCCAGCCCCAGCCCAAAACCGTGACGGGCAAGGCAGGTTTTTCGCCCGAAACCACTTTCGCCAGTTCGTTAATCGAGTCTCTGCGCCGGTCGCCGCGCGCCCAGTGAATCCACCCGTAGCTCAGCACGACAAAGTACAGCACCTGCAACTTCACCTCGCCGTAAAAGCGCGAGTGATAAAACACGAGTCCTGACAGCGTCACCTGCACAAGCCCCACGGGAAAGTTCCACATGCTTTGCCGGACTATCAGCCACACGCCCAAGGCACCGAGTACTGTCGCCACGGGCTCAATCCACGCTGAGCCGAGAATCTCACTCATCGTGAGTTCGCCCCTTGGAGCTCGGCGGCCTCCGCGGCTTCAAGCGCTTCATTGAAACCCCAAATTAAGAGAACAACGCCAAGCACCGTGAAGATGACCGGCAGCCAACGCGCCCAAAACGTCCACCTGTCCAATTGCTCGGAGTTCAAACGATTGTCCTTAAAGCGCGTCTCCAGCCTATCGAGCCGCCGCTGCAACGTAAGCTGCAGGTACAGCGAGACAGCGATCAGCAAAATGCCGCCTCCCAGAATCGGATTATGCAAACTTTGAACAATCATCATGATAACTGATGTACGCGGATAGAATCCCTCAAGGAATCCGAAGTTCCATGCCTACTGCTAAGGAATTTTCGTTAGGTAGAATCTCGCGGTTGGCATTGTAAATATCGCGCCAGCGGGCGCGGTCGCCGTAGTAGCGCTGAGCGAGCCCGAAAAGGGTATCCCCGCGCACCACTACGTGGCGGCGCGCTGCCGCAGCTGTAGTCGAGGCGGCATTACGCCCGCCCGCAGCACTCGCGAGCTCACGCGGCCGCGTCGGTGCGCTTGGCGTAGTGGAGACCACACTACTCCGAATCGGCGCCAAGCTCAGCGGAGAGTCCTGCGCGGGCCGGGGCGGCGGCTCATGTGTAAGCCGGGCCGCTGACGCTTGCTGCGCCGCCGAGTCTCGCGAGGGCACGAGCAGCACGCCATTGGTCGGCACACGCACTTGAGTGACGGAGCTCGGCTGGCTCGCCGCACTGCGCACCGCGCTCAGTAGCTCCGCCTTCAATTGCTCGTTCTCGCGCTGCAAGCGGTTGATTTGCTCAACCATATCTAGCCGCTCGCTCTGGTTTTCGAGCGGGTTGGCAGGCAGCGTCCGCGCGAACTCGCGCTTCGCCCCTTCCACCAGCCCGCGCACTTGCGGGGCCTGCGGCGAGTTCGGGCTTCGCTCCAAATATTTCCGAAAGTAGTAAATCGCCGCTATCGGATCTTTGATTTGCTGCAGATAGATGATGCCCGCTTCCAGATGCGACTCGGGGGCGGCCTCACCCCGCTCGGCGATTACGCGCAAATAGGCGGCAAGGGCTTCTTGGCTGCGCCCTTGTTTCACCAGCCGCTGACCGAGCCGGTAATTAGGATCATCGATCTCTGCCCCCTGCGGCCCTTTATCGCGCGGATCGCAGGCCGAAAACATGAGGCAGAACAGTGCGAGTCCCCAAAGGGCGCAGCGATGGCGCGCAAGGGAAGTTCTGCGTAAAAACATGTCAGTGCGTAATGGCTAGAGAGTGAAAGGGATTGAACGAGCGAGCCCGCGCCCTAGAGTCCGCAAGCTCCTCTCCGCCGATACAAACCCTAAATGGCAGTGACCTCGAAAACCATCCTCAGTCGCGCCCGAAGCTGCATCCAAATCGAGAGCGACGCTCTACAGGAAACCGCGAAAAACTTGGGGCCCGAGTTCGTGCAAACCGCCCGCGCGGTTGAGGCCACCCTCGAGTCGGGCGGCAAACTCGTCTTTAGCGGCGTGGGCAAGTCCGCACATATCGCCCAAAAACTCGTCGCCACCTTTAACAGCACCGGAGCGACCTCCACCTTTCTGGACGCCACCCAAGCCCTGCACGGCGACCTTGGGCTATGCCGCACGGGCGACCTCGCCATCTTACTCAGCAATAGCGGCCAAACTGAAGTCCTCCGGCTCGTGCCGCTCCTGCGCCGCGCGGGACTCGGCCTAGTCGCCTTCACCTCGCGTGCCGACTCCGACCTCGCCGCCCACGCCGACCAGCTCCTGCTCTACCACGTCCCACGCGAGGCTTGCCCGCTGGCACTCGCCCCCACCGCCAGCACTACCGCAGCCCTCGCCCTCGGCGATGCACTCGCGATGGTGCTCCTGCAGGCACGCGGCTTCACGCGTGACGACTTCGCGCGCAACCACCCAGGCGGTAACATCGGTGCCCTACTCGTCCGCGTACGCGATCTCATGCGCACCGCAGAGCGTGCCCCGCAGCTCCCGCACACCGCCACAGTCCAAGACGCCATCCTCGCGATGACTAAGGCCAAGAGCGGCGCAATCGCCCTCGTGCACCCGCGCAGCGGACGGCTCAGCGGCGTACTCACCGACGGCGACTTTCGCCGCAGCGCGCTCAGCGGCCCAGACTTTCTCACGCAGCCCGTAAGCCGCTTCATGACGCGACGCCCCAAAACCATCCGCGCCGAAGCGATGGGCGTCGATGCGCTCGAACTTTTTGAAAAACACCAGATTGATGATCTAATTGTCGTCGACGCACAGGGAAAGCCCATCGGCATCGTAGACGGACAAGACCTCCCCAAACTCAAGCTGCTATGAGTACGCCTCACTCAAAGCCTACGCGAATCGGTATCATCGGCATGGGCGGCTTTGCGGCCATGCACCACCTCACCGTCGCAGAGCTTGAGGCCGAGGGCTTAGTCAAACTCACCTGCACCTGCGACCCACGCGCCGACTCCGCCTTTGCCGCACAACAGCAGGCTTGGCGCTTCGCCGAGCGCGGAGTCCGCGTCTTTTCGCACTACCAGCAAATGATCGACCAGTGCCGCGACGCGCTCGACTACGTCGTCGTCTCCACCCCGATTAACCTACACGCCGAGATGCACCGCGCAGCCGCCGAGGCAGGCATCCCTTGCTATCTCGAAAAACCGGCGACTCTCGACTACATCGAACTGGAGGAGATGATTGCGCGCGACGCGCGCTTACCACGAGCGAGCCTAGTCGGCTTTAACTTCATAATCGGGCCCACGCGCCGCGCCCTAAAGCAGCGACTGCTCGACGGCGAGTTTGGCGCAATCCTCGAAGCGACGCTACTGGGCCGCACACCACGCCCCGCGGACTACTTTTACCGCACGGACTGGGCAGGCCGCCTCATGATGGGCGAGCGGATCGTCCTCGACTCCTGCTTGGGCAACGCCAACGCGCACCTCGTGCACAATATGCTCTTCTGGCTCGGCCAAGGCGGACTCTCCACTTGGGCCGACATCGCGACCGTGCGCGCCGAGCTGTATCGCGCCCACGCCATCGAGGGAGCCGACACGTTTTTCGTGCAGGCGAGCAGCGCCGAAGGACAGATCCTGCGCTGCGCTGTCACTCACGCCTGCGCCGGCGAGACGCGCCACTGCGAAACGCTGCGCTGCGAAAAAGCTGAACTGCGCTACATCGTCGGTAGCCACGCCGAAATCCACTGGTTGGACGGACGCCCAAATGAGCGAATCGATACGCGCGGCTTCGACCCGTTGCGCGAAAACCACCTCGCCTATCGCCGCTACCTGACCGGCGAAGAATCGCGCCCCGCCACCAGCCTCGCCGACTCGCGCCCCTTTGTGCATTTAAACGACCTCGCTCACATCTCCAGTGGCGAGATTACACCGCTCCCCGGAGAGCTCATCTCGCACACGCGCAACGAAAGGGAGCAAAAAGACTACATCAGTATGAGCGGGCGCATGCAGGAAGCGATGAATCGCTTCCTGGACACAGGCACTTTTCCCGGTAAACAGTGGGGCCGCCGCTCGCCCGCTGTACTCGTCACCCCAGCAGCCTTGCCTAAGCTTCACGATACAGTTCGGGCCATGCATGCCGCACTCGACGTGTAGCGCTGAACTCCCGCTGGCTGATACGCTTTTTCCCACTGCGCGTGGGGCGGCGGTCAGTGACCGCTTCCATTTAATTTGGGAATTGGCCCCGTCGCTTCGCGACGAAACCAATTCCCAAATTTGAAAGC
>NZ_LSZP01000044.1 GCF_001580045.1 Cephaloticoccus capnophilus
GCTGGAGGCGAGTTTTGACCGTAGCGCACACGGGAAAATAATGGAGGACTTGCGCGAGGGTCGGCAGACAGCGGACACGCTGTTTTTAGCCTACTCCACGCTGGCTAACTTCCAACCGGTCTCAATGTCGGAGTATCCGCAAACCTACCTCAACCATCCCAATGGCCGGATTCTGTACCTGCTGAAGACTTTTACGCTCAAGGCGATGTCGGCTATGCGGCGCGAAGGGATTAGCAAAATCGTGAACGGCCAAACCTTCGCCGAGAAACGGGAGGGTTTTAAGAACCTGATGCTTCTGGGCGGGCTCATGTATCTGTTGGGTGTCCCAGTCGATGCACTGAAGGACTGGATAATGGGCCGAGATCCTCAGCTCGAAGACTTGCATGTAGACAACTTGCTTAAGCTCGTAGGCGTGAACCGCTGGGCCATGTGGCGCGCGCGTGACGGGCACTTGCTCCAAGCAGGCTGGGCCATCGTGGGCCCGCCGAAACCGTGGGCAGACTACCCCGCGAGCGACTGGCAGAAAATCCAGAGGGAGCAGCGCAAGGGCTACGGGGCTGATCTGTCGAAATTGGAGAGCTGGAAACTCGTACCGATCATTGGGCGGCCCTACTACTGGCACTTGGGCGGCGGTGCGGACAAGATCAAGCAGCGCAAGCTTAAGGAGTGGGGGCTGTACTGAGCAACTAGCGCGGCAAGCCGCCTACAAAAGATTAATCCTGTAATTGGCCACGCACTACACCGCCTTGCTTAGCCCAACAAAAAACCCGCCGTTGCGGGCGATAAGGTTGCAAGCTCAGGTTGCAACCTTCCTCGGCTCGGGTGCCTGCCATCGGTCGGACTACTTGGCCTGCCAGCCCGAACGCCTAGCCGTTAAGAGGGTTTGCGGCTCACCACGGCTTCGGCGGCGGCGGCGGCTCGGCTAGCGGCCATGATGACCGCGCGAACCTCCTCGCTGCTCTGGCGGTAGGCGTCCAGCTCTGGGGGGGCTACGTAGTGGCCGGATGGGTTAAATACCGCGTCACGCAGTTTTTCCGCGAAAGTGGCGGGGGCAGTTTGTGGAGTCTCTGGGAGCATTTCGGCCATCACGTGGCTGACGAGTGCCTCGCTTAGCCGCTCGCGAGGCTCGTGGTCGTTGTCCAACCAGCCCTGAGGCAAGCCCATGATTTCCTCAACCTCTCGGGCACTCGTGCTGCCGATTGAGCGGGCACAAGACGACTTCCCGAGCCATTGGCTCACTTGCTGATCAGATTTTTTGACGGCCTTTGCTAAATCCCTTATAAATCGGAATTTAGAACGAATTTCGAGGAGGTTTTTAAGGCGGATTTGTTCGATAGTTTTCACGCTATACCACTACTCGAAGATGACGCCGCTTCCCGTAGCAAGGTCTTGATCGAGCGGCGAAACACGGGGTTACTTGCACGGTAATCGGACAGCAATTCGGCTTCGTCAGCGCTCAACGCTACGCGCGGCGGCACAGGCGCAGACGGCACCGCCGACAACAGGGAAGCCGGAAGGCGCTGGCCGGTGAGGATGTAAAGCACGTCTGCGCCGTGTTGGGCCAGTCCTGCCAAAACATCCCCGGTAGGAGTTCCATTACCCCGTTCATATTGCCCCCATGTGACGCGACTAACGGCAAAAACATCAGCCGCTTCCTGCTGTGTGCCCCACAGCCGCGCACGTTCTTCAGCAAGACGCTTGTGGCCCTGAAAGAATTTCTTATTTTTTTTTCATGACACCCCTTGACTGATATAGAAATATTTATCAATGATTCGCTCCATGCAGTCACTAACCCCAGTCACTCGCCGCGCTTACAACAAGCCGTTTTCCCGAACCGAAATACACCCCGAGCAAATCAAGGCGCTGCTGCGCATGAAAGGCATCACGCCGACGGCGCTGGCCGATGAGCTGGGCGTTGGTCACAGCTCAGTCTCACAGGTTATTAGCGGCAAGTCGGTATCTGCCCGCATCCGCGCCAGCATTGCCGAGATTATCGGCATGTCCGTCGAAGAGCTTTGGCCGCATCCGCGCCCGGCGCTGCGCCGCACCCGCGAGCAGGTGCAGGCCATGCGGCAACGCGTCCCAGCCTAAAAGGAGCCTCGCCATGACGCCCACGCCCATACTCCGCGCGCTCGATGAGCCTGTGTCCCCAGAGCTGGCGATGCTGCTCAGTCTCGATGCGCGGCTAGCTCGGATAGAGCAGCGCGTTAATGCCGTAGTCCCGCCGCAGCGGCCTTTGCGCATTAATGAATTCGCCAAGCTGGTAGGGCTGTCGCGCTACGCCGGCCTCGATTCGGATCCGCACGCTTAAGCGGGAGGGTCGCGGGCCGACTCAGTTACTCGCGGGTAATGGTGTGACGGTTAAGATTGAGGAGTTAATCGGTGGGGTGTGGGTGCAGCGTGCTCTTGAGATGTTCTGGGGCGGTGATGGGCCGCATGTGCCGCATGCGGATGCTTGGGCTATACGGTTATCGCTGTACCGTGACAGCAGTCTAGGGGAGCTGCTTGACCAGCGGATTGTGCCAATCGCGGCGGATTCGGGGACTGCTGGGCCTCCGGGTATTCCCGGGCCGAAGGGCGACAAGGGCCCAAAGGGCGATCAAGGCGACAAGGGGCCTCCGGGCCCTCCTGGAGCAAATGCGCCAGCGCCAACGCTGCGGGGGCTATCGTTTGAGGCTAACGGGGATGTGAGTTTTACCGGTCAGGGGCCTTATGTGCACGGGACTGCTGCGGCGATTTCGTGCGCGGTTAACAACAACAACAAGCTTTTCGACAAATGGGAAAAGGCGGGAGGGCCGGGTAACATCAACCAAGTGTCGAATGTTAACGCGTCGAGTACGAGTGTCCTGATGACGGCGGAGATCAAGTTACGCGCGAAGTTGAAGAATAAAGAACCGCAGACTGTGGAAGAACTGCGAGCGACTGCTCAACACCCGCCTGATCAAGTTCGTCCATTTGGCCTTCTTGGGAATCTTGCTCAGAAGACTTTGAGCACGTTCTTAGATTTTTCCCGCCGGCCTCGCCAGCCCTAGATGCCCGCGCAGCGTACCCGCCTCGTAATCCCGCCGAAACAATCCCCGTGCCTGCAATACCGGTACCACGTGGTCCACGAAATCGTCCAAACTGTGCGGCAGCGACGGCGGCATCAGGTTAAAGCCGTCGGCGCCGCCTTCGCGCAGCCATTGTTCCATGCGGTCGGCAATCTGTTCGGGCGTGCCGACCATCGTGCAGTGGCCGCCGCCTGCGGCCAGCCGGCCCAGTAGTTGGCGCAGCGTGGGCCGCTCGGTGTCGATGATGCGCAAAATGGTGGCGTAGCGGCCCTTGGGCCCCTTGAATGCGTCCAGCGGCGGCAGAGGCGGCACGGGCATGACTCAACCGAACGTGTCCCAAGTCCGCCGCAACACGCTCCAGAACATTTCGCTGGAACGGCTGATGCAGGCACTGGTGTCGTTGGATCAGCGTGTGGAGATTGTGGTGCAGCCTGCGCGGCGTACTCATTCGGCGTGCATTAAGGTTGCTGCATGAGCCGGTGGGGTCTGCATAGAGGGGGATGGGGAGAATGAAGTTTGCTTATGAAGATTTGAGCGATGATCAGTTTGAGGTGCTGATCGTGCTCTTGTGCCAACGCTTGCTTGGTATCGCCGTTCAGGGTTTCGCAAAAGGGCCGGATGGCGGGCGTGATGCAAAATTCGTCGGCACGGCGGAACTGCATCCCAGTAAGGCCGCCTCGTGGGTGGGCACGGTCATTGTTCAGGCCAAGCATACAAACGGGTACAACCGCAGCTTTTCGGAACTGGATTTCTACAGCACATCTAGGAGCAACACGGTGGTCGGCGAAGAAGTGCCACGCATCAAGAAGCTGCGCGAGGCCAAGCAACTCGACCACTACATGCTGTTTTCGAATCGCCGCCTGGCCGGCAATTCCGAGACAGAAATCCGTGACCACATCGCCGCCGAATGCGGTGTCCCTGCTTCATCTATCTATCTTTGCGGCCTGGAACAACTGGAACTGTGGCTGAAGCGCTTTCCAGAAGTGGCTCAGGAGGCGAATTTGGATGCGGTGGACTCGCCGCTTATTGTCAGTCCAGATGATCTTGCCGAGATTGCCCAAGCGCTAGCGCGTCAGAAGGATGGCCTGACAGCGTTACTCGACGACCCGCCCACCGTGCGCGTGACGTATGAGGAAAAGAACGCGCTCAACAATATGACGGCAGCGTATGCAAAGGAGCAGAGGCGTAAATACCTGAAGGAAACTGCGCAAATTCATACTTTTTTGGCGGCACCAGAGAACATCGAATTGCTGCGCATGTACGAATCTGCGGTCGATGAGTTTCAACTCAAGATCCTTGCGAAGCGCAAGGACTACCAGACCTTCGACGAGGTCATGGAGTATCTGGTGTATCTGCTGTTCAATCGTGACCCGGTTCTTCGGCAGCGCGCCCACAAGCGACTGACGCGAGCCATTCTTTTCTACATGTATTGGAACTGTGACATTGGGGAGGTGGATGATGATGCGACCAACCAAACACTCACATCCTGATCGCACAATCATTAATGTTTCTCTGCTGCTCCTGTCGCGGCTGAAAGATCGTCGCATTGATGAATACGATGTGCTGCGCAAATTTGCAAAAAAACACGTTGTGGGCGGCGACGTGCTTTTCCTGCCCGCGCTCAACTTTCTTTATCTGATGGGCTTAGTTGAATATCGTCCCAAGACTGACGCAGTGGAATACGTGGGGCCAAATGAAGCTATCTAAACTCTATTCCAACAAGCCGGATGTGTTCGAGCCCGTGGACTTTGCTCCTGGACTGAACGTCGTCATGGCTGAAATCCGTCTGCCGGAGAATAGAAACAAGGACACCCATAATCTTGGGAAAACCACGCTGGGGCGTCTTTTGGACTTCGGCTTCCTGGCGGGCAAAGACCCTAAGTTCTTCCTCTTAAAGCATTTTGACTTGTTCAAGAATTTCGTCTTTTTCCTTGAAATTGAACTGGAGGATGGCTCTTTCATCACGATCCGACGCAGCGTAGAGGACGCAACAAAGATCGCCTTCAAGCAGCATGAAGCAGGTCATCAAGACTTGTCGGCGCTGGCGCTAGCGGAATGGGGGCATCGGGACGTTCCTTTTGAGCGTGCACGCAAACTGCTTGACGGCCTGCTCGACTGGCGTGCTCTCAAGCCGTGGTCGTACCGCAAAGCGCTTGGCTATTTGTTGCGGTCACAAGAGGATTTCCGCGAAGTTTTCCAACTTCGCAAGTTCGCTTCCAAACATGCTGACTGGAAGCCATTTCTTGCATATCTTCTGGGCTTCGACGCGAAGCTGATCGCTGACCACTATGCGAAAGAGCATGAACTTGCCAAAAAGCAGGCGACAGCGCAGACCATTAAAAATGAACTAGGAGGTTCGGTCGAGGACATCAGCAAAATTGAAGGCATTCTTCTGCTTAAGCAAAAGGACGCAGAGAAGAAGCAAGTGCTGCTGGATGCTTTCGATTTTCGTGCCCAAGACAAGGATCACACCAAGAAGGTGGTTGATGAAGTCGATGAGCGAATCGCCGCACTGAATTCGGAACGCTATTCCTTGAGTCAAAACAGGAAGAAGGTGCAAGCATCCTTGCAGGAAGATCAAATCCTTTTCAGCCCTGATGAGGCACAGCGGTTGTTTGGCGAAGTCGGCGTGCTGTTCCAGGGGCAAATCAAGAAGGATTTCCAGCAATTGATCGCTTTCAATCGGGCCATCACGGATGAGCGTCGTGGCTATCTTCAAGAGGAACTTGCGGAAATCGACGAGGAGTTAAAGCGGGTGAGTGCAGAGTTGAATGCACTGGGGAAAAAGCGTTCGGAAATGCTCTCCTTTCTGAGCGGAACGGATGTTTTCACCAAGTACAAACAGCTCTCGGATGAGATGGTGGCGTTACGCGCGGACATCACATCGTTGGAGCACCAAAAAGGCCATTTGCATCGCCTCCAGGCCTTGCGTACAGAGATTCGATCCTTGACGGAAGAGCGCGATCATTTGCAGGAACGGATTCAAGCCGACGTGGACAAGCAGAACTCCGATCAGGCAAGCCTGTTCTCCATGATCCGCATTTTCTTCAGCGAGATTGTTGAGGAAGTCATTGATCGCAAGGCGCTGTTGAGCGTGGCGATCAACCAGGCGGGTCATCTGGACTTCAAAGCGGAAATTCTCGATGAATCGGGTAATGCCACCAGTGCTGACCTGGGGCATACATACCGCAAGCTGTTGTGCGTTGCCTTCGATATGGCCGTGCTGCGAGCGCACTTGGGCGAGAAGTTTCCGCGCTTTGTCTATCACGACGGAGTGTTGGAGTCGCTGGACGACAGAAAGAAAGAGAACTTGCTGACGGTTGTATGCCGTTATGCAGATTTGGGATTGCAGCCGGTCATCACGCTGATCGACTCCGATTTGCCAGTACGAGCAGAAGATAAAGCTCCTGTTTTTACAGCAGGTGAAATCGTCGTCACGCTACATGATGAGGGGGATCACGGCCGAATCTTCAAGATGAGAGGGTGGTAATTCAATCCTCATTGGTTCACGCGATCAGTCAGGCCATCCTCCTGGCATTCAACGTGATGGCTTGTCCGCATTAAGCAGGCCGATTGTCGTATCACCGGTATGACAATTCAAATGCAGAAAATCTTCCTTCTATAAGTATCCGGGCGTTCCGGTGGCCCGGCGGCGTGCCCCGTCGTTGCGTAGCCAGCGAGCACAGCGCGACGAGCAACTCACGGTCAATATTCAACGGGTTTGGCAGGAGAATCACGGCGTGTATGGCGCGGACAAAGTATGGCGGCAACTGAACCGCGAGGGCATTTGTGTTAAGCGCTGCACGGTCGAGCGGCTGATGCGCAATCAAGGTCTACAGGGCATGCGCCCTGGAAAACCCGCGAAGCCCTCGAACTGGCAACGCTGGAATGGGTCGCCTGGTTCAACCCTCAACGCCTGCATTCTGCCATCGGCGACATCCCGCCTGCCGAGGCCGAGGCAAACGACTTCAATCGACTCAACAGCGCTGAACAACAGGCTGTTTTACTTTAGCCAAATAGCCTCCGCGAAACCCGGGGCGGTTCATCTTGGGAATCTTGCTCAGAAGACTTTGAGCACGTTCTTAGGTTTTGCGTACTGGCCTCGCCAGCCCAAGATGCCCGCGCAGCGTACCCGCCTCGTAATCCCGCCGAAACAGCCCCCGTGCCTGCAATACCGGCACCACCTGATCGATGAAATCGTCCAAACTGTGCGGCAGCGACGGCGGCATCAGGTTAAAGCCGTCGGCGCCGCCTTCGCGCAGCCATTGTTCCATGCGGTCGGCAATCTGTTCGGGCGTGCCGACCATCGTGCAGTGGCCGCCGCCTGCGGCCAGCCGGCCCAGTAGTTGGCGCAGCGTGGGCCGCTCGGTGTCGATAATGCGCAAAATGGTGGCGTAGCGGCCCTTGGGCCCCTTGAATGCGTCCAGCGGCGGCAGGGGCGGCACGGGGGCGTCCAGGTCCCAGTCCATGCAGTCTTGGTCGATGAAAGTCTGCAACTGGCGCAGCGACGACTCGGTCGGCAGCAGTGCGTCGAGCTCGGCCTGCTTGGCGCGGGCTTCGGCCTCGGTCGAACCCACATAAGTGACCAGGCCGGGCATGATGGGCACGGGGTCGCGCCGGCCCGCCGCGCGCACGCGGCGCTTGACGTCGCGGTAGTAAGCCTGGGCGGATGGCAAGTCGTAGGCGACGGCGTAGATGGCTTCGGCATACCGGGCGGCCAGATCGCGACCCTGTTCCGATGCGCCGGCCTGGAACATCACCGGATGCCCCTGCGGCGGGCGCGGTACGGTCAGCGGGCCATCGACGCGAAAATGTTCGCCCCGGTGGTCGATGCGCCGCACTGCGCCGGGGCGCACGTAGTCGCCCGCGCGGCGGTCCACGATCAGCGCATTGTCGTCCCACGAATCCCACAATCGCAGCACGGCCTCGACGAACTCCTCAGCGCGCGCGTAGCGCCAGGCGTGGTCGGGCATGGCCTCAAAACCGTGGTTGCGCGCCTCAGCGTCGAACATCGACGTCACCACGTTCCAACCCATGCGTCCGCCCGAAATATGGTCGAGCGAGGCCAGCATGCGTGCGGCGTGAAACGGCGTGAAAAAGGTGCTGGATACGGTGCTGACGAGACCAATGCGTTCGGTTGCGCGCGCCATGGCCGAGAGCATGGTCAGCGGCTCTAGATACCACAGCGGCCCGTCAGAGCCCATTCCAAACGCGCCCGCCGAATGGCCGTCGGCAAAAAACACGGCGTCGAGCTTGCCGCGTTCGGCCGTGCGCGCCAGCGACTCGTACCAGGCGATGTCGCCCAAGCGCTCGGCGGCAGAGTCCGGGTGACACCAGGCGGCGCGGTGATGACCGCAGCCGAATAAAAATACGTTCAGGTGCAGCACGAGCCTACCCCTTGACCAGTCCGCCGTCAACAATCAGGTTCTGCCCGGTCACGGCGCGCGACCAGGGCGAAGCAAAGAACAGCACCGCGTCGGCGAACTGCGCCGGCGTCGTCACCTGCCGCAGCGGCGTGTTGGCCGCGATCAGATCGAACACGGCCTCGGGCGTGGCCGCCGAGGCATCGGTGGTGCGCAGCAGCCCGCCCGACACCATATTGACCGTGATGCCGTCAGGCCCCAGATCGTTGGCCAGCGTGCGGGTCAAGGACAGCAGCGCCGCCTTGGCGGCGGTGTAGTCGTGGTACGGCACTACCGGGTTCTGGAACAGATTGGTGCCGATGTTGATGACGCGACCGCCCCCCGCCTCGCGCATGCCGGGCAGCGCCGCTTGGACGACATGCAGCGCGCCGCCCAGCACGCCTTGCATCTGCTGGTTCATGCGCGCCCAGTCCAGCGCCTCGGGGCGAGGCCGGGCGTCGCCGTCAAAGCGGAAATCCGGCAACGCGTTGTTGACCACGGTGGTGACGGGGCGGCCCAGTGCGCGACGCGCCGCACTGAGCATCGCAGCGACGGCTTGCGGGTCAGTCACGTCGGCTTGCAACGCGATCGCGCGTCCCGGTGCGTCGGCGGCCAGGGCGCGGGCGGCAGTCTCGCTGTGCAGGTAATTGAGAACTACTGTCGCGCCTTCGCGCAAGAAAGCGCGGGCAATTGCCGCGCCCAAGCCGCGACCTGCGCCGGTCACGAGGACGATCTGTTGATTAATCGGGTGTGTCATACGAGGTTCCTTAATTTTTCTACCAGAGTTGATGAAAATGATGTACCGGCCCGTGGCCGGAGCCCACCGACAGTTGTCCGGCAGCGGCAATCGCACCGGTCAACCAGTCCTTGGCGGCACGCGTCGCCTGCTGTAGCGGCTTGCCTTTAGCGAGCTCGGCGGCAAGGGCACTTGAGAGCGTGCAGCCGGTGCCGTGGGTGTTGAGCGTGGCAATGCGCCGCCCCTCAAACCAGGTAAGATTAGCGCCTTGCGCCAGCAGGTCAGGACTGTTCTCGCCCTCAAGATGCCCGCCTTTGAGCAGCACGGCGCGCGCCCCAGATTTGAGCAATTGGCAGGCTTGCGCGGCCATCTCGTCTCGATTGGCGGCAACGGGTTGCCCCAAGAGTGCCGCCGCCTCTGGCAGATTGGGGGTAATGACATGCGCCAATGGCAGCAAAGCCTCAATGAGGGTCGCGACGGCAGTGGGGTCGAGCAAGGTCGCACCCCCTTTCGCAATCATAACCGGATCCAGCACCAGCGGTATCTGGCGGTGCGGCGCAAGCGCCGCCGCAACAGCTTGGGCGATTTCGCTTGAGGCGATCATGCCGATCTTCACCGCATCGACCCGCACATCGGCAAAGATCATGTCAATCTGCTGGCGGACAAAAGCCGCCGGCGGCAGGTGGATGGCGGAAACCCCTTGCGTATTTTGTGCCGTCAGCGCGGTTATCGCCGCCATACCATAGACGCCGCGCGCTGAAAATGTTTTAAGGTCGGCCTGAATGCCGGCACCGCCTGAAGGATCGGAACCGGCGATGCTAAGAACGTTGTGAAGCAAGATTTTTTCCTCTTTGAATGGCTTGAGTGATAATCTCCGCAGCAGCGCCTGGGTCTGGTGTGCTGCAGATGGCTGAGACAACCGCTATGCCTTGAGCGCCAGCGGCAAAGACGGCCGGCGCGTGGATCGCCTTCAAGCCGCCGATGGCCACGCTTGGGACCGGACTGAGCGCCGCCAAGCGCGCCAGCCCGTCCAGCCCTAATGGCGGCTGGTGATCGGGTTTGGTTGGGGTGGCAAAAACTGGACCGATGCCGGCATAATCAACCCGGACTGGGTCAATGGCCGCAGCACGCTCAGCCGTTTCCACCGAGAGGCCGAGGATCATGCGCTCGCCGATGCGGCGACGCGCTTCAGCCACTGGCATATCTTGCTGGCCGATATGCAGCCCGTCCGCTTTAGCCGCGATAGCCGCCTCGACATCATCATTGATGATGAGCAGGGCCGCACTGCCGGCGAGCGCCGCCTTCAGACGTTGCGCCGTTTCAACCATGCGGCTTGTCGAGGCCTCTTTGTCGCGTAACTGCACCATGGTCGCACCGCCAGCGACAGCGGCGAGTGCTGTGCGTACTGTAGCCTCATAGCCACCACAAAGGGCGGGATCCAGCACCAAGTAAAAGGAGAGGTCGAAGGAAGGCCTCATAAATCGACAATCCTCGCTTCAGCATCGAGCGCCTCAGGCGTGAGGGCGGCCAGCGCATCAAGAAACTGCCAGGAAAAAGATCCCGGCCCCGCCGCCGATCGTGCGGCGCGCTCACCGGCAACGGCAAACAGCGCCAATGCGGCAAGGCTTGCGGTGAAAGTATCGTCAGGGGAAACGGCGGCGAAAGCGCCGATGAGGGCGGTCAAGGAGCAGCCAAGCGCCGTGACCTGGGGCATCAGCGGCGAGCCGCCATAGATGTGTGAGGCGCGCGCCCCATCGGTGACGAAATCAATCTCGCCGGTGACGGCGATAACTGCCTTATGGCGGCGAGCAAGTTCCCGTGCCGCCGCTTCCGCCGCTGCGACTGAGTCCCCACTATCGGCACCACTGCCATGGTTGGCTTGACCGGCAAGAGCGATAATCTCCGACGCATTGCCGCGAATGATGGTTGGCGATAGCGCGACGAGCTCAGCCACCACATCGCGCCTGAAAGGGCTGACAAAATGGGCGACTGGATCGAGCACCCACGGTTTGCCGCTTGTCTGCGCCGCTTTTGCCGCCCCGCGCATGCCCTCGACCCAGGACGGCGAGAGCGTACCGATATTGATAGTCAAGGCGGCGGCGAGGCGCGCAAAACCCGCCGCTTCCGCCTCAGCATGAACCATCGCCGGCGAGGCACCCGCGGCGAGCAGCACATTGGCGGCAGTATTCATCGCCACATAGTTGGTGATGCACTGGACGAGCGGCCTTTCACGCCGCAGCTTGGCAAGCAAGCTGCCTAGTGTTGGACTACTGGGAATTAGGGAATCAAGCATCTGCACTCCTTAAGTTAAAGCGGAGCGCGAGCAGACGGATGGCGGCTTTTCAAGCTGAGACATCCGATCGACTCCCTCCGCCGGCATTATCCGGTTCAGGTTTAAAGGGTATTTCTCAGCCCGCCTTGTGAGCGGGCACCCCTGTCGTTATCTGCGCGGACCCCGAACCGTTTCGGCAGGCTTGTCAAGCCTCACTCGCTGATGATTTTGCCCCGCGCGCCAGTGCTTACAGTGCCGTTTGCTTCCAGTTCATCCAGCGCCGCTGCGTGTTCTTGTCCCCAACGGTAAAGCATCTCGACCGCTCCGGCAAAGGTTTTACCCAACGTGGTCAACTCGTATTCGACCTTGGGCGGAACCACGGTATAGACGTGCCGCGCCAGCAGGCCGCGCATTTCCATATCGCGCAGCGTTTGCACCAGCATCTTTTTGGAAATGCCCGGCAGCGCCCGCTGCAACTGGCCGGTGCGGCAGCGTCCGCCCGGCCAGCGGTCGAGCGCGTGCAACACCATGCTGACCCATTTGACGGTGAACAATTCCATCACCCGACGCGGGGCGCAGTCGGCTTCAAACACCAAGCGCTCATCAAGCCTGTTCGACATTTTATGGTTCCCTATAGGTGCCTATGTTCCGTCATGGTAACTACTTTCCAAATAATATCAAGGCCACTATATTCCCCTTTATCTATATTTATACCTATGAAGAAGCCTGTCATGCCTGCTGCCATTTGGGCGCTTGCCATCGCCGCGTTTGGAATCGGGACGACCGAGTTCGTGATTTCCGGCCTGCTGCCCGGCATCGCTGCCGAGTTCGCCATTTCCATCCCCACCGCCGGATACACCGCCACCAGTTACGCGCTGGGCGTGTTCGTCGGCGCGCCGCTGTTGGTGGTGCTGGGGTTGCGCCTGCCGCAAAAAGCCATGCTGATGGGGTTGCTGGGCTTTTTTATCGCGGGCAACCTGCTCACCGCGCTGGCACCGGGCTTTGCCTGGGTGCTGGCTGGGCGTGTGCTGACCTCACTCACGCACGGCGCATTTTTCGGCATCGGCTCGATTCTGGCCGCCGACATGGTCGCCCCGAACCGCCGCACCACGGCCATTGCCCTGATGTTCAGCGGCCTGACGCTGGCCAATCTGCTCGGCGTGCCCGGCGGCACTTGGCTAGGGCAGGCGCTGTCATGGCGGGCGACGTTTTTCGCCATTACCGTGATCGGCGTGTTGGCACTGTCGGCAGTGGCCTTGTGGGTTCCCAAGAGAAAATCACATGAAGTCCCCAATTTGCGCCGGGAACTGGCGGCCTTTGCCGATGCACAGGTCCTGCTGGCGATGGGCATTACCATCTTCGGCCCGGCGGCGTTTTTCACCGCCATTACCTATATCGCGCCGATGATGACGGAACGGGCGGGTTACTCCGATCACGGCGTGAGCGGCATCCTGTTGCTATTCGGTCTGGGGCTGTTTATCGGCAATTTGCTCGGCGGCAAACTGGCTGATCGCGCCTTGATGCCGCTGCTGTACATCACCTTGGCTGGACAGGCGTTGGTATTGTTCGTATTTTTCTTCGTCGTGCAAAGCCGTCTGGCATCGGCCTTGTGCGTGCTGCTCATGGCCGGTTTCGGCTTTGCCACCGTCGCGCCGATTCAGCGGCTGGTGCTGGACAAGGCGCGCGCCGCCGGGGCATCCAGCAACCTGATTGCCTCGTTCAATATTGGCCTGTTCAACCTAGGAAATGCGATTGGCGCTTGGTTAGGCGGCTTTGTGATTGCGCAAGGCTTTGGCTACGCCGCACCGAATTGGGCGGGCGGCCTGCTGTCTACGCTGGCGTTGGGATTGGCGCTGTTGTCTGGCTGGGCCTCGGCGGCGGCGGCCTCCCGCTCATCCCGGTCTGTGAGACTGGAGTAATACCGATCCTATTGGAGAATAATGAGTAGGGGGAAACGGGTGTTTCTCTTGGTGGTTAATTGAAATTTTACACTATAGCTAACTAGAGGCTTGTTTTCTGCGTTTGGGCTGCTACCGCTCGCCGCCTGATGTTTAGAAAAACACCCACTGCCAAACCTGTTACTGATAGGGCGAAACTCGCTGCTCCCGCTGCCTTCGCCGCGCTCGCGCTTGCGCTTACTGCTGTGCCCCGCAGCTACGCGCAGAATGACGCTGCTGCGCTCGATTTGCCCGACTTGATCATTAACTCCTCGCGCGTCGCGAACCCCGAGCCGACTGGCACTTTTGCAATGCCGGTTTCTGCCTTACGCTACGAGCCACTCGTCGATGTGCAGGGACGCAATCTCGCCGAGAGCCAAGCGGACATCATCGTGCGTGGCGGCGTGTTTGAAAACACGGGCTTTCGTATTGGCGCGGCGACACTCATCGACCCACAAACTGGCCACTACACGGCCGAGCTCCCCATTGCGCCGCAGATGCTCGGGCTCCCCAGCGTGCGCACTGGCGCGGCCAACGCGCTCGGCAGCACCAATGTCGGCGTAGGCACGATCGACTACCGTTGGCGGGCGCTCTCGCCCAACCAGAGTAACGGATCGATTTCGCTCGGCGCGGGCGAGGACTCGCTCTTGCGCGGAGAGGTTTATCAATCGGGCGCGATTGAGCTCGGCGGGCTAAAGGGGCGCATTGGCACGCTGCTGGGCATCGGCGCGAGCCTTGGCGGCGACATCGACTATGCGCGCTCGTCGAGCGATGGCCCGATTACCTACGGCGACCACGACTTCGAGCGCGTCGCGGGCCGCGCCCAGCTGCGCACCGCAAACACGCAGACCGACCTTTTTGTGGCTTACCAAGCCAAGTTCTTCGGCTGGCCGAACCTCTACACGCCCTTTGGCGTCGCCGAGAGCGATAACCTGCAAACCAAGCTCGCCATGCTCAACCACCGCCGCGCTCGCAACGGAGGTGGGCATTTTGAGGTCAGTGCCTACACGCGGCGTAACAAAGACGACTACGAATACGACCGCCTGATTCCCGGCCTCTTTAACCCGTATCTGCACACGAGCCGGATGCGCGGCTTTGCCATCGACGGGCGTGAGGTGCTGGGCGACGGCCCCGCGGCAGGCGCGAGCGCGTGGGGCGGCGAGTGGTCGCTGCGTTACCGCGCTGAGTGGCTGAGCGACTCGCTTCAAAGCACTTCCCTCAACCAAGGCCACTACAACGACCGCGACACTTACAAACTCACGCTCGGTGCGACCCGCGAGTGGGCCGCGGCTTCGGGTGGCGAGTGGCTGGCGACGCTCGGCGGCACTTGGGACGACTCGAATCGCGACTCGGGCACCGCCTCGCCCGTTGTCGAGCTGGCCCATAATTTTGCGGCGGGTTCGCTCTGGCGAAGCGTGGCACTGGGGTACAGCGAGGCGACGCAACTGCCGACCTATACTTCGCTTAACGCCTCGCCCTCGGGCGGACTCTTTCGCGGCAACCCCGACCTGGGCCGCAGCACGAGCCGTAATCTCGAACTTAGCGCAAGCGCCGCCGCGCTCGCGGGTTGGCAGGCGAGTATCGCCGTCTTTCACCGCTGGGACGATTCGCTCGTGGATTGGACCTTTAACACCGCTTCGCCCGCTGCGCGCACGGCCAACGCGGTCGATATCCGCACGCTTGGTGGCGAACTCATCCTGCGCGGCGAGTGGGGCAGCGGCTCGCTGACTCTCGGCTACACCGCGCTCACCAAGGAGGCCGACTACCGCTCCGCCGCCGTCGATGCCAGTTTCTACGCGCTTAACTACGCGCGCCAACGCTTGACCGCGGCCTTCGTCTGGCAGTTTGCCGAAGGCTGGGAACTGCGGATGGACAACGATGCACGTATTCAGGCCAAGAATACGTTGCGCACGCGAGGTGGGCGGCACGCCCTGCGCAGCGCGCTCGGCCTCGTGTGGAAGCCCGCGGGGCTGCGCGGCGTGGAGCTCGCGCTCCAAGCCGACAACCTTTGGGACAGCGAGTACCAAGAGGTGCCCGCCGTGCCCGCCGCTCCCCGCCAACTCTCCTTTACCCTCCGCCACGCTTGGTAGCGGAACTGCCCGCAGCCAAAGTGCCCGCAGCCATTTGCGCTGCGGGCACTTTGTTTTCCTCCACTGCGCGCGGTCGGCAGGCTGCGCTTAATTTGGCAATAAGACGGAAACAGAGGGTACTAACTAAAATCGCGATTTGTGTTCGGACGCGAAGCGGCCAAGCCAAATCGCGATTTTAATGGGAGTGGCAGCATGCCAGCGGTGACTCACTGCGCTTTAGTAGTCGAGGTAGGGGGCGAGCCATTTTTCGGTGCTTTCTAGGGGCTCGCCCGAGCGGGTGGCGTAATCTTCGACTTGGTCGCGGGCGAGTTTGCCCACGGCAAAATACTTCGAGTCGGGGTGGTTAAAGTAGAAGCCGCTTACGCTGCTGCCGGGGGTCATGGCGCAGCTTTCTGTTAACTGAATGCCAGTTGCGGTGGTGGCGTCGAGGAGCGCGAAAAGCGGCGGTTTTTGCGTGTGGTCGGGGCAGGCGGGGTAGCCGGGCGCGGGGCGGATGCCTCGATAGCGTTCGCGGATGATGTCGGCCATTGTGAGCGTCTCGGCGCGTCCGTAGCCGCAAGCCTCTCGCGCTTTTTTGTGCATGAGTTCGGCGAGGGCTTCGGCGAGTCGGTCGCCGAGGGCTTGGGCCATGATGGCGTTGTAGTCGTCGCCTGCGGTTTTGAAGCGTGCGGCGCTTTCCTCGACTTCGGGGCCTGCGGTGACGGCAAAGCCGCCCAGATAATCAACGCGTCCACTATCGCGCGGTGCGATGTAGTCGGCGAGGCAGTGGTTGTGCTGGTCGGCGGGTTTTTCGAGTTGTTGGCGGAGGAAGTGAAAGGTGTGGCGGACTTGGGCGCGCGACTCGTCGGTGTAGATTTCGACCGAATCGCCGATGCGGTTTGCGGGCCAAAAAGCGAGGACTGCACGGGCGGTGTAGCGATTTTCGGCGATGATATCGGCGAGCATCGTTTGCGCGTCGCGGTAGAGTTTGGTGGCTTCTTCGCCTACGACGGGGTCGGTCAGGAGGTCGGGGAAGCGTCCGTGGAGTTCCCAAGTGGAGAAGAAGGGCCGCCAGTCGATGTAGTCGGCGATTTCTTGTAAGGTTAACGCAACTACGTCTTTGCTTCGTTTCTCTGCGGACGAGTAAACGCGGGTGCCTAAAAACTCGGGGCGCGGGATGTCGATGGTGGCCCAGTCGTAGCGGGGGGCGCGGCTGCGTGCGGTGGCGAGAGGGAGCAGTGCGCGCTTGCCGAGGCGGGCGGCGAAGTCGGCGCGTTGTTTGTCTTGTTTGGCGGCGTTTTCGGCGAGGAAGCCGGGTTTTTGGGTGTCGCTCAAAAGGGCACTGACGACGCCGACGACGCGTGAGGCATCGAGGACGTGGATGACGCCGTGCGCGTATTCGGGCGCGATTTTTACGGCGGTGTGCGCGGCGGAGGTGGTTGCACCGCCGATGAGGAGCGGGATGCGCAAGTCGGCGCGGGTCATTTCCTTGGCGACGTGCACCATCTCGTCGAGCGAGGGGGTGATGAGGCCGGAGAGGCCGATGATGTCCGCACCGGTCTCGCGCGCGGTGGCGAGGATTTTCTCGCAGGGCACCATGACGCCGAGGTCGATGACTTCGTAGTTATTACAGGCGAGGACGACGCCGACGATGTTTTTGCCGATGTCGTGCACGTCGCCTTTTACGGTGGCCATGATGACTTTGCCTTGGGCGCGGGCTTCGCCACCTCGGGCGAGGAGTTGGCGTTTCTCCTCATCCATAAAAGGGGTCAGGTAGGCGACGGCGCGTTTCATGACGCGGGCGGATTTGACGACTTGGGGGAGAAACATTTTACCCGCGCCGAAGAGGTCGCCGACGACGCGCATGCCATCCATGAGGGGGCCTTCGATGACGTCGAGCGGGCGGGGGAGGCTTTGGCGGGCTTCCTCGGTGTCGGCCTCGATGTAGGCGTCGATGCCTTTGACGAGGGCGTGGGAGATGCGGGCTGCGACGGGGGCGTCGCGCCACGCGTTGGCGGCAGCGGCGGCTGAGGAACTGGTTTCGGCTGTGGTGCCGCTGGCTTTGGCTTCGCTGGTGGCTTTGAGCTGGTCGGCGTGTTCGATTAGCCGCTCGGTGGCGTCGGCGCGGCGGTCGAGGAGGACGTCGTCGACGAGGTCGCGCAGCGTGGGCTCGATTTGGTCGTAAACACCGAGGAGCCCCGCGTTGACGATACCCATGTCGAGGCCGGCCTTTATCCCGTGGTAGAGGAAGGCGGTGTGCATGGCCTCGCGCACGGGGTTGTTGCCGCGAAAGGAGAAGGAGATGTTCGAGATCCCGCCGGAGACGCGGGCGTGGGGGAGCGTCTGCTTGATGAGGGCGGTGGCCTCGAAGAAATCGACGGCGTAGTGGTTGTGCTCTTCGATACCGGTGGCGACGGTGAGCACGTTGGGGTCGAAGATGATGTCTTCGGGCGGGAAACCGAGCTGTTCGGTAAGGAGGCGATACTCGCGGGTGCAGATGCGGACTTTTTCGTCACGGGTGGCGGCTTGGCCTTGCTCGTCGAAGGCCATGACGACGGCGGCGGCGCCGTAGCGTTGGATGAGGCGGGCGCGGCGGAGGAATTCGGCCTCGCCGTCTTTTAGCGAGATGGAGTTGACGATGCCTTTGCCTTGGAGGCAGCGCAGCCCGGCCTCGAGGACGCTCCACTTCGAGGAGTCGAGCATGATGGGCACGCGGCAGATGTCGGGCTCGGCGGCGATGAGGTTGAGGAGCGTGACGATGGTGGCCTCGCCGTCGATGAGGGCTTCGTCTACGTTGATGTCGATGAGGTTGGCCCCGTTTTCGACCTGCTGCTTGGCGATTGAGAGGCAAGTGTCCCAGTCGGCGGCTTTGAGTGCGCGGGCGAATTTGGGCGAGCCGGTGATGTTCGTGCGCTCGCCGATAACGATGAAGCTCGCAGACCTATTTTGGGGCTGCGGTGTCGCAGGCGCAGACTGAGTCAGCGCATCGGAGGGGGAAGGAGTAAGCTCGGGGGAAGGCACTTGGCGGGATGGTATGCGGTCAATTCAAGGGTCGTGCGGAGTGCCTGCGTTTGCAGTGCGGCGTAGGAGTGGATGGCGGCGGCATCCCAGTACCGTTTATTGAATGGTTAGCGGTTCGAGACCGCTGAGCCGGAGGGCGTGCGAGTGGGGCAGTGGTGTGCGGGGCTTGTGGGCGGCGGTCGCGGCGGCGATTGCGCGGATGTGATCGGGGGTGGAGCCGCAGCAGCCGCCTGCGATGTTGACAAAGCCGTGCGCGGCGAAGTCGCCGAGGATTGCGGCCATGTCGGCGGGCGTTTCGTCGTAGCCGCCGAAGGCGTTGGGCAGGCCTGCGTTGGGGTGGCAGGTGGTGTAGCACTCGGCGAGCTGCGCGAGCTCGGCGAGGTAGGGCCGCATTTGCGCGCCGCCGAGGGCGCAGTTGATGCCGACGGAGAAGGGCCTGGCGTGGCGGATGCTGTGGTAGAAGGCGGCGATGGTTTGCCCCGAGAGGGTGCGGCCCGAGGCGTCGGTGATGGTGACGGAAATCATCACGGGCAGGCGGTAGCCTAGGTCGTCAAAGAGTTGCTCTAGGGCGAAGAGCGCAGCCTTGGCGTTGAGCGTGTCGAAGATGGTCTCAATGAGGAGGAGATCGACGCCGCCTTCTACGAGGGCGGCGGCTTGTTCGCGGTAAGCGGCGGCGAGTTGGTCGAAGGTCACGGCGCGGTAGTCGGGCCGGTTGACGTCGGGCGACATCGAGGCGGTGCGGTTGGTCGGGCCGATGCCGCCAGCGACGAAGCACCTGCGAAGAGGCCGTTCGGCCTTGTTTCTTGGCGACGCACTCGTGGGTGCGTCGTCGCCCAACGCGGGCGTTTGGATCGCGGCGGCTTCGGCTTCGATGCGCCGGGCCGCGCGGCTGGCGAGTTGGGCGGCAGCGCGGTTGAGCTCGGGGACGAGGTGCTCGAGGTGGTAATCGGCTTGGGCGATTGTGGTGGAGCTAAAGGTGTTAGTCGTGGCGATGTCGGCTCCGGCGGCGAAATAGCGGTAGTGGATGTCCTCGATGACATCGGGGCGAGTGAGGGAGAGCAGGTCGTTATTGCCCTTTAGGTCTTGCGGATGGTCGGCGAGAGCGGGGCTGCGAAAGTCGGCTTCGGTGAGGCCGCGTTCCTGAATCATCGTACCCATCGCCCCGTCGAGGATGGCGATGCGCTCGCGCAGGAGCGCGTCGAGCGCGGCACTTGGGGCGGGGGGCTTAGTTTCGGGTGGCGGCTCCATGGGGCGGGGGATAGACCGGGCGAGGGCGGCGGACTACAGTGGCTAACTGGCTGCGGTTCAAAGGTAAAAACGAGTTGCCAAGCTAAGCTCCTTTCCCAAGCCCCGTGCTCTTTCTTAGTTCTATTTACCCAGATCCTAGGTAAAACCTGTATTGGGAAGTCCGCTTTTTTTGCACACCCCTGTTCTGCTGCTCGCGCCTTACGTGACGGTCGCCCCACGCGCGTTTCAGCTCCGGGTTGCTGCTCATGAAGCTTTCTTCCCGCTTCAGCATGACCAATTTGATTTATTGCGCTCGGGGCGTTCGATGAGCGATGCGACCGACCAGAGAGGAAACGAAAATGAAGATCACACGAATCGACACTTTGCAGATTGGGGAATTCCCATTTCTTCTCTGGCTCCAGGTCCACACCGACAGCGGGCTGATAGGGACTGGTGAAACCTTCTGGGCGCCGGGCCCAGTCGCGAGCTACATCCATGAAAACGTCGCCTCCTACCTACTCGGCAAGGATCCACGCGACATCGAGCTCCATGACCGGCGCCTTGCGAGCGTCTATGTCGGCGCGCGCGATTCAGGGGCAGAGCTGCGTGGCAATTCCGCGATCAACATTGCGCTATGGGATCTTTACAGCCAATCGCTTGGAGAGCCTCTCTGGCGCCTTCTTGGCGGGAGAACCCATCAGTCGGTCCCGGTCTACAACACCTGCGCAGGCTATGGGCATGTGCGTGCCACCGGTAGAAATGCGCTTTTCGAGCGAACCGAGGATTGGTCGCTGAAGCCCGGCGACATGGACGAAGGGCCTTACGAGGACCTTCTGGCATGGCGCTACGATGCGGGAGGACTTGCCAAGAGCCTTCTTCAGGAAGGCATCCGCGCGATGAAGATATGGCCTTTCGATATTGCCGCGGAGGCGTCGAACGGCGCTCGAATTACCCTGCGAGACCTCGACAAGGCACTGGAACCGTTTGCGAAGATCCGCCAAGCGGTCGGAAACGAGATGGAAATCATGGTCGAGATGCATGGCCTCTGGACATTGCCGCCTGCACTGAGGATCGCGGAGGCCTTGAAGCCTTTTTCCGTCGCCTGGCTGGAGGAGCCCATCCGCTATAACGAATTCGACGCGATGGCCGAACTGGCTCGCCATACGAATATCCCTCTCGCCGCAAGCGAGCGACTGGCCACGCGACAAATGTTCAAGCAGCTCATCGACAAGCGGGCCGCCTCCATCATCATGATCGATCTCGCTTGGTGCGGCGGGCTGAGCGAGGCCCGCAAGATCGCCAACATGGCTGAGGCCAGTGAATTACCGGTCACCCTGCACGACTGCACCGGTCCGGTTGTCTACGCCGCAAGTTGCGCACTGTCTGCGACTCTGCCGAACGTGACGTACCAGGAAATGGTGCGCGCATACACCACCGGCTGGTACAGGGAGATCGCCGACAATATCCCTGAGGTCGCCGATGGTGGAGTTTCGCCGCTGCCCGGACCCGGACTGGGGCTCCGACTGAAGCCCGAACTCTTTTCGCGGCCCGACGCCATCGTGCGCACGACCCGGCTCTAGGGGCGGCGAAATAGCGGTAGTGGATGTCCTCAATGACATCGGGTCGAGTGAGGGAGAGCAGGTCGTTATTGCTCTTTAGGTCTTGCGGATGGTCGGCGAGAGCGGGGTTGCGAAAGTCGGCTTCGGTGAGGCCGCGTTCCTGAATCATCGTGCCCATCGCACCGCCGAGGATGGCGATGCGCTCGCGCAGGAGCGCGGCATTTGGGGCGCTGGGCTTAGTTTCGGGGGGCGGCTCCATGCGGCGAGCGATAGGCCGGGCGAGGGCGGCTAACTGGTTGCGACTCAAAGGCAAAAAACGAGTTGCCAAGCCAAGTTCCTTTCCCAAGCTCCGCTCCCCTTACTTAGTTCTTTCACTTAGATCCTACGTAAAACCTGTACTGGGAAGTACGCTTTTGTCGCACACCCCTGTTCTGCTGCTCGCGCTTCTTTTTTCCTATAAAAAAGAGGCATCTCCGGGTGGCGGTTCGCGGCCCGCGCGTCTTTCCGGTGCCTTAACACAGCAAACAAACCTATGACCAAGCAACTCTGGCTGCCGAAACTGGCCGCCTCTCTCCTCGCGTTCGCGCCGCTCTCTTACGCGCAGACGCAAAAAGCTCCTAGCGAAGAGCCGCAGCCCACGCAGCTCTCGCCTTACGTGACGGTCGCCACGCGCGCGCCGCACTCGCAACGCACACTCGCCACCGTGGTCGATGTGATCACTCCCGAGGAGGCGCAACGCCGCCAACTCACCACCTTTGGTGATGTGATCGGCCAAGTCGTCGGTTCGCCCACGGTCGCCACTGGTGGCATAGGGGGCGTTAACTCGGTCTTCTTGCGCGGCGCCAACTCGAACCAGACGCTCTTCCTCGTGGATGGCATCCGGATGAACGACCCGAATACGGACTACAACGCGTTCCTCGGCGGTGCGGCAATCGGCGGTGGCGACACTATCGAAATCGCGCGTGGCCCGCAGAGCACGCTCTACGGTGCGGACGCGATTGGTGGCGTGATCTCGCTGCGCGCAGAGCGCGGCACGGCGGCTCAATCGGTGAGCCGTGCGGGACTAGAGGCTGGCACCTTTAAGAGCGTTGGCGGCTACTTCCACTCGCAAGGCGAGTCGGCGGGTGTCGGCTACAACTTCTCGGTGCGCGGAACCCACACGGACAACGAGCGTGAAAACAACGACTTCAACAGCGTTAACCTCTCGGGGCGTGTTGATATCGATGTCGATCCTTCGATCACTGTCGGTGCGACCGTTCGCTGGTTCAACGGAGACTTCGAGTCGCCCGGCGACCGTTTCGCCCCGACGCTCGACGAGGAAAACAATGAGCAAAACTTCCTTGGCACGCTCTTCTCCGAGTTTCGCAGCAGCGAGCGTTTCACTTCCCGCGTGACCCTCGGTGGGCAGAGCCGCCGCTTCGTCGCCGAACAGGCGGGCGCGACCACCAACGTCACCAAGAGCCGCCGCCTCGTCCTTGACTGGCAGAACATCTACCTCGCTTGCTGCGACACGTTGAAGATCACGGCGGGCGTCACCGGCGAGAACCTGCACGTGAAGAACAGCGGCTTCGGAAACATCAACAAGCACCAGGACCTCTTGGCCTTCTACATTAACCAAGAGTTTCACCCCGTGGAGAACTTCTACCTGACCGGTGGGCTCCGCCACGACGACTACGACACCTTTGGCGAGAAGACCACGGGCCGCGTGAGCAGCGCGGTGCTCTTTGCCCAAAAGACCATCAAGCTGCGTGCTAGCTATGGCAGCGGTTTCCGCGCTCCCTCCTTCCTCGACCTCTACGGCGTGGGCTTTGGCTACCAAGGAAACCCCAACCTCAAGCCCGAGAGCTCGCGCGGCTGGGATGCGGGTGTGGACTACTACCTGCCTAGCGACCGCGGCGTCATCGGCGTCACTTGGTTCGAGAACCGGATCACCGACCTGATCGCTTTCGACTTCTCCGGCTCGTTCGGCACGACCTACAACATCGAGCGCGCCCGCACTCGCGGCGTTGAGGTCAAGGGCGACGTGATGCTCGCCGAGCGCACTCGCGGTCAACTCGGCTACACCTACCTCGACGCGCAAAACCGCAGCCAAGAGGCGCGCCTCTTGCGCCGTCCCCGCCACGCTGTCACGGCTGACCTCGGCCAAGACTTCGGCAACGGGCTAAACGTCGGCGTCGGCGTGCGCTGGATCGTCGACCGTCAAGACATCGACGGGCAGACCTTCGCGCCCTTCAACGCAGAGGACTTCACCACGCTTCGCGTCTACGTCTCCTACGCCGTGACGGAGCAGCTCACGCTGCGCCTGCGCGTGGAGAACGCCCTCGACGAGCGTTACGAGGAAGTGCACGGCTACCCGTCGCTGGGCACCGGCACCTTCTTCGGTGCTGATTGGAAGTTCTAAGGCGCGTGTTCGCCTCTGGCACTAAATAGCTTCTTCTACTATGGCGGCGCACTTATGAGTGCGCCGCTTTTTGTTGGGACACTGGGTCGATTAAGCGACTGCCATTGCGGTTCCGGCGAGGTGGGCGGTGGTCCACGCGGCTTGGAAGTTGAAGCCGCCAGTCACGCCGTCGATGTCCAACACTTCGCCTGCAAAGTAGAGCCCCGGACACAGGCGGCTTTGCATGGTTTTGAAATCAACTTCGCTTAGGCGTACTCCGCCGCAGGTCACGAACTCGTCTTTGTTGGTGCTTTTGCCGCGTACGCGAAATTCTGCTGCGGCGAGCGTTTCGGCGAGTGTGGCGATTCGGGCCTTTGAGAGTTCTGCGCAGGGTTGAGTTTCGGGGATCCCAGAGCTTAAGACCAAGCGTTCCCAGAGCCGGGCAGGCAGTCCGAAGGGGTTGTGCGCACGGGCGATGCTGCGTCTCGGCTGGGTGCTGCGCAGCGTAGCTAGTTCGCGTTGGAGGGCGTCGCGATGCTGCGCGGGCACGAAGTTGATTTGCAGCGTAAAGGCGTACTCGCAGGCAGCGAAGGCGCGGGCTCCCCACGCGGAGAGTTTGAGGACGGCCGGGCCGCTCAAGCCCCAGTGGGTGATGAGGAGCGGGCCCTCGCTGGTGAGTTTCTTCATGCCGGCGTCGCCGCCTAAGATGCTTAGCGCGACGGGCTCGACGCTGAGCCCGGCTAGATCGCGCAGGCGCGAGTCATCGATGTGAAAGGTAAATAGCGAAGGGACGGGCGGCTCGATTGTGTGGCCGAGTTCGCGCGCAAACTTGAGCCCGCCGTTTTCGCTCCGGCCGCCACCGGTTGCCAGCAAAAGTCGGTCGCATTCGGGCTGCGTGCCGTCGCTTAATATGAGTCGGAGGGGCGCCGAGGCGGGGCTTGTTTCTGCGCTTGGCGGGCGGCGCTCGACGGAGCGGACGCCTGTTTTTATCCGGAGCACGACACCGGCCTCAGCGGCGGCTCGGCGCAAGCAGCTTACGATGTCCATCGAGTCATCTGATACGGGAAATACGCGCCCATCTGCCTCGGTTTTGAGCGGGACACCGCGTGTGGTGAGCCACGCCATCATGTCTCGTGGTTGCCAGCGGTGAAAGGCACCGAGGAGTTCTCGCGCGCCGCGCGGATAGTGACGGACGAGGTCGCGTGGCTCGTAGCAGGCATGCGTGACGTTGCAACGGCCTCCGCCCGAAATTCGCACTTTGGCGAGTGGGTGCGCAGTCGCTTCGTACAGGGCTACTCGCGCGTGTGGGTTTGCCTGTGCACAAGTGATCGCGGCGAAAAATCCGGCGGCTCCACCTCCGATGATTGCGACTCGTGGCACCTGGTTTGTTTGCATGGAGCTGGGATCTTGGGGCGCGGCTGAGGCGCAGTCGAAGTCTGTTTTGGCAGCTCAGGGCCGACACTCGCCTTTGCCCGCTCGACTCTACTGGTGAAGCCGCTATCGCTCTCGCGCATGACGATACGTTTTGAGGAGCTGGCACGGCGGGCGTCGCGAGTGGTCGCGCGCTTGCAAACGCGACTGCCGCCGGAGATCGCTCCGCTGGCGCGCGGCGTGCCTGTGCATTACGAATCGGCACCGAGTGAAAGTATCTTAGCAGAGGGATTCGAGCCGGACATTCTCGGGCTGTTTAGCGGGAATCCGTACGGCAGCGACTTTCGCGAGAGTGACCCTGCGCCGCCGCAGATTTTCCTCTACCTTGAAAATTTGTGGGACTTTGCCGAGGGAGATTTACGCGTGTTTAGGGAGGAGTTGCGGGTCACGTATTTGCACGAGTTGGGGCATTACTTGGGCTGGGATGAGGAGGAGTTGGCTGTGCGCGGGCTGGATTAGGCAGTTTGGGGGCGGGAAGCGCTGTCACTGGCTTGGCGGGGGGGGGCGCATGGGCAAGTGTAGCGGGTAGGGCTTGGCGTAGATGGGTGCAGCGTTGTTTGGAGTCGGCATTGCGCACGGCCATCGCGTAGGCGGCGGGATCGCCCACTAAAAAGACTTTTTTGCGACCTCGGGTGATGGCGGTGTATAGGAGGTTACGCTGGAGCATCATGAAGTGCGCCTTGAGCAGTGGGATGATGACGATGGGGTATTCGCTGCCTTGGGATTTGTGGATGCTGATGCAGTAGGCGAGGGCGAGGTCGCCGAAGTCGCTGCGGGTGAGGGTGTGGATCTCGCCGTCGAAATCGGTGGTGAGCGTGCCTTCGCGTCCGTCGATTGCGGTGATGGTGCCGATGTCGCCGTTGAAGAGGGATTTGTCGTAGTTGTTGCGCAGTTGGATGATTTTATCGCCGCGGCGAAACTCGGTGCTGCCCCAGCGCAGGGCTTCGCGTTGGGGGTTGAGCGCGGCTTGGAGCTGGGCGTTGAGGGCGGCGACTCCAGCAGTGCCTTTGTGCATGGGGGCCAGCACTTGAATGTCGCGGATGGACTGCGGCCAGCGCAGCGCGCGTGGGATGTGGTGGGTGCACAGGGCGAGGATTTTGGCGACGCAGTCTTGTGCGTCGGTCGCGGCGACAAAGCAGAGGTCGGGCCAGGCTTGGAGTTCGGCCGGGTCGTGGAGCACGAGTGGGAGCGTGGGGTCGCCGGCGTTGATGGTGTGCGCCGTGGTGACGATGGCGCTTTGGCCTTTTTGGCGGTAAATCGCAGAGAGCCGCGTAACGGGTAGAGTCGCGGACTCTTTTTTTTGCGCGCTGCTGTTATCAGCATGTCGCGCAGCCGTGTTAACAACAGGGCGACTCAATTCCCAATTGCTGGTTTCTGTGCTGAAAGCGATGAGGTCGTTGAGGACGTTACCCGCGCCGACGCTGGGGAGCTGGTCAGTATCGCCGACGAGGAGCAGGTGCGCGCGGGTGGGGACGGCGGCGAGGAGTGCGGCGGCGAGTCGCACGTCGAGCATGGAGGCTTCGTCAACAACGAGGAAGTCGGTCGCGAGGGGGTGGTCTTCGTTGGCGGCGAAGCGGCCTTTGGCCGGCTCAAATTTGAGGAGGCGGTGTAGCGTGGAGGCGTAGCCGCCGGTGGTTTCGGCGAGGCGCTGGGCGGCGCGGCCCGTGGGCGCAGCGAGGTGCACGCGGACTTTTTTTGCGCGGAGGATATCGACTAGTGCGCGCAGGATAGTCGTTTTCCCAGTTCCCGGGCCGCCGGTGAGGATGGAGACTTTGTTCAGAAGCGCGGCACTGAGCGCGGCAGCCTGGAGCGGGTGAAATGTGAAGCCGGCTTTCTCGGCGGCCCAAGCAATCGCTGCGTCGGTCTTGATCGGCGGGAGCCCACTAGGGCTGCGCGTGAGGCGAGCGATTGCCGCGGCAATCCGCGTCTCGGCGCGGTGGTTGAGCGGGAGCTGGATGATTTGGCCGCGTGCGTTTGCGAGCGGCGCGTCTGGCCGCGCGGGCGAAGTGTCCGGATGCGCGACGATTGCCTTGCTCGTAATGAGTGCGTCGATACGCGCTTCGATCCGGTCGAGTAAGGTGTTGAGGAGCGAGGCGGCGTGCGCGGCGAGTTCGGCGCGCGGGTAGGCACTGTGGCCTTCTTCTTGGAGCGTCTCTAGCGAGTAGAGGAGTCCGGCGTCGAGGCGCGGGGGGGCGTCGTTGGCGAAGCCGAGGTTGATGGCGATTTGGTCGGCAGTTTTGAAGCCGATGCCGTCGATTTCGCGCGCGGCGCGATAGGGGTTTTCCGTAAGGATTTGCTTAGCCTCGCTGCCGAAGCGGTTGACGAGTTTTAGGCAGCGCGCGGGGCTCACGCCGTAGGTTTGTAGGAAGATGTACAGCTCGCGCTCGGCGCGTTTGTCGTCCCAGGCCTGCTTGATGGAGGTGGCCCGCTTTTTGCCGATTCCTGGGACGTGGCGGAGGCGGGCGGATTCCTCGCTGAGGATCCTAAAGGTATCGGCGCCGAAGGCATCTACGATTTTGTTCGAGTAAACCTTTCCGATGCCGGGGACTAGCCCGCTGCCGAGGTACTTGCGGATGCCGTAGACGGAGGCGGGGAGCTGGCTCTTGAATTCGGCGATGCGAAATTGCGGGCCGTGTTGGGCGTGTAGGGTCCACTCGCCGCGCAGGTGGAGGGTCTCGCCGCACTCCACGCCGGGGAGCGCGCCGACGATGGTGACTTTGGGCGCGGACTCATCGGTGGCGGCGTTTGCGGCAGCGCGTCCACTCTGGCGTGTCCCGCCGTTTTCTGGGCGCAGCTCTGCGATGGTGTAGTGGTTTTCTTCGTTGAAAAAGATGATGCGCTCAAGGACCCCGACTAGGGTTTCGGTAGCGTGGGAAGCGACGGCGGACATGGGGCACAGGGTGAGGCGAGGGCGCGTCGGCGCGGTGGCAGCAAGTTGGCAGGTTGAGCGGCTGCGTCACGCTGGCGGACCTTGCCGCTTAGATAAACGGGGCCTCTGAGTCGGGCAGTGCTCGGCGCACTTCTAGGTGCAGCACGCGCAGCGATAGGTAGATGTCGCGCAGGAACAGGATGAGGGCCGAGATGAGCATCAGGATGCTTGCAGTAAAGAGCATCAGCATCAGCACGACCAAGTCTCGCTCTAGTAGCGCGGTGATGAAAATCACGATGACGAGGCAACAGGCGATGAGCATCGTCATCCCTGCGAAAGTGACGGCGCGGCGGATGAGTTTCGAGCGCGTCCACAAAATCACTAGCTGGCTTTCTAGGTACTTACGCTCTTCACCGGAGGCGGCCCACGCTTGCGCGGCGAGGTTGCGCGTGCGGTCGACGATGCGGGCCATCCGGTTGGTCAGAGTAATCATCAAGGCTCCGATACCCGAAATCAGAATCACCGGCGTAATCGCCAGTTGGATAATGGAAAGGACGGAGTTGCTGTGTAGGTGATCCATAAAACGCGCGTGTGATTTTCGCCGAAAGAGCAGGTGTGCGAAGTCCAAGGCCTTCGCAATCAATCTCGCGTGGATTTGCTATCCGATGCGGTAAAATGGGGGCGTATACCCAGTCCTCCGTCTCCCAGATTATGCGTAGGGCTTACCCCTTGATTCGCATAATCGGGCTGTGCGTCGTGAGAGCTGTTCGCACGTGGACGGCGCAGTGCCGCCCGCATGTTGACCTTAACCAACCAAACCCTGACGCGGGGCCTAAGGCGATTGCTGCGGGCTGCGCGCCAAAACGGAATAAATCCCGCCCAAGGGGTTTTTCTCCCAACCCTCGTACTATCCCCTCATGAAGCTAAGTTTTTGTAGTTCGCGGTTGCTAGCACTCGCAGCGGCGAGTGCTGCGGCTGTGCCGTTTACTCTCGCGCAGTCCGTGCCCGACTCGCCGCCGGCTGACGCTGTCGAGATCTCCGTCGCCCGCCCCCGGGCAGAGGCCGACACCGTCACGCTGTCGCCTTTCGAGGTTTCCGTAAACCAGCCGGCCCGCTACCAAGCCGATGAAGCGGCTTCCGGTGGCCGCATCCGTACTCAGGTCATGGATACGCCCTCGACCGTCACGGTGCTGACCAACGAGTTTTTGGAAGACGTGGGCGGCAACCGGATCATCGATGCCGCGCTCTATGTCGCGGGTGTTTCCGAGGCGACCTTCCCCAATGGGCTCGATGCGGTAAACATCCGCGGCTTCCAGTCCACGGGCCGCCGTATCGACGGCTTTTCGACCTTTGCGCAGGCAAACTTCGATCCCGCCGTCGTTGAGCGCATGGAGATCATCATGGGGCCTGATGCGCTGCTCTCGCCGACGGGCGTCCCGGGCGGCACGATTAACCTCGTCACCAAGCGGCCTCAATTCACTTCGGGCGGCTACCTCAAGCTGCGCGTTGGCCAATACGACGCCAACCGTATCGAGACCGACCTTACGGGCCCGATTGGCGAGCGTTTCGCTTACCGCGTCATTGCGGCTGTGCAGGACAGCGAGGGCTACGTGAACGATACCTTCACCAAGAGCTACCTCTTCTCGCCTTCGTTTACTTGGCAGCTCGCGCCGCAGTCGCAGCTCACAGTGCGCTACGAATACTACGATGCGGAGACCTCGAACCTCGAGGGGATTCCCGTCGATCCTGCGGTAGGGACGGATAGCGATTTCCGCACGCTGCCCGGCGTGCCGCGTGACTTTAACTCTGCGCCTGACGACAAGTACTCCTTCCGTCGCGGACTGACGCACGCGCTGAATTTCCTTTTCACCTCGACCGTGACGGACCGGCTCAGCGTGCGGCTTGCAGGCCGTATCGGCGAGGTCGATACGCCCAACTCAGATTTCCGCTGGGGGCTCTCCACGCCCGGCGGTAGCTATAATCCGTTTACGGGGCGTTGGGAAGGCGGCACGATTTGGACAAATACGTCGAGCGATCCCGCCGCGCCCAACTGGGTCTCGGCTCCCGCGCCTGCGCTCAGCGATACCATCCGCCACCAGGGTACTTACAGCGGTGCACGCCGTCGCGAGCGCGATTTGCAAAACGATTGGTCGTACATCGTGGACGCCGCCTTCGCCAAATCGACCACGCTCCTTGGCTTTGCCTACAGCTACGGGCACCAGAATTCGTACAACAACACGCAGAGGCTGCCTGACTTCACCGTGCCCGGCTTCGAGCGCCCGAGCGGCCCGCCCATCAGCAACCCCATCACGACAGACAGCCGTGGTGCGACCACGCGCTACCAGGCCTACCTCAGCGAGGTGCTTGAGCTGTTTAACCGGCGACTCGTGCTCTCCGGCGGTATCTCGCACGTGAGCTTTAACGGATTTAGCGGCAACAAGCTCGCGGCGGCGACCTCGACCACGGTCGCGGGCCAAGCCTTCCCCACTTCTGGCAGCAAGGCGACCTACAACTACGGCATCGTCCTAAAGCCGTTCAGTAAGCTCTCGGTCTATTACGGGCACAGCGAAAGTGCCGTCCCCTCCGGAGGCCGCGCGGTCTACGAAGGCACGCGCCCGCCCTTCTCGACGGGTAAGCAAGACGAGGTCGGCCTAAAGGTGCAGCTCTTCGAGAACCGCCTGCTCGCCTCGGTCGCCTACTACGAAATCGATCAAAGTGCCTATAGCGTCTTCAATCCAGAGAACCTCCGGGTGCCGCCTCCCCCAGTGCTGCTTCCCGACTTGGTGAGCTCGCGCGAGGCTAGCGGCTGGGAGTTTCAAGTCACGGGCAACATCACGCCCAATCTCTCGGTCGTCGCTAGCTATGCAGACACTAGGAATCGCACCCCTTACGGAGTGGTTCTGCGCGGCTCGCCCGAGGATAGCGCTGCAGTTTTTGTGCGCTACGGCGTCACGCACGGGGCGCTCGCCGGACTCTCCGCTGGCATCGGTGCAAATTACAGCAGCAAGCGTGCGGGCGATAACCCACCCAATCGCTTTGCGGTCGGCTCGACTCCCGAAAACCCGATCCCCTACCAGCCCTCGTTCTACTTGCCCGCGCGCACGCTGACCAACGCCTACGTGAGCTACCGCCGCGGGTCTTGGGACTACCGGCTCGAGGTGACCAACCTCACCGACGAAGACCACTACGCGAGCCTTTCGCGGTCAATCGTCCAAGTCGGCGCACCGCGTGCGTTCTCCGCTACCGTGACTTACCGGTTCTAAGAGGCTGGGGCTTTCTGCGCTATTTGGTAAGTGGGCTGCCCGCGCAGCTCCACTTTTTCCCCGAGGCCGTGTTGCGCTAACGCAATGCGGCCTTTTCGGTTTCAGTGACGTGCTGGCCGATGCTCAGCGGGCCGCAGTTCGCCCAGCCTGGGCTGGCCGATGGTTAGCGGCTGCTGTCGGGCGCGTGCCCACTGCTGGCTTGGGCGATCCTTTCGTCGAGCCGGGCGAGTACGGTGGGGATGTGTGCGGCGATTTCGGTGTCGGGGAAGTCCTTGGGGATGGCTGAGAGGAGCTCGATGGCGCGCTCTGCGTCGCCACGAAGCTCGAACAGCATGAAGGCACGAGCGAAGGCGACGTGGGCGACACCCTCCGAGCGGTCGCCCGCGTATTTTTCTAAAAGTTGGTCGATGCGTCCAAAAAATTCATCGACTAGTGCTCTACTCGCCTGCCCTTCACTCGCCTCGCGATTTCCGAATTCTTCAATAATAGCTTCTAGCTCAGCGACTGGCGGAGGGATTTCTGAGGTGTCGGCGGCTTCACCGGCCCCATCTTGGGCAAAGAGAGCGGGCGCACTCGGGCTGAGCAGCAGCGCCAGCACGAGGAGGAGCTGGGGGATGAGTTTTTTCATGGGGAGAGGAGGGGCGTTGAAGAGAGTTTTCTCGGGGGCGGCTGCCGTCGCTCAGGGTTTATATTTGGCAGCAATCATTGCCAGCAGCCAGCGGACGAGAAGAAGGGAGGTATTTGGCTTCATGTTAAGAACTCCTTTGCTGGGGCGAGGTGGATACTGAATCTCTGGAACGCGGGTGCTGGCAGGCATCGATGGCGGTGATGACGGCGTTTTCACTTCCGCCGTACTTCAATCTGATAACTGCCAGTGTTCCCGTTCCCGGATGAGGCTTCGATCACATACCCGCCCGGAGTCAGATAACGGACGATGCTGGCATCCGGTCCGAGATCATAGAGGCCGTAGATATGATCGTCATCAAGGAGGCTGGCGAAGAACTCGCTCTCTTCCGCGCTCTTTCTCTGGTGGCGAGTACCGTCTTCAGCGATTAGGGTACCATCCCCTCGGAGCAGGCGCAGACCACAGTTGATCTTATCAGAGCTCCTCTCGATCATATCTCTGAACGGCCCGGGCAGACCACTGTCGATCTTATCAGAGTTCATCTCGATCACATATTCGCCCGCCTCGCGCACCACAAACGAGTACTTATCAGTGGATGGGAACTTAATAAGACCGTCGCGCCCTTCGCGCGTCACAATTTCGCCCGTTCTGCGCTGGCCGATGGTCAGCAGGATGCTGTCGGGCGCGCGCCAACTGCTGATTTGGGCGATCGCTTCGTCGAGCTGTTTGAGTGTAGTGGGGATATGTGCGGCGACTTGGGTGCCGGGGAAGTCCTTGGGGATGGCTAATAAGAGTTCGCGGACGCGCTCTGCGTCACCACGAAGCCGGAACAGCATGAAGGCACGAGTGGCGGCGACGTGGGCGACACCCTCCGAGCGGTCGGCCGCGTACTTTTCTAAAAGTTGGTCGATGCGCTCAAAGAATTCATCGGCAAGTGCGCTACTCTCCTGGCCTTCACTCTCCGCGCGAGTTTCGAACTCTTTCATAAGAGCTTGTAGCTCAGCGACTGGCGGAGGGATTTCTGAGGCGTTCGCGACTTGGGCAAAGAGAGTGGGCGCACTCGGGCTGAGGAGCAGCGCAAGCACGAGGAGGAGCTGGGGGAGGCATTTTTTCATGGGGAAGGCGGGGCGTTGAGGAGAGTTTTCTCGGGGGCGGCTGTAGTCGATCAGGGTTTATATTTAGCAGCCATCACTGAGGATTTTGAGTTGTTGTTTTGGTGAACCAGAGTTGAAGCGCAGCTCACATTCTTTCAGGAACAAAGGGGGACGGTGTTCATGAATGCCATTGTTTTAGTGCCATTGTATCAGCACACGCTTGGCTTGGTTTTAAAAATTCTCAATCCCGTTGATGTATTTTTTCTTCGGCAAAGTCCGTGGAGTGATTGCTGCGTTCATGCTGCAAACGGCTCACATCAAGGTTGTTGTAAGCGCTGCATCTATACGGCGTATCTCGCGGCTGATCGGCGAGACCCAACGATTCCCGCTATTTAAGTTCCAACCTCAGCAAGGGACGGTCAAAACGACGACGACAGACCTCCTTAAATCCTTGCGCAAGAAAAACAGAAGTCTTGCCGACGAAAAGATCACTGGCCCCACTGCTGGCGATCGCATCACGCGGGCAGGCTTCAATCGCCCAAGCTCCCTTCTCCACCGCGTACTCAATGGCGTGACACAACAAGTGACTCATCGCACCTGATCGTCTGTGGCCGGCCTTGACAAAAAAACAGGAAATAAACCAATCATTTTTAATCAAGGAAGGTTTTGCTATGGAGGAACGACAGATCACTGGATAATCCTGCGAGGGAGCAAGCGCGCACCAACCATACGGCGCATCGCCATCAAAAGCCACAATTCCAGGCGACTGCCCTGTGTTCACAATGTGCTGGATGTATTGTTTTCTGCCATCGCGTCCCAGCTTCTCCCATTTGGGCCTCGGCAATCGCCACCAAGTACACCAGCAGCCGCTATTGCCACCTTGATTAGAGCCCATGACTTGCTCGAAATCTGACCAAGTTGCAGGCGAAAGCGCTTTAAAAGATGATTGCATCGCTATTGTTCTTTTCGTCCGGCATAAACTGCGACAACGATTAGCACCATCCCTGCCAGCATGGTCACTGTCGGCACCTCTCCAAGCCAAATAAAAGCGCCGGCAACGCCAAAAACGGGAATTAAAGTGAGCCACAGTCCTGCTGCGCCTGGGCGTAGATATTTTAATCCAATCAGATATAGCCAAAATGCCAGCGCATATTGAATAATCCCAGACAATGACGCATAAATAATCGTTCCCAGCCTCACCTCAAAGATGGACTGGTTGATCATCCCTGATACCGTTCCTGCAATATAAATAGAGATGGCGCACATTAATCCAATGAACTGTTGGCTGCTGGCAAGTACCGCGGCTGGAAAGCGATTTGCCCATTTTGCAGAGAGTACGACATAGCTTGCCGCAAATAGTGTTGATAAAACAATCAACAAATCCCCTGCCAGGCTCTTGTTGGCGTTGCTGGTGGCAGAATCATAAGAAACCAAGAGCAATCCTGTTACAGCAAATAAAATACAAGCAAAGAGATTCGCAGACGGTTTCTCTTTAAAAATTATCCATGCCAGCACCAAGATAAAGATGGGTTCTGTTGAGCCAATAATAGACGCACTGCCAGCCGATGTGAGACTCAAGCCCCACAAGCCCACGCTATAGGTAAGGCCGGGTTCCAAAATTCCGGTTAATGACGCTCTACCCAAAGAAGGCGAAATATATCTCCAAGGTTTATGAGGCATCGACAGTAGCAAGAGCGTCAATACACTTGCGATCAACTGGACAACCAAGAGCAGAGGCGCTGTAAAACTGTTTAGCAGATCTCGGCTCATAACGGTTGCGAATCCCCAACAAGCAGCAGATCCAATCATTGCTAGCGTTGCAATGACACCTACACGTTTATTTGCAGATTCTGTCGATGCACTCATTTTATCTAGGGATACGCTGGGATAAGCTATTCCGCGCATTTTCCCAAAAAGATCAGATATTCTTTAGATCACAAACAATATCTTAGAAGAAAAAACTGCCGAGGATGAGGGTAATGGTTATTCCGGAAAGCATAGTCGTCCAGGTTATGATGGAGGCCATCGCCTCAGAGTCACCGCCCATTTGCCGAGCAAGAATATAGGCGTTACCCGCACAGGGAACCGCCGCATACAATAGTGCGATATTTGCAGGCACGCCAGAAGCACCTTGAACTTTTAATAGAACCATTGTGCAGATTGGCATGATAAGCAGTTTTAGTGAAACGGCATAAATGGTGGCAATCGTCCGGCTGGCTTGCATGCTTAGCATCAGACCACTACCCACCGACATGAGGCTGAGCGGGGTCGCCGCGCTGCCGAGGTAGCTGAGAAACTGCTTTATAGCGCCTGTTATATTAAGGCCAATCACATTGATGGATAACCCAAGCAAGGCAGCAATAATCAGTGGATTTTTTACGATAGCGACCAGTGTGCCTTTGAACGATTTTTCCCCACCGTTGCCGTAGTGATTCATCACTAATACACTCATGACATTGGTTATAACTATCATGTAAGCGATGAAAATGCCTGATAGTGCTACGCCCTCTGCCCCAAATAAAGATTGAGAAAGGGCAATAAGCACATAGGAGTTGTAGCGAACTCCTCCTTGGGAAATAGAGGTAAATAAATCATTTCTTACTTTGATAACGTGCTGGCCGGCAAAGATAAGGGCAGCGACCATAAGAGTCCCGCCAATGGTGGCAACAATAGCTGTTGATGTGCCGGTATTATCGAAGTTTGCTCGGCTTATATCCAGCAGCAAGAGCGAAGGGAAAAATACATAGTAGACCAGCTTGTCTACCGATTTCCAGAAGCCGTCCTCCAGCAGGAAATAGTTTTTGCCAATATAACCGGCCACGATAAACAGAAAGATCGGCAGAATCGATAGAAAAGTGTTTAACATGCTACTGCCTCCACTCTTATGAAAAAAAGGGTCTTAGGAAGTAAATAGGTTTGTATGACATGTTAACTTTCTGATATGGGTAGTAAAAACAGGTACTTCAAGCGTTATTGACTATCTTAGTCTCAGGAGTGAATAACCCCGGCCTTGTTCCGGGGCTTCTCCGCCCCAGTTAGGGGAGCCTTTGGCTCGCTTGCTCTCGCCGTGAGTGGCGAGGCGTGCGCTTTGGCTCCTGAGACTAAGCGCAAAACCGATGTTTACCGCTCATCGGGCGCGGATGAGCGGTACGTCAATAAAACCGAAAAGGCCGGGTTGCTCTAAGGCAATGCGGCCTTTTGTATTTCAGGCTGATTACGCTACTCAAGTTCTGCCCATGACCGTTGCTCCGTCCGATAGCTCTCAAGCGCGCGCTGACTTCTCCCTCAATGAGGCGGCGGTGGGCGGGCGCGTGGCCACAGTCACGTTGTCAGGCCGGTGGAGTGTCATGGCGCGCAGGCCGAGTGCAGAGGACTTGCTCGCTGAAATGGCGCGGTCGTCGCCTCAGGTGACTACTTTAAAAGTGGTAGGCGCGTTCGATACGGAACGAGTGGCGGGGCCGGGTCTGCGCCCGCGACCCGCAGCCGAAATAAAAAGGGCTGTGGCTTGCTGGGACTCCTCGCTGCTCCTTTTCCTCTTTGACCTCAAGTGCGGCTGCGAGCGCGCAGGGATTGGCTGCGATCTTTCGCAAGTGCCGCCGCGCTTGTGCGAGCTGGTCGCGCAGTTTGCGGCGGCGCACGAAACGAGTGTGCCGCGCGACCGCTCGGAGCCTTTTCTAGCGACCGTGGGGCGCGAGACGCTTGATGCGCTGCGAAAAGGCAGGGAGTTTTTCGCGTTTGTAGGCGAGTGCGCGATCAGCCTCGGCGGGCTTGTCCGCCGTCCGCGAAGATTTCGCTGGGCCGACTGCCTAGAGCAGATGCAGCACTGTGGGGCGATGGCCCTGCCGATCGTGAGCCTCGTGAGTATCCTCGTCGGCATGACGCTCGGCTACACGGCGGCGCTCATTTTGCGCCAATATGGGGGCGACATCTACGTGGCCGACCTTGTAGGAATCTCGATGCTGCGGGAAATGGGCGCGCTGATGACAGCCATCGTTTTGGCGGGCCGCTCAGGTGCGGCCTTTGCCGCGCAGCTTGGTAACATGAAGGCGAGCGAGGAGATCGACGCACTGCGCACGCTCGGGCTCTCGCCGATCGACTTCCTCGTCATGCCGCGGCTGCTCGCGCTGTTTGTGATGATGCCGCTGCTCGCGCTCTATGCGAACTGCCTCGGCATCCTCGGTGGGATGCTAGTGGCCTCCGCGGTGCTCGATATTTCGCCCTCGGCCTACTGGGTCGAGATGCTGACGATTGTCGACTTATCCGACCTCGCCTCGGGCCTTATCAAGGCGGCGACTTTTGGCGTCATCGTGGGGCTGGCGGGCTGTTTGCGCGGGCTCCAAGCGGAGCGCAGCGCAGTCGGCGTCGGCATGGCGGCGACCTCCGCCGTCGTGACCGCAATCCTCTTCATCATCATCGCCGATGCGCTTTACGCGGTCGTTTTCGACATTTTGGGAATTTAAACAATGAGCGTTCCGGCTTCCAAGATTGGGTTCTCGCCAGAGTTGCTGCCGACCATCGCTGAAGCGCCGCCCGCGGTCGAAGTCGTCGGGCTGAGTTGCGGATACGGTGCTGAGGCGATTTTGGAAGACCTGCACTTCGCGGTGCGCACGGGCGAAATCTTTTTCATTATCGGCGCTTCGGGCTGCGGTAAGAGCACCCTGATGCGCAGCCTCATCGGGTTGAATCCGCCGCTCGCGGGGCAGCTGCGTTTCTTTGGGGAAGTGATGAGCGCGACTGCATCTGAGGCGCCTCGCCTTGCGGAAACGAACCCCTGCCAGCGTCACCATTTGGGGACGTCTTTCGGCGTGCTTTATCAAAGCAGCGCGTTGTGGAGCTCGCTGACGCTGCGCGAAAATGTGGCCTTGCCGCTGCGCGAGTACGGGCAACTGAGTCCGCGCGAGATCGACGAAATCGCGACGCTTAAACTTACCCAAGTCGGCCTGTGCGGCTTCGAGGATTATTACCCGTCCGAAATTAGCGGCGGTATGAAAAAGCGCGCGGGGCTCGCGCGCGCCCTCGCGCTCGATCCGCCACTCGTCTTTCTCGACGAACCCTCGGCGGGGCTCGACCCCATCAGCGCGCGCAAACTCGACGAGCTGATGCTGCAAATCCGCGACCTCTTTGGCACGACGCTCGTGGTGATTTCGCACGAGCTGGGCTCTATCTTCCGAGTTGCCGACCGACTCATCCTCCTCGACAAAGCCGCATGCGGGATAATCGCCGAAGGCGCCCCGCGCGAGCTTGCGCGCATGAGCACCGACCCAAGAGTGCGCGAGTTCCTCGGGCACGGCACAGCACACCAATGACACCGAATCAAAATCCCGCTCCCTCTGCCGCGGCGGCTCAACCTGCGACCGCGACACCGCGCCAAAAGAAAGGGTCCTCGACCCTGAAAACCAAGCTAAGCCCAGCCACTGTCGGAGCCTTTGTTATGGGAGCCTGTGCGCTCGGTATCATCGCGCTGCTCTCCTTTGGCGGGATGAGTTTCCTGTCGAAGCCGCAACGCTTTGTGGTCGATTTTGACGAAAGCATTCACGGGCTTGACCTCGGCTCGCCGGTCAAGCTGCGCGGCGTGCGTGTGGGCCGCGTGGCCGACCTAGGGGTGCGCTTCGATGCGCAGAGTGGGCGCGCGATAGCGACCGTGATTTGCGAGCTTAACCGCGACATCGTGAACGATGCCCAAGGTCAACCGCTCGACCTCTCCAGCCGCGCCGCGCTCGAAGCGCTTGTTGCCCAAGGGCTGCGCGCACAGCTCGGAATCATCGGGCTCGCGACCGGGCTGCTCTACGTGGAGTTGGATTTTTACGATTCGCCCGCCGCCGAGCAGTTCGCCTCGACTCGTCCGGATGGGCGTTATGCAAAGGTCCCCGCGCTGCGCTCCACGATTTCGGAGCTTCAAGCGAGCTTGAGCGACATCTTCGCCAATCTGCGTGAGGTCGATTTGGCGGCCCTGTCGAGCGAGTTACTCGCACTGAGCGCAAGCGTGCGTGGCCAAGTCGATACGCTCGACCTCGCCGCGCTCTCCACTGAGTGGGCGCAGGCGGGGGCCGCACTCAACGCGCTAGTGAGCAGCCCCGAGGCGGCGCAACTCTTCACCTCGCTCGACGAAACCTTGGCGGATTTGCGCGGAGTCCTCGACCGACTCGATACGCAACTCGAAGCCAGTGGGGCAGGGCTCGACACGACACTCCAGGAGGCGCGCAGCGCACTCGAGGGCTTCGGTGCCGCCAGCCGCGCTGCCGAAAAACTCATGACCGCGCCGAACGGCCTGGGCGAGGAAGCGACCGTCGCGCTGCGTCGCCTCTCTGAGGCGGCGAGCGCAATTGAGCGATTGGCTGACATGTTGGAGGAAAACCCGCGCGCTCTGATCTTCGGCAAAAAGAAGAAGCGACCTGCGGCGCCGCCAAAGCCCTAGGGTCTGTTCGCGTTTGAAACGCGAGGCATCTGGCTCGCGGCTCGCCACTCACGTGTGCTGCGCACGCTCGCCGCTGGCTGATACGCTTTTTTCCCACTGCGCGTGGGGCGGCAGCGTGTCGCTGCACCCATTTACCGAACGCTTGGCTGCCGTGCATACGCACGGCAACCAAGCGTTCGGTAGAAAGGAGGCCAAACTTGGAGGCGGGCGTTTATTAGTGATTTTCCCCATCTCACCCGAACGGGTTATCACTCTACTTTCCCCTCCCTGTCGCGACGCGACAGGGAGGAGTGCTTTCCAATTTGGGATTTCGCTTTCGCGCGATAGCGCGATGAGAAATCCCAAATTAAATGGAAGCGGTCACTGACCGCCGCACCACGCGTAGTGGAGGTGTCTGTGAGCGCTGACATTTACTTTGCGCGCAGCGCGGCGTGTAGGGCCGGTAGGCCGTCGAAGACGCGGGCGGCGCCCGCAGCGAGGAGTGCGTTGGCGGAGTGCGTGCCGGTTGTTACCGCCCAGCAAAGGAAGCCGCCGTTGTGCGCGGCTTCGACATCGAAGGGCGAGTCGCCAACCAAAAGCGTCGATTTGGGACTCGCCCCCAGTTCGCGCAAAACGTGCGCAGCGAGTTCGGGCTCGGGCTTTAGCCAAGGCGTGTCGCCCGCCGCATAGATGCCGGCGAGCAGTGGCGTCAGCCCGAGGTGCGCGCAAACGCGCCGCGAGGTCGCGCTATCTTTATTGGTGTAAACGGCGAGTTGTACGCCACGCGTATGCAAGTCGCGGACCAACTCCAGCGCGCCGGGCATCGGGCGCAGGTCGTCGAGCAGGATTTTTTGGGTAAAGGCGCGGTGGATGGGTAAGGCTGCGTCGATTTGATCTTGGGGCAGGAAATGGCCCATCGCATCGCGGAGCCCGCCGCCTACTGCGCGGCGGACTTCGTCAAGTGTCGGTGCAGGTTTCCCAAACTGCGGCAGCGTATGGCAGTAGGCGCGGTGAATCGTCGTAAACGCATCTACGAGCGTCCCATCAAGATCCAGTAAAATCGTTTTAAAGCTCATAGTGTTTTCCTAAAATTATTTTTTTGAAGAAGGGCGGTAATGTCTTTGGCAAGATAGCAGCCCGTATCTTGTGGGATTATTTGATAAAGTCGCTGATTCGTCGTTTCCGAATCAAGCGGGCCTCTTTCTTTTATATAGGGGCCGACTTTAATGTATTCAAAATACGCGAAAATTTCCTGGGGTAACTCGCTTCGCCCTGAATACCAGGCTCGCTTAAGCTCGTGTGCGAATACCGCGCGTGATAATTTCTTAAGTTCGTCCAAGCTTCGGTCTCCACCCATGAAACAGACACAAGTGATACCCGGATTTTGGGCGATCAACTCAACAAGCCTCTCGACAGTGAGCGGTTCGCCCGAGTCTTCCTGTAGCTCGGGCGAGTGGCAGCCTTCGCAGCGAAAAGGGCAATTCGAGAGATTAATCGCGAGAGTGACCTCGCCGGGAATTTCGCGAAATACGATGTCGTAGGTCGTATAGTTCATTTCTCTTTTCCGAGTGAGACTCTGCCCTCTCCTAAATAGTATCTGCGGCGAGCCTCGGTTTGGCGGCCAACTGAGAAATTACTCACGCGTTTCAGGTAGCCGATTACGCGGGTCAGATAATCGACGTCGTGGCTAGCGCATTTGGGGCACGTGTCGAGATACCGTTTGTCGATATGGTTACAGTTATTACAAAGCGTATTTGGGATATTGAATGTAAAGTAATTAGTCCCGTAAACGGTCGCGATACGCAAGATTTGGCGGTATTGCTCCTTCGAGAGGTGATGATCGAGATTCATATGGAGCGCGGAGCCTCCATCTAGATATTTGGTGAAATCTCGGCCATGGAGTCGGAATTTGTCGAGTAGCGTTAAAGACTCATCTTCGCTGGCGTAGTAATAGGAGTTATAACAATTTCGTGTCGGGGGCACCACATAGCCCGCCTCTTTGTCCCACTTGTAATGTTTGACGCCCAAGTTTTCTGCCGGGACGAACTCGGTGTTAAACATTAACTCTTTCGTCCGGGCTTTCCGGTTTTCTTCATAGAAAACCTTAAGAATGCTGTCTGCAAATTGCCTATACTCCTCGCAGGGTTTTATTGGAATGCCCAAGAACTCTGCGGCCTCGACCATGCCGTTGATTCCGATGGTAAGGTATTGTTTCTCCATACTAATCAACCCCGCCTTATAAATCGGAAGTGCATCGTCCTCATAGTATTCCTTAAGAATCTCATTAAAGGCGCTTTGGTATTTGTGGATTTTTAGCACCTGCGCGCGCAGATAATCGACATGATTAAGATTTTGGCGCGTGGCATTTTGAACGAGGCGGTTGATATTGAGCGTCATTACCGATTTTGAGCCCGTTGCGATGCCACCTGCGCCCAGCGTGTAGGAGAAGGTGTTGTCCTGGATTTCGTTACGCAAGCGGCAGCACGACGCGAGCGAGTCGGGATTATCGGATAGGTAGGTAAAGAAGGAATGCCCTTTTGCATACATTTGTGCGCTAAAATCGGCATACTCGGTGTCGATAATATCCTGCCCATCCGTGAGCATGGCCATCGTTTCTACCGGGAAGGTGAGGACGTTTTTTCTACGTTCCTCGTTAAGCCACTCCATGTGTCGTTTCTGAAGCCAAGAGACAGATTCCCATTGCGGAGTGCTCCCGTCGGGAAATACGAAGCTCTCAAACATTCCCCTAAAATAATTCTTATCGAAATACGAAATGTTCCAAAAAGTGCTTTGGTAGTTTCGCGCGGCGGCAGGCTGGTTGAGTGAATAGACGACCTGTTGGAACTTTTGAGTGAGGTGCGAATCGATTGTGCGCGTGCCATCACTCAAAGTGCCGGGGTGGATTTGGGCTTCGTATAGGAGTCTCTCTTTGAGTGTATTCAGCTCTTTTTCGGCGAAGTCGTGATTTTGCAGTTCACTGATGTTTTTGAACCATTTGCCCGAACGGGTTATCAGCTTTCTAAGTTCGCTGCCTACGATAAGAAAGTTATCATGACTTTTGTGATAGTCGGGGCCGAGGTCTTTTCGAGCGAAGTAATCAAAGTAGAGTAGATACTCTCCGGTGGCGACTGCGCCTGCGAACTGGGCCGATACGGCGAAGACCAGATTAATAAACGTCCCGCAAAATGAATCGAGGTTTTTAGGTTTTGCGGAGAGCCCTCCAATCTCTTTTAACCCGTTATTAAGATACGGATACATGGAGATAGTGACGCAGTAGGGGTAAATAGAGGACTCGTCGTGTTTGTAGAGTTCGTGCGTTTCGAGTTGGCGGAGATATTCTTTGGCGAGTGATTCGCCATATAGCGCTTTGATCTTTTGACTCAGCCGGTAGCGGTTGAGCTTGATTATTTCTCCTTTGAAAAGTTCGCCGCTAAGTGTGGCTAGGTTCTTTTCTGTGACGTTAGCGTTGGCATCGTATTTACTGCCGGAGGCCGCATTTATTGCGGATAAGTAGTCGCCAATAAATTTAACCTTATGGCTTAGGTAACTTTCGTGAGTGGCGTTATGGCGGGGGAGCGAGTGGCTCGGCTGAGCTTGAGGCGGCATCTGGACGGCGTAGGGACGGTTTTGGTTTTAGGCGAAACGTTACCGGATAGGAGAAGTGTTTGCGCCGTCCTAGAGAAACTCACCGCTGCTGCCGAACTATGGCTGGGGCTCATCCAGCAGATAAGGGCCGACGATTATTTGAGTATAATCGTCGGCATTTTTTGCGCAGGGCTGTGGACAAGAACGATGCCGCCGTGCGCAAAATAATAACGCTTATGAGGCCAATGCCTTCGCGATGCGGTCGAGCGCGGTCTCGACATTTTCGCGCGAGTTAAAGGCACTGATGCGCACATGGCCTTCGCCGCATTTGCCGAAGCCTGCGCCGGGCGTGCACACGACTTGTGCTTCGTTGAGGAGCTTGTCGAAGAAGGCCCACGAGTCGGTGCCGGTGTTGATCCAGATGTAGGGCGCGTTGTCGCCACCGATACAGGGCAGCCCCAGCGATTCGAGGCGGGAGCGAATGAGCTTTGCGTTGCCCAAGTAAAACTCTGTCAGCGCGCGGGTTTGTTGTTGGCCTTCCGCGCTGTAAACGGCGGCGGCGGCACGCTGGATGGGGTAGGCGACACCGTTAAACTTGGTCGTGTGGCGGCGGTTCCAAAGTGCGTGCACGCTGTGCGGCGCACCGGCCGAGTCGTAGGCGTGTAGGGACTTAGGCACTACGGTGTAGGCGCAGCGCGTGCCGGTGAAGCCGGCGATTTTGGAGAAGCTGCGAAACTCGATGGCGACTTCGCGGGCTCCCTCAATTTCGTAAATAGAGTGCGGGATTTGCGGGTCGCGGATAAAGGCTTCGTAGGCGGAGTCGTAGAGGATGATGGCGCGGTGCTCGCGTGCGTAGGCGACCCAAGCGGCGAGTTGATCGCGGGTGGCGACGGCACCGGTGGGGTTGTTGGGAAAGCACAGGTAAATGAGGTCGGTCGGCGTGTCCGGGATGGCGGGCACGTAGCGGTTGGCAGGGGTGCAGTCGAGGTAGGTGATTCCTTCGTAGCGGTCGTCGATGTTTGCCCCGGTGCGCCCGGCCATGACGTTGGTGTCGACGTAGACGGGGTAAACGGGGTCGGGAATGGCGAGCCGGATGTCGGCTCCGAAGATTTCTTGGATGTTGCCCGAGTCGCACTTTGCGCCGTCGGAGACGAAGATCTCGTCGGCCTCAATCGCGCAGCCTCGCGCCGCGTAGTCGTGGGCGGCGATCGCCTCGCGCAGGAAGGGGTAGCCCTGCTCGGGGCCGTAGCCGCGAAAGGTGTCGCGCGCGGCCATCTCGTCGGTCGCCGCGTGCAGGGCGCTCACGCAGGCGGGCGGGAGCGGCTCAGTGACGTCGCCGATCCCGAGGCGGATGATTGGCTTGTCGGGATGCGCGCTGGCGTAGGCAGCGACGCGCTTGGCGATGTCGCTAAACAGGTAGGAGGCTTTAAGCTTAGTGAAGTTTTCGTTGATGCGGATCATGGCTAATAAAAGAGCTCGCCGTGGGCAAAAAGGATAGACGCCCAAGGGCTCGCAGCACCTTTCTAGGCGCATGCAAATCGTCGAGAGTATTTCGGACATGCAAGCACTGGCTCGTACATGGCGCGCAGAAGGACGGCGCGTCGCACTCGTGCCTACGATGGGCAGCCTCCATGCGGGCCAAGCTGCACTCATCCGTGCTGCGTGCAGCGCGGCTGATGTCGTGGTCGTGGCAACGTTTCTCAACTCGCTGCAATTTTCGCCCAACGAGATTGTGGAGCACTACCCGAGCGACCCTGCAGGCGACCGGCAGCTTTGCGAAGAGGCCGGTGCCACCGTGATGTTTGCGCCGCGTGCTGCGGAGATTTACCCGAGTGACTACTCGACCTATGTGAGCGAAGAGCGCATTGCCGCGCCGCTGTGCGGAGTGTCGCGCCCGGCGCATTTTCGCGGCGTGGCGACGCTGACCACCAAGCTGCTCAACATCGTGCAACCGCAGGTCATCTACTTTGGCCAAAAGACCGTGCAGCGCGCCGCTGTCGTGAGAAAGCTGATACGCGACCTCGGTTACTCAATCGAGGTGGCCGTCGTGCCGACCGAGCGCGAGCCCGACGGCCTGGCCTACGGGCTCGTCAATCGCGAGTTTACCACCTCGCTTCGCGCTCAAGCCCTCGCCGTTTATCGCGCGCTGACTAAGGCGCGCGAAATGGTCGCAGCGGGCGTCCGCAGCCCTGACCGGCTGATTGCCGAGGCGACGCACATCCTTGGCGAGGAGCGGCGGTTGCGCGTCATTTACATCGCAATCGTTGACCCTGAAACGATGGAGGCCGTGCGCGAAGTGCTGCCCGGCAAGAGTCTCCTAGCGATTTCTGTGTGGGTCGATGAGCACCGATTGCTGGATAATATCCTCTTGTGAGCGTGGCGAGTTAGCTGGTGCATCGTGCGGGCAGCTAGCGCGTGTGCGTCCACTGCGAGTCACTCTGCGAACCCGCACTGTCAGGCCTGTGTGCGTAGTGTCACCGATTGACAGGGTTTGGGCGGAATCTAGCAAAACCGCCTACGCATGCCTCGCCCCGCAAACGCCCCCGAATCGACGCTCGAACCGCTTTTAACTCTCGCTCACGAGTTGGGGCGCGAAGCGCGAAACCTCGCGATTCTCGGCGAGGGAAATGTGTCCATGAGGCGCTCGCAGTCCGCCCTTTCCGAAACCCGTGCGGGCGAAGAGGCGGGACGCACGTTTTTTGTAAAGGCGAGCGGGTCTTGCCTCGCCACCTTGGGCGCTGAGGGGGTGGCGGAGTGCCGTGCGTGCGAGCTGATTGCTGCGCTCGACTCACGCGCGATGAGCGATGCGGAGGTCGAGGCCGCGTTGCTCGGTTCGCGCGTTGCGGGCGACGCCGCGCGAAAGCCCTCGGTCGAGGCGATGTTTCATGCGTGGCTGCTTACGCTGCCGGGGGTGAATTTTGTGGGGCACACACATCCGGTCGCAGTGAATGCGATTTTGTGTTCGGAGCGTGCGCGTGACTTCGCCGCGTATCGGTGTTTCCCCGACGAAATCGTGTGCTGTGGCGCGGCATCGGTCCTCGTCCCCTACGTCGATCCTGGGCTAAAACTCGCTCAGGCGATTCGCCGCGACGTGCTGGCCTTTATCGAGAAAAACGGCCGCGCGCCGCGCGTCATCCTACTCGAAAACCACGGTCTCATCGCACTCGGTGCCACCGCGCCCGCTGTGCTCGCAGCGACACTCATGGCGACCAAGGCCGCCGAGATTTTCCTCGCTGCCGCTGCGCTCGGCGGGCCGCGCTTTCTTAAACCCGAGCAAGTCGCTCGCATCGCTGGTCGGCCCGACGAGCACTACCGCGAAAAGGTGCTCGGATTGCGCTGATTGGCATGGATTTTGCCCACTCGCCCAAACGGAAGCCCCCCTTTTTCGTCTCGCGCCCTTACCTCTGCTTTTACGCACACCACCTTTCATGAAGCCCTACACGCATGTGAATTATCTCTGGGACGAGGCGAAGGCCGCTGCACTCGATCCGGTGGAGCGGCTCGTTTACCGCTCCAATCTGCTCGGTAGTGACCAGCGCATTACAAACACAGGCGGCGGTAACACGTCGTCGAAGCTCATCGAGCGCGACCCACTTACGGGAGAGCCTGTCGAGGTGCTTTGGGTGAAAGGATCGGGCGGCGACTTGCGCACGAGTAAGCGCGAGAATTTTGCGTCGCTCTACCAGTCCAAGCTTCTCGGGCTTCAGGCGATCTATGCGGCGGCGAACCCAGAGGGCGAGCGCGGGCTAAAGTCGCAAGCTGAGGACGACATGGTCGGCATGTATACGCACGCGACGTTTAACCTAAACCCGCGCGCCTCTTCGATTGATACGCCGCTGCACAGCTTCTTGCCGGGCAAGCATGTCGACCACATGCACCCAAATGCGATTATCGCGATTGCTGCGAGCGAGCGTTGTGAGGAACTCGTGCGCGAAATCTTTGGCGGCGAAATGGCCTACGTGCCGTGGATGCGGCCCGGCTTTGAGCTCGGGCTTGCTATGCAGGAGATCGCCCGCGCGAACCCAGGGCTGCAGGCGATCATGATGGGCCAGCACGGTTTCATTTCGTGGGCGGATGACGACCGCGCGTGCTACACTTACACGCTCGATTGTATCGAAAAAGCGGCCGCCTACATTGAGAAAAAGTATGCCGAGAAGGGCGGCGATGCGGCCGCGTTCGGCGGGGCGAAATACCACGCACTGCCCGAGGCCGAGCGGCGTGCGACGCTCGCCGCACTCTTGCCTTGGCTGCGCGGGCAGGTCTCGCAGCAACGCCGGTTCATCGGCACGATTCAGGAAGACGCAGCGATTTTGCGTTTCGTTAACTCACACGATGCGCCGCGCCTCGCCGAGCTTGGCACGAGTTGCCCAGACCATTTTTTGCGGACGAAAATCAAGCCGCTCTACGTCGATTGGAATCCGCAGGCCGAGGATCTCGCTGCGCTCAAAGCGAAGCTGGCGGAGGCCTTGGAAAGCTATCGCGCGGACTACGCGGCGTATTACGCGGCCTGCAAACGCCCGAACTCGCCCGCCATGCGCGACCCGAACCCGACGGTCGTTCTTATCCCAGGGCTCGGGATGATTGCGTGGGGCAAGGACAAGTCGGAGTCGCGTGTGACGGCCGAGTTTTACAACTGTGCGGTCGAGGTCATGCGCGGGGCCGAGGCGATTGACCGCTATATCGCGCTCCCGCAGCAAGAGGCATTCGACATTGAGTATTGGCTATTGGAGGAGGCGAAGCTCCAGCGCATACCTGCTGAAAAAGAACTCGCGCGGCAGACGATTATCGTCGTCGGCGCGGGCTCCGGCATTGGTAAGGAGACGGCGGCTCGGCTTTCTCGCGAAGGCGCAAACATCGTCTGCGTCGATATGAGGGCGGAAGCCGCGCAGGCGACCGCTGCGGAAATCAGTGCGCGGCTCGGGAGCGGAATCGGCGTTGCGGGCAGCGGGATTTCCGGCTGCGGTCCGGCGATTGGGCTGGCTGCAGACATCACCGACCGTGCGAGCGTCCGCACGATGCTCGATGCCGTTGCGCTCGCTTACGGCGGTTTCGACTCGATCGTGGTCACGGCGGGCCTCTTTTGGCCGAGCGATACCAGCGGGCGCATCCCCGACGACAAGTGGGCACTCACCTTCGGCGTTAACGTGACCGGCAGCTACATCGTCGGTGACGAGGCGGCGAAGACGTGGCGCGAACAGGGGCTTAAGGGCCAACTCGTGCTGACCACCTCGGCGAATGCGGCGGTGGCGAAAAAAGGCTCGCTCGCCTACGACACTTCGAAGGCGGCGGCCAACCACCTCGTGCGCGAGCTGGCGATCGAGCTTGCGCCACTCGTGCGCGTCAACGGCGTCGCGCCTGCGACAGTGGTGCAGGGCTCGGCGATGTTTCCGCGTGACCGCGTCATCGGCTCGCTCGCCAAATACGGGATAGCTTACGCGGAGGACGAAGCGACCGAGTTGCTTGTCGCCAAGCTCGCTCAATTTTACGCCGACCGCACGCTTACCAAGTCACCCATTAAGCCCGCTGACCAAGCCGAAGCGTATTTTCTCTTAGTAAGCCAACGGCTGAGCAAAACGACCGGTCAAATCATAACCGTCGACGGCGGCCTCCACGAAGCCTTCCTCCGCTGAAGCAGGTCGGTGGTGAGCTGTGCCATTTGCGTGTGAGTGATGCAGCAAGGGCCTCCCCGTCGCTTGGCGGCGGGGGCTGATTAAATAATGAGTATTGTGGGTATCGATTTTGTATCCTGACGAGTCGCTTGCTGGCGATTCGTCAGAATACGAAGACTAGCGGTTATAATTAACTGCGTTCAGTCTCTGCCTCTCTCAACGGAATAACATCGCCCGCCTGCCAAATTACCCAGCCATCGACCTCATAACTCGTCCACTCTTCGGGATCGTAGTCCTTAAAACTTTCGCGGATGATAGGCGCACGCTCAAGATCTACCCCTTCAGCTCTCATCGCAAAGGCGAGCCGGGGCGCTCGCCCATGCCTTTCTATCGGATTTACTATATCGATTAACATGAACCGCGTTGTCGGGTGGCGACTCCGATTTGTAATTAAAATATCTCCAGGGTCAGTTGCTACGATTATAGAGTTTTCCTCTCCTGCGAGGCGTTGTAATATTTTTTGTACCGGCTGAGGTAAGTCGCACATTATATTCTCCGCCTTGGCATACGATAAATGGGTTTGGGGTGATGCCATATTCAGGTGTCGCTGCAACAGGGTAGCACAGCCAAACAGTACGATCGACGTGAGAATTACCCGGCTTCCCCAAGAGAGTAGGCGATTGGGATCGGTAAGTCTGAGCCCAAGCGCTAGCAATAACAGCATAGCTACTGGCTGATAATGACGACTTTCATAGCTGATAGCCCCTCCACTCCATAAGAGAGCGAAAAATATCAAACCCACTATTAAGGCAGTGATGCCTGCAATGCGATCTACCAGCGCTCGCCTCAAAGTGAGCCAAACATAGAGTGCAAGTGGGAGAGGCGATAGTAAGCTCAATGTTGGGCTGAACTCGGTCCATGCATCCTCACTTTTTATTCCGAAAAAATGATACGATAGGTAGCCTACGATTCTATCGATTCCCAATAGCCCAAAAATCGGCCCGAAGAAACTAAAGCCTAAGGACTCCCAGAAGTTTCGATCTGTCATTCCCTGCGTTCCTGGAGTATGGCTAGTGTCTATCAAGAAGTGTCTTCCAAGTATGAACAAAATGCCGACGCACACTATGGGGTAACTCGCTGACCATAAGAGTCTGAGTGATGTCGGCGAGTAACCTCTGGCTTTTGCATCTCTGAGTGCCTCAGCCCACAAGAAAACAAGTATTGCCAAGGAATAGATAGCAAAAGAGTGCTTTCCAAATGCGCCAATAAGAAAAACAAGAGGGAGCACTATAATGAATGGGATCGTGCGTTTGCGCAGTGTCCATGCAGTAAAGGCTGCCCAAGGCCAGACCGCAATCTGTGCGGTCTCACCGCCGATAAAATGCCCAAATGAATAAAGCATGTAATGGGTGGAGCACGCTACCGCTGTAACCCAAGGAAGACTCTGGTTTGGAATCTCCATACTGCGTGCCAGCGCGGCGAAGCCTAGCCCGAAGAGTAATAGCCCGAGGGCAGAAACGATGATGCTCGCTGTTCCGAGTGAGAATCCCAAGGTGTGGAGAATCCCGATTGGGATATACTGCCCCGGTGCCCACCAAGTGACGGGATATTCGATATTCTCAGCGATGTTGTTGGAGTCTGGGGTAAGAATCGTGTTCCAAGTTCCTCCTTCAACAAAGTTTAGCCACGACATGAGCCCAATAGCGGGGTCAGCGTTGATCACCGGCGGGGCGATGAAGAGTGCGCAGGCACTGCCCAATAAGGCAGGAATAAGTACTGCCAAAAGTACTGCGCGCAGCGGAAAGGGTTCTTTTGAGGTAGGCGGAAGCGGTTCTGTGTGTGCTGTCGCTGTGGCAATCGTGTGGGGCATGCGTGGTGGCGGTTTTACGGTCAATTGGGGAGGCGGCTCTTCTTCGTATTAACTTGTAGTAATAGTGTTTGCTTGTGGCTGAATCAGATCGAGGTAGAGGTGTAAACCCTAGCTTCCCTATTTCTATGCGCGTTGCTGTTTTTTCTGATACTCATGATCGGTTCCCTTTGGGGCTGGCGGAGCGGTTTTCAGTGGGGTCGGCGGACGAGATTTGGCATTTGGGCGATGTCTGCGAGCCGAGTGGCTTAGTGGAGTTTGAACAGCTCGGGGTGCCGTTGCGTGTAGTGCAGGGAAACTGCGACTGGGATGTGCGGTGGCCGCTTTCGCTTACCTTGGAACGAGCGGGGCTGAGGTTTTACCTGACGCATATCCCGCCGAGCCCGAGTGAGGTGAGGCGTGATGTGCATGCGGTTTTGCATGGTCATACGCACCAGCCGCGCGACGAGATGATCGGAGGGCTGCGTTGGCTAAACCCGGGGAGTGCTTCTCAGCCGCGTGGGGGAAGTCGTGCGGGTTTTGCGTGGCTGGAGGTCGAGGGAGGGCGGTTGACGCGCTGGGAGCGGGTTCTCATCTAAGCTCTCGGAGTCATGAGCATGCTCGGGCAGAACACTGTTAATCTTTCGCCTGAAGAGGCGGTGCAGGGAGACTTGTTTGAGTTGTGGAGACAGGGCGACGCAGAGGTGAAGGCAGTTGTGGCCCCTGATGGGCGAGCTGCTTCGGGGGGGCAAATAAAGGGAGCTGCGGGGGCAATCCGTTTTGAGCGCAGTGTGCGGGCGCGGCACTACCGGCTGACTTTGCGGCGTGATGGCACGGCCCTGGTCACGATTCCGGCACATGGATCGCAGCGCGCGGCGGAGAAGTTTGCCGCGCAACATGCCGAGTGGTTGGCGCGTGCTCGCGAGCGGCAAGCGCAGCGTCCCCAAGTGCCTACTGTGTGGGCCTTGGGGACTGCGGTTTTGTGGAGGGGCAAGCCGTGCGAAATTCGTGTGGCCAGCGCGGCAGAGCTAGGCTCGTCGAAGTGGCGGGTGCAGCTGAGTTTGGGCGGGGAGTTGTTTCGGGTCGCGACGTTAGCGGGCGATTTGAGGCCGACTTTAGAGGCGCATTTTGCGCGGATTGCGCGTGCTGAGTTGCCGCTGCGGACTGCGGAGCTGGCGGCGAGTGTCGGGCTAGCGGTGAGGCGAGTTACGGTGCGCGACCAGCGTTCGCGTTGGGGGTCCTGCTCTTCGCGAGGGACGATTTCGCTGAATTGGCGGCTAGTGCAGACTCCGGCCTTTGTGCGCGACTACATCATTTACCACGAGTTGATGCACCTTAAGGAGATGAACCACTCGGCGCGATTTTGGGCGCGAGTCGAGGAGGTGTGCTCGGTGTGGCGCGAAGCAGAGGCTTGGCTAAAGCAAAATGCCAGCCTCCTAGCTGCGGCTTAGCTTTTTCCCATTCGCCTTTCCGATCCGTATCGAGCGAGGCGCCGGGGGGGCGTGCTGCGTATCGCGTGCCGCTTTCAGTTTCGGATTTCGAGCAGCTCGACGTCGAAGACGAGAGTGGCCCGGGGCGGGATGCGCGGGGGGCGGCCTTGGATGCCATAGCCGAGCCAGTGCGGGATGATGAGTGTGCGCTTGTCGCCGACACGCATGTTGAGGAGGGCTTCGTCCCAACCCTTGATGACTTGGCCGAGGCCGACGCGGAAGTGCAGCGGCTCGCTGGCACTGGCATCGGCCCGTTTGCGCGAGCTATCAAAAACGCTGCCGTCGAGGAGGCGGCCTTCGTAGTGGACGAGGACTTCGTCGCCGATGTTGGGCGTGGGGCCTTTACCCGCGGCGCGGGGCACGTACATGAGGCCGGACTTCTGGGTGTGCTTGCCCGGGAACTGCGTGTCGACGAGGAGCGTGTCTTCGGCACTGAGTTCGAGTTGGCCGGTGCCTTCGAGGGCTTGGCGCATCGCGCTATTGATGGGCCGGCCCGGGTTGGAGCGTGCGAAGATTCCAGTGCGCACGACGATGGCGATAGCGAGGAGTGAGAGCCCGAGGAGGACTGGGACTAAAAGATTCCGCATGAGGGGGCAGAGGCTAAGGGACGGTATCTGCCCTTCGCGAATCAATTTAAGGTAAATTGAGCTACGCAGTAGTTTGGCGGGGGGAAATCTTAAAATCCCCCTTTGAAGACGAGCGTTCATAGGGCCGCTTGGCGGTAGTGGTACTGCACTGGATTTTGCTTTTATGAAGCCGGGCGACACGCGCTATCTTGAGGCCATCAGCAGGGCCGAACCCGATATTGCCATTTACTTATTGCAACAAGGTGCAGATTTCAATGCAGCACACACTGCCCATAATGAAATATAAACAAGCAAGGAGATATGAAAATGAGATATGAGCAAGCAAGGGTCAATATGCAGATTGAAGTCCTTGGGCTTCTTAATGTTGCTGACTTATTTTCAATTAACAAAAAATAGCTGCTTATATTAAGTCTATTTTGCCAAGAGTAAACATGGAGGACTTATCGGGGTGGAGGCTAACTTTCTTCATTAACTACGTATGCACAGACTTCATTGGAGTTGATAAAAAATTTAGGCGGTATCCTTCAGATAGAGAACTCATATCGCCTTTCAGCGACGAGGGTTTTTTTGGTAAAGCGTAGAAAATAGCCGCAGCACCAAGTCGGCCTGCTCTGTGTATTTGTCGCCGCCGCACAGCAGCAAAATCACCGTCTGCCCGTCGCGTGCGCAATACACGGTAGCCCGTTGCTGGAGAGCGGCGGATGAAACGCCTTGCATCGTGTGGTGGCAGGCCACGCTTTGGGTGGGCTGTGACTTTGCGACCGATTTTTAATGAACTGCGTACGACGCTTGCGCTGGCTTTCCCGATTATCATTGGGCAGCTCAGCCAGATGCTGATGGGGGTGGCGGATAGTGTGATGGTGGGCCGCCTAGGGGCGGTGCCGCTAGCGGCGTCGGCGTTTGCCAATGTGCTTTTCACCGGTGGCTTCATGCTGGGGCTGGGGATTCTCGCTTCGGGCTCGATATTAATCTCGCGGACACATGGGGCGGGGCAGTCGCGCGAGTGTGCAGAGTATTTGCGGCATGGGGTCTGGCTGGCAGCGGGGCTCGGGGTGCTGCTTGCTGGGGTGACTTTTTCCCTAATCCCGTGGCTCGATCATTTTGGCCAGCCGGAGGAGGTGTTGGCGGCGGTGCGTCCGTATCTAGAGCTGATTACGCTGTCGCTCGTGCCTACGCTGCTTTTCCAAGTGGTAAGGCAGTTTAGTGAAGCGACGGGTCACCCTTGGGGGCCGATGGCGATTTTGCTTTCGAGTGTCGCGCTCAATGTCCTGCTCAACTGGATACTGATTTATGGGAACTGGGGGGCGCCTGCGCTGGGACTGGCGGGGGCCGGCTGGGCGACGCTGGCCGCGCGAGTCGTGTCACTGGTTGCGTTGTGGGCTTGGTTGCGGGCGCAGCGGGAGTTGCGTGCCGAGTGGCCGGGAGGACGGCGTGCCAGTGGTGGTAGACGTATGGGGAGTGTCGCAGACGCTAACCCTGCATGGTTTGCGCGGCTGTCTTGGGCGCACTTGCGCGCGATGGTTGTGCTGGGGATTCCGATTGCGGGGCAGCTCGTTTTTGAGGGCGGTTTTTTTGCGATGTCGGCCTTGATGATGGGGTGGATTGGCACGGTGCCGTTGGCGGCGCACCAGATTGCGCTCAACTGTGCGGGTGTCGCTTTCATTATTCCGCTAGGCCTATCGATGGCATTGAGTGTGCGTGTGAGTCGGGCGCTTGGTGAGGGGCGCGTGAAGCTGCTGCCGAGCATCGCCTTGGGGGCACAGGCGGCAGGAGTGGCTTACGCGGTCTTGTCGGTTTTGACCTTTGTCTTTGCGGGCCGGGCGATCGCGGGGGGCTTTACCCCGGAGCTGCCGGTGGTCGAGCTGGCGTCGCAGCTTTTGATTTTTGCGGCCCTGTTTCAGGTTTTCGATGGGGGCCAAGTTATCGCCTCTGGTGCGCTACGCGGGCTCGCCGATGTGAAGGTGCCGAGCGTGATTACGTTTATCAGCTACTGGGTGATCGGGCTGCCGTTCGCTTACTTGTGGGGCGTGCGAATGGGCCAGCCTTTAGCGATCTGGGGGAGCATGGTGATCGGGCTTGCGCTGGGTGGCGTGCTGCTTGTGCGGCGGCTCTATGTGCAGATTCGGCGAATGACTAGGCACGCTTAAGGTGGGGCGGGTTGGCCGTTTGCGATCAATAGCGCCGCGATTTTCTCGCCGACTTGCTCGAGGGAGATTCCGGCGATGCGCACGCGCTTCTCACGGGCGGCGGCTCCGGTGGCGAGCGTCACTGCGCCGCGTGGCAGGTGGAGAATCTCGGCGAGGAAGCGGCAGAGTTCGGCATTGGCCTTGCCGTCAACTGGGGGCGATTTGAGCCGGACTTTGAGTGCGTCGCCCAGCCAGCCAACGAGCGCGCTTTTGGGCGCATTGGGCACGGCTTTTATTGTGAGTAGGCAGTGCGGCTGCTGCGCTGAATCACGGCTAGCCGGTTTTTTGAGATCAGCCATCAGCGGGAGCTTGGGAGAGTGCGGCGTCGAGCGCAGCGATGAGGTCTTCGACGGGCTCGCAGCCGACCGAGAGGCGCAGGAGTTCGGGCTCAAGGCCACTGGCCGCGAGTTCGCGCCGACCTGCCTCGCTCGTCACGAGGTCGTAGTGGGCGAGGTAGATGAAGGGGCAAAGCAGCGTGGTCTGCATGCCGAAGCTCGGGCCCTTGGGCAGGGACACGGCATCGTAAAAGGCTTCGATAGGTCCGCGCAGCGTGAAGGAGATGAGGCCACCGACTGCGTCGGGGTGGCGCGCGAGTTTTTGGTAGTTGGCGCGCGACTCGGGAGAGTGGGCCCAGGCGACGCGTTTTACGCTGGGGTGCGCTTCGAGCCACGCGGCGACAGTCGCCGTGCTGCGTTCAACTTTGGCGAGGACATCGGGGGTGGCGGCGATTTGGTGAGCGAGGCGCGCGAGGTCGCGCGGGTATACGGGGTCGAGGCGCGTGGAGATTGATTTGTGCAGTGAGTCGGCGTTTGCGCAGTGCGGGTTTACTACGACGAGTCCGGCGACGAGGTCGCCTTCGCTTGCAGTGTATTTGGTTAAACTCGAGCAGACGACGTCGGCGTAGGGAAGCACATCGACCGAGTAGATTGAGGACACGGAGGGATCGACGATGACCGCGGCGCCGTGCTTTTTCGCGAGCGTATAGATCGCGGGGAGGTCGGGAGTTTGGATGAGCGGGTTTGTGGGGGCTTCGATAACGAGGCCGGCGATTTGCGCGCCACGCTGGGCAAAGAGGGTTTCGAGCGCGGCGAGGTCGAAAACATCGGGCAGATAACAGTAGTGCTGTGCGTTGTCGCGGGCGTGGTGTTTGAGGAGCGCGATGGTGTCGAGGTACAGCCAGCCAAGCTGCACCCAAGTGTGGCGTCCTTGTGCTGCTTGGGCTTCGGCGAGTGCGCTAAATGCGGCGTAGACTGCATTCATCCCGTTGGGGGCGAGCATCAGCGAATCGGGCGAGTTTTCTGGGAAGAGCGGGGCGAGCTGGCGGCGGATTTCGACGAGTGCGCGGTCGGGGGCGCCGTTGCCGAAGGCGGCTTCGGGCTGTGGTGCGGGCACGAGGCCGAGCTGGGCCAGCCGGTCTTCGGCAGCGCGCGAGGCGAGAAAGCCGCCAGTGTTTTGCAAGAAAAGGCGGGCGAGTTGGGCGATCGCGGGCGAGTCGTCGTGCGAGACTCCGTCGATCCCGTCGAAGTCGTGGACTTGGGCGGTATGCCCGCTACGCGCGAGTTCGCGGCGGACTTGCTCGGCCATTTGCGCCGAACTCGTGAGCCACAAGTAGCGTGCGCTGCCGCAGGCTTTGGCGTAGTGGTCGGTGAGTTTTTTGACGAAGCGGTGTAGGACGAAGCGCGGGTAGCCTCCGCGCATCGCGGCGATCACTTCGGGGGCCTTGACTTCGTAGCCGCAGACGGCGCGCATGGTGGGCAGGCTGCACGAGACGGCGTGGGGCAGGTCGGGGATGGCGTGGCCTAGCGGTATGGGCGAGAAGGGCATGTGTGGTGGGAAAGGGGGCGGACGCGTAGGGGCGGGGCGCACTTGCGAGTGCGTGCCCGTGCCATGGGCGCAACTGTGAATGACCGTCCAGCTTCGCGAGACGGCGGGGCGCGAGGCAATCCCCTCTTGCGTCATAGTGCGGGTGGGCGCCAGCCTGCGCGCTTTATGAAACTCGTCTCGTGGAATGTGAATGGCGTGCGCGCTGCGCTGGGTAAGGGCCTGCTCGACTGGATGCAGGCCAGCGATGCCGATGTGATTTTCTTGCAGGAAGTGAAGGCTCTCCCGGGCGATGTGCAGGGCGTGTCGTGGCCTGATGGATACAGGCTCTACTGGAATGCCGCGCAGAAAAAGGGCTACAGCGGGACAGCCCTTTTTACGCGCACTGAGCCGCTCTCGGTGCAAATGGGCATCGGCTCGGCGGAGCACGATACGGAGGGGCGGGCGATTTGCGCAGAGTTTGCAGAGTTTTGGTTCGTCGGCGTCTACGTGCCCAACGCGCAGGATGGGCTCGCCCGCATCGGGTTTCGCCAAGCTTGGGATCGCGCCTTTCTCGACTACGTGCGGGACTTGGAAAAAACCAAGCCGGTCATTTTTTGCGGTGATCTCAATGTCGCGCACGAGGAGATCGACCTCGCTCGTCCCAAGGAAAACGTGGGAAATCCGGGCTTTTCCGACGAGGAGCGCGATGGGTTTCGCGATTATATTGCTGCGGGCTTTGTTGATACGTTTCGCCACTTCGAGAAGGGCGGGGACCACTACACATGGTGGAGTTACCGTGCGGGCGCGCGTCCCAGAAATATCGGGTGGCGTATTGATTATTTCATGACGTCGGCTTCTCTCTCGCCGCGCCTTAAACGGGCGTGGATTGAGCCCGAGGTGATGGGTAGCGACCATTGTCCGGTAGGGCTGGAGATTAACTGATGCACTCTGAACTCGAACTGGCTCGTGAGCTGCAGCGGCTGCTTTTGCACGACGGGGCGACGCTCGCGGTGGCCGAGAGTCTGACTTGCGGGCGCATGCAGGAGGCGATTGGCGCGGTCTCGGGCGTATCCCCGTTTTTCCTAGGTGGAGTGACGGCTTACAGCGGCGAGCAAAAGGTCAGGCTGCTGGGGGTTTCGCGTGTCGAGGGCGAGGCGGTCAACTGGGTATCGGCGGCAGTGGCCGAGCAAATGGCGCGTGGTGCGGCGCAGCTTTTCGGGAGCGATTTTGCGCTGGCGACGACCGGTTACGCGGAGCCTGCGCCTGAACAGGGAGTGCCTGTGCCTTTTGCGTGGTGGGCTCTCGCGCAGCGTGTGCGCGGGAGTTCGGAGGATGGCGTGGGTGATGATAATGCCAGCGCCGAGCTTTTCGTGCGCAGCGAGCGGGTGGAGTGTCCCGGTTGCTTGCGGGTGGAGGTGCAGCGGGCAGTCATGGCTGCCGCGCTCATCGGGCTGTGCGAACACCTGCGTACGTGCGCGTAAAACGAGACAGGCCGCCAAAAGGCAAAAGGCGGCCTGCGCAACTAAGCGGGTCGAGTGATCGTGACTACGAACCAAAGCGCAGGCCTCGCCGTTCACGGCGAGGTCAAGCGAGGTCATCGTCATAGGGAGCCGAAGGCTCCCCTAGCTTATGGCGGAGAAGCTCCGACCGCAGGGTCGGAGTTCTTCACTGTCGCCGCGCTTGCGGGACGGGTCACTTTTTTAAAAGAGGGCTGCCCCTTGCCCGGCCTTATTGCGCGAGAGAGCTGACGTAGTTCATGAGCGGGCGGACTTCGTCGGGCACCGTTATCCAGTTGCTGTAGAGGATTTCGGGGAGCGAGTGCTGGGTGGCGTAGAGCACGCGGTTAGCCTTGTCGTTGCTGCTCAAGTGTCCGGCCTTGAAGGCGGCTCCGGCGTACAGCCCGCGGTTTTTGGAGTACACGAGGATGGGCTGTGCGACGGCGTCGGCCAGCGTGTACTCGTTGGCGGCGGTCTTGGGGCCGCCGACGGCTTTGGCATCGGCCCCGATGTGGAAGCGGCCTTTGAAGAGGAGCCGTGGCGTGCTCTCGTCGTTGAGGATAAAGATGGTTTCGTTAGCACTGGCCCCGACTTGCAGGCCGAGGCTGCCTTCGCCAGCGGTGAGCAGGGCGGGGACGCTCCAAGTGCCATCGGTGCGGCGCACCATGATGACTCCCCAGCCGTCCTTTACGCCCAGCAGGAAGCCCGCGCTAAACTGATTTACGATGATGATGCCCTTAGCGTGGCGCAGCACTTCGCGCGGGATGCCGTAGTCGGGCGAGGTCATGAACTCCTGCAAGATCGCTTCGCAGGTCTCGACGCGGCGCACGTAGTCTTCGCGCGTAGGCAGCGCGGCGTGGAGTTCGCCAAGGAGCGGCGCGGCAAAAAGCAGAGTGAGTAACAGGAGGCGGAAAGGGGAACGGATAGTCTTCGTGTTCATAAGCGGCATGGGCGCAGTGGGCAGCAGTTGAGTTCTGCACTGGGGGAAGCGCAAGGTATCTTCGATACTCTGTTTACGCTCCCGCGACATGGGGGCACGCAAGCTCGTCTTCCTGCGTAGCGGGGAGAGCAAAAACTGCGTTTTATTTGCGCGTTATTCTCCGCCGAAAGGACAGGCCTGTGGTGGCAGCGAAAAGGGCTTCTCATTATGAGTGTAGTGTCTTTGTTGCGCACCATGCAGCCCGCTAACGTCGTTACCCTTCACTATACTTTGCGCGACCCTGAGGGGCGAGTGATCGATAGTTCCTCCGGCGGCGAGCCCATCACGTATTTGGAGGGCGCGGGGCAAGTGATTGACGGGCTCGACGAGGCACTGCGCGGTGTGGCGGCGGGCTCGCGCCAACGCGTATCAGTACCCGCGGCTCGGGCCTACGGCGCGCACGACCCCTCACAAGTGCAACGGTTGCCGCGTGCGCAGATCCCTTTTGCCGGCGACATTAACGTGGGCGACCGCTTCCAAACCGATACCGATCCGCACGCGCCGGTGGTCACAGTCGTCGCCGCCGATGAAGAAAGCGTGACGCTTGATGCCAACCATCCGCTGGCGGGGATGGATTTGGACTTCGACGTGGAGGTGTTGGCCGTGCGCGAAGCGACTTCTGAGGAGTTGCGCCACGGGCACGCGCACGGTCGGGATGGGCAGGCGCACTGCCATTAAGCCGGTATTTGATTGTTTTTTTTCCGGCCGTCGCGCTGCCGGCGCAGTGTGACGTATCGAGTGAAGCCCCCGAAACGCTCGCATGCGGTGAGGCATTTCGGGAAAACGAATACTCCGGCACCGGCTCGGAACGCTATATCCAGCGCCGCGATAGCCTTTCCGACTGTATTCATTACTACTGGCTAAATGAATAGGTTGCCGCGGCAGTAAATTACTTATCGGCAAAATTAAAATGGGTAATAATACCCGCTCTGCCGATTTGTAAATATACTCTTGGGATAATACAACCTAATGAGTATTTGTCCTCTGCTAATGTCGCAACTCCTCGCCTGGAGTAAGCGGTAATGGTATTGCTGATTAAGTATAAACGCGCAGCAAAAGCCTATAAATGCGTATTAAAGCGAATTCACAACCTACATTCAAACTCTATATGCTGAATGCTAGGTTTGGGGTTCTTTGTCCCAAAAGTGTAGCATGCCCCATGCCGTAACCAAGCATAACCAAGAAAAACAATGAAACCAAACACCAAGAAGAGAGTGAGTATTGGTATTCTCAGCGCATTCTGTGGAATTTTTTCGGCGGCATTTACAAATGTCTCAGCCGCAGAAGCCGCGCACTGGGATGCCGACCTGAAAGCGTATTTCCGCACAGGAATGATAGAGGGAATGAGCCCGAATAGAGCCTTCCAACTTCCGGGAGCACTCGCTAAATATCGATTGGGTAATGAGTTCGACCAACATTTTGAAGCATCCCTTCGTCAAGATATTGCCCGCTTTAGCAATGACTCTATCCTGAGTGCGACGGTAGGTGGATTTTTTAATCACCCTTATGGTGTGCATAATTATTCGAAGAGCGGGCCGGGGCACACGCGATTGGCCGAAGCACTGCTCACTTGGCGGAACCTATCGTGGCTAAATGGAGGTGCCATAATCGCCGGGCGTAGCATGCTGCACTATAAGTCTGCTGATGTGCATATTAACGATTTCTTTTATCGTGATATGCAGGGTGTCGGCTTTGGTGTCCAAGATGTGCAACTCGGAAAAGTCAAAGCGACCTACTTCCTCTCGCGTAAAGACAACCCCTACCAAGAGTATTATGTAAATCGCCATGATCTCTTCTTTGAAGGGTTAGAAACCAACAACGGTGGTACCTTAGAGTTTGGGCTGAACTATGTCGAAAAAGACACGCACCGTGCGGATACGACTTGGGGCTGGTCGACTCATGTGCGCCATATACAAAAAATTGGCGAGACAGGGAATAACTCGCTCGCGCTGCAATATGGTGAAGGCCCGGGCACAGCGCTTGGTTACACAGGTGACCTGTATCTCAACCGCAGCAACAACCGCTGGCGCGTGGTCGAGGCCTATGACTGGCAAGGCGAGAAGCTCGGCGGGCAAGTGATTGGGATTTGGCAGCGCGATCGCTTCAACACTGGCGATACCCAAGACTGGGTATCTGTCGGTGGACGCGCGACGTACAGCCTCAGCGAGCGCATCAAGCTAAGCCTCGAAATCGGTCACGATGCCGTAAAGCCCAGTGGCGCCGCGCAGCGCAACATGACCAAGTACACCTTTGCGCCGAGCTTTTCGCCAAAAGGGACGAAGTTCTGGAGCCGCCCCGATATTCGCGTGTTCTACACTTGGGCGCACTGGAATGGTGCGGCGCAGTCCGCCGCCGACTTTGTCGTGCCGGGTGGCGCGCTTTCCCGCACGGGTGTCTTTGGTTCGGCCCGTCACGGCGGAAGCTTTGGTGTCCAAATCGAATACTGGACCGACGGCTACCAACCTGTGAGAGAAACGATTAAATACATGGGCTGGTAACGTACTACGCTCCATTAAACCCCAGCGGAGTGTTGCGGATAGCAAAGGCTCGGCAACACTCCGTTTTAACCCCAAAAACGATGACAAAACTATTATCAGGAAAAATCGCTGCCGTGACTGGCGCGGCTTCTGGAATCGGGCTAGCCACCACCCAAGCCCTGATTAAGGCAGGTGCACAGGTCGTACTTATCGATAAAGATGAGCGTGCACTAAACGCCGCGTGTGAAGGCCACAGCGGCTCCGCGATTCCGCTTGTTGCCGACTTACTCAATGTGGAGCAATGTAAGCAGCTAGCGGATAATATTCTAGCCCTTGTTTCTTACGTTGATATATTCCATGCGAATGCAGGCATCTACATCGGGGGCGATCTAGTTGATGCAGACCTCGACCATATCGACCGGATGTTGCAGCTTAATATCAATGTAGTCTTTAAAAATGTACGGTCGATCATTCCACATATGATTGAGCGTAAGACTGGCGACATTATCGTAACGAGTTCTCTCGCGGGCCATAGCGCGGTACTCCATGAGCCCGTCTACTCGCCCTCGAAATGGGCGACTCATTCGTTTGTGCAAATTATGCGCCGCCAACTCCTCCCGCACGGGATTCGCGTCGGCTCGGTTTCGCCCGGCCCAGTGAGCAGTGCGCTCTTGGCGGATTGGCCGGAAGAAAATCTCCGCAAAGCAAAGGAAAACGGTAGCCTCATCGAGCCCTCTGAAATTGCCGATGCGGTGCTCTACATGCTTACGCGTCCGCGCAATGTCACCATTCGCGACATGGTCATTATCCCCAGCAGCTTTGACCTGTAAAAACTAAGCCGAGGAAGACTTTGAAACTCTCACTGCTTACCCTATGCGCCTAGGCGCAGCATTTTTCAGTTCTTTAGCGAGTGTACCGTCACAGAAAGTCGGTGCACCGCTCCTCACTCAGTAACACGCTTTCTGTTAGTTCAGTCCAAACCCCCAACCCCAATAGATCAGCTGACGGCACGTTGGGGATTCGGCCCGAGTCCTTGCGCGTGCTGCCAGAGGTGGGCGCGGAGGGCGGGCAGGCTGTGGCTCCGCGCGGTTCGGTGGCGGGTCGCGTGGAGCTGGTGGAGTCGCTCGGCGCGGAGACTTTGATTTATGTGGAGGTGGCTGGCGCGGCGGCGACGCTCGTCGCGCGGCAGAGCGAGCGTAGCGCACTCCGGCCGGGGGATCGGGTCGCCGTCGCCATTGAGGAGGGTGTGCCGCTGCATCTGTTTGACGCGGGCGGTCGGCGTGTGGGCGGCGGTTAGTGCTGGCGGCCAAAATGGAACCGCCTGCGGCTGTGCGTGTGCGCGGCCGCAGAGCGCTTTCGTTGGCGTATCGGCGCTATCGATACGTTGAGGTCTGTAAGTAACGGCGACTTCGCCTCGACTGTGGCGTGTGGGCGGGTTTTGAGGGCTGCTCTGGCGCGTGTGTGGGCACTCGTTTATGACTGGGCTAATATGCCCAAGCAGCGGGGCTGCGACTCGCAGTTACCGCAGGCTAGGAAGGCTTGACGGGGATTGCGCGCGTGCGCGACATAGTCCGCACTTTTGCTCCCCTTCTTTTCTCGTAGCTCTTTCTCTATGAACACGATTCTAGGCATTGATATTGGCGGATCGGCGCTCAAGGGCGCACCAGTCGACTTGGTGAGTGGCAAGCTTTTGACGGAGCGCGAGAAGTTGGAAACTGCCGATAAACTTTCGCCCGAAGCGATGGCGGAGGCAGTGGCGGAGATGGTGCGTCGGTTTGACTGGCGTGGGCCGGTGGGCGTGGGCTTCCCCGGGGTGGTGCATGGGGCGCGCATCGCGTGGGTGGCAAATGTGCACAAAGGCTTTTGCGACTGCGATGCGGGGGCCTTGTTTAGCCAGGCGAGTGGCTGTCCGGTGACGTTGATCAACGATGCGGATGCGGCGGGCTTGGCAGAGCTGCGTTTTGGCGCGGGGCGGGGCGAGTCGAATACGGTGCTCGTGTTGACGCTGGGAACGGGGGTGGGCTCGGCACTGTTTCACAACGGGCGGCTGCATCCGAATACGGAGTTGGGGCACATCATAAAGGAGGGCCAGTCAATCGAGTGCTATGTGTCGGCTGCGGCGCGCGTGCGGCGTGGGCTCGATTTCGAGGCGTGGGGCCGCGAGCTCAGCGACTACCTGATCCAGCTCGAAAAGATCCTCTACCCTGACCTGTTTATTTTAGGCGGCGGGATTAGTCGCGAGCACGACAAGTTTTTCCACTGCCTCAAGCCGCAGGCGCGTGTCGTTCCTGCAGAGTTTCGCAACACGGCGGGCATTGTGGGTGCGGCGTTGGCCGCTGCCGGTGTGTGAGCGCGGAGGGGGGCTCCGCTCTCACGCAGGGCAAAGCTTTATTTTGCGTGCGGTGACCAGTCGTAGTGCAGAGGCTTTGGCCACTATGGCTTCCCAACCGATCCCGGGCTCGACTGGTGTGATTTTGCGCGAACTGCCCTCGGCCTACATCCCGCATGCGGCGACGGGCTTGCTGCACTTGCCGCGTTTCATCGCGAAGGCCAGCTACGTGAAGACTCACGGCGCCCTGCCTCCGAGCTATGCGAAGAATTACAAGCGCGGGATGGATGGGTTTTTGTGCCTGCACTTGGGCATCGAGCCGGATGCAGTCGAGCGCGCCGTCCACGAGTCGGCGAGCGATGCGGAGATCGACGCGCGGCTGCGCGAGATTTTTCCGACCGAGTTGCGCGTCGCGGAGTGGAACCGGTTTTATGTGCAACGCGGGCTGAGCGGCCCCGGTCGCGATTTTTTAAAAGAGGCACTCACCAATATGGGCTGTGCAGACCGCTTAAGCGATATTCTGACGGTAGCCGACCTCATCGAATTCGATGAGGGGCGTATTCTTTAGGCCGCCGCGTCCACTGCTGTGCTTCTAAAATGAGTAGAGCCGCTCCTGTGGGGAGAGCGGCTCTGCTTTTGGGGGAAGCGCGAAACTGGAACGGGGCTTCTTACTTCTTCTTTTTTGCCGGTGCTTTTTTCGCGGCGGGAGCTGCCTTTGTTTTCGCAGCGGTAGGTTTTTTGGCCGCGGGTGCCTTTTTCGCTGGGGCCTTCTTAGGGGCCGGTTTCTTTACGGCGGGAGCCTTCTTGGTGACGGGTTTTTTCGCTACCGTTTTTTTGGCGACTGCCTTCTTGGCGACAGGGGCTTTTTTTGCTGTCAGTTTTTTTGTGGCGGCAGGTTTCGCAGGAGTCGCTTTTTTAGGGGCTGCTTTTTTGGCCATGAGGGGGCTCCAGTTCTTTGGGAGTTGTGTTGTGTAGTGGACTCATCGTGACGGAAGAGTGCCGCCTCGTACGAGTGTTGTTGCGGCAAGTTCGAAGATCTCTCTAGGCCGCGCAATCTAAATGGATGTGGGTAGTCGCGATTGAGATACACTGTGCGGCGATGTGTTGGGATGAAGTGCAGTGAGAGGTGGTTTTATACGAAGCTTTCGAGGTCGATGGGCGGCGGGCTATGGCGGGCGATTGTTTCGCGCAGGGTGAGCAGGTTTTGCTGAACGAGGGCGCCCATCGATTCGCAGTGGAGATATTCGCTGCGCTGGAAGTGCTCGGCGAGTTCAGCGCGTAGGTGGTGGATTTTTTCGCGCGGGGCGATCGCATCGGCACTCATTTCGTGGAGTAGCTCGGCGAGGCGCACGCGGGCGAGTTCGGCGCGTCCGACGATGAGTGTGTGTTCTTCGCGTTGATATTGGAGTGCGGTTTCGACGTGCAGGTGTTTGGTGCAGTAGCGGACGAGTGGCGCGTTTTCCTTAAAGAACTGCGGTAGGTAGAATTTTTTGCGGCCATTGTAAGACTGCTGGTCGAAGTCCATCGCGCGGATGCGGACTTGGGCGGCCTCGAAATCGGGAGTGATGACGAAGACAAAGTTGTACGCGCGCATATCGCCGAGCAGTCGCAGAAAGCAGCGCTCGTTGAATTTTACGAGTTCCTTGGCGACGCGCACAGGGAGCAGCTCGGGCGAGCGCAGCCAAGTGTTGATGAAGACGTCACCCGGAATGCCGGCGATGTGTTCTTCGATGAGCGTGCCGCCGTGGGTGATGAAGTTGAGACGGCTAGGAGAGAGGAGGTGTTCGAGTTCGAGCCCGTACACCCGCGAGGCGTCGGCGCGTTTTACATAAAAATAGTCTTGGTTGTCGTTAAAGGAGTTCACGATGCGCACGCGGAAGGGCATCGAGTTTCCGAAGCTGCAATAGTCCACGCGGTCGATGTAGAGGTGGCGCACGACGCGGGAGTCGCCATCGACTTTGAGAAGCGCATAGGTCGCTTTGAGCTCTTCGTAGAGCGGGCCCATCTCGTCGTGGCGGTAAATGACGGTGTCCCAGAGCGTGGGCTGGCCGTCGCGATCCACGAGCGGGATGGTTTCGTGGAAGTCGCAGAGCCGTTCGTAACTGATGGGTAGGAGCCGCTCGCGTTTGTAGTTGGCGAGGTAGCCGCGAAGTCCATCGCAGATGGCAAAGCTGGGTTTGCGTGGAGTCGGGGTTTCGGCGGATTGCGCGGGGCCATCTGCGTGGTGTGCGGCATCAGTCATCGACGCAGAGCATGGCGTGGCGGTCGGCGCTCCGCCAATCTCCAACGTGTCCTCTCTTACTCGTCACTCTTAGGGTCTGTTCGCGTTTCAAACGCGAGCCGCGCTGCTGCTTACGGCGCAGCCCGAAGGGACGGGACATCTGGCTCGCGGCTCGCCACTCACGTGTGCTGCGCACGCTCGCCGCTGCGTTACTCGTCGCTCATTTGCATGAGCAAACTTCGCTTCTCGCGCCTTGCTGCACACAAAATCTGCCTCCGTCGCGACCACGTTTGAAACGGGAACAGACCCTTAGGCGGCTCGCCTGCTCGGGTATCCGAGCAGCGTGCTCGCCCGCGCTACTCTGCCGTTATGCGCCGCCGTTTTCAAAAAATCGCGCGAGCGCGGCGTTGGGGGGCGGGACTTTTAGGGGGATGCCGCCGCTGCGCAGTGATTCGGTGGCGAGGCAGCCTGCGGCGATGCTTTCGCGCGCAGCGAGGGGGGAGGTGTCGGTCGTGCCGCCTTCGCGCACGTAGCGGAGAAACTCGGCAATGATGAGGGGATCGGCCCCGCCGTGGCTGCCGCGTGTTGTGGGGATTTTGTAGCTGGCGTCGCCCGCTGCGTTGTAGCCGGAGCGTTTATTCCAGAGTCGTACGACGGTGCCCGCGCCGCCGTTGCCGAAGTTTTCGAGACGGCCCTCGCTGCCGATGATTGTGTAGCTGCGCCAGTAGTCGGGTGTGTAGTGGCATTGGGCATACGTGGCATAGACGCCGTTGCTGAGCCGCATTTGCATAGTGCTTAGGTCTTCGACGTCGATGCGGTGGTTGAGCCCGCGTTGGCGCGTCGGTGGGAAGGTCGTGAAGTCCATGCCTCGCAGGGCGATGCCGGGCGGTGGGCCTTTCGTTGCCGGTGCGCGCTCGGGGAGATCGCCGTAGAGGGTGAGCCCGCCGAGTGCGTTGACGAGTCGCGTGTAGCCGCCGCAGAGCCAGTGAATAATGTCGATGTCGTGCGCGGCTTTTTGCAGGAGGAGGCTGTTGGAGTAGCGGCGGTCGGCGTGCCAGTCGCGGAAGTAAAAATCGCCGCCGTGGCCGACGAAGTGACGGCACCAGCAGGCTTTTACTTCGCCAATCGCGCCCGCATCGATGAGCGCCTTCATCTTTCGCACAAAGCCCATGTGGCGCATGTTGTGGCCGAGGTAGAGGCGGGCGCGGTGCGCTTTGGCGGTAGCGAGGATTCGGTCGCAGCCCGCGATGGTTAGTGCCATCGGTTTTTCGAGATAAACGGCGAGCCCACGTTCGAGCGCGGCGACGGCGTGCGTCTCGTGCAGATAGTCGGGCGTGGCGATAATGACGGCGTCGAGTGCGGCGGAGTCGGCCAGGGCTATCAGCTCGCGGTAATCGCGGGTCGTAAAGGGGGGCGTGCCTTTGTGGGTGTAGGCGGCGCGGGCTTCGTCGAGGGCGTGTGTTGCGACGTCGCAGCAGGCGACGATGCGCGCGCCTTTGCTCGGGCGGTGGGCGAGCGTGCCGAGGCTGGCACCACGTCCAGCAGAGCCGATGAGGCCGAGTTTGAGATCAGGGGAGGGCATGGGGTGAATGAGTGAGGGGGGCGTCTTTTTGGGGCAGTGGCTATGTCCTCGAAATGGCGGCGCGTTGTCATGGGGAAAATCGTACGGATGATACGAAGGCGCGCGGTGAGGGCTTCCCGATTGGGCGGGGCTCTCGTTGGAGTCGCGCCCGTTGTGTCCGCTGCCATTTTTTGGAGGCCGTCATTACCGCATATGGGGCCGCAGAGTTGTGAGGACACATCGCTTATGAGTTGCTGCGCGTGAGCTTTGGCTCTGCGCTTCGCCGCACTATGCCGACTGAGTGGACGCCCGTAAAAAGCTACAGCGATATCCGTTACGAGAAGTGTGCGGAGGGGATTGCGAAGATTACGATCAACCGGCCTGAGAAGCGAAATGCGTTTCGGCCCGAGACGGTTGCACAGCTTTTCGAGGCGTTTTCGGATGCGCGCGAAGACCAGCGGGTGGGCGTGGTGCTGCTCACGGGCGCGGGGCCGCACACGGATGGGAAGTATGCGTTTTGCGCGGGTGGCGACCAGAGTGTGCGCGGGCCTGCCGGCTATGTGGGAGGGGATGGAGTGCCGCGGCTCAACGTGCTCGATTTGCAAAAGCTGATTCGCTCGATGCCGAAGGTCGTGATTGCGCTCGTGGCCGGTTACGCGATTGGCGGCGGGCATGTGTTGCACCTCGTCTGCGACCTGACGATTGCGGCGGATAACGGGATTTTTGGCCAAGTGGGCCCAAAGATGGGCAGCTTCGATGGCGGTTTTGGCGCGAGTTATTTGGCGAGAATCGTCGGGCAAAAGAAGGCGCGCGAGATTTGGTTTTTGTGCCGCCAATACGACGCGCAGCAGGCCCTCGACATGGGGCTGGTGAACGCGGTCGTGCCGATTGCCGATCTCGAAGAGGAGGGGATCAAGTGGGGGCGTGAGATTATGCAGCAAAGTCCGCTGGCGATTCGTTGCCTGAAGAGCGCGTTTAATGCCGATGTTGATGGGCAGAGCGGGCTCCAAGAACTCGCCGGAAATGCGACGTTGCTCTACTACATGAGCGAGGAGGCGCGCGAGTTTCACCAAGCGCAGCGCGAGAAACGCCCGCCCGACGCCAGCAAGTTCCCGTGGCTCCCTTAGCGGTGGGCGCGCTGCTTTTCGGTTGCGAAATGGGGCGTCTGGCTCTCGATGCCACTCAGGCTCGCTAGCGATCAGCTTTAGGGGTCGCGACCTGCGCGGCCCACTAGCGACCCCAATCAGTGAACTCTATTGTCTTAGAACTTTTCGTTATTTTCCTCCTCCTGCTCGCCAACGGAGCCTTTGCAATGGCGGAGATTGCGATCGTGTCCTCGCGCAAAGCGCGGCTGCAAGCACTGGCGGATGAGGGGGCGGCCCGCGCGAAAATCGCGCTCAAACTGGCGAACGAGCCGACTCGCTTTCTTTCGACGGTTCAGATCGGGATTACGCTCGTGGGCATCTTAGCGGGTGCCTTCGGTGGAGCGACGCTCTCGGAGCACTTGGCCGGGCCGATCGCGAGCGTGCCGCTGCTCGCGCCTTATGCGCGGGCTATCGCGATTTTCGTCGTGGTTAGCGCAATTACGTTTTTCTCGCTCATCGTGGGCGAGCTGGTGCCCAAGCGGATCGCGCTGGGGAACCCCGAGGCGCGGGCGATGCTGGTTGCGGGGCCGATGCTGCGGCTCTCGCAGTTTGCCGCGCCCTTTGTGTGGCTGCTCACGGTATCGACTAATGCATTACTGCGCGTGATCGGTATCGGCAAGGAGCAGGAGCCGCCACCCTCGGAGGAGGAAGTCGCCAACCTCGTCGAGCAGGGGATGAATGCGGGCGTTTTCCACAAAGCCGAGCGCGCGATGGTCGAGGGCGTGCTCAACCTCGACGAAATGCCCGTGACCGAAATCATGACGCGCCGCCCGCAGATGGTGTGGCTCAATGTCGAAGATGAGGAGGAGATTAACTGGCGCAAAATCGTCGCGAGTGGACATTCGCACTTCCCCGTTTACGAGACTACGCGCGACCAAGTGATCGGCATCGTGAGCGTAAAATCGCTCTGGGCGAACGCCGCTATCGGCATCTCGAATAAGCTGCGCGACCACCTCACTACGCCGCTGCTCGTGCCCGAGAGCGTGAGTGCGATACAGCTCCTCGAAACGTTTAAGAAAACGGGTCGCCACCTCGCGCTCGTGACCGACGAGTTTGGCGGTATCCAAGGACTGGTGACGCTCATCGACGTCATGGAGGCGATCGTCGGCGACATGCCCCAGCTCGGCGACCGCAAAGACCCGGGGATGGAGCCGCAAGATGACGGCGCGTGGCTCGTGGATGCGGCGTTGCCAATCGAAGATCTCGACCAAGCCCTCGCGCTCGGCGCGGCTTCGCCCACGGCTAGTTACGAGACCGTCGGCGGCTTCATGATTCACCACTTTGGACATGTGCCGACAGTCGGCGACTCCTTCCTTTGGAAAGGCTGGACGCTCGAAGTCGCCGAGATCGACGGGCACCGCATCGATAAAGTCCGTGCGCAACCGCTCGTCGCGCCTGCACCGCGCGCGGCCTCCGCTCCGGAGCCGGGGCTGGGCTCTTCTTCCGACGCGGCTGTGAGCATGGCTTCAGTGGCATCCTCCGTGAAGCAAAATGCCGCGACTGCGGATTTGGGATTAGGTGGATTTCCCGGGAAACAGTGAGGACGCTGAGCCTGCCCTTCGCTCCGCTTCATCATCCGTGTTGCCGCATTCCTGCAATCGCGTCTCCTGCATCGTTACATGGCGGTTTCCCCACCTAGCGACCTGTTCACGGATGAGTGCGGCCATGTGCGCTGTTATTGGTGCCATGCCTCGCCGCTGTATCGCGATTACCACGACAGTGAGTGGGGTTTTCCGGTCAGCGATGATCGCCGCTTGTTTGAGAAACTCTGTTTGGAAGGCTTTCAGGCGGGGCTGTCTTGGCTGACCATCCTCAACAAACGCGAAGCCTTCCGCGCAGCGATGGCGAACTTTGAGGCGGAAGAGCTGGCGCGCTTCACGGCGGTGGATGTGGAGCACCTGTTGGGCAACGCGGGCATCGTGCGCCACCGGGGCAAGATCGAGTCGGCGATTAACAATGCGCGGCGTGTGTTGGCGTTGCGGCAGGAGTATGGCTCGTTCGCGCATTATATCTGGAGCTACGCGCCGCAGGCAGCGCAGGGCCGGCCACCGCGCCTCACGGGTGCCGCGCTGCGCACGCTCACTACGTCAGCAGCGTCCACGGCACTGTCCAAAGATTTGAAAAAGCGCGGCTTTAGCTTTGTCGGGCCTACAACCCTGTATGCCTTCATGCAGGCGATGGGGCTGGTCAATGACCACATCGAAGGCTGCGACACACGCGCCGCCGCCGAAGCCGCCCGCGCCCGATTCGTGCCGCCTGCTTAATGCGCTCACGCGACACTATGCTGCGGCGACATCTAGCTCGCGGCTCGCCACTCACGTGTGCTGCGCACGCTCGCCGCGCAGTTTTCCCGCCGCCGGCGGGGCCAGTTAGGGTAATCGCTTCCGTTTACGCCAAACGAAAAAGGCCGCTCGAAAGAGCGGCCTGAAAAAACGGGGAGACCTCGTTAAGCTTAAGCTTAGTGGAATTTTGGGCGGAGGCCGCCGCTACCGGAGTTAACCCGTCCTCTCACGTGATTCGCTTTGTAGCTGGGGGCGTGGTTACTGCGATAGTTCGGCGCGTAGTGGCGCGGGGCCGTGGGGCGCACCGGATAGTGCGGCGTGTAGTGGCGTGCGGGCAAGGGGCGCACCACCGGATAGTGCGGGCGATAGTGGTTACCGTAGTATCCGCTGTTGTAGTAATAAGGCCGGGGCGCGACGATTATCGGGGCGGGCGCGACGACTACCGTCGGCTCAAAAATGCCGGGCCCGTAGCCGACTGTGGCTACGCCACTTACCCAGACTCGCTCTACGTGTGTTTGGTAGTAGCCCGGCACATAACGCCGAACCGGAAACCCGTAGTGGTCGTAGGTCGTAATCCATCGGGCGGGCATCCACGTTTGGACGGGCCGCTCTTCCCAGTGGCCGGGTACGCCATTTCGCGTGACGGTCGTCGTCGTCGTCGTGGTCTCGGGGGCCGCCTGCTCTGAGGCGGTGCCAGTCGTGCGCTCGACGACGACTGTTTCAGTCGTGTGCGTATGGGTGCTGCCAATGTGGCTGCCGATAATCATACCGCCGATGAGGCCGGCGACTGCGGCAACGCCTTCGCCACCTGCGACTGCGGCGCGCGGGCTGGCAACAAGCAGGGCGGCGGCAGCAAGGGCGAACAGGGGGGGAGTTTTCGTTTTCATGGGGAGGATCTCCTTTTTTGAGGTGAGGGGTAAATGGGGGGATTTGCGGACTTGGACGCCTGCGTTTTTGAAATGTTTCAAAAATTGTGATTTTGGGCGAAAACGAGAAACGCGTATCAGGGCGAACTGATACGCGTTTGGGAGAGTAGGGCAAGTCGGCGGTACTTCGCGGGGCGATGGGCGCCGCGCGTAGTGCGCTTAGCTAGCGGCGAGCGATTTGCGCAGGTCTTCGAGCTGGCCGGCGCTGCCGAGGAGTTCGTTTCGCGAAGCGATGAACTTCGCATACTCGGCCATGAAGATTTTGCCCGGGGGGCGGAAGTCGAATTGCTCGGGATTGTTGCGGAAGAACTCACGGTGGACGCGCGTCCAGACGAGGCGGCCATCGGTATCGATATTGATCTTGGTGACCCCGAGCTTGGCGGCGGGAAGGTATTCCTTGGGGTCTACGCCCATGGAGTCCTGGATGGTGCCGCCAGCGGCGTTAATCTTGGCGACTTCGTCTTGGGGGACGGAGGAGGAGCCGTGCATGACGAGCGGGAAGTTGGGTAGGCGGCCCTTGATTTTCTCCAAAACGTCGAAGTGCAGCGACTGGCGGCCCTTGAACTTAAAGGCTCCGTGGCTGGTGCCGATTGCGCAGGCGAGCGAGTCGCAGCCGGTTTGTTTCACAAATTCTTCGGCTTCGGCGGGGTCGGTGAGGCAGGCGTTTCCTTCATCGACTTGGATGTCTTCCTCGACGCCGCCGAGCATGCCGAGCTCGGCTTCGACGGAGATGCCCTTAGCGTGGGCGCGCTCGACGACGCGCTTGGTGATGGCGACGTTTTCGGCGAAGGGGTCGTGCGAGGCGTCGATCATGACCGAGCTAAAGAAGCCGGAGTCGATGCAGTCGTAGCAGGTTTGCTCGTCGCCGTGGTCGAGGTGTACGGCGAAAATCGCTTCGGGGTAAATCTCGCCTGCGCTGCGGATGATGGCTTCGAGCATCCGCTTGTCGGTGTATTTGCGCGCGCCTTTGGAGATTTGGATGATGAAGGGGGCTTGGGAGTCGATTGCGCCTTGGAAGAGCCCCATCGCCTGTTCGGCGTTGTTGATATTATAGGCACCGACGGCATATTTGCCGTAGGCGTGCTTAAAGAGTTGGGCGGTCGTTACGATCATGGAGCGGGTAGGCAGCCGGATTCTCCAGAATCAGACAAGGTTATTGTAGGCGTGGCTACGATTCGTGTAGCGCCGCTTTTGTGGGGCAGTAGGCAGGGCAATAGGGGAGGGTGGGCACGCGCAAAAAAGCCGCCTTCGTCGAGAAGGCGGCTTTCGGGGCTACGCGGGTAGCCGGGGGCGCGCGGCGCGGCGCGGCCTTGGTTAGTGCGTTTCGCGTTACTCGTTGGCAATCGCCGCTTGAGCGGCGGCGAGGCGGGCGACGGGCACGCGGTAGGGCGAGCAGCTCACGTAAGCGAGGCCGATGCGGTGGCAGAATTTCACCGAGTCGGGGTCGCCACCGTGTTCGCCGCAGATGCCGAGTTTGATGTCGGCGCGGGTGCGGCGGGCTTTCTCAATGGCGATTTCCATGAGCTGGCCGACGCCGCTTTGGTCGACCGAGGCGAAGGGGTTCTTCGGCATGATCTCGGTTTCTTGGTAGGCACCGAGGAAGGAGCCGGAGTCGTCGCGCGACATGCCGAGGGTGGTTTGGGTGAGGTCGTTGGTGCCGAAGCTGAAGAACTCGGCGGTCTCGGCGATTTCGTCGGCGGTGAGCGCGCCGCGTGGCACTTCGATCATGGTGCCGACTTGGTAGGAGAGTTTGACTTTTTTCTCCTTCTCAATGGCGGCGGCGACCTCGTGGACGAGCGCGACTTGTTGATCGAGCTCCTTCTTGAAGCCGACGAGCGGAATCATGATTTCGGGCTTGGCCTTAAAGCCTTTCTTGGTGGCTTCGGCGGCGGCTTCGAGGATGGCGCGAACCTGCATCTTGGTGATCTCGGGGTATTTGACGCCGAGGCGGCAGCCACGGAAGCCGAGCATGGGGTTGAACTCGTGGAGTTCGTGCACGCGGGTCATGACTTTCTCGACGGCGACGCCGATTTTTTTGGAGAAGTCGAGTTGCTGCTCCTTGCTGTGCGGGAGGAACTCGTGGAGCGGCGGATCGAGGAGGCGGATGGTGGCCGGGAAGCCCTTGAGTGCCTTGAAGATGCCGAAGAAGTCTTTGCGTTGGTAGGGGAGGAGCTTGGCGAGGGCGGTTTCGCGGTCGGCCTGGGTTTCGGCGAGGATCATCTCGCGCATGGCGTCGATGCGGTCGCCCTCGAAGAACATGTGCTCGGTGCGGGTGAGCCCGATGCCTTCCGCGCCGAAAGCGAGTGCTTGGGCGGTCTGCTCGGGGGTGTCGGCATTGGTGCGGACTTTGAGCTTTGTGGCTTTTTTGCACCAGTCCATGAGCTGGACGTAGTTTTTAAACTTCTCGGTCTTCTGGGCGGCTTTGTTGCCGTTGAGCAGGCCGTCGATGATTTCGGAGGGCGCGGTGGGGATTTGGCCCGCGTAAACGGTGCCCGCCGTGCCGTCGATGGAGAGGTAGTCGCCTTCGGCGAAGTTTTGCCCTTTGACGGTGGCGACGCGGCGTTCGTAGTCGATTTGGATGTCGGCTGCGCCGCAGACGCAGACTTTACCCATTTGGCGGGCAACGAGTGCGGCGTGCGAGGAGACGCCGCCTCGGGCGGTGAGGATGCCCTCGGCTGCGATCATGCCGCGGAGGTCTTCGGGCGAGGTTTCGACGCGGACGAGGAGGACTTTTTCGCCTTTCTCGGCGGCGGCGGCGGCGCGGTCGGCGTTGAAGTAGATCTTGCCGGAGGCGGCACCGGGGCCAGCGGGGAGGCCGGTGGCGATGGCTTTGGCCTTCTTGATTTCGGCGAGGTCGAAGATCGGCGCGAGGAGTTGCTCAAGCTGGTCGGCGGGGTTGCGCAAGACGGCAGTCTTCCAGTCGATGAGCCGTTCCTTGACCATGTCGGCGGCGAACTTGAGCGCGGCCGCGGCGGTGCGTTTGCCGTTGCGGGTCTGGAGCATGTAGAGCTTGCCGTCTTGGACGGTGAACTCGACGTCCTGCACGTCCTTGAAGTGTTTTTCGAGGGTTTTGCGGACTTTGAGCAGCTCGGCGTAAGCCTTGGGCATGGCGGCCTTGAGCTTGGAAACGGGCTCGGGAGTGCGCACGCCGGCGACGACGTCTTCGCCTTGGGCGTTGATGAGGAACTCGCCGTAAAATTCGTTTTCGCCGTTGGCGGGGTTGCGGGTAAAGGCGACGCCGGAGCCGGAGGCTTCGCCGGTGTTGCCGAAGACCATCGCTTGGACGTTAACGGCGGTGCCCCACTCGGTGGGGATGTTGTACTTGCGGCGGTAGACGATGGCGCGGTCGTTCATCCAAGAGCCGAAGACTGCGCCGGCTGCGCCGCGGAGCTGCGCCCACGGGTCGTGCGGGAAGACTTTGCCGGTGCGCTCTTTGACGAGGGCTTTGAAGCGTTTGACGAGTTCTTGTTGGTCTTCGGCACTGAGTTCGGAGTCGATGATGTCGCGGCCGTAGACTTCGTGTTTGTAGTGCTCGATGACGCTTTCAAATGGCTCGTGGTCTTCGCCTTCGCGTTTTTGCACGCCGAGGACGACGTCGCCATACATTTGCACGAAACGGCGGTAACAGTCCCAGGCGAAGCGGGCGTTACCGGTGGCTTTTTCGAGCGAGCGGACGGTGTCGTCGTTGAGCCCGAGGTTGAGGATGGTGTCCATCATGCCGGGCATCGAGTCGCGCGCACCGGAGCGCACTGCGACGAGGAGGGGGAAGCCCTTTGCGTCGCCGAATTTGTGGCCCATGACTTTCTCCATGTTGGCGACGCCAGCCTGCATCTGCGCTTCGAGCTCCTTGGGGTAGCTGCGTTTGTTGGCGTAGTAATAGGTGCAGACTTCGGTGGTGATCGTGAAGCCTGCAGGGACGGGCAGCCCGATACGTGTCATCTCGGCGAGGTTGGCTCCTTTGCCGCCGAGCAGGGCCTTCATCGTGCCGTCGCCGTCGGCTTTGCCCGCGCCCCAAGTGTAAACGTATTTGGGGGACTTGGTGGCTTTGCCGGTTTTGGCCTTTGCGGCACTGACCTTAGCCGCAGCGGGGCTGCCGCTGTTTTTCTGAGTCGCTTTAGGTGCGGCTTTTTTGGCCGGTGCTTTCTTCGTCGTTTTCGATGCCATGTGTAGTTTGCAGTTTGTGTGATTAGAAACGGTGTGTGACGCGGACGGGGATCGGAGAGAGTGCGGCGCGGGCCGCGCGCGCAAAGGGTGCGGAGGTAGAGAGCCACCGGTGGGAGTGTCAACGGCGGGCTATACGGTTTATTGAGAGGGGCGGCGTCTGAGGCGAGTGAAGGAAATGCGAGTGAAGGAAATGCGGATTTTGCGTAACGAGGCTTGCCGAAGCTCAGCTTGTGCCTCTCATCGGGACTAACATGACGAACCCCACGACTATTCCCCTAATTACCCTAAACGATGGCCGCCAGATTCCGCAGGTCGGGCTTGGTACTTTCGGGCTTCCTGACGAGAAAGTCATCTTGAGAGCCCTTGAAATCGGCTACCGGCATATCGATACCGCCCAGTGTTACCACACTGAGGGAATAGTCGGGCGTGCTGTGCGCGAATCGGGCCTGCCGCGCGAGGAGGTCTTTGTAACGACCAAGCTTTGGAACCCCGATCACGGGCGGGCGCGCGAGGCATTGGAGGGGAGCTTGGAGAAGCTCGGGTTCGACTACGTCGATCTCTACCTGATCCACTGGCCAACGGTGGAGCTCAATAAACGCGCGGAGGCGTGGGCGGCTATGGAGCAGGCACGCTCCGAAGGACTGATCCGCTCCATCGGCGTGTCGAACTTTACGCCGCCCTTTTTGAACGAAATTTTAGAAAAAGGCACGATTGTCCCTGCGGCGAACCAAATGGAGTGTCACCCGACCTACCGGCAGGAGGCAGTCGAAGCCGCCAATACGGCGGCGGGCGTAGTGACAGTAGCGCATACGCCGCTCGGACGAACGGACGGTGTCAACAACCCTGTCATTCAACGAGTCGCCGCAGAGCTCGGCCGCACGCCCGCGCAAGTTATCCTCCGTTGGCACCTGCAAGCAGGCCGCGTCGTCATCCCTAAAACCTCGAACCTAGCACGACTAGAAGAGAACTTTGCGGTGACCGACTTTGCTCTCTCCGCTGAGCAAGTCGCCGCCATTAACGCGCTAGATGGTGGCAGCACCGTCAGCACCATGAACGGGGAGCCCCGACTCGCGGATGCCAAAGCGTTTGATGAGCGTGAGGGGATTTAGTGTGCCGCCGCCTCAGGGAGGCAGATTGTGACCACGAACCAGAGCGCGCACCTCGCCGTTCACGGCGAGGTCATCGTCATATGGAGCCGCAGGCTCTCCTAGGGTCTGTTCCCGTTTCAAACGCGAGTCGCGACGGAGCCAGATTTTGTGTGCAGCAAGGCGCGAGAAGCGAAGTTTGCTCATGCAAATGAGCGACGAGTAACGCAGCGGCACGCAAAATCTGGCCCGTCCCTTCGGGCTGCGCCGTAAGCAGCAGCGCGGCCACGTTTGAAACGGGAACAGACCCTCGCTTGTGGAGGAGAAGCTCCGACCGCAGGGTCGGAGTTATTCACTTTCGCGCGCGATTACCGTAAATATCGGCGATATACAGGCCAAAGCGCCTCGCGCGTTGTTGGGGGCTGCTCGCGTTTGAAACGGGAACAGCCCCCCTGTCCGCTATGTGCACAGGGGGATAAGGATGCGTAGTTGTGCCGCGTGCGGTGTGGGCTGGACAATGAGCAGTACTTCGTTGCGGCTTAGCGGTCTGCCGCTACCCACCCTCGCGCCCTACGCTTTTGAAAAAAGACCACAACATTTTCTCCGACTCTGCCGCCGAAGCCGAGGTGTTGCGCGGTAAGCCGATGGGCTTCTTCGATCACCTGGAGGATCTGCGTTGGACGCTGATTAAGAGCGCGGCGGCGTTTTTGGTGTTTGCGGTGCTAATCGGGCTCTTCATGCGGCGCTTTAACGAAGTGCTGCTGTGGCCGTTGCGCTCGGTGCAGGCGGGAAATCCTGCGCTGCAGCTCGACCTGGGCACTGTTTCGATCATGGAGGGGTTTACCGTCGTCCTCCAAATGTGCTTTATGGGCGGTATCGTGCTGGCGGCACCGTTTATCCTGCTGTTTGTCGGGCAGTTTGTGAGTCCAGCCCTGACGGAGCGCGAGTATAAGGTCGTGCTGCCGCTGTGCGTCGCAGCGATGGTGCTGTTTTTGTGCGGTGCATGTTTCGGCTACTTCGTGCTGGTGCCCAGCACGCTCGCGGTGTCGGTCGGGCTAAACGAATACTTCGGCTTCGTGATGCGGTGGACGCCCGGGAGCTATTACGGGCTGCTGACGTGGCTCGTGCTCGGCGTGGGCGCGTCGTTTGAGTTTCCGCTGCTGATTGTGCTGCTCGTTTACTTGGGGCTTATGACGACGGCGACGTTAACCAAATACCGGCGGCATGCGGTCGTGGCGATTTTCGTTATCGCGGCAATCGTGACGCCGACGCCGGATTTTGTGACGCAAACGCTATTCGCCGCGCCGCTTTACCTGCTCTTCGAGGCGGCGGTTTTGGTGGCCAAGCGGGTCGAGCGAAGGCGCGAGGCGATGATGCGCGGCGAAGCGGTGGGCGACTAATCGAGCTTGGGCGGCTGCTCCGCTCCCTCGGCCTCGGTCGTACTCTCGCTCTCACTACTTGGTTGGGGCTCTGCGCTGCGCGTTGGCTGTTTGTACTCACAGCGCACGACCGAGCCCATCAGCATAATACCAAGGATGATTGCGAGGAGCTGAACGGGCAGGGCGACCCGCTGCCAATGTGAACGCAGCGGCGGGGGCGGTGGAGTGCTGAGCGGCGAGGGGACGGGCTGCATAGTGGACTTACTGTGAGGACGGCTCGACGACTATTCAATGCAAGTTGCCGAGCCATGTAAGCTAGTCCCGAAGTGCTTAAGACGTACCAAATGGCCTCAAAGCGGGAACCGCCTTGGGCGACTATAGTCATACGCTCGGCCACAGTTGATACATGCCGCACTCCAATTCATTGAACGAGCGATTGAATTCAAAACCTCAGTTAGGTTTTTTTATTTTTTGGAGACTTTTGTCTTTTCGCTGTGTTTCTGTCTGAATGACTTTAGGCGTTATGTGAGAGCGGCTACTCTCTCCTTTTTCTTAATGGTTTTTTCGGTAAATTTTATCTCTAAGGGGGGGGGTTATAGGACAGCATTATGGAGCTTTGATGCGCATACCGAGGAGATACTTAATCAAATCAATGAGGTCGTGAAACAAAGAGGGGCAGTAGTCCGCTTTGCGTGTACGCTCGTGATTTATTCCGATCATTTAGCCACCGCGCGTGCTTGCAAAACGACCCCTCCCTGTTTCCTCTCACCCTAGGTTCACTCGGATTGTTCCCTGAGTCAGTTGCTCCCTTCGTACCCCACATTTTGCTTTTGCAAGTTTGTTGTGCCCTCACGGCGAACTGCTTCACCTCCAAACCCCTAAAATACTGTAGCTATGCCCTCCAAAACCGGGAAAACGTTAGATTTCGCTGCCCTGCCTGATAAGCGATGGCCCGGGCGGCTGGTTGTCGGCGGTCAAACGCTCGATGATTTTGTTGCTGTCGCAGAGGAACCGTCCCCGGACGCTTCATGGACGGTGCGTGTGTTCCAGTCAACTTCAGTGCCAACGCTGCAAATCCGTGAGCAGTGGCGAACGATTGGTGCGGTTACTGAGTGGATCCCCACGCTCGTCAATAACAGCGCAGAACTCTCCGGCAAGATAACCGGGGTGCGCTCGCTCGCGGCGTCATGGCAAACGCGCGGCCCGGTGGATTTTTATGGTAACAAAGGCTCGGAAGCCGAGCTTGATGACTTTGAAGACCGCACGGAGCTCGACATTGACACCATTACACTGATGCCGAAAGGCGGCCGTTCGTCGGACGGTATTTTCCCCTTCTTCGCGCTGACGGACAGGAATGACGCCCTCGCCATCGGTATTGGCTGGAGCGGGCGCTGGGATGCCACGCTGCGTCATGCTTCCGGAAACCTTGAGGTTGATGTCGGGTTGCCACAGGTCGGGTTTGTGCTGCGACCTGGGGAGTCGGTGAGGCTGCCTTCGATCCTGTTGGCGCAGGCATCAGGCGCGAGTGCCGAGCAAATCCGCCGCGTGGTCCGTGCGCACTTGGCAAACCACGTCGTGCCAAAGCATCCCGCCGGGAAAATCCACAATTTCATCGCGCACGGAATGATGCATCAGTATCATGTGACCAAGGACGTCAGCGAGCAGATCGAACTCGAAGCGCTGGAGCGTGCTGCCGCACTGGGTTTTGAAGCGCATTGGGTAGATGCCTGTTGGTATGGGGACACGCCTGATTGGTCTGGGGAGGTGGGAAGCTGGAATGTCAGACGCAGTGATTTCCCGCGCGGTCTACGCCCGCTCAGTGACCGTGCGCATGAGCTCGGGATGAAGTTCATCTTCTGGATGGAGCCGGAACGGGCTAAACCGCACACCGAGTGGCCGCGTGCCCACCCTGACCTGTTCCTCAGTTTTCCGGGCGATCCGAGCGAGCATGTTGGGAACTTCTGGAAGGAAAATGTTCTGCTGCTGAACCTTGGCGATCCGCGCGCGGTGGATCTGGCCTTCGAGAAGATTTCCGCGCTGATTACCGAGTTCAACGCGGACATCTATCGTCAGGACTTCAACACGACTCCACTCGACGCCTGGTACGCTGCCGATGCCCCTGACCGGGTGGGGATGACGGAAATCCGGTATGTTGAGGGGCTTTACGCACTGTGGGATCGGATACAGGCTACGCACCCCGGTATCGTGATCGACAATTGCGCCTCGGGCGGGCGCCGAATTGATCTGGAAACCCTGCGCCGTGCGGTGGTGCTCACGCGCACCGATGCCGTTGATGTGGGTTGTAGAGCCACTCAAGAAGGCAAAATAGATATCGTTAACCAGGTTGAGTGCTGGGGGCTTGGGCACTGGCTCGCAGACCATGCGGTGCTGAACCACACCTTTGATGCCTATGGCGTCCGCGGTGCTCTCTGCACAGGGTTCATGGCCTACCGCGTGCTGCCGAAAGACGAGCATGACCCTGAGTATGCCGATGCTATCGCGGCAGTGGCCGAAATGAAACGCCTTCGGTCTTTCATGGCCGACGAGCGGATCGGCCTGATCGCCCCGGACTTGGAGAAGGAGGCTTGGATGGCCTACCAGCATCATCGCCATTCAAACTCAAGCGGGATCATCGTCGCGTTGCGCGGTCCGGGAGCCGACACGGATTCCGTCACCCTGCACCCGGAGTATATTGATGCCAACGCCACCTATCAGGTGACAAAATGGAATGACTATCGCGCAGATCCCCTCGTCCAGCTCTCCGGAGCGGCACTCAAGGAACTGGCCATAACCATCGCCCAAACACGCAGCAGCGTGCTGGTTGAATACCAGCGCGTTGACGGATAGAAGTTCGCGAGCCTCCTCTCGCTGCGCGCGACGAGGAGGCCGCTAAGGGGTAAGGGCGCGCGAGGGCTGCGTAGTATGACGGAGGCGAGTCCGGCCCCCTCGTGTTGTGCGCAGGTAGTTGGGGCGCTAAGGGGAAAAGGGCCTAGGCCGTTTCGGCCTCGCGGGCGAGCAGCCAAAGCAGATCGGAGAGCCGGTTGAGGTAGCGGAGGAGCAAGGGCCTTATTGCGTGGTGTTGTTCGGCGAGAGTGACGAGTCGGCGTTCGGCGCGGCGAGCAGTGACACGGGCTTGGTCGTAGGCGATTGCCAGTGCGTTGGCCCCGGGGCGTGCCCAGCCGTCGAATATGAGCCCGCGTGATTCGAGTTCGGCGATTTGCGCGTCGAGCCGGTCGAGGTCGTCATCGGTGAGTTTCTCGAACTTCGATTTTTCGTAGCGGGCGACTGCATCCGCCGCACAGGCGACCTCGCCCATGAGAGCGACGAGTGTTTGCTGAATCGCATCGAGTCGCATGCGGGGGGCGTTACTCGCGTTGGGCGACTGGTCGCCGTTTGCTGCATCGGCGACCGGTGGATGGGCGCGGGTGGCGAGCTTAGCTGCGCCGATTGCGACGTTGAGCTCGTCGAGTGTGCCGACGGCTTCAATTTGCGGGTGCGCTTTGGAGACGCGCTGGCCGTAAAGGAGGCCGGTGGTGCCGCCGTCCCCGCTGCGCGTGGTGATTGATGTCGGGCGTGTCACTCCTTGGCAGGCTTTGCCGCTTCGGCGATCGTGGCGGCGGTCTTTGCTTCGTCAGTTGAGGCGGCGAGTTGCTTGAGAGATTGGTCGATTTTTGTCCGAGTGCGTCGGTCGAGCCGATCGATGAAGAGGGTGCCTTTTAGGTGATCGGCTTCGTGTTGGATACAGCGCGAGAGGATTCCGGTGGTCGTGAGCGTATGCGCGACGCCGTGTTCATCTTGGTAAGAGACGGTAATTTTGTCGGGCCGCTCGACGTCGCCGCGAATTGGCTTTGCGCCGACTTTGGGGAAGGAGAGGCAGCCTTCCTCGTAAATCATGATTTCGTTTTGTGGGGCGAAGCTGATTTGCGGGTTGGCGATAACCATCGGCATGAAGAGGTCGAGCGGGGGGCTCGCTCCGTCGAGCTCCCAATCAAAATCGATCTTCGATTTGCGCACGTCGACGACGCAGAGCTGGATGGCGCGGCCGACTTGCTGGGCGGCGAGCCCGATGCCGCCGGACTGGTGCATGGTCTCGATCATCGCTGCGGAGAAGTCGCGTAGGGCGGAGTCGAATACAGTGATGGGTGCACCTTTCTCGCGGAGTAGCGGGGAGTTATAATAGACGAGGTCGAGGAGCATTAGGTGTAGTTTTTAGTATTTGTAGCGTTGTGTTCGCGCTGGGAGCGCGGCAATGCAATTACTCGATTTCGATCACCCTGCTTATGAGTAAAGCTACGCAAAGAACTGCTTTGGCTGCCACCGCGACTGCGCTGGTAGGCGCGGGGCTGGGCATTTTGGCGTGGCTTCTGCCAGTGAATTTGAAGTCGCTATCGCCTGCGCAGCTCGCTGCAGCAGGGCGGGGGACGACCGCACTTGAGGTACTCGGCGAGCGGTTCATCCACACCGAGAAGCTCGGGCCTGCGATGCTCGTTTTGGCGGCGGCGCGCGATTTGGGTGCTCCCGCGGCTGAGTCGCTTGCTGATCAGGCCGCTGCGCTCGCAGCAGCGCAGCCTGCGCTCGTGCCTTGGGGGGGCTGGGCCCCCGCGTTGGAGCCGATTTTGGGGCTTGGGCCGAGCCTGACTTTGAGCAGTGCGGAGGAGGCGGGGGACGGGGAGGATGCGGCGATAAAGACGACTCCTGTGCTGCAGTTGCTGATTTCTGAGTCGGCCCGTGCGGCTTTGCGCGCGTCGCTCGCGAGCTCTCGCTCGGTTGGCGTACAGACCGTTTTGGCAACGCGCGAGGTGGCGCAGACGGGCCGTTTCGTGCCTGCGCACCAGCCGGGGGGGCAACCGTTGGATGCAGTGATTTTGCTTTCGGCCCTGCTTTACCAGAGCGAGCAGTTTTCACCGGAGCTGCGTCGCGAGTTGCGTGAGCTTGCGGCAGTGGCCAATGAGCAGGACGGGCTTGGGCATTTGGAGGAGTTTTATATCGACCTGCTATCGCTTGCGCAGCGGCTGGACTGGGTGCAGCTCGCCGAGCTGGTTAGTCGTAGTGGCGGCAGCACGACGCTCGGTGAGTACGCGCATTTGGCGCGTATCGCCCCCAGCGAGTTGCCCATCATTTACACGGCAGCATTTTTCGCGGGCTCGGCAGACCGGGTGGCGAGCTACTTGATCCGCTACGGGAAGGTAGGCTCGGAGGATTTGCGCTTAGCACTTGGGCTAGGGGGTGGCGCGGTGCAGCAACTCGTTTTGCGCCAAGTGCCGATTAAGCACGCGACGACGCCTGCGCTCAGCGAGTTGGCGGACTTTAGTATACGGCATCCCGATTTCACGCTCGCGCTGAAGTACTTTGGCTATCTTGCGGCGGCCTTCCTTATTTTTCGCGGTGTCGAGCGCGGGCTACTCGCTCCTTTTTTGGGTAGAGGAGCGGTCGAGACCGACGGGCGAAAGTCCCTTGTCCAAAGTGGCTTGCTCGCTGTCTTTGCGGCGGGGCTTCTGATCCTCGCGACTGAGCCCTATTTGTTGGCTGCGACCGAATCGCTTTCCGAATACCGCTTTCGCATCTCAATCCCGCTGTTGGCCAATATAGCGATGCCGGTCGCTGACTCGGCTGAGGCCAGCGCGTCCACTACTCCCTCTATGAATACCTCTACTGTCGTTTCCATTGCTGTCTTCGCCCTGTTGCAAGTGGCGATCTACTTTGTGTGTCTGCGAAAGATTGCGGAAATCCGTGCGCAGACTCTCGCCCCGTTGCTCAAGCTGCGGCTGGTCGAAAATGAGGACAACCTCTTCGATAGCGGCTTGTACGTCGGGATGATGGGGACGGCGACTGCGCTCGTCCTCCAAGTGCTGGGCGTAATCGACCACAACTTGCTCGCCGCCTACGCCTCAAACCTCTTTGGGCTCGTTTGCGTGGCCTTGGTAAAAATCCGCCATGTGCGCGGGTTTAAAAACGCGCTCATTATCGAGGCCGAGACCGCCGCCGCCCGTGCAGTGCCTTCACCCGCGCCGGTGAGTGCCTAGTGGCTACTCATTTTCACCCCGCCCTATCGACGATGAGTTTTGTCGAATACTTAACCCTCTGACGATGCGCCAACGAGCGCGTCGCTGATAAAACCAGTCGAAGACTGTGAATAAGACGCTGCTACTAATCATTATCGATTTCCTCTTTTTAAACCTCATTGCGCTCACGCAGTGGGAGAAGGTGGAGGTGTCGCGCCCGCCGGTACCGCTGGGCCCGCAGATTGTTGCCGAGCCGGGCGATGGGCCGAGCCCGATTGAAAACGACTTGGTCGCTGCCATGCAGCTCTCGCTTGCCGATGAGGCAGCGCGGCGCGCGGCGCTCGCTGCCGAGCTTGGCACGCTTTCTGAAAACCTTGCGGAGCGCGAAGCCCAACTCGTGCAAACCGAGAGTGCGCTTCAGCAGCGCGAGCAAAACCTTTCACTACTCACCGAAGAGCAACGCGCCGCCGAGCTTGCGGCACGAGAACGCGAAGCCGAGGCGGCCCTGCTCGCCGAGGAGATTCAGCGTGCGCTCGCGCAGGCCCAGCGCGACGCCGCGCTCTCGCGCGAGCAAATGGAGCGGCTCCGCCGCGAACTCGAAATGAAGGAGGCCGAGGCCCAAGCCCAAGCTGCCGAGATGGCTCGACTCGAACAAGAACGTGCCGCCGAAGCGGCCCGAGTCGCTGCCGCGCAACAGGAAATCCAAGGACTCACCGTTGCCGTGCAAGTGGCCGAGCAAGAAAAGCAATTCCTCCAGCAAATGGCGGAAAACTTTCGCGGTCAGGCCGAGCTCGAACGCGAAGACCGCGTGCGCGTGCAAGAGCACACCGTGCGGCTGGCCCAAGGGATCGGCGAACTGGCTGAAGAGGCGGACGGACTTAAGCGCGAGATCCGTGAGAACCGCCCGATTAATGCGAACATCATCTTCGACGAATTCCTTAAAAACCGCGTCACGGTTTTCTTGAGTGCGTCGCGTCCTGGCGTCCTTGGCCAAGTGAAGCGCAACCGGCACCCGCGCAGCATCCTCGTTAACGATGGGGAGCAAATCTTTATCCTCCTGCACATTGAGGACAGCCCCTTCTCAGTTGCCGAACAGGCCTCGGACTGGGATCGCCTCAGAATTGCAGTTTCCAACTACGGGAATAACCGGGCGGAAGTTGAGCGGATTAGCTTTTTGGACTCCGACCCACGGCTCGTCGCGCTGCCGCTGACCCAAGAGCAGGCTGAGGCATTGGGCATGAAAATTTATAACCTCGCGAGTGATCCGTTTAAATTTCCCGAGGCGGTTTTGGTTTCAGGCGGCGGCGCAGGTTACGGGGAAACACCCTTTAAGTTGAATCCGGCCTACGCGAATTACGTGAAACTGGATAACCGGCTCATCAATCGACTTATGGGAAATTTTTCTCCTTCGCGCGGCGATTTGGTTTTTAGCAAAAGCGGCGAGCTTTTAGGGATCATGGTAAATAAAGACTACTGTGCGATCGTGACGAAGCTGGAGGCGCGGCATAGCATAAAGACGGGCGACAACATCCGCGCGCAGCAGACCCGCCATGTACTCAACTTTGTCGGTGGCCGCTACCGCGCCCTGCCTGTGCAGTTGTATTAGTGCGGGCTTTGAAATTCGGGTGACCACGAACCCAAGCGCAAGCCTCGCCGTTCGCGGCGAGGTCAAGCGAGGTCGTCGTCATATGGAGCCGAAGGCTCCCCTAACTTGTGGCGGAGAAGCTCCGACCGCAGGGTCGGAGTTCTTCACTCTATTTAAGCAGGCCACACGTAAGAAGCCCCGCTTTTACACAGACTCCCAAAGGAGCAGGGCGGGGCGGCATAATGATCTCTTGATTCAATAGAAGGTTCTATTTAAATTTTATTTATCCTTAGCGATAGTCTTTGAGTATTTTGTAGAGTTCTATTGGTGCTTTAAGGAAGTCGATAGGCTTAACTTTTGATGCAGATATATCTTTCCATCTCGTAAGTGAAAGCTCGTGGGTTTTTTCTAAAAATATAGCCTCTCCAAACTCTCGTTTTAGCCTCAAAAATAGTTCAACATAAAAAAGATAGTTGCTGATGAATTTTTCATTGAAGATTGTTTTAGCGATATCCTGTTTGAAAAATTTACTGCTGCATTGAGTGTCATAAATGAGAAGGCCAGTTGTGACTTTGACCACTGTGGCAAATAGACGCCCTAGGATATGACGATACCAGATTCTTTCTACTTGTGCTCCAGCGCGACGAACTCTTGATCCTAAAACAACCCATGGGGACTCCTCTTGGATGAATTTCTCAAAGCGACAGATTTCTGAAAGAGGAGTTGTGAGATCCGCATCCCAATACCCTAGGTAGTCGTAACTCGTGTGAGAAAGTGCCTCCCCTATCCCTCGTCTTACTGCCTCAGCTTTTCCACTGTTTTTCTCTAGAGAAAGCACAATTACTCTACCTACATATTGAGCAGAAAATCGCTTCAGAATGCTTAGCGTTTGATCAGTACTCCCATCATCTACAAAGAAAAGAGTGAAATTTGGATTACTAACAATGAAGTTCTCGTAACTTTCGATAGAAAGTCGTGACGCTTCGTTATAGCAGGGAATGATTAGTGCAAATTTCATTTTAATCTGAGATGGGACTCTCTGCCTGATGGTGCCCCAGGCAGAGAGTCAGGAGTGCCGATCTGGCTAGGGAAATGACTACGCTTCCGGCCAAGAAGGTCAGTAGGCTAACGTGTCATATTTTGATGGAGCCCCAGAGCGGCTTGCGCACAGCCGGCGTGACTGGCGCCACTGGCTGAACGGAGCTTTGTGCGGGGCGAATAAATGGGAGCCTCTGGGCAAACTGGGAACGTAGTCCAATATCATCCTATAGCCCATGGACCCGCATGCCTCGCTCTTTAAAAACTATAACGAGATATTATGGCTGTAGTTTTCAGGAAGTTGTAGGGATTTGGAGTGGATTTCTGGATGATCTGGGGTATGGACTCCGGCGGAATCCAGTTATCTCATGCCCCCACAAACACCCGGAAAAGAAACTCCTGTTAAGGAATACTCGGCGACTCAGCCTGCCGTGCTAGATGTCGTTAACGTAAATGAAGCCGACCTCGCTGCGGCGGCCGAGGCTTATCACCGTGATGGATATTTCATCGCCCGTGGCCTTTTTTCTCCTGAAGAGATTGCAGATATCAATGCAGTCTTTCACAAGATGCACGCCGACGGGGGAGTGCCCGGCTTTTATGAGCCTGGTAAGCCTTCGTATGCGGAGGTGCCGCTTGCTAACTATAAGGAGGATCCACTCGTGGTATGGACGCGTGTGATGCTTCCTCATCGGTTTAATGAGACAGCGCGTGCTTATATGCTGCATCCGAAAGTCCGCGTGTATCTGGAAAAGTTTATGGGTGGGGAACCTGTCGCAGCTCAGAGCATGTATTTTTTTAAGGCTCCCGGCTCACGAGGCCAGGCTATGCACCAAGACAATTTTTACCTCATGGTTGAGCCTAGCACTTGTATGGCCGCATGGACTGCGTGTGATGACGCCGACCCTGAGAATGGCGGCCTGATGGTCGTTCCAAATAGTGAAAGTAACGAATTGGTCTGCCCCGATGTTGCTGACACTACTGTGAGTCTGTCCGCACAGCGGGTGCCTATTCCTAAGGGGCAACGGGTGGTTCCTGCGGTGATGAAGGCGGGCGACACACTCTTTTTTAATGGAAATGTGATTCACGGTTCTGGCCCAAACCGGTCAAAAGACCGTTTCCGCCGTTCCTTCATTTGTCACTACGCGAAGGGAGACTTAGCCCGTATATCGCAGTTTTTCAATCCCCTTGTTTCGATGGATGGCCACGATCTTACGGTGGAAGGCAATACTGGTGGCGGCCCTTGTGGTGGCGCATGGGAAGGGGCAGCGGGGGCGTGATGCTGCCTGCTCTGCTCCCTTAGAGTTCGCTGAGCCTGTGTCTTGTTTCGTTAATTGGCAAAGCCACTCTTCGGAGTGGCTTTTTACTGCCTTTGTGAGACTCGTAAACTTACGTACAGCCCTCGCTTTTTAAAGAACTATAACAAGACCTTATAATTGTAGTCTTTAGGAGTTTGCAGGGATTTGGAGTGGATTTCTGGATGACTTGAGGTATGGACTCCGGCCGAATCCAGTTATCTCATGCCCCCACAAACACCCGGAAAAGAAACTTCTGTTAAGGGATACTCGGCGACTCAGCCTGCCGTGCTAGATGTCGCTAATGTAAATGAAGCCGACCTCGCTGCGGCGGCTGAGGCGTATCACCGTGATGGATATTTCATCGCTCGTGGTCTTTTTTCTCCTGAAGAGATTGCAGATATCAATGCAGTCTTTCACAAGATGCACGCCGACGGGGGAGTGCCCGGCTTTTATGAGCCAGGTAAGCCTTCGCCTGCGGAGATGAAGCTTGCTAACTATAAAGAGGATCCACTCGTGATATGGACGCGTGTGATGCATCCTCATCGGTTTAATGAGAAAGCGCGTGCTTATATGCTGCATCCGAAAGTCCGCGTGTATCTGGAAAAGTTCATGGGCGGGGAGCCTGTCGCAACTCAGAGCATGTATTTTTTTAAGGCTCCCGGCTCACGAGGCCAAGCTATGCACCAAGACAATTTTTACCTCTTGGTTGAACCTGGCACTTGTATGGCCGCATGGACGGCGTGTGATGACGCCGACCCTGAGAATGGCGGCCTGATGGTCGTTCCAAATAGTGACAGTAACGAATTGGTCTGCCCTGGTGTTGCTGATAATACTGTCAGTATGGCTCCGCATCGGGTGCCTATTCCTAAGGGGCAACGGGTGGTTCCTGCCGTGATGAAGGCGGGCGACACGCTCTTTTTTAATGGAAATGTGATCCACGGTTCGGGCCCAAACCGGTCAAAAGACCGTTTTCGACGCTCCTTCATTTGTCACTACGCGAAGGGAGACTTAGCTCGTATATCGAAGTACTATGACCCCGTCGTTGCGATGGATGGCCGCGATATTACGAAGGAAGCCAATAACGGTGGCGGCCCTTGTGGTGGCGCATGGGAAGGGGCAGCGGGGGCGTGACGCTGCCTGCTCTGCCCCCTTAGAGCTTGCTGAAGCTGTGTTCTGTCTCGTTAATTGGCAAAGCCACTCTTCGGAGTGGCTTTTTTACTGCCTTTGTGAGACGCGTAACTCACGCACAGCCTAAACTGTGTCGTTATTGAGAGTTTTAATAACTCGCTTTATGACGCAGAAAGAGGTTTTTTGGGCGGCTAATTCCCGCAAGATCACTTCACCGTAAGTTTATTGACACGAATGCTAACTACTCCTGTTTATTTAAACTAGGACTATTATGGAACTAAAAGAATACGCCAACATGGACCGTGTGGAGAAAGCCCACTGGTATAACGTTGGGAAGCGTGAGTTTGTACGCCGCTGGATAGCTAAGGTGCGCCCACCCAACAAAGATGACGTACTGCTGGACTGCGGGGCGGGAACTGGCCTTTTTGCCAAGGAAATGGAGGCGTATTGCCAAGTGCTCGCGCTTGATGCGCTAGAGCCCGCACTAGAGCTTTTGCGGCAACGTTTTCGCCCCGATCAGGTTATTGCCATGACGGGGAAGGATATCCCACTGCCCGGCGATTCGGTGAACTATCTGACCGCGCTCGATGTGGTAGAGCACATTGAGGATGACGTGACTGCCGTTCGGGGCTTTCATCGAGTACTGAAGCCCGGCGGGGTGGCTGTCATCACTGTGCCTGCCAGTATGCTTTTGTGGAGCGAGTGGGATGTCTCTTTGCATCACTACCGCCGCTACAACCGCAGGGGGCTGCTCGCTCTCTTTCCGAAGAGCGACTGGGAGATTCTGCACAGCAACTACACCAACTCGCTTGCGTTTCTCCCTGCCTTACTCCTTCGCAAGCTCCGTGGGCGTAAGCCTCAAACCGAGAAAGAAGAGTCGCGAACCGAGTTCCGCATCCCCCCGAGTTGGCTAAATAAGCTGCTAAAGTGGATTTTCGTAAAAACCGCCATGTCGCGCTTTCCTATGCCTTTCGGACTCTCACTAATCCTAGTCGCTCGCAAAAAAGGCTAGGGGGCCGTTCCTATTTCAAACGGGAGGCATCTGGCTCACGGCGCAGCCCGCAAAAGAGAAGCGGTTCACGACCGTCCGCGCGGTCAGTGACCGCTCTCTCTGAGCTTCCACTGCGCGTGGTGCGGCAGCGTGTCGCTGCACCCATTTACAGAGCCGCTTGGTTGCCGTGCATTCGCACAGCAGCCAAGCGGCTCTGTGAAAAGGACCCCAAACTTTGGGACGTGGACTTATCCGTGATTCTTCCCACTTCGGCCAAACGGGTTATCGCTCTACTTTCCCTTTCCCTACTCGTCCTGTCGCAACGCGACAGGGGGGAGTGCTTTCAAATTTGGGAATTGGTTTCGTCGCGAAGCGACGAGGCCAATTCCCAAATTGAACGGGTGCAGGCACAGCCTGCCGCCCCACGCGTAGTGGGAAAAAAGCGTATCAGCCAGCGCTAGGCGAGCGGCGCTTTCAGCGCTGCTCGCGTTTCAAACGCGAACAGACCCTAGGGAGCTGTGAAGCAGGGGAGAACGCTGTGCTATGAGGTGTTTTATGTGGCGTCGCGGTGAGTAGGGCTTTGGTTTTTTGTCAAACTGGGCATGCGTGATCGGCTTCCGAATATCTTGTGGATTGTGACCACGCAGTGGCGTGGGCAGGCCTGCGGGTTTGCGGGGGATGTGAATGCGCGGACGCCGTATCTCGATGCCTTGGCGGCGCAGAGCGTTGACTACACGCAGGCGGTGACGCCGCATCCGTTTGGGCCTTTTGCGCGGGCGGCGCTGCTGACTGGAGTCCCTTCGCCTGAAAATGGGGTGGGGACTTACTACGACCCGTTGCCGAGCGACGCGCGGACGATTGCGCATGAGCTGGGCGAGTGCGGCTACCATACGGCCTTTTTCGGGAAATGGCATTTGGCCGGTCGCGACCCGAATGAACCGCTCGTGGGCGAGGCACATGCGCGGATGCTGGTGCCGCCGGAGTCGCGCGGGGGTTTTGCGTTTTGGGAAGGGTTTGAGAGTGGTTTCCTGCTCAATGATCCGTGGTTGCATGGGACTGGGTTACCGGAGTCGCAGCAGTTTGCGGGTTACCAGAGCGAGGTTTTGTGCAGGCGCGCCGCGGCGTATTTGGGGGAGTCTTACGCGCATCGGCCGTATGCACCGTGGTTTGCGGTGGTGAGTCTGGAAGCGCCGCATCCACCGTATGCGGTGGCGGCTAACGGCTTTGAGCCGCTGCGGCCTGAGCAGGTCGAGCTCGCGCCGAATGTGCCGCGTGGCGGAGCGGTCGAGGCGCGAGCGAGGCGAGAGCTCGCGGGCTACTATGCCCATATTACCGCGACGGATGCGGCGATCGGGCGGCTGATTGCGTCGCTGCCGGATGGCGGAGCCGATACGGTCATCGTTTTTGCGAGTGTGCACGGCGATATGCATGGGGCACACGGGCTCTTCCGAAAGGGGTGGCCACACGAGGAGAGCGTGCGCGTGCCGTTACTTGTAAGGCATCCGCGTGAGGCCGCTCGCCGCGATGAGACGATGGCGGTGTCGTTACTCGATTTACCTGCGATGGTGCGGGCTTGGTCGCGGGGCGAGTTGTGGGAAGAGCGGCCTGTAACTGCGCAGATTTCGATGCCGTGTGTGGTGGACTTGCCCGAGCAGTGCGACCGGGTGTGGCGCGGGTGGCGCAGTGCTAGGGAGAAGCGAGTCTATAACGCGGATGGGTCGCTTTGGCCTCTCGGGTTCATTTAATTAGCCGGAGGTACCGTGGGCATTTCTTGTGGCGGAGCACTTGGTGGTGGTCCGTTGGCGGGCGGGGAGGGGGAGCTTGCGGGGGCATCCGAGGCTTGCTCTTCGGGGTTAGCGATTTCCTCGCTGGGCTGCGCGCTTTCGGGTGCGAGTTGAGCGGCTTCGCTTGTATCCCCGTTCCGTTTATCCGGGTTGGGGCTGAAGTGCAGGAAGCTCCATTGCGGCTTATCAAGTGGCCCGGTGAGCCGGACTTCGAGGGCATTGGAGACGGGAGTAAGCATCAGCCCGACGATGGACTTGAGGATGAATTTGCTCTCGCCGAAGGGGTTTACTCGGGCGCGGAAATCGAGGTTGCCGCGATCCATCGCGTAATGGCCGCTAGCGGTGATGGCGGAGTTGGAGCCGGTGATGTTGACCTCGGGGAAGACGAGTTTTTCACGCTCAACGGAGAAGCTCGTGAGCAGTTGGTTAAAGTTTAGCGAGGTGAAGCTGAGGAGTTCGGAGAGTAGGCCGAAGAGGTGGATTTGGCCAAGGCCGCGGCCCTTTAGCTCCATGTTCCCCGAGCCGATGAAGCTTAGTGGATCGTGCGGGTTGCCCTCGGCGGAGAGGTCGAGGGCGAGGGTGACATTGGTGTTTTTCTCGACGTTTGGGGGCGGGTCTTCTCCGCGTCGCCGTGCGAAGTACTGGCTTAAAATGCCTGTCCAGCGGTAAAACTTTCCCTCTGCGAGGCTGAGGTCGAAACCGAGTGTTTGCGAATCGCCTTGGCCTTGGAGGTGTACGCGGCCCGAAACGATGCCCTCGGCGAGCCCTGCAGAGAGCGAGTCGACGAGGAGAGTGTCGTCGTCGATCGTCGCCGTAAAGTTGAGCCCATTGAGCGGGAAGTCGTAGAGCGAGAAGTCGCCGCGCGTTCTGCCGTGTAGGGTGAGGTGCCGCTTGCCGTGTGCGGCGACGTAGCCTGCCGCTTCAAGTGTGATGGGCTCGGCGAAGTGGAAGGGGGCAATCGCAGCCTGTACTTCGGGGCCGCTGAGCGCGCCGACTCGTTCTAGGTCGAGCGTCGAGGTAAAGTCGAAGTCCTGCCGTGCGAGCTGCTTCGTAGTTGGGTCGTTGCGACGAGTGAACCAGCCGCGTGCGGACTGTGCGCCGTAGCGTACCGCGACTTCCATCGCGTCGTAGTAGTTGGGCCGCACATAAATGCGCGTACGGACGTGGTGGAGGGCTGCCCCGTTGATGTTTGCATTGGGTACATCGGCGTAGACGAAGACACGGCTGTAGTGGGGATCGCCCCAACGGCCTTGTACGTCGACCGAGGCAGTCGGCGGGTTTTTGGGGAAATTAAATTTTTGCCAGAATTCGCTCCACCAAGGCCGAAACCAAGCGGCGATGTTGAGTGGGTCGAGTTGACCGCTTAGGAGGAAGCGAAAGTCGTGAGTGGCGAGGTTATGGGAGTAACTGCCGCGCGCGTGGTTGGGGCCGACTGCGGCGTAGGCGAGCGGTGCCTCGAAGCGGCCATCGGCTAGGCGTACATGCCCACCGATTTGGTCAAAGGTGACACCGCGTGCGAGGACGGCTTGGGCGTCGAAGTCGCCTTCGAGCGCGGTGAAGTGTCCGTCAGCGAATCGAGCTTCGAGGTCGATATCGGGAGGAGTGCGAAGTGTGAGGAATCGGCCAATATCGGCTGCCGTCCACTCGCTGATGAGAGCGATAAGGCTCGGTGCAAGCTGTCCGCTGGCATTCACTACAGCGCTGTGGTCAGCAGTATCGACTGTGGCGGCGAGGCTGAGCGGCGTGGCCTCAACTTCGAGTCGTGCACTGGCGCGGAGTTGAGGCCAGGCGTTGAAATCGGCGCGCAGTGAGAGGTTTTGTGCAGTGAGGGGCGCAGCACCGGCGAAGTGGAGCGCGCGCAGTTCGGCCTCTGTAGTGTCTGCGCTAAAGCGAAGCTGGGCGGTGTCGATTTTCCCGAAGAGCTTGGCACGTAGGCCGACGAGCTCGATGTCGCGCTCAGCTAGTGCGGGTGCGCGAGCGCTTGCATTTTCCGTGAGCAGCGGCAGCGCGCTGAGCGGCAGCGCGAGTGAATCAAGCTCAAGCGAGAGTTCGGCTGGACTGGGCTCTTCGCTGTGCAGCGGGATGCGGGTCGTCGCACGAAAGCGTTTTAGGGAAAAGGGGAGTGCCGCTTCTTCGGGGGCTTCGTAACCGCTGCCGCTAAGGGTGAGTCGCGCGACTGCGCCCGCTGTGCTGGAGGGCGCGAGATCAAGATCGAGCCGAGCCTCGCTCAGGCCGGCAGTCCACTGCGCGAGCTCGCCAAGCCGCTGACAAAGCTGCGGATAGTAACGAGCAAAGAGCTCCACGCTGAGTGGGGCTTCTCCCCGTGGTTTGGCGTGGCGAAGGAGCAGACGTGTGTCGACGCTGCCTTTTGCGGAGATGGCCAGTCCGTTCAGCCCGCCGATGCGCGCGCTGAGTTGAGTAATATCGAGCTGGTGAGCGTGTGTACTGAGGGCGAGTTCGGCGTGTTCAATGAGCGGTTCGCGCGTACCGCTGCCACTGAGTGAGGCGGGGATGTAGAGCGCGAGGTCGCTGGCGCGCATGCTGTCGGCTTTGAAGCGGCGCGTGAGCAGGGCCCATGGATCGAGCTGGATGTAGACGGAGCCGATGCGGGCGACGGGCTCGGAAAACTGGGGGAGCGAGAGCCGCAGGTCCTCAATGACGATTTGGCCCGTGGGGTCGAAGCGGGTTTTACCGAGTTGCGCGGTGATGTCTGCGCGTGCGAGTTGCCGCTCCAGCGAGTGCAGCAAAAAAGCAGGCATCGGCATTTGCTTGGTTGCGGCGGCATAAATCTGAAAGCCGAGCAAGCCCAAGAGCCCGAGCCAGAGCGTCCAGCAGCAGAAGCAGGCTAGGCAGTAGCGGCAGAGCTTTAAGCCTTGGGCAAACACAAGTGGAGCAGCGGGGACTTAGTCTTCTTGATTTGGCGACGCGTTCGCGGGTGCCTCCTCTGTGGAGGAGGAGGGAGCCGCTTCGCTCACAGGGTGAGCTTCGCCCGTAGAAGGCGGCTCGGCTGGAGTCGTTTCCTCAGTGCTGCGCTCGCGGTAAGTGAGTGGCCAAAGCGCGTCGAGGAGGGCTTGGTTAATTGCGAAGACGAGGCCGAGCTGGGGTGAGCCCGCGAGTTGGAGGTCGCCACCGAGTCGTTCGGTGAGGAATAGGCTGCTTGTTTCGCTTTGCTCGTCGCCGTGTCCACTGGGGAGTCGCACGGTAGTATCGAGCCGCCAACGCCAGGGGCGCTCGGCTCCGGCGGCGAAAACGGTTTCCGAGAAGTGGTCTTGGATGAAGCTCGCCGCTTCGAGTCGGCGCAGTGTGGCGAAGAGGCGAGTACGTTGGCTCGCAGGCGGAGTCTCGCCGTCGCCTTTAGCGGGCGTTTCAGCCGCTGCAGCTTCATCGTCCACACTCGTTTCAAACACGATCGCTCCACTGTTTAGATCGGTGAGGGTGAGCGAGTGGAAGCGGGCGGTTTCGGGGAGTTCGCGCAGGAGGTGTTGGCGATAGTTGAGCGGATCGGGTGCGGTTTGTTCGAGGAGTTCGGCAGGGATTGCGTAGACGAAGCGCGCGTTACTCAGCCGAGCGTAAACCTGTGGGCTGGGCTCGGTGGGGCGCCCGATTTGTAGGTGTAGGGTTTGGGGTTCGGCCACGGGGCCGAGGGCACTTTCTCGCTCTGTGTTTAGCGAGTTTGCGGGGGGATTGAGCGTGAGTGTGATTTTGCGCTCGGGGCGGTTGAAGCCCCAGTTTTCCAGGTCGGCGTCGCTGGGTGCGTCGCTTACGAAGCGTTGTGCGGAGAGGCGACGCAGCGTTTGGATGAGCTCTCGCATGCGCTGCGGATCGACGGGTTGGAGTTGTGGCCCTTGGGCGGTGTTGCTGCGGATGATCTGCCAAGTGTGCTGTCCGTCGGCACTGCTGCGCAGTTGTTGGAGCGTGAGTGGAGCTTGGTTGGGCGCGCTGAGGGTGACTGCGGTTAGGGCTTCGGGCGCAAAGTCGAGGATGCGCGGTTCGCGCAGCGTATCTTGCGCGTTGCGCAGCGTGTTTAGCAGTGGCTGGGGAACCTCGACGACGAAGCGGGTCGTTTTGCCTTCGAGCGCGGCGACGAAGGAGACTGTGCGCGCTTCAGCCTCGCTGGCGGCGGTGGGGGCGGCGGCTTCGATTTCGTTTAAGAGGATGAGGGTTTCTTGGCGGTTGTTACCCACGAGGCTGATGCGCAGCTCGGCATTGGTGGTCGGAGTGCTGGGGCTGGCTGTCCCGGTGGGCAGGAAGTGGTGAACGCGCAGGGCGTTGAGGGCAGCGATGGTGAGCTCGACTTGGGGTTTATTGGCGCGGGCGATGATGGGGGCTTCGAAGCTCCAGTGTTTGCCGTCTTGGCGGATGCGCACGCGGGAGGCGGAGGCGTTTTGGAGGGTTAGGCTGCGCGCTTCGAACAGTGGGATGGAGAAGACATCGTCGGTGCGCAGTTCTTCGAGTGGGAGGTTGAGGCTGCGCGCGAGGCTTAGGCCGACGACGTGCACGCGGTCGCGCTGAGGGGAGAGCAGGTAGAGCCGGTTGCCGACCTTGGTCTCGTCGCCGACTTGGAGGGTGATGCGTTGTGGCTCGGTGTGGGTGGCAGGGATGCTGCTGATCGGTGTGCTGGCGGGAGTAAACTCGATGGTGAGGCGCGGGGGCTCTAGGCCGTAATCAGCGAGCGATTGCTTGTTTTTCTCCAACTCGGCGACGCTGAAGCTGGTCTCATGTTCCAGAAACTGGAGTTCGTTAAGGATGCGGTTAACGGCGTGGGGATTGGCGGGCCAGTCGATGGGGGAGGTAAGTGACCATTGTGCGCCGCTGCGGACGAGTTCGATGGTGGTGAGGCTGGGGCCGCTGATGCGCAGTTGTTGAATGCTTGCAGTTTCGGGGCCGAGCACGCGGCGGCGCGCCTCGCGTTGGGCTTGGTCAGTGCGCCAACCGCGCTCGAATTTAAAAATAAAGACGAAGAGCGCGGCGTTTAGGAAGATGAGGACGAGGGTGACTTTGGTGCGCATGTCGGAGTGGCAGGGGCGGGCTGGTCGTTATTCAATTTCGCCGCGACCAGTAGACGATGAGGCCGAGTGCGGCGGTGGCGAGGGGCAGTGCAAAGACGAGCAGGCTGCGCAGCTTGAGCAGTTCGCGTTGGTCGAGCGAGAGTTGGAAGCGCTCAATCGGGCGCGGCGGGATGTTGAGTTGTGCGTCGCGGTCGATGCTCCATTTTACAGCGTTGAGAAAGAGGCTTTGGTTGCCGGGCGTGGCGATGCGGTGGTTGGCGACGAGGTCGCCGGTGCCGATGACGACGATCCGCCCGCTGCGTACGCTGAAGGGCAGGTTCCCGCGTGCTTGCACACGCTCGGAGGCGGCGACGAGGCCGAGGCGATCTGCGGGCGCGAGGTTGGGTTGGCCTTTTAGGTCAATGCCTGGGTTGTAGCCCATCGGGCCGCGTTGGCGGTAGCTGACTTCGCCCCAAGCGGTGGGGGCAGTGGCCGCGAGCACGGAGACTTCGAGCCCGCCGCCGATGCTGCGGCCCGGGTCGGGGCGTACGCTGCGCGCGGCACCGATGCGCAGCGGCAGTCGGTAGTCGATGAGTGTACGGGTGATAGGGTGTGGGGCGAAGTGGCGGACGATTAAGTCGCCATTATCGGTGTAGCTGGAGGCTGCGGAATCGCGCACGAGGACGTCGTCAACGAGGATGCCCCAGTCGTAAAATAAGTCGTCGAGCCCGTGTGCGATACCTGAAGCGCAGAGCACGATGAGGCGGCCTTCGCGTAGGCTGAGGTAGTCGCGCAATTGCTCTTGGGTGTGCGGGTCGTAGCGGCCTTGAGGCGTGGCCGCGATGACGAGGTCGGCGTCTTCGGGGACGCCACCGGGGGCCGGAAGGGCGAGGAGCTCGATGGCGTAGTTGCGCAGTTTGAGTTCGCTGGCGAGGCCGGAGAGGCCGCGCGCGGGGTCTACATCGTCGGGGCGTAGCTCGCCGTTTCCGGTGAGGAAGTAGATTTTTTTGCGCGCCGGGTTGGAGACGCTGAGGATTGCGGCGGTGAGGGCTTGTTCGCCACGAAAGTCTTTTCGCTCGCGTTCGGAGACGCCGTAGAGGTCGGAGAGGGCGACTTGTTGGCGGGCTTCGCCGCAGAGCAGTAAGATGGTGTTGGGCTCGGCGAGGCCGAGCTGGCCGGCGATGTGGTGCTGGCGGTAGATGTCGATGAACTCGGCGGTGATCGGGCCGTTTGGGTTGTTTTGGCTGGCGTAGCTGTACTCGCGCAGAAGGCCGCGCAGGTCGCGATAGGCTTGGGCGATTTCGGGGTTTTCGTCGTTCTCGCTGAGCGTGACGACGATGCGGACTGGGCGCTGGAGTCCGGCGAGGTAGGCGCGCGTTTCGGGTGAGAGCGAGTGGAGTTGCTGGGCGGTGAGGTCGAAGCGCCAAGCGTAGCTGCGCGCGAGGTAGTTGAGCCCGCTAAAGAGGCTCACGAAGAGCAGGGCTTGGAGCAGGAGGTTACAACTGCGGAGCCAGCGTGCGGCGCGAAAGCTGTCGGGCGAAAACATGGCGGGCGTGTTTGGGCTTTCGTTAGTTGTGCAGGAGCTTCGCCTCGACGCCGAGGATGCTGAAGATGAGGGCGAGCGTGGTGCCGCTTAGGTAAAAGAGGAGCTGGCGGGTGTCGACGATGCCGCGTGCGAAGTCTTCGCGATGTTGGATGATCTGCGCGTAGTGTAGGGCTTCGCGTGCGGGGTTGAAGAGTTCGCGGTCGAGCCAAGAGGCGTTTTGCAAGAGCCCGCTGCCAAAGATCAGCGCAAAGAGCAGTGTGAAGCCGAGGATGCCCGCAACGGCTTGGTTGCGCGAGAGCGAGCTGGCGAAGACGCCGATGGCGATAAAGAGCAGGCCCGATACGGCGATGAAAAGGTATCCGCCGATGAGCGCCCCCGGGTCGATGAAGCGCAGGTCGCTAGCGAAGCGGTGTAGGATGTAAAAGAAGCCGCCGGTGCTCGCCCAGAGCGCTAGGTAGAGTAGGTACGCGGCGGCGTATTTGCCGAGGACGACCTCGGTGGTGGTGACGGGGGTCGTGAGCAGCGTTTCGAGCGTGCCGAGGCGACGTTCTTCGGCGAGGCACTTCATGGTTAAGAGCGGCACCATGAAGAGCACGGGGAACCAGAAGAGTTGGAAAAAGATTTGGGGCGGTGGGACCTCTTGGGCGGCGTTGCTGTAGTCCTGCAAGATGCTGGTGAAGAAAAACCCCATGACCGCGAGGAAGAGCGTCGCCGCGACATAGGTACTGGGCGCGACCAGTAGCATGCGGACTTCATGGCTGAGGATGGTGAGGAAATGGCGCATGGTCAGTGCGTAGGCTGGGCGGGTACGGAGCAGTTAGCGTTTTAAGTCTTCAGCGGTGACATCCCAACTGCGGCGGGTGGCGGCGAGGAAGACGTCTTCGAGCGTGGGCTGCGAGCGGCTGAGCGAGCGCACGCGAAAGCCTGCCTCGCCGAGCGTTTTGAGTAAGCCTTCGCCGAGCGGGTCTTCGCGTTTCGTGGTGAGGAGCCAGCGGCGAAAGCCCGTCGCGTCGGGTTCGCCGCGCGCCTCAATTTGGAGCGATTCGTCGCAGGCGCCGCAGGCTTCGGAGAGGCGGCTCGGGTCGCCTGCCGCTTCGAGTTCGTAATGCGAGTGGCCGATGACGCTGCGGCGCAGTTCCTCGGGAGTGCCTTGGGCGACGATACGGCCTTGGTTGATGATGAGCACGCGGTCGCAGGTCATCTCGATCTCGGGGAGGATGTGGCTGGAGATGATGACGGTCATCCGTCCGCGCAGGCTGGCGATGAGGTCGCGTACGATGAGGATTTGGTGCGGGTCGAGCCCGATGGTGGGCTCGTCCATGATGATGATGGGCGGCTCGGCGAGGATGGCTTCGGCGATGCCGACGCGTTGGCGAAAGCCTTTGGAGAGTTTGCCGATGATTTTGTGGCGCACGCGTTTCAAGTCGCACAGTTCGAGGACTTCGTCGATGCGCGGGCCGAGCGTGCGGCGTGGGACTTCCTTTAGCCGCCCGCGAAAATACAGGTACTCGTGTACGCGCATGTCTTCGGGTAGCGGGTTGTTCTCGGGCATGTAGCCGATGAGTTTTTTGACCTCGGCGAGTTGCGAGGTGAGTGAGTGCCCGCAGACGCTCACGCGGCCCGAACTCGCGGGGAGGTAGCCGGTGAGGATGCGCATGGTGGTGGACTTGCCTGCGCCGTTGGGTCCGAGGAAACCGAGGATTTCGCCGCGCGGCAGCGAGAAGCTGATGTGATCGACGGCAGTCGTGCCCGCGTAGGTTTTGACTAGGTCGTGAACCTCAATCGCGGGGGCTTCGCCTCTTTCTATTGGCGTGCTCGCGTCGGTCGCACGTCGCGCAAGAGTGTTTCGGGCGGCTGTGTCGGCTGCTGTATTTTCGCTGTCGGCGGACATGTCGGCTAGGTGTTAGCGGTGCGGGGCTCAGCCGTTTCGAGTGTGACTTCGCCGGCTGCGAAACGCAGCAAGGGGGCTTCCGCCTCCCCGACCTGCGTGCTTGGGCGCAGGAGTAAGTTTCCGCTTTCGTCGATGCCGCTGGCGGTGCCTTCGATGCGTTGGGTGCCGTTTAGCACTACGACTTTCTGGCCGTGTAGCGCGTCATGCTTGGCCCAAAGCTCGGTGAGTTGCGGGCGGTAGTCGTCGGCGATGAACTGGGTGTAGGCGAGGTGGATGCGCCCGATGAGGGCAGCGGTCAGGTGGTTAATGTCGATTGTTCGCCCGGCCTCGATCCGCAGCGAGGTGGCCGGGCGGCGTAGGTCGCTATCGGCCCAAGTGCCTGCGGCTTGGTTCACATTGAGCCCGAGGCCGAAGACGAGGTCGCGCATCTGGTCGGCATCGATGCGCGCTTCGGTGAGGATGCCCCCGCACTTGCGATTACCGAAGACGAGGTCGTTGGGCCACTTGATTCGTGCGGGCAGCCCGAGGAGCGTGTGGATGAGTTCGCAGATGCTTACACCCAGCCAGAGGGTAAAGGTGGGCATGCGCTGCGGTGGGAGTTCGGGGCGAAAGACGAAGCTGGAATACAGGTTGCCGTGCTTGCCGCTTTGCCAGCGGCGTTTGAAGCGGCCTCGTCCCTGGGTTTGCTCGCGCGCGAGGATGACGAAGGGCACGGGGGCGCCTCGTGCGAGTTGGCGTGTGGCTTCGTCGTTGGTGCTATCGACTGAGTCGTGAACGCTGAAGGGGAGGGCGTCGCGTCCGTGTGAGCGCAGGAGGTGCTCAATGTAGGTGGGGTGGAGTTCGAGCGGGGTCGCGGCGATGCGGTAGCCGCGGGCGTGCTTGGCTTCGAACTCAAAGCCTTGGGCACGCAGCTTTTCCATATGCTGCCAGACGGCGACGCGGCTCATCCCCAGCGTGCGCGCTAAAGACTGGCCAGAGAGGTAGTCGGGCGAGGCCGTGAGCAGCTCGTGCAGGATGACGAGTTCGGGCGAGTCAGAGTCGTGGTGGCGTCGTGGCATGCGAGTGGCTGGTCGGGGGTGGCAGACGAGTAAACGCCGACTCACTTCCCTCCCGCAAGGGGTCTTCGCCTCTTTTTTCGCGTAGGGCGCGCGCCCGTATGATTTGGCTTATCGGGCTAATTGTGTATGGCATGCCGAGCCATGCGTTACTCCGACTTTAAGGCTTCGCTCGCTGCTGCTGATTCGCCGCCCGCTGCTTTGTCCGCAGAGTTGCGTGCACTCTGGCACGATGCGAAGGGAGATTGGGAGGCGGCGCACAAGTGGGTGATGCACTCGGAGTCGCGGGCGGCGGCGTGGGTGCATGCGTACTTGCACCGTAAGGAGGGTGATCTAGCCAACGCGTCGTATTGGTACGCGCGTGCGCTCCAGCCGGTGGTCGAGGCTCCGCTGGAAGAGGAGTGGGAGCAAATCGCCCGGGCCTTGTGCGAGCTTGTTGAAGAGTTGTGAGGCGAGCGCGTGGCCCTGTTTACCTGTGCGGCGTGTAGGTCGTGGTTTTGAGTTGGGCGGCGAGCGTTTGGCGAAAGTGGCTCAAGTCTTTTACGGCACCGAGGGCGATTAACTGGCGGGCGAGATTGCCGACTGCGGTGCCTTCGAGGCTAAAGGAGAGCACGGGGATGCGCGCGGCATCAGCGGTCGCTTGGCACAGGAGCCGATTTTTGGAGCCGCCGCCGACCATGAGGATGCGCTTAAAGCGTTCGCCGGTTAGGCTTTCGAAGAGCCGCATCGAGTCAGCATGGCCTTGGCCGAGCGAGTCCCAGATGAGGCGTGCGTAGCCGACGAGGCTGCGGGGGAGGGAGAGCTTGCGCTTGCTCAACTGGGCGTCGATCGCGGTGCGCATGGAGGGCGGACTGGCGAAGCTGCCGTCGTTTAATCGGAGGCGCGACTCGCTTGGGGTTTCGCTTTGGGCAGCGGTTGCGTTGACGAGCGCGGCCCAGTCTTTGTCGTTTCTGGGGCGGTCGGCGAACTCCGCCATGAGTTGTTCTAAAAGGAAGAGTCCGTCGATGTTGGTGAGTGGGCGGAAGTGGCCGTTGCCTGCGCGTTCGTTGGAGATACGCGCTTTTTGCGCAGCGGGGCCGAGCAGAGGGCGCGGACTTTCAAACCCGACGAGTGACCAAGTGCCGGAGCTGAGGAACAGGTCGCCTTCACCATCGGTGGGCATCGCGTCGTACGCGCAGGCGGTGTCGTGGCCGGGGACGGCGATGACTTGAGTGCCGCGCAGTTCGGGGATTGCGCGCACCGGGCCGAGTATCGCTCCCGGGACTACGGGTGGGCGAAACCAATGTTGCGGTATGCCGAACTGGGCGAGCGCGGCGGGCGACCAATTGGCATTTTCGCTTACGTCGAGTAGCTGCGAGGTGCTGGCGATGGTGAGCTCGTTTTCGGCTCTGCCGCTTAAGAGGAAGTTGAAGTAATCGGGGAGAAAGAGGCAGCGGGTGGCGAGCTGGGAGATAGCCGGGTAGCGGGTCAGCGTCTCGGCGAGTTGCAGGCTCGTGTTGTAGAAAATATTGGGAATGCCGGTCGCCTCATAGAGTCGTGCGGAGGAGTCGCGGTCGCGATTGAGCGCACGCAGAGCGGGCTGCACGCGGTTGTCGCGGTAGGCGTGCAGCGGGAAGACGAGGCGGCCTGTATCGTCGAGCAGCACATGATCACAGCCCCAAGTATCGACGCCCAGGCTGGCAAGTTTCGTGCCACTGGGAAGACGCGCAGCCGCTTTGAGCAGGCCGCTGCGGACCTCGTGCCAAAGGGTGCCGATGTCCCAATAGGCATGTGGCCCGAGCTCGCGGTAGGTATTCGAGAAGCGGTGGGCTTCGCACAACGCGAGCCGCTCGCCCGACCAAGTGCCGAGGATCACGCGGCCACTGGTTGCGCCTAAATCCACTGCGGCGACGCTCACAGGCCGTTCTGCTTTACGTGCGGGTGCGCGGCGCAAGGGGCTTTGGGGCAGCCCGTCGCGGCGCAAGGGGATTTTAGGCGACGCGTCATCAGAGCGTGTTTTTTTGAGAGGCATTTCTTTGGGGTAGGTATTGGGGTGAAAGCTGTAGGGCGTTTCCCTTACACGAGTCGGAGTCGCTGAAGGGCTTGTGCGTGTAGGGTGCGAAACTCCCCCGCGTTTTCGGGTAAGCTGAGGTCGATCGCGGTGCTCGGAATCATCTCGGCGAGTCGTGCGCGGGCGCTGGGCTGGCTGAGCGTTTCCGCAAAACAGTTTTTCAACACTTGGAGGACGATCGCGACACTGGTTGAGGCTCCGGGCGAGGCACCGAGCAGTGCGGAGATAGTCTTGTCGGAGTTGGTGATGACTTCCGTGCCGTAGTGGACGATACCGGCCTCGCCGTCGGTTTTCTTAATTGCCTGTACGCGGATACCGGCGTCGATGAGCCGCCAGTCCTCGAGGCGTGCGCCGGGGTAAAAGACGCGAAGCACGTCGAGCCGGTCTTTCATTGATTGGGTGCTTTGTTGGATGAGGTAGCGGATGAGCCCGAGGTTGCTCACGCCGATTTTGAGGAGCGTCGCGAGGTTGTGTGGGCGGATGGAGCGGGGCAGGTCGCTCCGGCGTCCGCTCTTGTGCAAAAACTTCGTCGTCCACGAGCCGAAGGGGCCGAAGAGCAGTGTCTGCTTCCCGTTGAGGATACGGGTGTCGAGGTGGGGGACGGCCATCGTGGGCGCGGTGTCGAGCGGCTGGCCGTAAACTTTGGCGCAGTGGCGGGCGACGATGTCGGGATTGTCGCAGACGAGCCATTGGCCGCCGATGGGGAAGCCGCCCAGTCCGCGTTGCTCGGCGATCCCGGCTTTTTGTAGGAGCGGGAGACTGCCGCCGCCCGCGCCGACGAAGACAAATCTCGTGTGAACGTGCCGGACTGTGCCGCTGCGCAAGTCGCGTACCGTCACGCGCCAGCCCTTGCCCGCGTGCCTCCCCCTGTCGGGTTTCGCAGTGATTTTTTCGAGGTCGGTGACGCGTTGGGAAGGGGTGACGGCGCAGCCTTCTTGGGCGGCGAGCCAAGCGAGAAGCCCGCGTGCAATCTCGCCAAAGTTGACGTCTGTGCCGTGTGGCGTGCGGGTCGCTGCGATGGGCGTATCCCCGCGCGCGTCGAGGAGCAGTGGGGCCCACTCGGCGATTTTTGCGCGGTCGCTCGTAAACTGCATCTCGCTAAAGAAGTGATGTCGCGAGAGCCCGCGGTGCCGCGAGGCGAGGAAGTCTACCCATTCTGAGCCGTGGACGAAGCTGATGTGCGGCACGGGGTTTATGAAGGCGCGCGGCTCGGGCAGCATGCCGTGTGCGGCGGCGTAGCCCCAAAACTGGAGCGAGTGCTCAAAGTCGCTGAAAATGCTGATGGCTTTGGCGACATCGACTTCGCCGCTCGCGCCGCGTGTGGGCGTGTAGCTTAGCTCGCAAAGTCCGGCGTGGCCTGTGCCGGCGTTGTTCCAGCCGTCGGAGGCTTCTTGGGCGAGCCCCTCGGTCGCTTCGTAGACTTGGATACGCAGCGTGGGGTCGAGGCACTTGAGGAGCGCGGCGAGGTTGGCCGACATGATGCCGCTGCCGACGAGGAGCACATCGGGCGAGTCGATGTGAGTAGTGGTGGCAGCTATGGGAGCGCGACGAGCAGACGACATGGTGGAGGGAAAAAATCTCGGCTCGCCAAAAATACGAGCCCAAGCCTGCCTTCCGCGTCGCCTTGTGACAAAGTTTTCTCTCTTCACCACTCCATGACCTCGGCTCCAATTTCGGCAGGGTCTTCTCCTGTGCCTGCTTCCCAAGCGCGGCTGCGCCTAATCGCGAGTTGCCCCGACCGAGTGGGAATTGTCGCGCGTGTGGCGACGTTTTTGGCAGAGCGCGGGGCCTCAATCACTGAGGCCAACCATTACCACGATGCGTCCAGCCAGTGGTTTTTCATGCGCTCTGAGTTTGCGATTTCCGTGGGCGGGGCGGAGCAGCGCCAAGCTCTGCTGGCAGGGTTGGCCGATGAATTTCGCCCAATTGCCGAAGGGTTTGATATGGAGTGGCGTTTCACTGACGCGCAGCGGCCTCAGCGTGTCGTCATCCTGGTGAGTCGTTTCGACCATTGTTTGGCGCACCTGCTGCATCGGTGGAAGTCGGGCGATTTACCCTATGACTTGCCGTGCGTCATCTCCAATCACGATGACCTGCGCTCGCTGGTCGAGTGGTACGGAGTGCCGTTTCACCATGTGCCTGTGCCGCGCGACGCCGCGGGGAAGGAGGCGGCCCTGAAGCGCACGGCGGCTCTCATGGACGAGGTCGCGCCCGATACGATCGTGCTCGCGCGCTATATGCAGGTTTTCCCGCCTTGGCTCTGCGCGCGTTATCCGAGTCGGATTATCAATATCCACCACAGTTTCTTGCCTTCGTTTGTGGGTGGGCGGCCTTATCATCAGGCGGAGGAGCGCGGAGTGAAGTTGATTGGTGCGACTTGTCACTATGTGACCGAGCAGCTGGATGCGGGGCCGATTATCGAGCAAGACGTCGTGCGTATCCGGCATAGCGATACGATTAAGGACATGATGCGATTGGGGAAAGACGTGGAGAGCGCGGTATTGGCGCGCGGACTACGGCTGCATCTCGAAGATCGTGTGCTCGTCCACGGGCACAAAACTATCCTCTTTTCGGAGTAGGTAGGCGTTTAGCGGAGTAGGCGCTCAGTGAGCGTTTCCCGAGTAGGCGCAAAAAAGCCGCGACGGGGAGGGAGCATCGCGGCTTTTGGGATTGGCCAAGTTTTTTTGGCGTAGTCGAAAACTCCTTACAGCTTGGGGAACTTCAGCCACTTGGCTCCGAGTTTGGAGCTTTTGACCGTGGTCTCGATGAAGGCCATGCCGTAGACGCCGTCGGCGATCGTGGGGAAGTCTAAGTCCTTCGGCTGTTTTTTACCCGACACTTCGGCGCGGATGGCGCGGAAGGCTTCTGCGTAAACGTTTGCGAAAGCTTCGAGGTAGCCTTCGGGGTGGCCGGAGGGAGTGCGTGTGAATTTCTTTAGCCCGTCGGAAATGTAGCCGTTACCGCGTCCCCAGATTTCCGTAGGTTTGTCCGGGTATTTTACGATGAGTTGGTTGGGGTGTTCTTGGTGCCACTCAATGCCGGCCTTGGTGCCGTAGACGCGGATGTTGAGCGCGTTTTCTTCGCCGACGCTGATTTGCGAGGCGTGGAGTAGGCCCTTGGCCCCGCCTTTGTAGCGGACGAGGATGTTGCCGTCGTCGTCGAGTTTACGGCCTTTTACAAAGGTGGTGAGGTCGGCGCACAGCGAGTCGATTTCGAGGCCGGTGATGTAGCGGGCGAGGTTTTCGGCGTGGGTGCCGATGTCGCCGATGCAGCCGGCTGCGCCGCTGCGTTTCGGGTCGGTGCGCCAACCGGCCTGTTTGTTGTCGCCTTTTTCGGCGAGGGTGGAGAGCCAGCCTTGGGGGTATTCGGCGACGACCTTACGGATGTCGCCGAGGTGGCCCGAGCGGACGAGTTCGCGGGCCTGCTTGACCATCACGTTTCCGGTGTAGTTGTGCGTGAGCACGAGGACTTTACCGGTCTTTTCGACGATCTTCTTGAGGGCCTTGGCTTCGGCGAGGTCGAAGGTCGCGGGCTTTTCGAGGACGACGTTGAAGCCTTTTTCGAGGAAGAGTTTCGCGGGCGGGAAGTGCTGGTGGTTGGGCGTGACGATCGAGACGAAGTCGAGGCGTTCACCGGCGGGGAGCTTGGCCTCTTTTTCGGCCATTTCTTTGTAGGAGCCGTAGGCTCGGTTGGGCGCGACGAAGAGGTCTTCGGCGGAGGCTTTGGCGCGCTCGGCTTCGGAGGAGAAGGCCCCGGCGACGAGATCGGCTTGGCCGTCGATGTAGGCGGCGCAGCGGTGCACGGCGCCGATGAAGGCACCGCGCCCGCCGCCGACCATTCCATAGCGTAACTTACGTTTGCTAGCAGACATGATAGGTGTGGGGAGGCAGGGAGTTGAGTTTAACGGTTGGGGAACAAGAACTACTGGTTCTTCTTATCAAAGGCGGCATCGAAGGCGACGTCGTTGCGCGGGAAGTCGAGGCGGCGCACAAAGGCCGCGCTTTCGGTCGCGCCGTGGACGCGATCCATGCGGATGTCTTCCCACTCGACGGAGAGGGGGCCTGAGTAGCGAATGTCGTTTAGCGCGACGATGACGTCTTCAAAGCGGATGTCGCCGCGGCCGACCGAGCGGAAGTCCCATGCGCGGCGCGCATCGCCAAACTCGGTGTGTCCGCCGAAGACGCCGACGGTGCCGTCGCCGTGGCCCCACCACACGTCTTTCATGTGGGCGTGGTAGATGCGGTCGGCAAAGCGGCGGATAAAGCCGACGTAGTCCACGCCTTGATACCCGAAGTGAGAGGGGTCGTAGTTGAAGCCGAAGCGGCGGTGGCCTTTGACCGCGTCGAGGGCCATTTGTGCGCTGGCGGCGTCGAAGGCGATTTCGGTTGGGTGGACTTCGAGGGCGAAGTTTACGTTGACCTTGTCAAAGGCTTCGAGGATCGGGCCGAAGCGTGCCGCGAAGTCGGCGAAGCCTGCGTCCCAATACGATTTGGGCGTGGGCGGGAAGCTGTAGAGGCTGTGCCAGATGGAAGAGCCGGTGAAGCCGTTGACGACGGCGGTCTTGCCTTTATCGGCGTCGCTGAGGCCGGGTTTGGCGTCGAAAAATTTCCGCGCGGCTTGGCCGGTCACAATCATCTTAGCGGCGGCGCGTTGGCGGACGCCTTCGGGGTCGCCATCGCCCCAGACGTCGGGCGGGAGCACGGCTTGGTGGCGCTCGTCGATGCGGTCGCAAATCGCTTGGCCGAGCAGGTGGTTGGAAATGGAGTAGGAGGAGAGCCCGTTATCCAGGAGCAGCTGCCATTTCTCGGCGACGTATTTGGGGTTGTTCAGGGCTTGATCGACATCGAAGTGGTCGCCCCAGCAGGCGAGTTCGAGTCCATCGTAGCCCATTTTTTTGGCGAGCGGTGCGAGCTCGGCGATCGGGAGGTCGGCCCATTGGCCGGTGAATAGTGTGACAGGTCTCGGCACGTTCTTAGATCGCTTTATTCTGGCGAGCCATGCGTTGGCGGCTCGTCGGATAAGAGGCGGTATTTAGGGTTCTTTGTTGTGGGTGGGTAATTTTCGGCGGTATTGCGGCCACCGAAGCGATTGCGCGCGTTTTTTGAGTGAGTCTGCTTTGTGCGGCAAGTACCGATAGGCCGCAGTGGCGTTTATTTAGGAACTCAGGCGGGGATGCACAGCGCGCTTAATAAGTGCAGCAGCCGCAGGCTGTTTTATTTGGCGGCGGGCTCGTTGGCCCGCCGTCCATCGCTGCACCCATTTACCGAACGCTTGGAGGCGGGAGTTTATTGGTGATTTTTCCCACCTCGCCCAAGCGGGTTATCACTCTACTTTCCCCGCCTTGTCGCAACGCGACAAGGGAAGGGACTTCAAATTTGGGAATTGGCTCCGTCGCGAAGCGACGGGACCAATTCCCAAATTAAATGGAAGTGGTCACTGACCGTATAACCAGTATTTGCGGGAGTGGCGTTGGTAAACGAGGGCGCGGGCGCGCCAGTCGCGCAGGAGGGCCTCGATGTTGGTGCGCGCGCCGTGACGTTGGAGTTCGGCGAGCAGAGCGGCGGATCCGGGGTGGATAAGGAAGCGGCGTTTGTCGGCGGCGTTTAGCCCGACGAAGGGGTTCTTTGCTTCGTATTTTGCGGCGAGCCGCATGAGGTGAAAGTTGAGCTCGGTGGGGCGCCAGGCGTCCCAATCCGTCACTTCGACATAGAGGGCTTTGGCGGGCTTACCTTGGCGGTTTTTTACGTCGATTAGGGTAAAGCGCAGTCCGGCGAGTCGCAGGGCGGCGAGCTCTTTTTGAAGCACTTCGAGTTTGATGTCGGGGTGGGCGAGCGTGCGAAAGGGATAGCGTGGGCCGGGGAGTCCGTGGGTGAATTTCCCGATTTCGGTGCCGAGCCCGAGCATCGGGTAGCCGACGACAGAGGCGAAGTCTTGGATGTATTGCGAGGTGGGCACCCACTTTAGGCCGGTTTCGGGCCAGCGCATCGTGCGCCGCCAGCCGCGCATCGGGATGACGGTGAGGCGGCCTTTTTGTCGGTGTGCTTCGGATACATTTATGCCGTTTGCGCCCGGCACGCGCATGATACCGGGGGCGGATTTGGCCATGTGGGCGAGTTCACCGATAGTCAGGCCGTGGACGTAGGGCACGCGAAAGGCGCCGACGTAGCTTTTCCACTCTGTGTCGAGCGGTGGGCCATCGACCTTTAGGCCGCCGAGCGGGTTGGGGCGGTCGAGGACGATGACTTCGACGTCGTTTTCAAAACACGCGGCCATCGTGTAGAGCATGCAGCTGACAAAGGTGTAGCTGCGTGTGCCGATGTCTTGCAGGTCGATGACCATCGCATCGAGGCCGGCGAGCATCTTGGGAGTCGGTTTGCGGTGGGTGCCGTGCAGCGAGTAAATGGGTAGGCCGGTGCGCGTGTCGGTCGAGTCGCCTACATCTACGGCAGCCTTGAAGTTTCCATAAATACCGTGCTCGGGCCCGAAGAGGGCGACGAGCTTTGCGCCACTCGTGCGCTGCGCGCGAAGGAGGACGTCGATTGTGCTTTCGCCGCGGCGATTGACGCCCGCCGGGTGGGTGAGGAGCCCGATGCGTTTTTGCCGAATCGCCTTAAAGCCCTGCTCCTCCAATACATCAATCCCGAGCATAATGGGGGCCCCGGTCGGCTTGTTGTGTGAGCGGGGCACTTGTGCGTGTGCGCGTTGGCCCTGTGCTGCGAGAAGTAATAACACCGTGCAAAGAAAACCGATCCAGACGCGTAATCGGATGATCGAGAGAGTGAGAAAGGAGTCGCAAAAGCAGCCTGCGCTGCGGAGGGCACCGAGCATGATAAACGCGGACACTGCGCCCCGCTCGCCCAGCGTCTACCTTTTACGGTCAGTAAGGCGTGTCGATTCGGCCAAGGGCTTCCTTTTCTCCACTGCGGCACGCGTCGTGGAGAAAGGGAAGTTGGGCGCTGCCCGCTTCAGAATTTGGAGCCGTCGGCTTTGGTGCCGCAGAGGGAGACTTCGAGGCCGAGTTCCTTGGCGAGCGCGGCCTTGGTATAGAGGGCGAGGTCGGCGGAGGCGGCGTCTGTCGCGTAGGCGACTTGGATGTGGTTGGCTTTGTGACGGGCCATCATTTGGTCGCGGGAGACGCCGTAAGTCACCGCGTGCATGATGGGCCACTGGGGGGTGGTCTCGCGCCAGCGGCGTTCGGTTTCTTCGCGGGGCAGCTCGACGACTTTGGCGCGGCCAAGGTCCATCTTGAGTTTTCCGTTTTCGATAAAAATACGGCTCCAGACGATTTCGCCGGGCTTGGCGATGCCGCGCAGGGTGCCGCCGCCGAGCCGGAAATACATAGGCGGTTGGCGGTGTGAGTCGCTGCCTGCGTATCCGCCGATGTGATGCGCGGGGGGCGTGGCCCCAGAGATGAGGAAGACCCACACGTAGTCGTCGACCGTGCCGGTGTGGGCGGGGGCGCCCCAGCGCAGGTCATGGAGGGTGTTTTCGACGGGTTGTTTGAGGGCGCGGTGGACGCGGGCGGTGAAGATGCCGTCGAGGCCGGCGCATTCGTCGACTTCGTTGAAGTGCGTGAGCGGTTGGCCGGGTAGGATTTCTTTGCCTGCGGCGTTTTTGACTGGGGGGCGATCGGAGTTGTTGAGCAAGCCTTCGACGAGATCGGAGGCGGGGAGCAGGTCTTTGAGCCCCTGTTGGTATTGGATGCCGATGGCTTCGCAGCCAAACTCGTCGGCGATGCGCAGCGCGGCGATGTAGAGCTTACACTGGGAGAGGACTTGGGCCTCGGTGAGTTCGGTCGCGGGGTCTTCGCCGAGGTGGAATTTGAGGCCCTTTTCCTTCAGCCAAGCGTAGACGTCGCGCGCTTCGGAGTCGCTGATTTGGGTGGTTTCGTAGTAGAGCGCGGATTGGGAGAGGCGCTCTTTGTAAACGCCCGTTTGGAAGAGGAGCTCGTCGGGGATGATGGCGTTATACATGCCCATGCAGCCTTCGTCGAAGATGCCCATGATGGACTTTCGCTGGCGGAGTTCGGCGGCGAGTTTTTTCCCGAGGGTCTTGGCGCGGGTGGGGAGGGTGCAGCGGGCGAGCGGGCGGACGTGGTTTTGCTTGTGGACGACTTTGCCAGTTTTTAGCCACTGCTCTAGGTTCTTGAGGAAGAAGGCGTCGGTGAAGGCTTCGCTCCAAAGGGTGGAGTAAGGGACGCCGGCTTTGGTGAGCGAGCCGTTGAGGTTGAGCATGCCGACGAGGCCGGGCGCGCTGCCCGACCAGTTAGCGACTATGAGGATCGGGCCTCGATGCGAGATGAGGCCGTGCAGGATGTGGTGCGAATATTGCCAAACAGACTCGGCGACGATGAGGGGGCGGCGTGGGTCGATTTTGGCGAAGACTTGCATGCCCTCTTTTTGCGAGCCGATGAAGCCGTGCCCGAGTTTGGGTTTGTAGGGGTGCGCACGGAGGAGTTTGTAGCCGAGCGCGGCGACGGCTTGGGTGAGCTGCTTTTCCATCGCTGCTTGGAGCGGCCAAGTGGCTTGGTTGGCGGACTGGCGCAGGTCACCGTTGGCGATGAGTTGGATGGTTTTGGCGGGGAGTTTTTTCATCGGGGGCTAGTGCTCCGCTCACTTTGCGGGCTGCGTGTTGGCGGCCCGTCAAGGCGGGGCGTTGTTGGGGTTGGGGTAGAGGGCGGGCCTTCGGAGGCGCGACGGGGGCTAGTGCGAGCGAAAAGCTCGGCGAGGTCGATTTCCTTTGTGTGCGGTGAATTGGGGGATTTGGGTCGGCTGCGTATGACGACGCTAAAGACTGCCTTGGTGACGGGGGCTTCACGGGGGATCGGTCGCGGGGTCGCGATTGAGCTCGGGCGTGCGGGCTACCGTGTGGCGATTAATTACGCGGGGAACGTGGCGGCTGCGGACGAGGCGCTCGCGCTCGTGCGCGCTGCGGGCGGCGACGGGGTTACGGTGCAGGCCGATATTGCGAGTGCTGCCGACCGCGAGCGGCTCGTTGAGGAGGCGAGTGCGGGGCTCGGCGGGCGGATTGATTTGTTGGTTAACAACGCGGGCGTGGCACCGACGCTACGGGCCGACTTGCTTGAGGCAGGCGAGGAGAGCTTTGACCGGCTTTATGCGATTAACCTGAAAGGGCCGTTTTTCCTGACGCAGCGCGTGGCTAAGCAGATGCTTGCTCAGGAGGCGGACGCGGAAGGGTTTCGCGGTCGGATTGTCAATGTGACCTCTATCTCGGCTTACACGGCGAGCACTAGTCGCGGCGATTATTGCATGCTGAAAGCGGGACTGGCGATGATGACGACGCTTTTTGCCGACCGGCTGGCGGCGGATGGGATCAACGTTTATGAAATCCGCCCCGGCATTATCGCGACCGATATGACTAGCGCGGTGAAGGACAAATACGACCAGTTGATTCTGCGCGACGAGCGCGGGATCACGCCCATTCGTCGCTGGGGTCGCCCGGAAGACATCGGGCGTGCCGTGCGCGCAATCGCCGAAGACCGGTTTCCCTTTTCAACGGGGGCAGTTTTCGACGTTGACGGCGGCTTCCACCTGCAACGGCTCTAGGGCCTGTTCCCGTTTCAAACGCGAGGCCTCTGGCTCGCGGCTCGCCACTCACGTGTGCTGCGCACGCTCGCCGCCGCGTCTGACGGGCCGCCAACAAGCGGCCCGCAAAATGGAAGCGGTCACTGACCGCCACTGTGCGTGGGGCGGCAGCGTGTCGCTGCACCCATTTAGATTTTGGTTTCGCCTCTGCGCGACGCGCAGAAACGAAACCAAAATCTGAAAAGGCTCCCAAACTTGGAGAGGGGAGTTTATTAGTGATTTTTCCCACCTCGCCCAAACGGGTTATCACTCTACTTTCCTCTCCTTGTCGCAACGCGACAAGGCAAGGGAATCAAATTTGGGATTTCGCTTTCGCGCGATAGCGCGATGAGAAATCTCAAATTGAATGGGTGCAGCGATGGACGGCGGGCCAACGAGCCCGCCGCCAAATAAAACAGCCTGCGGCTGTGCCGCCCCACGCGTAGTGGAGGTCTGTGACCTCTGATGTGCCTTACTCGTGAGCTGCGATGCTGCGCGTGCGGTGGGCCCGCCGCGTTCGTCACGGGTAAGCCAGAAAGGCCGCGGGGGCGCTTATGACACAGAGCAGGTGAGAATAGGGCTTGTGCAGTGCGACTCGGGTTCTACGGTGTGCGGCGTGTCTATAGGTGATTACATTAGTAATGAATTAATCTTAATGCCTGTCGCGGGTTTGCTGCGCCGAGCAGGGGCCTGCGTGGAGTCGCGTGCCCGGAGGCTTGGCGCGCGATGTTGTGGCGAGGCGGCCTAGCTGCAGGTTTCGGCAGCTCAGCGCATAGCTCCAAGTGCTGTGCCCGCTCTTGTTCAGCGCTCGCGGCACTTTTCCCCCTCGTTTAACACCACTCCCACAGCTTCTTTTTGTCATTCGGCTCACCCTTTTTTATGAACTTTAGAATCCCCCTCTTCGCCGCGCTTGTCGCGCTGGCTCCTGGTCTCGCCTCGGCGAAAAATGTACGCTTGCTCAATGTCTCCTACGACCCAACGCGCGAGTTTTACGTCGAGTTTAACAAAGCCTTCGCCACGCACTGGAAGGCGAAGACTGGCGACACCGTCACCGTTCAACAATCGCATGGCGGCTCCTCGAAGCAGGCGCGCTCGGTGATCGACGGACTTGGTGCGGACGTTGTCACGCTCGCGCTTTCGGCGGACATCGATGCGATTGCCGAGCGCACGGGCCGCATCCCTGCCGACTGGCAAACGCGGCTTCCCGCTGCGAGTACGCCCTACACGTCCACAATCGTCTTCCTCGTGCGTAAAGGGAACCCGCTCGGCATCAAAGATTGGGACGACCTCGTAAAGCCGGGCGTCTCGGTTATCACCGCCAACCCGAAGACCAGCGGCGCGGCACGTTGGAGTTATCTCGCCGCTTGGGCCTATGCGAAGCACCGCTACGGCAGCGACGATGCTGCGCGTGACTTCGTGACGACGCTCTATAAGCGGGTGCCCGTGCTCGATAGCGGTGCGCGCGGCTCCACGATTACCTTTACCCAGCGGGGAATCGGCGACGTGTTCCTTTCTTGGGAAAACGAGGCCTTTCTTGCGCTCAAGGAGCGCGGCGAGGGCGAGTTCGAGATTGTGGTGCCTTCGCTCAGCGTGTTGGCGCAGCCGCCGGTCGCACTCGTCGAGGCGAATGCCAAGCGCAAGGGCAACCTCGAAGTCGCCCAAGCGTATCTCGACTACCTCTACTCGCCCGATGGGCAGCGGCTCGCCGCGCGGCACTACTACCGTCCTCAGCATCCTGAGCACGCCGATGCGGCGGATGCAGCCCGCTTTCCCGAGCTGGAGCGTGTCACTGTGGACGAGGAGTTTGGCGGTTGGGCGAATGCTCAAGCGACGCACTTCGCCGATGGCGGTGTCTTCGACCAGATCTACGGCGGTAAGTGACCGCCTCCATTTTGGCGTCGCAGTCGCAGCAGACTGTTTCATTTGGCGGGCTGCTCGTTGGCAGCCCGCCGGAGAAGCCGCTGGTGCCCTGACTTGGGTATTGCGTGTGCGCAGCCGAGCGCAGGGCCAATAATCGAATTATCCTTTTAGCGTGCCTCCGCTGCTTACGCGTTCGTAGCCTCGTCACTCCCCTACCATATTTCCCCACGCTCGCTCCGTCTCTCGAATCATTTTTCCGCACCTATGAGCACTGCCGCTCCAGTCATCGCTACACGCCGGATTATCCCGGGCTTTGGGCTCACGCTGGGCTTTGCGTTGGCGTACCTGGGGCTCGTGGTGCTCTTACCGCTTTCGGCGACGTTTATCCGGTCGGCGGATTTGAGTGCGGCGGAGTGGTGGGCGGCGGTCAGCTCGCCGCGCGTCGTCGCGTCGTATCGCTTGACCTTTGGGGTCTCGCTCTTGGCGGCCTTGGCGAACGTGGTTTTCGGCGTAATCGCGGCGTGGGTACTTGTGCGCTATCGGTTTCCCGGTCGGCGTTTGGTCGATGCGTTGGTGGATTTACCCTTCGCGCTGCCCACTGCGGTCGCGGGGATCGCGCTTACTGCCCTCTACGCGCCCAACGGCTGGCTCGGCGCGCCGCTCGCCAAAATCGGCCCCGAAGGGATCAAGGTCGCGTATACTGCGCTCGGCGTGTGGGTCGCACTGACCTTTATCGGCCTGCCCTTCGTGATTCGCACGGTTCAGCCGGTGCTTGAGGAGCTGGAGCCGGAGCTGGAGGAGGCGGCGGCCAGCCTCGGCGCGACTCGTCTCCAAACGCTCTGGCGCGTCGTGCTTCCGGCACTACGTCCCTCGATTTTAACCGGCTTTGCCTTAGCCTTTGCTCGCGCAGTTGGTGAATACGGCTCGGTCGTTTTTATCGCGGGCAACATGCCGATGAAGACCGAGATCACGCCGCTCTTAATCGTCACTAAGCTGGAGCAATACGACTACGCGGGGGCGACGGCACTGGCGGTGGCCATGCTCGTCGTTTCCTTTGCGCTCCTGCTTCTCATCAACGTGCTACAGCTCTGGTCGCGTCGGCAGGGCCAGTAAAACAGAAGCTCCGCCCACCTCCTTTGCACTTTCCCACATGGCCGCTCCCGCCACACGTATTCGCTCCGTCCCTGCTCCGACGCCGACTCGACCGGCGTTGAGTGATCCGCGTTGGCTGCGCGGGCTCTTACTGACGCTGACCTTGGGCTTTATCGCGCTGTTTCTCTTGTTGCCGCTGGCGGTCGTTTTCGGCGAAGCCTTTGCGGCGGGAGTCGGCGCCTATTTTGCCAGCTTTGCCGATCCCGATGCGATTGCGGCGATCAAGCTCACCTTTACTGCGGCGGCGATCGCGGTGCCGCTCAACGTGGTCTTTGGCGTGGCGACGGCGTGGGCCGTTACGAAGTTCGAGTTTCGCGGGAAAAGCCTGCTCATTACTTTCATCGACCTTCCCTTTGCGATTTCGCCGGTCATTGCCGGGTTGATTTATGTATTGATGTTTGGGTTACACGGCTGGATTGGCCCGTGGCTCGATGCACACGATATCCAGATCATCTTTGCGGTGCCGGGAATCGTGCTCGCGACGATTTTTGTGACGGTGCCCTTTGTCGCACGGGAGCTGATCCCGCTCATGCAGGCGCAGGGCACGGATGAGGAGCTCGCCGCGCTGACTTTGGGCGCGAGTGGCTGGCAAATTTTCCGGCGCGTGACGCTGCCCAACATCCGCTGGGGGCTGCTCTATGGCGTCATCCTTTGTAATGCGCGGGCGATGGGCGAGTTTGGCGCGGTCTCAGTCGTCTCCGGCCACATTCGCGGGATGACCAACACGATGCCGCTGCACGTCGAAATCCTCTACAACGAATACAACCTCCAAGCGGCCTTCGCCGTGGCCTCGCTCTTAACACTGCTCGCCCTGCTCTCTCTCTTTCTCAAAAGCCTCGTCGAGTGGCGGCACGCACGCAGCAGCCGCGCTCACTAAGCTGCGCGTACGCCCTGCTCCCTTATCTCCTGCCTTGTCTCGCTCGCTACCCAAACTGCGTTTTTGCGCCCTCCTTTTTTCCTCCGACTCATGAGTATCGAAGTCTCCCATTTGCGTAAAACCTTTGGTGCCTACACCGCGCTCGACGATGTCTCGCTGTCGGTCAAGCCGGGCCAGCTCACGGCACTGCTCGGCCCTTCGGGCTCGGGGAAGACGACGCTTCTGCGCATTATCGCAGGGCTAGAGTTTGCCGATGCGGGCAGCGGAGCGGTGCGGCTTGATGGCGAGGACGTGAGTGCGCTCGGGCCCGGGCAACGCGGCATCGGCTTTGTGTTTCAGCACTACGCGCTGTTTCGGCATCTCACGGTTTTTGAGAACATCGCCTTCGGCCTAACCGTTCGCCGCAAGCGCGAACGCCCCTCGCGTGCAGAGATTGCGGAGCGGGTGAATCGCTTGCTCGGACTCGTGCAACTTGACGGCTTGGGGCAGCGCTTGCCGACCCAACTTTCCGGCGGGCAGCGGCAGCGCGTAGCACTCGCGCGCGCTTTGGCGATAGAGCCGAAAGTGCTGTTGCTCGATGAGCCCTTTGGCGCACTCGACGCCAAGGTGCGTAAGGAGCTGCGTCGCTGGCTTCGGCAGTTTCACGAGGAGGTGAATTTGACGACGCTCTTCGTTACGCACGATCAAGAGGAAGCCCTAGAAATCGCCGACGAGGTGGTGGTGATGAACAATGCGCGCATCGAGCAAGTCGGCCCGCCGCAAGCCGTCTACGACCACCCCGCTTCGCCTTTCGTAATCGAGTTTCTGGGCAACGTAAACCAGCTCACCGCAGGCACGGCAAAGCCGTCTGCGCGTGCGGCGGCCGACGCGGCCAAACAGGCAGTGGAGGGCAAAGTGACGAGCGACGGCGACCTGCTCTACGTGAGGCCGCACGATGTGGACATCCGCCGCGAGCCGAAGAGCACGCATGCGATTCCCGTAAAAGTGCTGCATGTCTTTGCCGCAGGGAATACAGGCCGCGTCGCGCTGCGGCGGCTCGATACAGGCGAGGCCTTTGATGCAGAGCTGTCGCGCGTGCGTTTGGCCGAACTGGGCCTGCACCAAGGCGACTCGGCCTGGGTAGTGTTCCGCCATGTGCGACTGTTCCCTAAAGGCCAGTTTTACGAGACCGATGTTGCCGAAGACTGAGGCGCACAGCCGCAGGCTGTTTTATTTGGCGGCGGGCTCGTTGGCCCGCCGTCGCCTAGCGCTGATACGCTTTTTCCCACTACGCGTGGGGCGGCGGTCAGTGACCGCTTCCATTTAATTTGGGATTTCTCATCGCGCTATCGCGCGAAAGCGAAATCCCAAATTTGAAAGCACTCCCCCTGTCGCGTTGCGACAGGGAAGGGGAAGTAGAGTGATAACCCGTTTGGGCGAGGTGGGGAAAATCACCAGTAAACTCCCGCCTCCAAGTTTGGGGTCCTTTTCACAGAGCCGCTTGCTTGCTGTGCGAATGCACGGCAAGCAAGCGGCTCTGTGAATGGGTGCAGGCACAGCCTGCCGCCCCACGCGTAGTGGCGGGGCTGCGGGCCTTATTCGACTGTGATTGTGCCTTTCATTCCGACTTGGAAGTGTGCGGGGAAGGTGCACAGGAAGGGGTATTCGCCTGCGTCGAGCGTCACCGTGAGCGTGGCCGATTCTTTGGGGCCGAGCATTTTGGTGTGGGTGACGATTTGGTTTACGAGCGCAGCGGGGATGTAGTCGTTGGCGGGCTCGGCGGCGGCGGCCAGCGCGAAGGCTTCGACATCGGTGCCGGGTTTTAGGATAACCAAGTTGTGCCCCATCGCGGCCTTCGGCATGGTGCCGATGTTGCGCAGGGTGATTTTCGCTTCTTCGCCCGCCTTTAGGGAAAGCGCGCTTAGGTTATATTTCATCGCATCGTTGCCCGTGAGCACGATACCGGATCCGGCAGCGGCGGGCGCAGCGGCAGCGGACTTGGCGGCGGCGGGCGCGGAGTCGTTCTTGCCACAGCCTGTGGCGAGGAAAAGCGCGGCGAGGCTGCCAGCGAGGGCAGAAAGGGTTCGGATGTTCATAGGCGCGGGCGAGCGCAGTGCGCTTCGCGCCGACCGGCAACCGAAAGCGCGGCCATTAACAAAAAAAGTGCATTGCTGATACGAGCTAGCAGCGCGATTAATACTTCTCATGGCCACTCGGAGCTAGGACAAGAAAGGCACTGACTTTGCCAAGCGGCTCACAAAGCTGCTTGCAGCGCAGCGGGCAATTTGTCGAGGTGCTGCGCTTTTTTTGCCACCGCACGCCTCTTTTTCAGCCACCCTCCCGCACCCACACCATACGATGCGAACGCCTTCGTCTCTCTCGTTTCTTAAAAAGACCGTCGCTGCCAGCCGAGCCGCCTGTGTGCTCGCCGCAGTGTTCCTACTCGCCGGCTGCAGCCAACTGAACTTTTGGCAGATGGATGGGCACCAGACCTCAATGGTCACGGCGGGGCCCGTCGCCGAGTCGCAGTTGCAGGTGTTTTACGCGACGGTGTGGGTGACGGCGATCATCTTCGTCGTGGTGGCGGCGGTGCTCACTTACGCGACAATCAAATTTAAGGCGCGCACGACCGACGACGAGAACGCGCCGCCGCCCGAGCAAAGCCACGGCAACCCGCTCATTGAGCTTTCGCTAATCGGCGTCTCCGTGCTGGCACTCGTCTTCATCGCCTTCCCCACGCTGCGGGCGATTTGGTTCACCTACGACGTGCCGGAGGAAGAGCGGGAGAATGCCTACGTGATCGACGCGATCGGCTACCAATGGTGGTTCAAATTTGACTACCCGATGGAGCAAATCGACGGCGTGGGAGCGCTCAGCGTGGCCAACGAGATGGTGATTCCGGCGGGGCGGCCTGTGCGGGTGAACCTGCGCACGGTCGATGTGATTCACTCGTTTTGGGTGCCTAAGCTCGCGGGCAAGGTCGATATGACGCCCAACCGCGGCAACCACATGTGGCTCCAAGCGGACGAGCCGGGCTACTTCTGGGGCCAGTGCGCCGAGTATTGCGGCGACTCGCACGCAGTCATGCGCTTCCGCGTCATCGCGCTAAACGAGGCCGACTTTGCCGAATGGGTCGCACACAAGAAACTGCCCGCCCGCACCGTGACGCCCGAAATCGCCGACCCCGCGCGCGCCGAGCGTCCGCAAATCACCTTCGCCTCCTTTAAGCGCAACGAATACGGATTTAGCGACAAGTGGGATCCGCGCTCGCAAGTCTCGCCGCTCGACAACTGGCGTCAGCAGCAGTTCCCGCACGAAGGCGAGGACGCCGCGCTCATCGCCCAAGGCCGCAAGCTCTTCCAAACGAAGACCTGCATCGCTTGCCACACCGTGCGCGGGCACGAAGGCATGGGCATCACCGGCCCAGAGCTCACGCACATCGCCTCGCAGACCACGATCGCCGCCGGGCTTTTGGAAAACACGCCCGAGCAAATGGCGCGCTGGATCATGCACCCCGAAGTCGTGAAGCCCGGCAACAAGATGTATACGACCGGCTACGTCCCGAGCGAAATCACGATCGACCAAGACGAGGCCCTCGCGCTCGTCGCCTACCTCCAAAGTCTGAAGTAAGCCCGCGCTTTCCGATACCACTGCGCCGCACTCATTTTTAGAACGCACGTCCCCCCGAACCCGCGAAAGCATGGACACTACTCTTACACAAACCCACTTCACCGGCGGCCACGAAGAGCCGCAAATCGCCCCGACCCGCGCGAGCGCGTTTTGGCGGCCCACGGCCAAGACCGGCCTCATCAGCTGGCTCACCACGGTCGACCACAAGCGCATCGGCATCATGTATGCCATCGCCGCGCTGTTCTTCTTCTTGGTCGGCGGGCTTGAGGCCTTGCTTATCCGGCTCCAACTGGCGGTGCCCAACAACGACCTACTCAGTGCCGAGCAATACAATACGCTCTTCACGATGCACGGCACGACGATGATCTTCTTATCGATCATGCCGCTGTCGTCGGCGTTTTTTAACTACATCATGCCGCTACAAATCGGCGCGCGCGACGTCGCCTTCCCCCGGCTAAACGCCTTCGCGTTTTGGACGTTTTTAGCAGGCGCGATTGTCATCAACATCGGCTGGCTCCTGCCCGACGGGCCGCCCGACGGAAGCTGGGTCGGCTACGCGCCGCTCACCACCCGCGCCTACAACCCCGACCAGTCCATCGACATGTGGGTAATGGGGCTGCAAATCCTCGGCGTCTCCTCCATCGCCGGCTCGCTCAACTTCATCGTCACCATCATCAACATGCGCGCCCCAGGGATGACGATGATGCGCATGCCAGTGTTCTCGTGGATGACGCTCATCACCGCCTTCCTTATCATCCTATCCTTCCCCGCGATCACGATCGCACTCGTCGAGCTGATGATGGACCGGATGTTTGGGACGAACTTTTTTGAAATTTCGCAAGGCGGGCTCCCCATCCTTTGGCAGCACCTGTTTTGGATTTTTGGGCACCCCGAGGTTTACATTTTGATTCTCCCCGCGATGGGCATCGTGTCGGAAATCCTGCCCTGCTTCGCGCGCAAACCGCTCTTCGGCTACGCAATCGTGGTCTTCTCGGGCGCGACAATCGGCTTTCTCGGTTTTGCCGTGTGGAGCCACCACATGTTTACGACCGGCCTGGGCACAGTCGCCACCGCCGCCTTCTCGCTGGCGACGATGGCAATCGCCGTCCCCACCGGCGTTAAAATCTTTAACTGGATTGGCACCATCTGGGGCGGCCACCTCAAGATGACCACGCCCATGATGTTCGCGCTGGGCTTTATCTGGATGTTCATGATGGGCGGCTTCTCGGGCATCATGCACTCGGCGGCCCCCGCCGATGCCCAACAGCACGACAGCTACTTCGTCATCGCGCACTTCCACTACGTGCTGATTGGCGGTGCGCTCTTCGCGCTCTTGGCCGGCATCCACTACTGGTTCCCGCTAGCCTTCGGCCGCAAGGTCGACGAATTCTGGGGCAAGCTCTCGTTCTGGGTCATCTTTATCGGGTTTAACGTGACCTTCTTCCCGATGCACTTCCTCGGCCTAAACGGTATGCCGCGCCGCACCTTCACCTACGACGGCAACCTCGGCTGGAACGAGCCCAACCTCATCGCTACCATCGGCGCAGGCATCCTCGGTATCGGTATCGCCATCTATTTCGCCGTGATGGTCTACACCTACTTTAAAGGCACGAAAACCAAGCGCGACCCCTGGGATGGCCGCACGCTGGAGTGGTCGATTCCGACACCGCCGCCCGAGTACAACTTTGCGGTCACGCCGACCGTGCACGCCCGCGACGCCTTCTGGTATGAGAAACACCACAAGGAAGAAATCGCCAAAGAGCACGCCGCGCACCACGCCGAAGAAGAAGCGCACGGCGGCATTCACATGCCCTTCAAGTCCATCTACCCGCTCGTGACGAGCAGCGGCATGCTCATCATGGGCATCGGTGCGGCCGTCCTTCCCGTCGATGCGGGCGCGACGATGCGCATCGCCGTAAGCGTGGTCGGCATCCTCGTTATGATTGGCGGCATTTTCATGTGGGCGCACGAAGGCCAAGAGGGCTACCACATCCACCCCAACGAAGAGGAAATCTAACCAGGCAAGCTCACTGCGCACCGCCGATAACCACGCCCAACTGCTAACGCCCCGACTCTCTACACGCGATGAGTAGCACCGCTTCCACGACCGCAATCGATCATCACCACGACCACACGACCTGTACCGGCATTCCGAACAAGAAGCTCATGATGTGGGCCTTCCTCGCATCGGACTGCATGTTCTTCGGTTGCCTAATCGCGACGCACCTCATCTACCGGCTTCACCCACCGCCGGACGCGCCCGATGTGCGCTCGATCTTCTCGATCGAGCTGACCTCATTCTCGACCTTCATCCTGCTGATGTCGTCGCTGATGATGGCCCTCGCAGTAAACGCGATTCAGAAAAACAACCTCAAAAGCCTTCGCACGACACTGCTCACCACCGTCTTCTTCGGCACGATCTTCCTCGGCTGCCAAGTCTACGAGTTTCAGCACTTCGTCCACGAAAAGGGGCTCACGATTACCAACAGCATCCTCGGGACGACCTTCTTCACGCTCACGGGCACGCACGGCGTGCACGTCGCGATCGGGGTGTTTTGGCTGATTCTGATGTATGTGCGCTCCTTCCAACCGCGCGACACCGCAGCGGATCGCGGCTGGTTCTGGCGCGGGCTGCTACACATCGCCGCCGTTATCGGCGTGTGCCTCGGCGCGATGCTCTTCGTCATCGAGCTCGCCCACGGGCTGCTCGCGGGTAACGGGCTCGGCGGCGCACTCGCACACTCCATTGGCTGGCTAATCGGCGCAGCCGCCTCAACCGGCGTCGCGCTCTGGCTCGCACGCCCGCGCGGCCTCGTCGATTTCGACGAGCGCAACGCCATCGATGTCGAGATGATGGGCCTTTACTGGCACTTCGTGGACATCGTCTGGATCGTCATCTTCACCGCCGTCTACCTCCTCGAATACCTCTAAATCCTTTTACGCAAAAGGCCCACCGATGAGCACCGAATCACAACCCGCCGCGCACGGCGGCGACCACCACGCCGCCGAGGACAACAAGTTCCAAATCTATGTGAAGATTGCCATGCTCTTGGCAGTCATCACCGGCATCGAAATCGTCATCATCTTCTTCCCCTGGGCGAAGTGGCTGATCGTCACGAGCCTCGTCGTCCTCTCGGTCGTCAAGTTCCTCTACGTCATCTTCTACTTCATGCACCTGCGCTGGGATAAGGCATTTTGCACGGTGCTCTTCTTCATCGGGATGATTATGGCAGGCGGAACCGTCTGGGCACTGATGGCGATTTTCGGCGCAGCCGACAGCGTCCCACTCACCTCGCTGCCACAGTAAGGCAGTAGCCCGCTCGACATGACGCCGAGGGGAAAGCAGACAGCCCCCGGGCGTTACGTCTTAACCTCGACGATGCACCGACGAGCGCGTCGCTAAATAGAAAGCTCGAAGCCCTTGATCGACTGGAGCCACTGGCATAACGAACCCTACCTCATCGGCGGGCTCGTTTTCTTGGGCTGGCTTTATGCGATTCTCACCGGCCCGCTCCGCGCGGCGGTCGCAGCACGCGGCGCAGCCGAAGCCTACCCGCGCGCCCACGCCTTCAAGTTTTACGCCGCACTGCTCCTCTTCTACTTAGCAGTCGGCTCGCCCCTCGACCAAATCGGCGAACGCTTCCTGTTTAGCGCACACATGGTGCAGCACCAACTGCTCATGTATCCGGTGCCCATCCTCTTCCTACTCGGGCTGCCCGCGTGGCTCGTCGACCCCGCACTCGCCCGCATCCCACGCCCGCTCGTTCGCTTCGTATTCAACCCTATCGTCTGCGGGCTCACCTACACACTCATCATCAGCGTCTGGCACGCCCCCCTGCTCTACAACTGGGCCCTGCGCGATAAAGTCGTGCACGTCATCGAGCACCTCATGTTCTTCGCCTCAGCACTGCTGTATTGGTGGCCCCAACTCAGCCCCTCACGAGTCGCCGCACGCGCCATCCCCTATCCCGCACAGCTCCTCTACCAACTCGGCATCATCATCGGCATGATGCCCGTCTACGCCTACATCACCTTCTCCAAAGAAATCCTGTATCCCACCTACGAATACGCCCCGCGCATCATCGCCAACTTCGACCCCGCACAAGACCAGCTCCTCGCCGGAACCTCGATGCAACTCATGAGCGTATTCGTGGCCGTCACCGCCGGCGGCGTCGCCTTTTACAAATGGTATCAAGCCCAGGAAGGCCGCCGCCTCTCTTAACTACTCCACTACGCGTGGGGCGGCGGTCAGTGACCGCTTCCATTTAATTTGGGATTTCGCATCGCGCTATCGCGCGAAAGCGAAATCCCAAATT